>NZ_JACYVT010000002.1:0-708429 GCF_014842725.1 Pseudomonas sp. CFBP 13602 | reverse complement strand
TAAGCGCTGTGAGGCGTTGAGCTAACCCATACTAATTGCCCGTGAGGCTTGACCATATAACACCCAAGCAATTTGTGTCGAACGACCAGATTGCGGTGACTGTGGAGATGACACGAACCGAAAGTTCGCAGCAAGACAACCCACGACTATCACATACCCATTCGCTGGAGTGCCTCGCAAGGGCATCCTGGCTACAGAATTTCTTGACGACCATAGAGCATTGGAACCACCTGATCCCATCCCGAACTCAGCAGTGAAACGATGCATCGCCGATGGTAGTGTGGGGTTTCCCCATGTGAGAGTAGGTCATCGTCAAGATTCAATTCCGAAACCCCTATCTGCGCAAGCAGGTAGGGGTTTTGTCTTTTCCGGCGTGGTATTCACGCCTGGCTGTCGGTAGGCCTCTCCTTAGCGGGGACGATACCCCATGGCATGGGCAATGCCATTCCAGTACTGCTCGGTAAGGGTCATGAAGTCGTAGAAGCCATCTGCTAACGCAGCAAATTCATCGTCGTTGCGGCATTCGAGTGTGGCTGCGTGAATGGCCTGGATCTTGTGGTCCTTTTCGGCATTACCGATATGGACGTAAAAGTACTCGCAGTGTTCGTGGAACTCGTCGTTTGAAGCGTAGAGGTGCTGGTAGTGCCGCACGCCTTCGTACAAACGCGTGAGCATGGAGAACGCCAACCACTCCTGTGCCAACAGGGTACCCAGGATGCGCTGGCAGCCTCGTTCAGCAGGGTGACGGGTATACAGGGTTTGCTGTTCTTCGATGAATTGACGAGTACTGGGCAGGATCAACTCATCACTCAGCTTGGTCACTGGCTTGTAGGCAACGGCCACTCGGCTGAGTAGATCGGTTAGAAAGTTCTCCAGCAAATGGATGTGGGCTTTCTGCGGCTGGCCGTAGCCATACTCTGAGTACAAGTTCTTGGCGATTTCGACGCGTGCGCACAGGTTGTCGGTGTGCAGCAGCGACAACGCGATCATCGTCGGCGTTTGCGAAGTTCTTACCAGATAATTCTTGGCAAACAGGGCCAGTTCGTCAAAGGGCAGGGGTGCTGCCATCCAGCGCTCATAGAATGCATTGTTCAGGGCCCCATGCTGATGCACGGAGGTTGCAAGTTTAGTGATCTCTTCATAATAACCTGACATGCGCAGCTCCTTATTTGTAACCTAGTGCTTCGAAGTTGCCGTTTGGTTTTTGGTATCAGCTTGGCATTGGCAGTAGAATCCACGGGCAAGGGGACTCGCACAACCAACAAAAAATGAATCAGTGATTCACTCGAGGTGTATATGGATATTTCGCAATTGCGCATGCTCACCGCTATCTACAAAGCGGGAAGCATCGTCAAAGCCGCCAAGTCCGTACACTGCGTACCATCGAATGTCACTGCGCGCATGAAGGCTTTGGAAGCCGAAGTTGGATGTTGCCTGTTGAATAGAGGCGACAAGGGCGTGGAACTAAGTGCTGCGGGTAAACACCTGCTTATTCATGCAGAGAAAGTATTGGAGGCTTTTGGCGAGGCACAGTCTTGTTTCAACGACAGTAAAAGATTTGGCGGGACTTTGAAGATAGGGGGTATAGATTCCTTCGTCAGTACGCGGCTTGCGGCCATCGCTGCAGCATTCGAGCGGGACTATCCGCAGGTTATCCTGGAGATCGTTACCGATACCTGGCCAGAACTCGTAGAACACGTTCTGGACGGGAAGCTGGATGTAGCAGTGGTGGCGATGGACACGGCCAACCCGAGACTTATCAGTCGCAGATTACCCGGTGATCGACCGGTGCTGGTTTATCCGCAGACGTGGTTGCAACACGGACCCTTGAATCTGAACAATAGAAAAGTCCTGGCGTGGCCTGAAGGTTGTCCGTTTCACGCTGTTTCGCGGGCTTGGTGCGAGGAGTCATTGCAAGGGGTGGAATGGGTGATATGTGGAAGTTGGGGGGGCATTCTGACGTGCGTCGCGCAAGGCATAGGCATGGCGGTGGTTCCCAGGGGCGTCTACTGCAACCACCGCGCCCTCGAAGGACTGGCCGTCTGTGACGCACTCGAGTTCGATAGCGTGGACAACTTTCTGCTGACCCACAAGCGCACTGATGGGCATCCGGTCAGGGAAGGGTTCGTACAGATGCTGTGCGCATCCGCACATTCGAATTGAATGCACGGACGTCCCGCTGAGCTGCGATCGAGTTATTTACCCAAGGCAGCAGACGTGCCCACAGTCAGCTGGCGAAATCGACCGCTGCGGTTTCCTGCGCCTGGATGCGTACACCGAAGCTTTTGATGCTCGGCAGCGTGGCGGTATGGTGAGCGATGATCTGCGCCGCATCGGCATGCGCCTTGGGCTGGGTGGTATGAGCGTCGCTCACCAATGTGATTTCGTAACCCAAGCCTGCGCCACGACGGACCGTCGTGTCCACGCAGAACTCGGTCGCATAGCCGCACACTACCAGGTGAGAAATATCGGCTTGCTGCAATAGCGGCTGAAGATCGGTCCTGAGGAAAGAGTCGGGCGTGGTCTTGTTGACGTAGTGATCGGTGTCGGCTGTCACAAGCCGATGGTCGACTTTCCAGCTGTCACTGCCGCGCACCAGAAACTCGCCATGGGTAAGTTCGTGCTGAACGAAGATCACCGGAACGTTTTCAGCTCTGGCACATGCCGTCAGTGTGTTGATGCGCGCTATCACTTCAGCGGCGAAGGCGGGAGCTGGGTCTGCCTGGAACAGGCCTTGTTGTACATCGATGACGATTAGCGCTTTCACGGATTTCAAGTCCTTTGAATGAGATGAGAAGCATCGAACCCGGCCCGGCCAATGCACCGGGATGGGTACGAGTCAGCCTAAGCGGTTGTACCTGATGGGTCCATATGCAAATCGTTGACTGTGAAAAACTTCATCCATGCGCAACTTGATCCAAACGGTGCTAGGAACGCCGTAGCTCGATTACCACTTTCCCCTTTGCGCGGCCGCTTTGAACATGGGCGAGGGCATCTGCAGTGGCCTCGAAGGGATAGACCTTCTCGACCACGGGCGTGATGACACCGGCTTCAATGAGTGAAGCTATCTCCCCGAGCTGACCTCCGTCCGCACGCATGAACACGAAATCATAGGACATGCCCCGCTGCCTCACCTGGCTGCGAATGCGCGAACTCAACACGCGCAGGACTTGCGTCAAGGTCCAGCCGAGTCCCTGCCTGGTAGCGAATTCCACGGTCGGTGGGCCTGAGATCGAGATCAGTCGGCCGCCACGCTTCAAGACCTCCACTGACTTGCCCAATACGTCTGGTCCCAAGCTATTGAGCACAATGTCGTAATCGTGCAACTGCTCGACGAAGTGCTGAGTCGTGTAGTCGATCACCTGGTCAGCGCCGAGGGCCTTCACCCACTCGAGATTGGCCGTACTGGTGGTAGCGGCGACATAGGCACCCAGGTGTTTGGCGAGCTGTATCGCCACCGTGCCCACACCGCCGGATCCTGCGTGAATCAGAACCTTCTGGCCGTGTGTGACTTTTGCGGTTTCAACCAGTACTTGCCATGCAGTCAATGCCACCAGGGGCAGCGAGGCCGCCTGGACCATGGTCAGGTTGACGGGTTTGTTGGCCACACAGGTTTGATTGATGGCAATGCGTTCGGCGAACGTGCCGATACGCGTTTGATGGACCCGGGCGAACACATCGTCGCCCGGTTTGAAGCGGGTGACGTTCTTACCCACTTCGAGCACCGTGCCTGCCACATCATTGCCCAGTATCAGCGGCAGGGTGTAGGGCAGGATGAGCCTGAACTCGCCGTTGCGAATCTTGACGTCCAGCGCATTGACGCTCGCCGCGTGTACCTGCACCAGGACATCGTCGGCCGCCAAGGTGGGCTCTGGCATGTCAGCTATCCGGCCGATGACACGTTTGCCGTAACGATCGATGACAAAGGCTTTCATGGGTTATTGCCCGACAGGGGCAGAAGCCAGGTAGCGCTCGGCTGGACTTGCCTGGCGTAGATCCGAAAGCAGAAGGCGACGAGTACCTTCCAACGCCTCCCAACGCTCGGCCACGTGCAGCGGTGGGATGGTCACAAGCTCGCGACGGTCGTAGCCCACCAAGGCGGCGTTTACCAGATCATCCACCTCCATGATTTCCGGCAAGGTTGCAATATCGATTCCGGAGTGCTGCCAGATCTCGGTGCGGGTGGTTGCGGGCAGCACGGCTTGCACGTAGACGCCCTTGGGGCCCAGTTCTGCCTGCAGGCCCTGGGAGAGGAACAATACGAAGGCTTTGGTGGCGCCGTAGACGGTCATTTGCATTTCCGGGGCGAGCCCTACGACCGAGCCGATGTTGACGATGCTGCCAGCGCCCGCTTGAATCAGGCGCGGAGCGATGGCTGCCGCCAAGCGGGTCACTGCGGTGACGTTCAGTGCCAGCAGGCTGTCGAGAGCAGTGATGCGCTGTTGCAAAAAGCCGCCTGACTGGCCTACGCCGGCATTGTTGATCAAGACGCCGATGCTGGCATCTTCGGTTAAGCGTCGTTCTACTTGCGCAAGGTCTTCAGTGCGGGTGAGGTCAGCCTGGATGACATCGACGTTCACACCGCTTTCTTCGCGTAACTGTGCAGCCAGGACGTCCAGGCGTTCGCGATTGCGCGCTACCAGTACCAGCGCGTGGCCACGACTGGCGAAGCGTCGTGCGTAGGTAGCGCCGATGCCGCTGGAGGCGCCGGTGATCAGTACTGTAGGGAGATTACTCATGGGGATTCATTCCTGGGAGAGACGCGCGGCAAGGATGGGCAGTGGCGGTTTTATGATGATGATCGAAATCTAAACGGTCAAGCGTTTTGATGTTGATCAACATCAATGTATGCTTGTCCCTGGTTCTATTTCACAGGCACTGGCATGAAAGTCTCCAAGGCACAGGCGCAGGCCAACCGTGCGCACATCGTTGAAACCGCCTCCACCTTGTTTCAGGAACGGGGTTACGACGGCGTGAGCGTGGCTGATCTGATGGCAGCCGCTGGCTTTACCCACGGTGGTTTCTACAAGCATTTTCGCTCCAAGGCAGACCTCATGAGCGAGGCGGCGGCGTGTGGTTTCGCGCAGATGGAAGCCAGTACCGGTGAGGCGGAACGTGCAACGCTGATCGAGCGCTACCTGTCGCGCGAGCACCGCGACGCACCCGGTGATGGCTGCACCCTTGCCGCATTGTCGGCCGATGCCGCACGGCAGCCCGAAGAGATCAAAGCGGTATTCGCGCAGGGAATGGAACGGCTGTTGGCCAAAGCGACGCCCGTTGACCCCGATGCAGACAAGCTCACGCAGCAGAGCGCGCGGGCCGAACGAATCAACGCACTGGCGCATCTGGTCGGCGCATTGATGCTTTCCAGAGCCTGTCCGGATGACTCCGCGCTGGCTGACGAGATCCTGGAAACCTGCCGGGCACAGGCGTTGGCGCGGGTGGAGGGTTGAGGAAACTGCCTTAACGTTGCGTCTCATGTTCCGTATGAGGAACGTGCTGCGAAGCGCCGTGCTACGCGTATGCCCGATAGCAATTCGAATCTACTTACGTGAGTGTTCACCATGACTTACCCAAACCCCACCACACTGTTCGTAGGCTGGGACGTAGGCGGGTGGAATTGCGATCGAAACCCGGCGAGCCGCGATGCCTTGGTCGTGTTGGACGCTGAGCGCCGACTCGTGGGCAAGCCGTGGCGGGGTAATCTGCGGCGGACGATCAACCAAGCAAGTTCGACCGAGCAATTCGTTGATGGGCTGTTGAGACTGTGTGAAATAGACCCGGCACTTCACCAGGCGCCACGCGTGCTCATGGGTATCGACACTCCGCTCGGCTTCTCCAGGCCTTTCATAGACCTCATTACCCGCGGCATCGCCGTGCCCACCGTTGGCGAATCATCCAGCAATCCCTACCTGCACCGCCGCACCGAGCATTTCCTGTTCGAACGCGGGCTTTATCCGCTGTCGCCGATCAAGGACATGATCGGAAGCCAGGCGACCAAGGGCATGCATGTGCTGGGGCGATTCGCACCCATTCGTGAAGCCTGTGGCGTATGGACGGACGGGCAGATGCTGCGAGCGATCGAAGCCTATCCCTCGGCATGCAAACGCTCGGCGTGTATCGAGGCCTTGCGAGTGCCTTTCCATGTCGAGAAGGCGAGTGTGCCGCGAAGTTTCGTGCCGGGGTTCGAACATGTCGATGCACAGGATGCGCTGACCTGCGCGCTGCTGGCGTGGGCGTTCGAGCACAGGCCGCAGTGGCTGGCTCAACCGATGGCGGATATCGATCCGGTGGAGGGGTGGATATTCGTGCCGGAGGATGGGTTGCGGGCGTAGGCGATACCGAATCAGGGGTACGGGTCCGTCCGATAACACCGGCAGGCATCTTTACCTATCGGGCCAATAGGCTCTTCCAATTTAGCCGCGCTGGTGGCTGCCGTTACCCTCGAGGTTTCTTCATAACATAAGAAGCGTGAGGGATTCACTATGAAAATCAGAACCTTATCAGGGTATGCGGTCACGGCGTTGGCCATCGGCATATTTTCGTCATCCGCTTTTGCCGACACCTTGACCCGCGACAACGGTGCCGCCGTTGGTGATAATCAGAATTCACAGACGGCCGGACCCAACGGGCCGGCGCTGCTTCAAGACGTTCAGCTGTTACAAAAACTGCAGCGCTTCGACCGCGAACGCATTCCGGAGCGCGTAGTGCATGCCCGTGGCACCGGCGTACATGGCGAGTTCGTCGCGTCCAGCAACATCAGTGAGTTGACCAAGGCCAAGGTGTTCACGCCAGGAACCCACACACCGGTGTTCGTGCGCTTCTCGTCGGTCGTCCACGGCAACCACTCGCCGGAAACGCTACGCGACCCACGTGGTTTCGCGACCAAGTTCTATACGGCGGACGGCAACTGGGATCTGGTCGGCAATAACTTCCCGACCTTCTTCATTCGTGACGCGATCAAGTTTCCCGACATGGTGCACGCGTTCAAACCCGATCCGCGCACCAACGTCGACGACGACTCCCGTCGTTTCGATTTCTTCTCCCACGTGCCGGAAGCGACGCGTACCCTCACTCTGCTGTATTCCAATGAGGGCACGCCTGCGGGTTATCGCTTCATGGACGGCAATGGCGTGCACGCCTACAAGTTCGTCAACGACACGGGCGAAGTGCACTACGTGAAGTTTCACTGGAAGAGCCTGCAAGGTCTGAAGAATCTGGACCCGGAACAGGTCGTGCAAACCCAGGGCAAAGACTACGCGCACATGACTCATGACCTGGTCACCGCAATCAACAAGGGCGATTTCCCTAAGTGGGACTTGTACATTCAGGTACTCAAGCCTGAAGACCTGGCCAAGTTCGCCTTCGACCCGCTAGACGCGACCAAGATCTGGCCAGATGTGCCGGAGCAGAAGATCGGGCAGATGGTGCTGAACAAGAACGTCGACAACTTCTTCCAGGAAACCGAGCAGGTTGCCATGGCACCGTCCAACGTGGTGCCGGGTATCGAACCGTCGGAAGACCGTCTGCTGCAAGGCCGTGTGTTCTCGTACGCCGATACCCAGATGTACCGCCTGGGCGCCAACGGCATGAGCCTGCCGATCAACCGTCCTCGCGTGGCCGTCAACAACGGTAACCAGGATGGCGCCTTGAACAGCGGTCATACCACCGGTGGGGTGAACTACGAGCCGAGCCGCCTTGCGCCGCGCCCAAGTGACGACAGTGCGCGTTATAGCCAAACGGCTTTGAGCGGTACTACCCAACAGGCGAAGATTCAGCGCGAGCAGAATTTCAAGCAAGCGGGCGACTTGTACCGTTCCTATTCGCCCAAGGAGCAGCAGGACCTGATCAACAGCTTCGGCGGTTCTCTGGCTGACACCGATACCGAGAGCAAGAACATCATGCTGTCGTATCTGTACAAGGCCGATCCGGCCTATGGCACAGGCGTAACCAAAGTTGCCAACGGCGACTTGGAGAAGGTCAAGCAGTTGGCCGCCAAGCTGCAGGACTGATGCATCCGATCACCGGCCGTGCAACAACGGTCGGTGATCTTCAGGAGCAAAACCTAATGCGCTATTTCATTCCCTGGATCTGCTCGGCGATGATGGTTGCAACGGTCGCCTTGGCCGATGACACACCGCCTGCCGATACCCGGCAGCAACTTCGAGAACTGTACTTCGACGCCGCACGCACGGGCAGTACCGACCGTTTGGGCGCGTTCATCGACGCTCATTATGATCTGGACACCCGCGATGAAAGCGGCTACACCGCATTGATTCTGGCGGCTTATCACGGCCATAAAGATGCCGTGGAACAGTTGCTCGCAGCGGGCGCCAACCCGTGTAGCCAGGACAAGCGCGGCAACACTGCGTTGATGGGGGCGATCTTCAAAGGCGAAGTCAGTATCGCCCATCGGCTACTCGGCGCAGACTGTGCGCCGGATGAGCGTAATAACTCAGGGCAGACGGCGGCGATGTATGCGGCGCTGTTTCAGCGCAAGGATATTCTCGAGGCGTTGGCAGCGAAGGGCGCGGATTTGGATGCGCGGGATGATAGAGGGAATGACGCGCGATCGTTGGGGGATGGGCGGTTTAGTTCGGCGCCAATACGCTGAGCTGTAGCGCTGGAGTAAGTTGGGTATGTCATTAGCCCAGCGTACTGCCTCTCAAGCAAACTCATGCACCACCTCAATCAATGCCCGCAGCCCACCCGGCACATGTCGATGCCCTGGGTAATACAAAAACAACCCCGGCACCCGTGGGCTCCAATCCTCCAGCACCTGCACCAGCTGCCCATCCCGCAGATACCGCCCCGCCGTATGCTCGGGCAAATACGCAATCCCCAGCCCGCGTGCTGCTGCGTCCGCCATGATCTCCAAATTATCCAACGTAAGATTGCCCGACACCTCCAGAGTCATCGGCTGCCCATGCTGCTCGAACTCCCAGCGATATGGCGTGCCGCTGGGCATACGAATGCAGATGCACTGATGCTCGCGCAGATCATCCGGCGTGACCGGCGCTGTGTGCCGAGCCAGATAGCCCGGCGATGCTACGGTCATGAAACAGGTATCCGGCGCCAGCCGCACCGCAATCATGTCCTGCGGCACCGACTCGCCAAGGCGAATGCCGGCATCGAAACCCTCGGCGACGATATCGATCAGCCGGCCATCGGTCCTCAGATCGATCGCCATGTTCGGGTAACGCTCCAGAAACGCTGGCACCACGCGCTCCATCAGCACCCTGGCCGCCGGCGCGCTAGCACTGATAAACAGCACACCACTGGGCGAATCACGGAACTCGTTGAGCTCCTCCAGCGCCAGCGCGAAGCCGCGCATCAACGGCGTGATACGTGCCACCAGCCGCTCACCCACCGCCGTAGGCGCGACACTGCGCGTGGTGCGGTTAAGCAGCCGTACGCCCAGATTCCCCTCCAGCGTGCGCATCATGTGGCTCAAGGTCGACGCCGACAGCCCCAACTCACTCGCCGCCTTGCGAAAGCTGCGATGGGACACGATCAACGCCAAAGCGTTGAGCTCGGCCAGAGACGGTGACGGTTTATTCATGGGGATATTTCACCAGTGCGTCCGGGATTTACCGGATAGTAACAGCAGTGCGCGAAGGCTAGGGTGGACGTTCTGATAGCCAACACGAGAGGGCACGAACATGAGCACCACATGGCTGATAACCGGCAGTTCATCAGGCATAGGCCGCGCGCTGGTCGAGCAGTTGCTCGCACGCGGTGATCGAGTGGCGGCCACCTTGCGCCGCACCGAAGTGTTGAGCGAACTGCAAGCTCAATACGGCGAGCAACTATGGCTGGGGGCACTGGACGTTAACGACCCTGCCGCCATTCGCCATGTAGTCCAGCAAGCGTTCAACGACCTCGGCCATATCGACGTAGTAGTCAGCAGCGCTGGCTACGCCCTGTTCGGCGCCGCCGAAGAAGTCAGCGACGAACAGATCGAACAGCAACTGCAAACCAACCTGATCGGCTCCATCCAACTGATCCGCGCCTGCCTGCCACACCTGCGGGAGCAGGGCGGTGGACGGATCCTGCAAGTGTCATCCGAGGGCGGGCAGTTGGCGTATCCGAACTTCAGCCTGTACCACGCGAGCAAATGGGGCATCGAAGGCTTCGTCGAAGCCGTCGCCCAGGAAGTCGCGCCATTCGGTATCCAGCTCACTCTGGTCGAGCCAGGCCCGACCCGCACCAACTTCGGCGCTGCACTGGTCAGCCCATCGCCGATGGCCGTTTATGAGCAGACTCCAGCCGGGGACGTCCGCCGAGCGGTAGCCAGTGGTGCTTTTGCGCTGAAAGGCGACCCCGAGAAAATGGCGCGCGAGATGATCCTCGTAGCCGCCTCAACCCCAGCGCCTAAACGCCTGTTGCTCGGCAGCGACGCCTACGACCGTGTTCACAGCGCCCTCACCGAACGGCTAACCACCTTGGAACAACAACAAACTCAAGCTCGCAGCACCGAACTCGACAGCTAACACACAAGGCTGCATGACGCTGGGTGGTACGCATGAATGGGTGCCATTTCCGAGGCGATGCGCCCATGTCATGTCGTTATTTTTGCGTTTCAGCGACACGTTATGAGGTCATGTTGCTGGCGGCGACATGTGCCCGGAACGTGTCGCTGAAAACCGATTGCAGCGACATGACCATAGCGCCATGCGAGGGCTCCGTCGCAGGGCAGAGTTGGATAACCGCTGCGGGCACGCCTGCGGGCTTCACATGAACAGCCACGCTGAAGCCTTTCGCCAACCAGCCTGTACGGGCGGCTTAGCTCTGCCCCCATCAATCTCATCACTCTCCAACACCACCGGCAAATCCCGCATCCGCATCCAACTATCGCTCTGCCAATGCAACACACTCAGCCGCAACCCCGACCACTGCATTACGCTCAAACTCGGCACCGAATCACTCACTGGCAGCACCGCATCACGAGTCGCCGCTATCACCTCATGGGTGAGCCAGCGCCAGAGGCTTCGGTTTTCCGGGATGCAATGCTGGGCGAGCAGAGCGTAAGCACCGGATTCGCTGATCATCAAGGTTTCGAGGTGTTTACCGTATTGCAGGAGCGAAAGGGTGTGGTATTGGTCGGGGTCGAGTTTGCGTACGGCGTGAGCGTCGAGGAAGCGACCCTGAGACGACTGAGATCGGGGGCGTGGAACCAGGCTTGGGATTCGAGCCATAGGGTGTGGAGGGGGCGGTTGTGGCGGGTGAAAAGAGTGGGGGTGTAATGAATAGGCATTTCCTTTACCTCTGCGTGATTGCAGCTTCTTAGGGCTGGGTGTCGGGAGCTAAGAAACCCCACACAGAGGCCCGGACATATTCCCCTTTCAGGTCTTGTGTTAGCCCACTCCCGACATAACAGAGATTTTCTGGAGGCGAAGTGTAACCGTAGGCTCCAGAAGCCGCATCTGTCGGGGGCGGTAGACCGCTGTGTGATTGCGTTTCTTAGGCGCGATGGCAGGGTAGGGTGGCTGGTGGAATGAGGCAATGGAGAGGTGCGTAGGACTTTTCTGAAACTTGCTGCCCCGGTGTTTTTGAGTGGCGCATCTGCGCCTGCTGGAGCTGATTGCGGCCATAGATAGAGCATAGTTTTGGCGTTTAAGGCGGAACTTGGAGCTTGGCTGGCTTCTAGATAAAAATAAATCTGTCCCCTCTCATCGCATGGCATAATCGTTAGTCATATGGGCATTAGGAGAAATATATGTCTGATTCAGGAAATATCAAAAGCACAATTGATGCAGTCACAGGCCTAATCAAAGAAATCCTATTTATCAAGACTTGCTGCAGCCCTCGGCTCGAGAGATCGGGAAAGGTTTACACATTGTAGCTAAGACAGTGAATATCGCATTAGCACCTCTTAGCAGTTTAGTTTGGGGTTATGATAAATTCAGTGAATTTGTGACGACAAAAGTAGCGGAAAAGCTTAAGGGTACACCAGTTGAAAAAATAATGCCGCCTAAGCTTAATGTGGCAGGGCCCGCATTGGATGCCCTTCGATACATTGGTCATGAAGAGGCACTTAGTGATTTATATGCCAATCTTTTAGCCACAGCCATGGATAAAGCAACAGCGGAATCTTCTCATCCTGCATTCGTTGAGATAATTCGCCAGATGACGGTTGACGAAGCGAAAATAATGAAATTGTTTTTAGATAGAAATGCTTTTCCAATAATAACTGTTCGGGCAGAAGTCAAAGAAAGCAATGCGGGATACGACCAGGCATTACTAATAAATTTCCTTGGTGAAGATGCGCAGTGCGAACTACCTAGCATGAGCCCCTACTACATAGACAATTTGCGACGTCTGGGGCTTGTAGAGATTCTGCCTGTATATGGTCTACACGACTCTGATGGATATAGCAGGTTGGAAAGTGGCAAAGAAACCCAAAAAATACTTCTTGGCATTTCAGAAACAGCCCAATATGAAGCTAGAATAATTCGCGGTGGTGTTAAAATCTCTCCGTTGGGCGGCTTGTTTCTAGATGCCTGTATTAAACTAAAGCCTAGCTGTCTGACACCCAGGATTATGTAGACATATCGAGTTGCCGATTACTACCGATTCGCAATCGGCAGCTTTAGGCCAGAAGCAGTCAGACATGACGGGCCCTACAAATCACAACTAGGGTGGAGTGGGTTACCGCACTCATCGATCGAAAGTGCGGACCTACTCAATAAAACGGCCCGCTAGAGCTGGCTCAGGAGGGAGGTTCAACTATCTCGAAGACGTGCTTGAGTCCTGCTCCGCTATAGAGAGGATGCTTATCCCCGATACTTGCCTTGAGAGACAAAAGCTCGCGATAGAACGGATCGTCTGAGGGAAAAATATCTCTTGTCTCTGCTGGCGCTACGCCAAAGCTTGGTGCAAGAACGAAAACTGCGATGAGATCGTCTGCAACGATATTACCATGGACACCCCAGCTCCCATGTGCCAGCACAGCGGCCTGTCGGCGCGGCCGCTCAGCTGCAAGTTCGAGATCATGGATGGGGTCCCAATCGCTAGATCTGAAGACGTAAATCACCGGCCAGTTTTCAGATGGCTGCTCATGCCATTTGTGACTTGTATACCAAGCGGTGTCATCGCGCTCGTGAAATTTGTGCGTCGCGAACCACCAGGCCGTGTCCAGCGATGTGGTGACGTCGAGGCCGAAGGTAGGTAAGCCATAGTGCTGTGAGATCGACATCGTACTAAGGCGGTGCCATCTTGCAATGTGCCCATCGGAGGTTAGATAGACGTGTTCAATGTCGTCCTCAACCCACCAACGATTGTCAGCGAAGCCGGATAGCCGATAGTCGATGTCCGCCACAATAGCCTTCCAGTGGCGCTCTGCCGCTAGATAGTTGAATTGCCTTCTGTAGGCAGTCGAGGGCAGACTGGGTTCCTGGGCAGAACAGCTGCCGTACAGGAACTCCTTCACCCGCGGTCGTCTATTCACAAAGTACTGATTCGTTTGTCCGCGAAAGAAGATAGAGCTGCGCGGGGTGTTAATTTTCCGAAACAATTCAAGTTCTTGATCGAGGTGCTGTCGTGACGTGACGGCACGCACAGGGATGCGGTTGAAGCGACTTCGAAGAGTTTGCAGTTGCTCAGATTCAGACCATATAGGTCCTGGACGCGGTTCGAGGCCTCTCTGGCCAAATATGGCGAGCGGACCCAACTTCATTGGTTTCAGCCTAGCACCGGTGTAGTAGTCAACCAGAACAACGTCCCCTGACGCTTTGAGTGGCTTGAAGTGGTTCAAGTCCATATGCGGCGAAAGTAGATTCTCCGGGTCCGAACCTAGCAATTCCAACCTGTCCTCAAGGGGAAGCTTGCCCACGTCCATAGCCAGCATCCCACTGCCGTGTAGGTCTTCAATGTCGGTGCTGGAGTAGCCGATGGCCTGCATCAACGCGGCAGATTTCTCCGGACGGAGCACGTCCGACAAGGATGAAGGCGGTTTCAATTTATGTCCCCTCGAATGAGCAACATCACAGATTCACCTCTTGCCTGCAGCTGACGTCCCATAGCTGTCGCGGTGGCTACTGCATCGGAATCACGTTCGGGATCGCACCAAAGCCAGAGGTTCTTCATATCAAGATCCTCTTGCTCGGTCATCACTATTTCCATACGCGTGGCGAACATCGCCCAGAGCGGGTGGTTTTCCCGTTCGGATCGCCCAATTTGACGCACGCCGCCTTTGAAGTGCTGAAGAGTGAGCATCTTTGAATAGGCCAAACAGAAGTCAAGGATGGTTCCCATCGCCTCGGAGATCAACGCAACATGAGCAGCTGAACCCGTGACTTGCATCAATGGAAACGGCACTGTTCCTGAGTCGGACTCTCTCAGGACCGCTTCGCTTACTTTGATCGGTTTATCACCGACACGGGTTCCCTCAGGTAGCGCACTGATTTTACACCTTAAAAAGGGTAGCCCCTTGAGGTAATCCCAGAAGGCCTGAGGGAGTGCCGACAGCGACGGCAAGACCCGAAGTGCCGAAATGTCGGTTTCGTTCAAACACCAGTCCCGAAGAAAGTCCATACAATGCTCAACGCCGAAGAAAACGAATGGCTGGATCTTCTGGCAATCTGGAAGTGAGAAGAACCGGTGGACCTCCCAGTCGTGGCGCTCGTTGGCCCAGAGATCGTGTACGTGCAGAATTAGGTCTGGGCGCAAAAATGAACTGGAATGGAGTCCCTCATCAGAGAGTCGGAGATGGGCCCAAGGATCGTTTTCAGTTTGCATGTCTGGAGGCGGCAAAAAATGGGGACGCCACTATTGCATGTTTCTGCGAACGTGCAAAACCTGTCCAATGTACTCCTACCCTTTCGCGTAGATCCTGCTGCATGGCGCTTTGAACGTCAGCAATGGGTCGAAAGCAGTCATTCTCAACTGGCCGGTCTTGCCGATCACGGCCATCAAGCGTGGTGCGCAAATCTGATTTATCAAAGAGCGACATCGATCCGGACACTACTCATGCAGGCATTACGGTAGCTGGCGACCTTATTCGAACAGGCGAGAGCACCTTTGTCTCTTTCGTCAGTGTCTACTCAAGGCCATAGCTGACGTCCCCGGCGACATGGTCCAGTCGTATCTGGAATCCCGATACTTGGGCCAAGAACAACCCATGCACGTGGCGGCCCAGGCGTGCTCTCGCGTAGTGCAATGCGCGGCTGTTAGGCTAGCAGACCTCACGATTCTGATGGATCTGGTTTGGAGCGAAACATGGTGAAAAGCTTGAGAATGCTTACGGTCGGCGAGGTAGCGCGGCGTGCCGGGGTGGCTGTTTCAGCGCTGCACTTTTATGAAAAGAAAGGCCTGATCGCCAGCGTCCGCACCAGCGGAAATCAGCGCCAGTTTCCGGCCCACGTTCTCAGATACGTCGCCGTCATTAAAGTAGCGCAGCGCGCAGGCTTTTCACTAAAAGAGATCAAGCAAGCGCTTGATGCTTACCCTTCAGATAGCAAACTGACGACCGGCCAATGGCGCAATATTTCGTCGCGCTGGCGAGACAACTTCAACGAACGCATCCTCATGCTCACGCGCCTTCGCGACGAGCTGGATGGCTGCATCGGCTGCGGTTGTCTCTCACTGGTGGACTGTCCGCTGCGAAACCCGGCCGACAAGTTCGGCCAGGTCGGCCCGGGAGCTGGGCTGCTGGAACGTGATTAATCGGCAGGCACATTTTCGGCGATGGTCTTGACCTCAATATATGTTGAGGTCTGACGATACGACTTCATTCAATTGGAGAGTCTTTTATGCCTTCCGAAATGTTTTCGCCCGCGTTCACCCTGTCCAACCCTGCGGGCCTTTACGACCCGACCGACAACGCCTATTCGCACGTCGCTCAGGTGCCCCTAAAATCTCGGATCGTACACCTCGCCGGTCAGGGCGGACAGGACCGCAATGGCTATCTTGGGCCAAGCTTTGTGGAGCAGGTCCGGCAAACTATCGCCAACGTACAGATCGGCCTTGAGGCCGCCGGCGCTACGCTCAATGACGTGTATAAACTCACCATATTAGTGGTGGATCACTCCGAGTCGCGCCTCACCGAATGGGCTGCCGAGGCAAAACGGGCCTGGGGGTCGCACCTACCCACCGGTACACTGATCGCAGTGCCTCGGTTGGCGCTGGACGGCATGCTAGTGGAGGTTGAGGCGATTGCCGCAGTGTCGGCGGTATAGATGTGAATACCATCCAAACCGATGTCGCTACGGTGGGTAGGTATGATTCGTTATCGGCAATTGGCTACTAGTGGCCTGTTCTTACAGGCCTATCTTGCGTAAGGGTTATCCCTCATTGGGCAGGACTCGTCCTGCCTGATTCCGGAGGACAGCAACCGCTGGCAGGGCTCATGTGCGGATCGCGGGGGCATCGCTGCGGGTTCTCTGTTGTCAATCAATTGCGTGAGAAAAAAACCTCATGCGGGTGAAATGCCGAGTACGCGAGCGCTCCTTGGGCATGCAGTTTGATCAAGAGGTAGGGAGGTTACAGCAACAGTTTTTCCGAGTAGCCAATGCGCCAGTTTGTGGAGAGCAGCTGCAGGTCGATAGTGGCCGGTCGCGATTGGTAACTTTTGCCAGAAGCGATCGCTCCGCATGCCCCTGATATGCTTCAATCAAGCTGAGCTATTAGGACATGAAGATTCTTACCTACCCAAGGACGAGCAGGAAAGTGGATGAAAGCTGACATTAGCGACGCGCCGGAACGAGTCATTCGCAGACGTCGCAAACATAGCGTTCTCTACACAGTTGCCTGTCTGGCGATTGGAGGCATAGCCACAATAAGTGCGTTTCTGCTGATCAGCCGACCCCTCAGCCTCGACTCAACACACAAACAGTCAATCGGCCCAGTCGTTAGAGTCGAGGAAACGAGCCGAGCGAATGAAATGCCTTCGAGGCAAGTCCCCGAGTCCTCTGTGCCTCGAGCACCATCCGAAATACCTTTGCCAGCCAATACAGGTCGGCAAACCGTCTTCAACGATCAGAATTTCGTTCCAAGAGGTGCTGATAACGTCGTTGCCTTTCGAACTGGCCCTGATCCTTACCCAGCGAAAGCGGCCCCAAAGGGAGTGGATCTGACAATCATTCGGCAATCGCGCAGCATGAAAGAACGTGCGTGTTGGCCTTATAGGCAGGGAAGTGTCGAGTCCCGGAACTGCCGCGCCTCGATTGGCTTGAGGCATCGAGACTAAGTCATGGACATCCAGCAAAACAGTGGTCACTCGACGCCAGACAGCCGTGAGCGTCCCTGATGCCAGGTAACTCTCAATATGTTTTTTGTCCCTTGGTGAACTGAAAAGCATGTTGCGCGACCTATGGGTCAAAGACACCTGAGTTCCAGGTATAAAAATGACGCCTAATGGCGGCCTCTTTCTAGTAAAAGTAAGCAGGACATTGGCGATCAACGCATGTGAAACTGTTGAAGGGCTGAGGCGGGGGCTTCGGGTGACACGCGGGAGCAACGGACGTGGCGTTGAACACACATGCTTGGAACCAGACTCACTTTGTCGACGTTCGCCGACCAAGTGAACTGCTGGAACCAACGGAGAAGGGGCTCCGCCACCGGTGCTTAGCGTGTACGGCAAAGGGATCGCTAGCTGATCAGCACGACGACTGCAGAAACGCTACCCGCCAATCCCAGTCTAGGAACTCGGCTGCAGAGGGTACCGAAGACAGGATGAGCAAGATTTATGCTCCTCCAATTAGGTACCTGCTTACAGTCAGCGCTACGGGAGGTTAGCTGATGCAGTGTGCACAATTGCTGGCAGCTGTTGTCCGTGCGATGGGATGCTCACTCCCCATGGATACGCTGGAGTGCTAGATCGCTCGTACTGATAAATGATCGCCGCCGGCAGCAGTTTTCTGTCGTAGATGCGTCCCAGATTGAAGACAACGCTGTTAGGTGCAGCGATTACCAAGTGAATGGTTTCCACGTGCTGAGCCGACAGTTTTTTGAGCAACTGCAGGAACTGCTCTGCCAGAGCGCTTTGCTTGTCAAGTGACCAATGTGCGTTCGAGGAAAGCTCGGTCATTCGCATGTGCGTCAGGGGTATGCCCGGGAATGTTCCGGAAATACCGGCCTCATCGACCGGGTAAGAGATAGATAGGGCAAGCACCATCTGGATAGTGTTTTCGGATGGTGCCGATACGGGGATCAGTCTGTCCCCATCATCGCGAGAGTTCTGAATCTGGCGCCACTCACCGCCCCCTAGCCCCAAGCGGTCCCAGTCGAAGATCTTCAGACCGCCTCCTTCATCGTCCACAAGGCAGCCCGTGACGAACGTAAAGGGGACCGGCATCAGGCCGCCATACACTATTTCAATGTCGTTTCTGTTTTGGCCCCCGAGACGGCGTAACAGGTCGCCTCGACCGTCCATTACCTTCTGCAAAGCGACTTCTGGTTGGGTGATGCGGCCTTCATGGATTTTCTCGCGAATGTCTACCAGAATGGTTTCGACGTGACCCCCGACGGTTTGCCGTACCACCGCATCTAAAGGACTGTCGATGCCGTGCAGCCCTTTCTGCTCCAGAATCAGGACCCGCCGACGTGCGAACTGCCTGCGTTCGTGGACATTGATCCAAATGCCGGCGATGATCATCAGTACACCTATCAGAAAGCCTGCTCCGGCCATCCACCCCGGCGTGCCTCCTGAGGTGTCGAGACTGGCCTGTAGGTGAGTGTCATGGTTGGTGTAGTTAATGCCTACAACTATTCCCCCTGCCAGAGTCGCGAGCACAACCAGTGCGCCGTAGCTGACCAAGAACACGCCGGCGCTCTTCGGACGGATATACCAATCGACCAGCTTCCGCCCCCAACTCAGTATTTCTTTTAGTAACATTTTGATAATCCCTTAACGATAGTTTTCGGAGTGCGGAGCTGTGCTTACGATCGCAATGATCGCAGGACGCCTATAGCTAGGCTAGAGCTCGGTATTAATTACTCAACCAAAGGGGTTCCATAGTAGCAAGAATCTGGCTTTGAGAGATCCGTAAGTACTAGCAGAGTAACTCCCCCTGCAGGTGCATTCGGTGCGAGGTTGACTTCTCAGTCAGGCTGATGCTTGAATGTGAAACTCATTCTAAATGGCGGATTTCATGTCGCGACTTGCGGATTTTCGTGCGCTTGAGCAACAGCTTGCAGCTCAGTTGGCAGAGCTGGAAAACCTGAGACATGACAGTGGTTTGAAGAAAGAAATTGAGTTCGAGAAAAAAACTGCGCTCCTTACTCGCCGAATATGGCGTCGGTCTGCGTGACATTATCGAAATCATGGATCCTGGCATCCGAGTAGAACTCCTGCCTCGCTTGAGCCAGGCCCCTCGCCAGCTGCGCCAGATGAAGGTTTTTCAAGAACCCGCACATGGGGAGGTTATTCAGACCAAGGGCGGGAAACACAAGGTCCTGAAGGAATGGAAAGCGCTGTACGGTGCCCAAACTGTGGACTCTTGGCTCGCATAGTAAATCCTTCGTTCGCCATTTCTCACTCAGTTCACCGCAGGAGACGGATCGCATGAGTAAAGAGTTTTACGTTTCGGTTGATATTGAAGCTTCTGGTCCGATACCGGGCGAATTCAGTATGCTTTCTGTGGGCGCATGTGTTGTGGGCGATCCCGATAAGGCCATTTACATAGAGCTCAAACCAGATAGCCCAAAGCATGATCCTGAGGCGCTGGAGGTTACAGGCTTTGATTTGGAGCTACTGGCTCAAACGGGGCTTGAGCCATCGGAGGCGATGCAGCAACTTGCAGTCTGGATGGGGCAGGTGGGAGCAGGTGCCGGTAAACCTGTCTTTGTGGGGCTTAATGCTCCCTTTGATTGGTCGTTTGTGAATTATTATTTCCACAAATATTTAGGTCAAAATCCGTTCGGATTCGCAGCACTCGATATCAAAGCCTACTACATGGGGGCTTTTAACCTCGCTTGGAGAGAGACTAAGTCTTCGCATATGGCCACGAGTCTGAATCCTAAGCGCACTGCGACCCACAATGCGTTGGATGATGCGCGCTACCAGGCCGAGCTTTTCGAATTGATGCTGCAGCGCAGGGTACACCTGGGGTGATTCAACGCGCCAGGTTTCCTTCTTCGTAACAGCCATTCCGAAAGCGCCAAACTTTAATGCCGTTAAGCGTTCTCGACAGACCGACAATGACTGCGATCGGATGGGGCAGTTCCTGTGCATAGCGGGCTGCAAACCGAGAGAAGCTTGCCACATCAGTCGGCGAGATGGCCGGAATGGCTTGGGGGTGGGTATGCCAGTACCCCACGAGCCTCAGGCCTTGGGCGTTAGCGGCATCAATTTCCTGACGGCAGCGTTCGGTATCGAGCTCGAGCCACGTCCGCCCAGCACGATCCCTCCGATGGGGGCATGTGGCCAGTGTCATGACCAGTCCGCAGGGATCAGTCAGGTCCACAAAAAGCTGACCACCTCGCTCAGTTTTCCAATCATTTTGTCGGTAGTGGTCAAATACCTCGGCAACCTGCCGTGATACGGACAGCGTGCATTCGATCCCCGGCCACGCCCAGCTCCAGGCGATATTATTCATCCGGCCCGATCTCTATCGGCCGGCCAGGCACGCTCCAGAACAATGTGCTGAATACCGTTCTCCAAAGGTGGTCCAAGATAAGTACCGCCGTGGTTAGCTATGTCTTGTGGACGGTAGATGCTGGTCGTCCATGTTTTCTGGTCCAGTTGGCCGGTCAAAGTTCTCAATGCTACTTGAGCCACCATCCCCGCTACGTTGCTCATGCCCGACGCACCTCCTGGAATGAAGGTCTGGCCGCAGGCCGGAAGCGGAACAACACCGCCGCCATCTGGCCACTCGGTATGCTTGTGCTTGAAGTTGCCGGCCGCGTCGAACTGGAGGCGAGCATCAAAAGCCCCACCTGGGGCCAGCAGGGCATGCCCAACAAAGGAGTGGGGTTCACTCCAAGCTTGTAGGAGCGCCCATGGCGCATCTTCCGACTTCATTTGCCATAGTGCCACCTCAGATGCCCAGTCTGCGGTGGTGACGATGACTAAATCAGCGTTTTCGAAAAGTTGTGGCTTACGCAGTAGCAATAGCTCCGCGTAATCCACGTATGGCGTCACTCTAACGGTGGGCAAATCGAGCATCAGTTTTTCCGCCAGTGCTACTGATTTCAACCTACCAAGCTCGTCTGCGCCGAGTGCGTGGCGGCCAAGGTTGGCTGACTCAAGACGTTCAGGATCAATCAGTATGATCTCGCCAATTCCTGATCGAGCGAGTTGCAGCGCTACAGCACTTCCTAGTGAGCCTGTACCGACCATTACGACCCTAGCTTTTTCGAGATGCTCTGATGTTTTGCTCAGATCGCGCGCGAGAATGTCCGTTCGGTCGAGAATGTTGATTACAGCGTTACGTACCAGCGTGGGTGTGTGCGAGGGCTGATTTTTGCCTGACCAACGACGGGCGGAGCGGAAGCCATACCACCGGCCGCGGTCCGGCTGCTTGCTGTAGGAGCGAATGTCCAAGCAGAACACCGGTGCGCCTGTTAGGCCCGGGAGTTCCAAAACAAGCCAGCGATCTGCCAGTGATCCTTTGCCAGAGAACCAGGTAAGAAACTTTTCGCAGTCATCGTTGGCCAAATGCGGAGTCAGCCAGTCCAGAAGCTTTCCAGGAGCGGGAATTCGTATATCAGGATGAGACTGCAGCTTTACATAGAAGCCAGGTACCGCAGGTGAGCGGATTTTCCCGCTGTACCCGATCACGCGGCGTAAGTGGGTTCTGAGTGACTCCAGCTTCGGCGCGAGCCATGCAGTGCGCGAGCGCCGATCAGGGCGTGGGTCGCTGATTGCAAACAGCTCTGAGCCTGATGCAGGCCGCTCAAGCAACAGCAAGTCTTGCGGGGACGTGCTGAGCTGTAGGGCCCAATATGTGGAAAACTCATCCCGAAACTCCGCATTTCGCACGTTGGGGTCTGAGCCCTCGATCACGAGCTCTAGCATAGAGCGGAGTCGTGAAAGACTGTCTTTCACCACTGTTTCAGGCGTCCCAGTGATGGGTCTCTCACGGAACCCATGAAGGCATAGACCCGACTTCATCGCATGCGGCCACATTAGCCACGGCGAGGGCTCTACTTGAAGCGTAAGGGGAACTCGAGGAAAGACACGTGGGAAGGCGATAATCAGATCACGCTCTACCCCGGTGTAGTCGCGCGGAAGCGGGAGTACGAACCTCGCGACTTCGAATTTTTCGGGCGGCACTGACTGAAGAAGCGAAGTAACGGCTTCTTCGCCAATAAAATCGTGGAGCGCGGCGATACCGCGCACCACGGACGGAGTAAAGGTCGCTTCAACCGAGGCGTTCAACTGGTTTCACATTGCTTTGAGTGGAGGCATGGCTCGCGCTACCGGAGAGTGCGGCCAGTGATACGGCGTTTCGCGTCATACCGGCTTTACGGCCGGGCATCGTCCAGTTTCCTGGAATCTCTCGGTTGACGTCGTTGATGATCTTCTGGCCAATACCAAAGCTGGCCTGCATAGCCCGTGCGAAAGCATCCGCACTGTCATGGCTTTGCAGTCCGAGCTGGAAGGAGACCACGGCACTTGCATGCCAGTTGGCGAATGCCTGACGGTACTTGTGACCCTCATCAGGCCTGTTCCATTTTTCAGAGAAGTTTTCTCCGCCGTCTTTCGGGTTGAGTACTTGGTACTCCCCCCCAACGTACCTCACGTATTCACTCATCTTCTCGACGATCTTGAGGACCGCATCGATAGGCTTCAGCGGGGCCCATTGTGACTCCTCAACCACCTTGAGGTAGGCATGGGTCGCAAGCGTAGTAATTACTGCTGAGATAGGACGGTGCCCTTCGTTACGGGTCTCAATGGCCCATTCATCACGGTGGCGCTTTAACAATTTCACGGTAGCGCGCAGTGGGTCCAGTGAATCGTAGTCCTGATAGGTTGGAAGAGGCTCCTGGGTTGCGGAGTCCATCACGACATCACCGCTACGGCTGGCGGCGATGGCCTTCTGGAAGTGCTCTAGTGAGATCTCTTGTTTTGACGCGTCGTTCAGCCAATCCGCGTAGGAAATTGGGCTGCTGGCTTTCCAGCCGATCTCACGATCGGGTACCTCCAGCTTGCCGAGGCCATCAACATGGCTGTTGCCCCATACATTACGAGCAGGTGTTACATCGATATGGAAGCCAGGGTCTTCGTCTGCATACTCTATCCGGATTCCGCGGCGGAGTTTGACGATATCCGATTTTACACGGCTGCCTTCACGGAATCGCTGCTCGATGGCATTTAGCACGGTCATTGCATCGGCAGTACCGGCGTGAGGCAACCAAATAATGGCGTCTGCATCGATGGTCCCGAGATCCTTGGGGGCCCCACTGATCGGGTTGATCGTAGTTCTCAGACGCATTGAGCCTTGCGGGAAAATATGAGCGCCGGACAGCAGCGGGTCTGTGGACACATCGAGGATCTTTTGCAGCTGTGAATACCGATCTTCGATCGTTATGTATTGGCTGGGTGTCAGAGAGATGTTGCTCGCTGCCCGGAGGAGAAGGTGTTCCCAACTGCGGCGTCTAGTCAGTTCGTCTTGCGATGTCATAGTCGAACTCTCGTCAAAAGTGAGGTCTGGGTTTACTACGCTCTGGATCCAGGGCAGCCCTTTTGCATAGATCTGTCCGCACAGCACAGAGGCAGTGCTTCAGATTTAACTCAATAGGGTACTGCAAAGGACATCTAGGGACTTCCGCGCAAAAAAAGCTCGAACACCCCCAATTAAAATATCCGTTTGAGTGTGCCGCTAGTAAGAATGCAGCCAGAATTGCCGGCGGCATTTTGCATTTCATTTATGTTGGTTAGAAATATGACAATCCATGAAGACCTCATATCATCCATGATGAAAGAGCGCTTAGTGAGCGGTACGTAAATTCAATCACGATTTTCTTGCGGTGTCAAAAGCTGGCAGTGCGTAGTTCGCAAATGGTCTTTAACCTGGGCATTTAGCCGTAGGTTGGTTTGGTAAAGGTAGTCGCTGGGCTCTCGATAGGTATGGTATTGGAGTTTTTTACAACTATCGTGCGGGCCAAATCATGATGAAACATTGGGAGCGAGTTAGTGCGGCATCGTCTGGCTTTCTCAGTGCCATCGCAAGGGGGGCGCACAACAAGCTTGGAGCTCGCTGCTATATATTTACAAGGTCTCTTGCAGATAAAAACGCTGTATCTCTGATGTAGAGCGCGTGAGTAAGCAAGGTCTCAAGGCATGGGAAAGTTTTGAGATGCCGAAGTGGGTTGGTAATGTGCTTATCTTGGCTCCGAAGGAAGGGTAGGCCCATCTTCGTATGAGCGCTAGACAGCAGTTATCCTGGATTTTTAAATTGAATTGTGCTCCGCGCAGGACTGGAATTGACCTATTAATTCATAGCTCCTCAACGCCGGCCCGCGCGTCCCCCCCGAGATGTCGAGGTGAGCTAGCACGTGGATGAGCAGGATATCGAATCGAATTATTCTTTTAATACGCTGTTTTGCCAGTTACGAAGATCCGGAACCACGAACGCTCCGTGGTTGACACACGGCTTCCAAACGGATTTTACTCTCCCAGAGAATTTTCGCTTGCTACAGTATTTGTCGGAGGTGTGGTAAAGGGGCGGCGATGGCTAGGATTCATTAGAGGCTGAATGAGAAAAATTGGTGGGATTGAGCGCACAGTGAGTTTATTCGGGCCCTGTGCACTCAATCAGCATTGCTTGTGGTATGTAGCTTAGTTCAGCGTTGGTGAAAAAAATTCAGCCGGAGGTGAAAACCTACGATGACCAACCATCAATCCCAGCTCAGCGCCCCACCCGTCTGATACTCAATAACCCGCGTCTCGAAGAAGTTCTTCTCCTTCTTCAAGTCCATGATCTCGCTCATCCAAGGGAACGGGTTTGTGGTCCCTGGGTATTCCTCTTTCAACCCAATCTGCGACAACCGACGGTTGGCGATGAACTTGAGGTAGTCCTCCATCATCGCCGCGTTCATGCCCAGCACGCCGCGGGGCATGGTGTCGCGGGCGTATTCGATTTCCAGCTGGGTGCCTTGCAGAATCATCTGCGAAGCTTCTTCCTTGAGTTCGGCGTCCCACAGGTGTGGGTTCTCGATCTTGATCTGGTTGATCACGTCGATGCCGAAGTTCAGGTGCATGGATTCGTCGCGCAGGATGTATTGGAACTGCTCGGCGACGCCGGTCATCTTGTTGCGGCGGCCCATGGAGAGGATCTGGGTGAAGCCGCAGTAGAAGAAGATGCCTTCGAGTACGCAGTAGTAGCCGATGAGGTTGCGCAGCAGTTCTTTGTCGGTTTCGACGGTGCCGGTGTTGAATTCCGGGTCGGAGATGGCGCGGGTGTACTTGAGGCCCCAGGCGGCTTTTTTAGCGACCGATGGGATCTCGTGGTACATGTTGAAGATTTCGCCTTCGTCCATGCCCAGGGATTCGATGCAGTACTGGTAGGCGTGGGTGTGGATCGCTTCTTCGAAGGCCTGGCGCAGGATGTACTGGCGGCACTCCGGGTTGGTGATAAGGCGGTACACGGCCAGGGCCAGGTTGTTGGCGACCAGGGAGTCGGCGGTGCTGAAGAAGCCCAGGTTGCGCATGACGATGCGGCGTTCGTCGTCGGTCAGGCCTTCCGGGTTTTTCCAGAGGGCGATGTCGGCGTTCATGTTGACTTCTTGCGGCATCCAGTGGTTTGCGCAACCGTCCAGGTACTTCTGCCAGGCCCAGTCGTACTTGAAGGGTACGAGTTGGTTGAGGTCGGCGCGGCAGTTGATCATGCGCTTCTCGTCGACGGCGACGCGGGCGGCGGAGCCTTCGAGCTCGGCCAGGCCTTCGGCGATGTCGAGTTTGTTCAGCGCGGCTTTGGCGCGGGCTACGGCAGCGGAGTCGCTGGCGCTGGCGGCGCGGGCCTCTTGGGCGGCGGCGCCGCCGGCGCTGTCGAGCTTGTCCATCGCAGCTTCGCTGGCGTGGCCGGCGTTGGCGCCTTTGGCGGGTTCGGCTGCGTCTTCTTTGTCGAATTCGTCCCAGCTCAGCATGGGGGAGGCTCCTGCTCGAGGCCGCTGTGAGCGGCTGATGAATTTAGAAATCTGATTGCCGAGGTTGCGTGGCGCAAGCTGGCTTGGTGTGCGTGTTGCGTCGCCGGGTCCAGGCTTTTTCAGCGTGGTGCCCTGGCGTGGGCTATCAACGATCCGGTTGGAGCGCGCTGAGACGCTGACTTCGCGGGCAAGCTTCGGTCGAGGTGCTCGTGCCGGCTTCGATGTCGCGATGGGTCATGTCTCAGGTCCTTGAAGTGGGCGGCGATTATAGGGTTTTTTGCCTGCTCGTGTTCACGCCAGGACACAAAAAAACCGCCGAAACGGGTATTTCTTACAACCTTGATGCCAGTCGTCCGGTCAGGACCTGAAAGCCCTGGTTTGCATCAAAAATCGCCTATGTGGTGGTTTTGGTAAGAAGTGGACACAGGATATAGGCTTGAGTTCGGGTTGAAAACCCAATGAGCTGGTTAGAAATCAGCCAGGTTTTCGCTGTGCTGGGCGCAAAACCTTGCCCTGCTTGGCTTGCAGCAAATGCAACCGTTTCAAGGTTTTTTTATGGTTCTGTGAAGGAGTCGATGAGCGGCAAGAAGGGAAGTGCGACGGCGTTTATTTCACCGTCCATTTGCCCCTTCCAGCCTCACGGCCTATTTCCGGGCAGTGATCACCGCGCGCATCGGCGCCGGCAGGCCTTCGACGGTTTTGCTGTGGTCGTCGGGGTCGAGGAAGTCGCTCAGTGACTGGAATTTCATCCATTCGGTGCCGCGTTGCTCGGCCACGGTGGTGATGCTCACGTCCACGCATTTCACGTCGGTGAAGCCGGCGCGGCGCACCCACTTTTCCAGGGCCGGGACGGAAGGCAGGAACCAGACGTTGCGCATCTGCGCGTAGCGGTCTTCGGGGACCAGCACTTGGTGCTCGTCGCCGGGCACTACCAGTGTTTCCAGGACCAGTTCGCCGCCTTTGACCAGGCAATCCTTGAGCGCCAACAAGTGCTCGATCGGAGAACGGCGGTGGTAGAACACGCCCATGGAGAACACGGTGTCGAAGCCTTCCAGCCCGGCGGGCAGGTCTTCCAGGGCGAAGGGCAGGTGCCAGGCGGGGAGGTCGGGCAGGTAGCGTTGCACGGCCTGGAACTGGCAGAAGAACAGCCAGTTGGGGTCGACGCCGATGACGCTGTCGGCACCGGCGCCGAGCATGCGCCACTGGTAGTAGCCGTTGCCGCAGCCGACGTCGAGCACGCGTCTGCCGCGCAGGTCGAGGTGGGGGGCGACGCGGTCCCATTTCCAGTCCGAGCGCCATTCGGTGTCGACGTGGACGCCGAACAGGTCGAAAGGGCCTTTGCGCCACGGGGACAGGCCCATTAGAGCGGCGCGCATCTGGTCGTAGGTAGCGGGGTTGTCTTCGCAGTCCAGGCGCAGGCCGTTGACCAAGTCTATGTTGCAGGCGGTTACCGGGGGCAGGGCGTCGAGGGCGCTCTGCCAGCGCTGGAGGTCGCCGTGGCCTTTTTCCATCTTGGTGTCGAGCTGGGCTTGCAGGCCATTGGCCCAGTTGGCCAACGGGGTGTTGGCCAGGCGGCGGACGAGCGGGGACAGGTCAATCATGGCAGGGCGATCATCGAGGCGAAGTTGAGGCATTGGAACCAGGGCACGACCTTGCTGAAGCCGGCGGCGAGCAGGCGGTCGCGGTTTTCTTCGAGGCTGTCGGGCTTCATGACGTTTTCAATGGCGCTGCGTTTCTGCGCTATTTCCAGGTCGCTGTAGCCGTTGGCGCGTTTGAAGGCGATGTGCAGGTCGGTGAGCAGGTCGTGTTGTTGGTCGTCTTCGAAGCGCAATTTTTCCGAGAGGATCAGTGCGCCGCCGGGGACCAAGGCCTGATGGATGCGGGTGAGCAGTTCCAGGCGCTGGGCGGGGGGGATGAACTGTAGGGTGAAGTTGAGCGCGATGACCGACGCGGGCTTGAAGTCCAGGGCCAGGATGTCGCCCTCGATGACGTCGACCGGCAGCAGTTCCTGAAACATGGAGTTCTGCGCGTTGAGGTATTCGCGGCAGCGCTCGACCATCGCCTGGGAGTTGTCGATGGCGATCACCTGGCAGCCTTCGGCGCGCACGTGGCGGCGCAAGGCTTGGGTGACGGCGCCCAGGGAGCTGCCCAGGTCGTAGAGTGTGGTATTGGGCTGGGCGAATTGCGCCGCGAGCACGCCGATGTTTTCGACGATGGTGGGGTAGCCGGGGACCGAGCGTTTGATCATGTCCGGGAACACGCGCACCACGTCTTCGTTGAAGGCGAAGTCGGGGACCTGGCTCAGGGGCTGGGCGAATAGGCGGTCGGGCTCTTTGCTCACGGGGCGATCCAGGCGGGTTGCGGGAAATCGGGGCGGCATTTTAGCGGATGTAGGGCGGGGGTGCATTTTTTGTGGGATGTGCGGTGTGGTAGTGGAACCGCGGTGCCCATTTCGCGGCCGATGACCGCTCCTACGGGGGGGTGACGATTGCTGTAGGAGCGGTCTGTGGCCGCGAAGGGCCCCCGCGGTGTAGCAGTTGAACCGCGGTGCCCGTTTCGCGGCCGATGACCGCTCCTACGGGGGGATGACGATTCCTGTAGGAGGGGGCTGTGGCCGCGAAGGGTTTGTGCGGTGTGTCAGGTGAACCGCGGTGCCTGTTTCGCGGCCGATGACCGCTCCTACGGATTATTTTACGGTGATGTCGCAGCTGAAGGTTTGGGCTGGGG
Source organism: Pseudomonas sp. CFBP 13602 (assembly GCF_014842725.1). NCBI lineage: Bacteria > Pseudomonadati > Pseudomonadota > Gammaproteobacteria > Pseudomonadales > Pseudomonadaceae > Pseudomonas > Pseudomonas sp. CFBP 13602. Next base: position 679,671 of record NZ_JACYVT010000002.1, on the reverse strand, counting down.
GGATTTCCGGGGCCCAGGGTTGCTGCAGCACGAGCATCAGATGACCCTTGCCTGGGGTGCGCGCCTGGAAACGCCAGGTGGATTGCCCGGCAGCCCCGACCACCCCGGCTTCTTCTGGATGGCTGTAGACCTCTGGCCCGAGGCTGCGCAAAACGCTCGCGCCCGGATTCTGCACCAGCCAGCGGTAGCCGGTACTGGGGTTGGTCGGCAATTGCAGGGTGACGGTCTGGTCGACGTTGAGGAAAACCGGGCATTGGCTCTGACTTTCCAGCACGACGCTGTGAAGCGGTTGCTGGGCGCAGGCTGTAAGCGCGGCAAGGCTGGCGGGAAGGATCAGGCGGACGACGGACATGGTGGCTCCGAACGGACGAGGATCTGGAAAGCATAACCCAGTTCGTCGAATGTGCAGGAGTGAGGGGTATGAGCCGCGTTTAGGGAGATTGTGGTGAGTCTGGTGGGGCGGTGGTGGGGCCGGACGCGGCTCGCGCCGCTGCTACAGGGGATCGTGTCGTTTCGGGGCGTTGTAGCCACCGCCCGAGCCGCGTCAGCGCGCAAGGGATGTGGCGGATGAGGCCGTTGTAGCAGCGGCGCGAGCCGCGTCAGCGCGCAAGGGGTGTGGCGGATGAGGCCGTTGTAGCAGCGGCGCGAGCCGCGTCGGCGCGCAACGGTGTAACGGATGAGGCCGTTGTAGCAGCGGCGCGAGCCGCGTCGGCGCGCAACGGTGTGGCGGATGGGGCCGTCGTAGCAGCGGCGCCAGCCGCGTCAGGGCGCAACGGTGTGGCGGATGAGGCCGTTGTAGCAGCGGCGCGAGCCGCGTCGGCGGTCCATGAGGTATGTCCGACCGGACGCAATACCCCCCTGACGCGGCTTGCGCCGCCGCTACAGGGGGTGGATGGGTCAGAAGAGGATCTTGGCGACGTCGGCGAAACGTTTGGCGAAGTGCACGGTGATGCCCTGCTTGAGGTAATCCGGCAGCTCTTCGAAATTGCCACGGTTTGGCTCGGGCAGGATCAATTCCATGATCTTCTGCCGCCGTGCGGCGATGACTTTTTCGCGCACGCCACCGATCGGCAGCACGTGCCCGGTCAGGGTCAGTTCGCCGGTCATGGCCACGCCTTTCTTCGGTGCCTGATCGCGGGCCAGGGACAGCAGCGCGCTGGCCATGGTCACACCCGCGCTCGGGCCGTCCTTGGGCGTAGCGCCTTCGGGTACGTGCAGGTGCACGAAGGCCTCGTCGAAGAACTTGGAGTCCGCGCCGAACTGCGCCAGATTGGAGCTGACGTAGCTGTAGGCAATTTCCGCCGACTCCTTCATCACCTCGCCCAATTGCCCGGTCAGCTTGAAGCCACGGTTCAGTGTATGGATACGTGTCGCTTCGATCGGCAAGGTGGCGCCGCCCATGCTGGTCCAGGCCAGGCCGGTGATCACGCCCTTGCCCGACAGCACCTGCTCGCTGCGGAACACCGGCATGCCCAGGGAAGCTTCGAGGTCCTTGGGCACAAGTTTGATCGGTACATCAGGCTTGTCGATCAACTGCACCACGGCCTTGCGTACCAGTTTGCCCAGCTGTTTTTCCAACTGGCGCACGCCGGCCTCGCGGGCATAGCCTTCGATCACCGTGCGCAGCGCACTGTCGCTGATGGTCAGGCGATTCTTGTCGACACCGGCCTTGGCCAGTTGCTTGGGCCACAGATGGCGCTTGGCGATGGCCATTTTCTCTTCGGTGATGTACCCGGACAGGCGGATCACTTCCATGCGGTCGAGCAGCGGGCCGGGGATGGAATCCAGGGTGTTGGCAGTACACACGAACAGCACCTTGGACAGGTCCAGACGCAGATCCAGGTAGTGGTCGAGGAAGTCGACGTTCTGTTCCGGGTCCAGGGTTTCCAGCAGCGCCGACGCCGGGTCGCCCTGGAAGCTCTGGCCCATCTTGTCGATCTCGTCGAGCATGATCACCGGGTTCATCACCTCGACGTCCTTGAGCGCCTGCACCAGCTTGCCCGGCTGGGCACCGATGTAGGTGCGGCGATGGCCCTTGATCTCGGCTTCGTCACGCATGCCGCCGACGCTGAAGCGATAGAACGGACGACCCAGGGATTCGGCGATGGACTTGCCGACGCTGGTCTTGCCCACGCCCGGCGGGCCCACCAGCAGCACGATGGAACCGCTGATCTCACCTTTGTAGGCGCCCACCGCGAGAAATTCGATGATGCGTGTCTTGATGTCGTCGAGGCCGGCGTGGTGCTGGTCGAGCACCTTGCGCGCGTGCTTGAGGTCAAGCTTGTCCTTGCCGTACACACCCCATGGCAGGGCAGTGGCCCAGTCCAGATAGTTGCGCGTGACGGCGTATTCCGGCGAGCCGGTTTCCAGGATCGACAGCTTCTGCATTTCCTCGTCGATGCGCTTCTGCGCGGCGGGCGGCAAGGTCTTGTCCTGCAGACGCTGCTGGAACTGCTCGACGTCGGCGCTGCGATCGTCCTTGGTCAGGCCCAGCTCCTGCTGGATGACCTTGAGCTGTTCCTTGAGGAAGAACTCACGTTGGTGCTCGCCGATTTTCTTGTTCACTTCAGCGGAAATTTCTTTCTGCAGCCGTGCGACTTCGACTTCCTTGCGCAGCATCGGCAGGACTTTTTCCATGCGCCGCAGCATCGGCACGCAGTCGAGCACGCCCTGCAGCTCGTTGCCCGTGGCCGAGGTGAGCGCGGCGGCGAAGTCGGTCAGTGGGGACGGGTCGTTGGGGCTGAAACGGTTGAGGTAATTCTTCAGCTCTTCGCTGTACAGCGGATTGAGCGGCAGCAGCTCCTTGATGGCGTTGATCAGCGCCATACCGTAGGCCTTCACCTCGTCGGTGGGCTCGATGGGCTGCTGCGGGTATTCGACTTCTACCAGATACGGCGGGCGATGGTGCTTGAGCCAGGTGCGGATACGCACGCGCGACAGCCCCTGCGCGACGAATTGCAGCTTGCCGTTTTCGCGGCTGGCGTGGTGGATCTTCACCAGCGTGCCGTACAGCGGCAGGCTGGAAGTGTCGAAATGGCGATGATCGTCGGGCGGGGTGTCCATGAAGAACAGCGCCAGCGAGTGGTGCTCGGTGTTGGAGACCAGGTCCAGGGTTTCCGCCCAGGGCTCTTCGTTGACGATGACCGGCAGCACCTGCGCGGGGAAGAACGGGCGGTTGTGGATCGGGATGACGTAGACCTTGTCCGGCAGGTTCTGCCCAGGCAGGGCCAGCTCGGTGCTGGAGTGGGTCGAGTGCTCGATGTGCTCGTTGTCCAGATTTTCGGACGGATTCTCGTTGGATTCCTGCTGGTCGCTCATGGGGCACCTGCGTCAATGACTATGCTGCTTAGATGGGGCAGGGTGCGACTGGTTTCAATGGTTGCACTGAAGCTTTGCGGCCGGCTGCCGATAAGGTTGTAACCGGGCTTGTGGCCCAAGTGGGCCGCAACAGGCGACACTTTCATCCGTCAGGTAAATTTTCATGATCAGGTTTGGCGCCTTGCTCGGCAGTCTCGTCCTCAGTACGTGGGTCAGCGCGGCCTCCTTCGAGGCACGTATCACCCAGGCCGACGGCAAGCCTCTGGCCGACGCAGTGTTCAGCCTGTCCGGAGGGCCGGCGGCCGCCGGATCCAGGCAGGCCACGGCGGTCATGGACCAGCGCGCGCAGAAGTACCTGCCGCACGTGCTGGCCGTGGCCACCGGTACCTCGGTTTCATTTCCCAACAGCGACAATATCCGCCATCAGGTGTATTCCTTTTCGCCCGCCAAGCGCTTCGAGCTGCGGCTCTATGAGGGCACGCCGAGCAAGCCGGAGTTGTTCGACAAGCCTGGTGTGGTAGTCCTGGGTTGCAATATTCACGACTGGATGCTTGGCTATATCTATGTCACCGATGATCCCTGGTTCGCCGTCAGCGACGAGCAGGGGCGCGTGCGTTTCGATCAATTACCCGCAGGCCGCTACCAAGTGAGCCTGTGGCATCCGCGCAGCGTGGATGCGCAAGTACAGCCAGGAGGCGAGATCGACATGACGGCGACGGCCATGACGCAGAACTACACCCTGAAGGTCGAAGCAACGGCGGAAGACGGTGCCCAGGAGCCGGCGACCGGCGCGTTCAGCGATGCATTCAAAAAGGCTGCCGGTGAAGCTGCGCAATAGTTTCCAGGCGCGCATCGCCTGCGTACTCATTCTGCTGCTGTCGGTGGTAGTGGGGGCCTTGACCGTGGCCGTGAAAGTGGCCACCAACGATGCCGTGCGCGCCCAGGCCCGCGAGCAGCTGCAAGTGGGCACGCGAGTGTTCGAGCGTCTGCTGGATGTGCGCGGTCGGCGCCTGCGCGACGGCGTGCAGTTGCTGGCTGCCGACTTCGGTTTCCGCGATGCGGTGTCCAGCGGCGACTCGCCGACCATCCGTTCGGCGCTGCAGAACCAGGGCGCGCGCATCGGCGCCACCGACATGTTCGTGTTGGGCATGGACGGTCGTGTCCTGGCCAGTACCGTGGACCAGGTCCCCACCGGCAGCGTGTTTCCCTATGACACGGCGCTGCGCGAAGCCCGCCGAACCAGCCAGTCGATGCTGTTCGTGCCGCTGCAGGGGCTGCCGCACTTGCTGGTGGAAGCGCCAGTGCTGGCACCGCTGCCGATCGCGCGGGTGGTGATGGGTTTCAGCATGGATGTGACCCTTGCCCAGGAATTGCACTCGCTGACCAACTTGCAGGTGTCCTTCCTGACTACCGAGGCCGGCAAGGTCGGCACGCTGGTGAGCACCCAGCCGACCGAATTGTCCGCCAGCATCAGTCAATGGATGCAGGTCAATGAATCGGCGGCGCAGCACATTTCCCTTTCCGAACACAATGATCGTACCTACCTCAGCCAGCCCTTGCTGCTGGCCAGCAGCAGTGGCCCGGAGGGCGGAAAGGTCATGGCACTGCTGCAGAGCCCGCTGGATGAAGCGATGCGCGCGTTCGTCGCCCTGGATCGCAATATCTTCGGCATTGCCTTCGCCGCATTGCTGGCCTCCCTGGTGGGTGCCTTGCTGCTGGCGCGCAGTGTCTCGCTGCCGGTGCAGAGCCTGGCGCGGGCCGCTGGGCGCATCGGCCATGGCGACTACCAGACCGACGTGCCGCTGGACCGCACCGACGAACTGGGCGTGCTGGCCAAGGCCATCAGTCGCATGCAGGCCGGGATCGCCGAGCGCGAGCTGCAACTGGCCCACAATGCCTTGCACGACGCGCTGACTGGCTTGCCCAACCGCACGCTGGCGATGGAGCGCCTGGGCAGCGCCATTGCCGCCGACCGACCGATCGGCCTGCTGTACATCGGTATCGATAACCTGCGCGAACTCAGTGAAAGCGGCGGACCGACCTTCGTCGACAAACTGCTCCAGCAAGTTGCGCAAACCCTGCTGGAACTGGTGCGACCCGGCGACACGGTGGCGCACCTGATCACCGACGAATTCCTCCTGCTGCTGGAAAACCTCGACAGCGACAGCGCCGTGGCGGTGGCCGACAAACTGCAACAGGTGCTGCTGCAACCCCACCGTTTCGGTGGTCACGACGTTGCCATCGACTGCCGGATCGGCATCGCGGCCTTTCCCTCCGATGGCCTGAGCGCCGAGGAGTTGCTGGCGCGTTCGGCAATCGCGATGAAAGACGCCGCCGACATGCCGGGTCGCCTGCAGGTGTATCAGCACGGTCGCGACCTCGCGCACCAGCGTCAGGTGCGGCTGATCCGCGACCTGCGTCGGGCCGCCGCGAACAACGAGTTGTCCCTGCACTACCAGCCCAAGCTGGACCTGCGCGACAAGCAGGTACGCCAGGCCGAAGCCTTGCTGCGTTGGCAGCATCCACAATTGGGCAATGTCTCGCCCGGTGAATTCATCGAGCTGGCCGAGCGCACCGGCAGTATCCAGACGCTGACCCGGTGGGTCATCGAGGAAGGCATTCGACAGTTGAGCGAATGGAACACGCGCGGCCTGGTCGTGCAGTTGTCGCTGAACATCTCGGCGGATGACCTGCTGGGTTCGGACCTGCCTGAGCGGGTCGTGCGCCTGCTCGGCCTGCATCAGGTGCCGGCCGAGCAGTTGATTTTCGAGATCACCGAAAGCGCGATCATGCGCGAGCCCGAGAAGGCGCTGAAGGTGCTCAACAGCCTGCGTGACTGCGGTATCAGTTTGTCTGTCGACGACTTCGGCACCGGTTATTCGTCGCTGGCCCACCTCAAGCGCCTGCCGGTGCAGGAGCTCAAGATCGACCAGTCGTTCGTGCGCAACCTCGACGAAACCAGCGAGGATGCGGTGATCGTACGTTCCACCATCGAAATGAGCCACAACCTGGGCCTCAAAGTGGTGGCCGAGGGCGTCGAATACGAACACAGCCTGCGCTTGCTCGAACGCTGGAACTGCGACACCGCCCAGGGCTATCTGATCAGCCGGCCGCTGACCGCTGTCGCCTTCGAAGCCTGGATGCAGCAGTCCTCGCCCATTTCAATTGCTGTGGTTCACTGATGTCATGATGCGAAAAGCCATGTTGTTGTGCTCGCTGGCCTTGTGCTGGCAACCGTCGCTCCACGCCAACGAGGGCCGTTTGTTGGCCACCGGCGGTGCCAGCAGTATCGACGGCGCCGCCGGTGGGGGGATCACGCCCTGGGCCGTGCTTTCCGGCTATGGCGAGCAGGGCGAGTGGGGCGCCACGGCATTTGCCACCCGCGTGGACCTGCCGGACTACCGGCTCGACGTGGCAGGCATGGCCGCCAGCTACGACAATCGCATCGAATTCTCCTACGCCCGACAACGCTTCGACCTGGGGTCGCTGGTGCACAAGCTGGGACTGCCCGAAGACAGCCTCAGCCAGGACGTTTTCGGGGTGAAGGTGCGCCTGTTCGGTGACCTGATCTACGACCAACTGCCGCAGGTGGCGCTGGGCCTGGCTTACAAGCGGCAGAAGGATTTCCTCATTCCCAGCCTGGTCGGCGCCAAGCGTGACGAAGATGTCGAGGGTTACCTGACGGCCAGTCGCCTGTTCATGGGCGCAGCGTTTGGCTACAACCTGCTGGTCAATGGCGGAGTGCGCTACAGCCGCGCCAACGAACTGGGCCTGTTGGGCTTCGGCGGTGATTGCCGCGACAGCCGCAGCCTGCTCAAGGAGGGTTCGCTGGCCGTGCTGTTCAACCCGCGCTGGGCGTTGGGCGTGGAGTACCGAGAGAAGCCGGACAACCTGTCGTTCGCCGGCGAAAGCGACTGGGCGGATGTGTTCCTGGGGTATTTCCCCAACAAGCATCTGGCGATCGTGCTGGCCTACGCGAAACTGGGCGAGATCGCCACGCTGGACAACCAGAACGGCACCTACCTGTCCGTGCAAGGGAGTTTTTGACATGCGCATGTGTGTGCTGGGCATGGTTCTGCTGTTGGGTGCCTGCACGGGTCACCAGCAGCCGGCCAAGGACGACAGCCTGTACCAGGCGCTGGGTGGCAAACCGGGGATCAGCCGGATCGTGGAGGGGATGTTGCTGAACGTGGCTCGTGATGAGCGGATCGTGGCGCACTTTCGCAACGTCAACATCGAGTTGCTGCGTGTGCAGTTGATCGACAAGTTCTGTGTCGAGGCGGGCGGGCCGTGCGAGTACACCGGGGATGACATGGTGGAAGCGCACAAGGGCCAGCAGATCAGCCGCAGCGAGTTCAACGCCTTGGTGGAGGATCTGATCAAGGCCATGGAAGCCCAGGGTGTTCCGGTGCCGGCGCAGAATCGGTTGTTGGTCAGGCTGGCGGCGCAGCGGGGGGAGGTGATTGAGAAGTAGCGGGGTGAATGGTCGTCACTGACACACTCAAAAAAACGGCTCCCGTGGGAGCCGTTTTTCATCACATCGACATCACTTCTTTTCAGGCAGTGCAAACGCCATCACGTAGTCACCCTGCTTGGTACCCAGCGAGCCGTGCCCGCCAGCGACCACCAGTACATACTGACGGCCATCCTTGCCGGTGTAGGTCATCGGCGTGGTCTGTGCGCCTGCAGGCAGGCGACCTTCCCACAGCTGCTTGCCGTTGCGGATATCGTAGGCACGCAGGTACTGGTCAAGCGTACCGCTGAGGAACGACACGCCGCTGGCCGTGGTGAAAGCGCCACCCAGGCTCGGCACGCCCATGCTCAACGGGATTGGCACAGGCGAGCTGTCGCGCACGGTACCGTTCTTGTGTTTCCAGATGGTCTGGTGAGTGGTCAAGTCGACCGCAGCCACGTAGCCCCAGGCAGGCGCCTGGCAAGGCAGGCCCATCGGCGACAGCAGCGCCTCCAGGATTACCCCGTACGGCGCGCCCTTGTTGGGCTGCACACCCTCGGTTTCGCTCTTGCGACCAGGGCCGCCGGCCACTTCTGCAGCAGGCACCAGCTTGGAGCGGAAAGCCATGTAGCTTGGGTTGACGAACGCCACCTGACGCACTGGGTCGACCGACAGGCCACCCCAGTCGAACACGCCGAAGTTGCCTGGGTACACCAAGGTGCCCTGCAGCGAAGGTGGCGTGAACGGACCTTCATAGCGCAGCGACTTGAAGTCGATTCGGCACAGCATCTGGTCGAATGGCGTCACACCCCACATGTCGCGCTCTTGCATGACCGGTGGCATGAAGTTGAGGTCGGATTTTGGTTGAGTCGGCGAGGTATGGTCGCCTTCCACCGCGCCCTGGGGCACCGGCACTTCGTGGATCGGCACGATCGGCTCGCCGGTCAAGCGGTTCAGCACGTAGATGCTGCCCTGCTTGGTCGAGGCCAGCACGGCCGGCTTAACGCCATCGGCGGTCTTGAGGTCCATCAGGGTAGGCTGGCCGCCTACGTCCATGTCCCACAGGTCGTGATGGGTGAACTGGTAGGTCCACTTCACATGGCCGGTGTCGATGTCCAGCGCGGTCAGGCCAGCGCTGTACTTCTCCGACTCGGGAGTGCGGTTGCCGCCCCACTGGTCGGGCATCTGGTTGCCCATGGGCAGGTACAGCATGCCGTTCTTTTCATCGACGCTGAACATGGACCACATGTTCGGCGAGTTGCGGGTATAGGTCTGGCCCGCAGCGATCGGCGTGGTGTCGTCGGGGTTGCCGCTGTCCCAGTTCCATACCAGGTGACCGTCGTGCACGTCATAGGCGCGGATCACGCCCGAAGGCTCGTCCACCGAAACGTTGTCGGTCACGTGGCCGCCGATCACGACCAGGTTCTTGGTCACGGCCGGTGGCGAAGTGGAGTAGTAACCGCCTGCAGCGAACTCGCCGATGTTGGCGCGCAGGTCGATCTGGCCCTTGTCGCCGAAGTCTTCGCACATCTTGCCAGTGTCGGCATTCAGAGCGATCAGACGGGTGTCGGCAGTCGGCACGAAGATGCGCTTCGGGCAGGCAGTCGGCGCAGCCGCAGGTGCGGTGGCGTCGGTGGCCGGGCTGGCGGCGGCGTAGGCAGCGTCATCGTGATACGACACGCCACGGCAGGTCATGTGGGCCCAGCCCTTGAAGTTCGGCGCGTTCTGCGTGCTGATCTTCGGGTCGAAACGCCAGATTTCCTTGCCGGTGTCCGGGTCCAGGGCGATGACCTGGCTGTGTGGCGTGCACACGTAGAGCATGCCGTTGACCTTGAGCGGGGTGTTCTCCGCAGTGGTCTCGCCCGGATCGTTCGGGCCAGGGATGTCGCCGGTACGGTAGGTCCAGGCCGGGGTCAGCTTGCTGACGTTTTCCGGGGTGATCTGCGCCAGTGGCGAGTAGCGATCGCCGTGGGCACTGCGACCGTAGGAGTTCCAGTCACCGTCGGGCATCGCCGGTGCGGTGTTGGGCATGTTGGCGGTTTCGCGGTCCAGCTCGCCTTTGATTTCACCAGGGTTGGTGAACTGGCTGGCCAGTGCGCAGAGGCCCGCCAGAACCACGGCGATGCTCAGCGCAGCCGTGGCCTTGGGTGCAGGCTGGCGCAGCAGTGGCTTGCGGAACCAGGGCAGCAGCAGGACCACGCCCAAGGCAAACCACAGGGCCAGGCGCGGCACCAGTTGCCACCAGTCCAGACCCACTTCGTACAACGACCAGACGGTGCTGGCGAACAATACCGCTGCATACAGGCCGATGGCCGAGCGACGACCCTGCAGCAGCAGCACGCCGGTGAAGCCTACGCCGATACCGGCGATCAAGTAGTACAGCGAGCCACCCAGGGTGGCGAGTTTGATACCGCCGGCCAGCAAGGCCAGACCCATCAGCAGCATCACGATACCCAGAAGTTTGGGCAGCAGGCGCGACCGACGCAAAGCACCGTCAGTGCTCATAGTGAGTTTTCTCCGTCATGTTCAAATGGTTCAGCAGAGTTCAAGTTTTTCTGAGCTCGTGTGTGTAAGGGTATTTCAGCGCCGTTTAGTTTCAGAACGATGCTTGAATCTTCAAGCCGCCAATCAATGCGTCGTCGATGTGGCTGACGCCGCCCGGGTGGCGGATGTACTGCAGGTTCGGTCGCAGCACCAGCCAGTTGGCCATGTGAACCCCGTAATAGAGCTCGGCGCTGTACTCGGTGTCCTGGATCGGCAGGTACGCGGCATCGTTGTAATCGCTGAGCGCGAGGGTACGGTTGTGCCACTCGGCGTTCTTGCGATACGCCGGGTTGACGTGGACCCTGGCCACGGCGAAACCGATGTCATCGCGCGCACGCGCATCGAACAGACCCTTGTAGACGACGCCGGCCTGGACGTAGTTGTCGATGGCGTTGGTTTTCTTGTCATGCAGGGTGGCGTTGGCGAACACGCTCAGGCCCCGCGAGTTGTCGCTGGCGACACGGGTCAGCTGTTGCTGGGCACCCAGCCAGAAACCGTGGCGGCTGGATGCACTGCGGTAATCCTGGCCGGTGATGGCAGCAGGCTGACCGCTGCGGTCCTTGTAGACGTCGTCGGCGTTTGCGGTGCTGTAGTAGTAGCCGGCACGGTACTCGCCCGGCAGCCCGCCGAACGTCGGCTTCCAGATCAGCTCGACCGGCAGCATGGCGCCCTCGGTACCACTTCCGCTGAGCTTGAAGCCGTTGTCGTTCTCCAGGTTCGAGGGGTTCTGCTCGAAAATGCCGACCTGGGCATACAACTGCGGCGTGATGTTGTATTTGATGCGCAATGCCCACTGGCTCACCGGCCAGTTGTACCAGACGCTGCCGACCCAGTTGCCCACCTGTGAGCCACAGAACGCCAGGTTCTGGAAGTCGCACGGGAAGCTGTTGAATTCTTCGCCTTCACCGAAGCGACCGGCCTTGATGTCCAGGCGCTGGTCGAAGAACTTCTGCTGGTACCACAGCTGGGTGATCCGCGTGATGTTGCCGCGACCCCAGACTTCCTGCGCCGATGTAAAACCGCCGACACGCGGATCGTTGATCCGGTCGTTGCTGATGTTGTCGCCGTTACGGTCGGTCAGGGTGAGCTGGAACTCGGCGTCATGCCAACCGAGGATCTTCTCCAGGTCCATGTGCACACCCAATGCAAACTGGTCGCTGTAGCGCGTGGCATGGTCGTGGTTGTAACCGCCGTGCAGGTTGCTGCCGACTTCGCCGGTGTAGTCGAGCTTGAAATCGTAACCCTTGGCGGAAAGATCGCCGCGGGTGCCGTTCCAGTCGCCGAACATGAACGGAGACTGCGAATCGAAAGCGGGCAGGGCAACAGCGCTTTGGCTGGTGCCCAGGGTACCTAATGCAAGTAGCGCGGTGAACGGCAAAAACGCCATGGGGCGTGAAGGGGCAGTAAGAGGCATTGGCAGAGAGTTCTTCTGGTGGGTCCGAAGCTGTTCGAGAGGCGCTTCGTTATTTTTCAAAAGTGAAACGTTTCAGTTTGTTGCGGCGGAAGGATATAGCTCGAGGCCATGCTTTTAAAGCCGGGTTTGAAAGAGGGTTAGTTGCCGAAACTGCAACAGTGCGGCGGCTTGCCGCAGGTGGCGCGCACGCACGGCGCGGTCTGGCGCCTGCCCGAATGGGCATTGCGACCGATGGCGAGCGCCCAATAAAAGCTTTGCGCCGCCGTGCCCGTTGGTTAAGGTGCGCACCTTCTGCCCCGCCGTTTCTGGAGCCTGGCATGCATGAGCCTACACACAACCCCCTGCACGGCGTAACGCTGGAGCAGATCCTTATTGCGCTTGTGGCGCATTACCAATGGGAAGGGCTGGCGCAGCGGATCGACATCCGCTGCTTCAAGAGCGACCCGAGCATCAAGTCGAGCCTGACCTTCCTGCGCAAGACGCCCTGGGCGCGGGAAAAAGTCGAACGGCTCTATGTGCAACTGCAGCGCGGCAAGCGTTGATCCCTGGCGAACGCCGGTTGGTTGCGCTGGCGGCGGCCGCCACCTGGTTTGCTCTGGCCCTGCAGCTGTATCTGGTGCTGTGGTCGCGCTGGCAGATCGAAGCGAGCCTGCTGGGTGGGCTGGTGCATTTCTTCAGCTTCTTCACCATTCTTACCAATACGGCAGTGGCTGGCGTGTTGACCGCTCACGTGTCGACGTGCAACTCGAAGTGGCGGCGTATCTGCCTGCGGCCCGCGGTGAGCAGTGGGGTCATGGTCAGTATCGTTGTGGTCGGCGTGGCCTACAGCCTGTTGCTGCGCAACCTGTGGCAGCCCCAGGGTTGGCAATGGCTGGCCAACGAGTTGCTGCACGATGTGCTGCCGGTCGCTTTCGTGCTGTATTGGGCACTCTGCGTGCCCAAAGGTACGTTGCGCTTGTGGCACGTACCGGCGTGGGCGATCTATCCACTGGTGTATTTCGCCTACCTGTTGCTGCGTGGACAGAGCATCGGCGTCTACCCTTATCCGTTCCTGGACGTTTCGAAGCTGGGCATGGGGCAGGTCTGGTTGAATGCACTGGGCGTATTGATGGCCTTCCTTGGCTGCTCGGTGCTGGTGTTGGCCGTGGACCGCTGGTGGGGGCGTCGGGGCGCGCGCTAGGCGACCCCGTGCACCGACCCGGCGCCAGCATCACTCGCCGTCGTCACCTTCGAGCCGCCAGTAGCCGGCGGCCTTGATCTGCTCTTCGCTCAGCCCATGCTGGTCGAGCAATACGCGCCGCAACTTGCGCGAGAGCCCCGCCTCGGTCGCGATCCAGCCATAGACCACGCCTTCGGGCAGGCGCAGGTCGCTGACCGTCTGCAGCAGGTCGCCCTGGTGCCGGTCGACCCAGATCACCTCGAATGCCGCCGCGCTGTCGAACGGCTGCTGCTCGTCGGCGTTCTCCACCTCGACCACCAGCAGCGCGCGACGGTTGGCCGACAGTTCTTCCAGACGGCGCGCCATGGCGGGGATCGCCGTTTCGTCGCCGATCAGCAGGTAGGCGTCGAACACATCCGGTACATGCATCGAGCTGCGTGGGCCGCCGATGTGCAGGAATTGACCCGGCTCGGCCTGGGCCGCCCAGGTTGCGGCGGGGCCGTCGCCGTGCAGGACGAAGTCGATGTCCAGCTCGCCGGCCGCGAGGTCGAAGCGGCGAGGGGTGTAGTCGCGCATGTCGGGCTTGGCTTCGTCCGGCGTCGGTGCGCCCAGCACCATGGTGTCGAGCGCCGCTTGCTGCTCCGGGGTGGTGGCGAACATCAGCTTGATGTGGTCATCGCAGCCTTCGCTGACGAAACCGGCCAGCTCGGGGCCGCCGAGGGTGATGCGGCGCATGCGTGGGGTGAGCTGCACAACACGCAACACCTGCAGGCGGCGACGTTTGATCTCGTGCATGACACGATGAATACCGAATGGGTTGTCTGCCTTCATTGCGGGGCTCCTGGTCCGATAGGGGGCTATCGACATAGCTTATTACGCCGCCAGGCCCGCGTGAATGAGTTCGTTCGCCGCGCGCCCTGCCATTCAACGTGCAGCCTGCAAGGGCGCACTGCACTGGGTGTGTGCACCCGGCTGCAGGTAGGGAGTGAGAATCGGAGCCATGCCCTTGAGCACCTGCACCGGAAGCGCCGAAGTGAAGCGAAAGCCCTCCGCCGCCTTGCCCGGCACGAACGCGGTCAGGGTGCCGAAGTGGTTCTCACCGATGAAGAACACGAACGTGGCGGTACGGTTGATGGCCTTCGAGCTGATCACCCGGCCCCCGGCACCGAAGCTGGAAATGCGGTTGTCACCGGTGCCGGTCTTGCCGCCCATCACCAGCGCCGTGCCGTCATCGGTCTTGAAACTGCCCGATACCCGCCGCGCGGTGCCGGCGTCCACCACCTGCGACAGCGCCTCACGCATGGCCGCCGCGACCTCGGCGGGCAGGACTCGCTTGCCGCGGTCCGGATCGCTGATCACCCGCGTTTCGTAGGGCGTGTCGGCAGCAAAATGAAGAGTATCGATGCGCACGGTAGGCAGCTTGATGCCATCGTTCTGAATGATGCCGATCAGCTCGGCCAAGGCCGCAGGGCGGTCACCTGAGCTGCCGATGGCGGTCGCCAGCGACGGCACCAGGTGATCGAACGGATAACCCACGCGCTGCCAGCGCTGATGGATATCGGTAAACGCTTCGATCTCGAGCATGGTGCGAATACGATTGTCGCGGGCGCGCTTGTGGCGACTGTTGAACAACCAGCTGTAAACCTCCTGCCGTTCGAACCGGCTGGCCGCGCCCGCCTCGCCGAACTTGGCGTCCGGATGATTGAGCAGGTAGCCCAGCAGCCACAGGTCCAGCGGGTGGACGCGCGCGATGTAGCCCTGATCCGGCAGGTTGTAGCGGCCCGGGCCATAGCCGGTGTACATCTCGTTCAGGCGCTTGTCGGTGACGTTGTCGCTTTTGCTGTGCTCGCGCACGAAGCGATCGAATTGCGCCTGGGGCGCATTGGGGTACAGGTAGCGATGCACGGCCGCCAGCCGCTGCGGGGTAGGGCGCATGCCGTCGAGGAAGGTTTCCAGGCGCTGCTCGGTGGTCTTGCGCTGGTACTTCTTCCAGAAGCGCTGGAGGAACTCCGTGCCTTCGCGATCGGCGAAGCGGGCCAGGTATTCCTGGCGACGCGGATCGTCGTCGTCCCTGAGCAACTGCCCGCTGTTGCTTGGCGCGGAGTAGGTGCTGTAGCGCACCAGGTCGCGCATCAGGCGGATGAAGGGCAGGTTGATGGACTCCTGCAGCGCTTCCTTGAGCGTGGGAATGCGGCCGTTGTCCTCGCGCCGAAAGTTGCCGAAAGTGTGGATCCCGCCGCCGGTGAAGAAACTCTCGGCAGGGCTTGCCGAGTACTTGCGCTCCAGGGCGGCGCCGAGCAATGCCCGCGCATCCGCGCCGGGGTTCTGGATCATGTAGTCGAGCACCCAGCGCGACAGCCGATCGGCTTCTTCGATCTTCACCTGGCGCAGTTGCGCGGGTGTCTGCCCGGCATAGCGCTCATGCAGTTCGTGAATGATCTCGAGGTAGGTGGTGAGCACGCGCATCTTGGCCGTCGACCCCAGCTCCAGCTTGCTGCCTTCGTTGATGTCGAAGGGCTGGTCGGTGTTGTCGGTCTGCACTCGTACCCGCGAGCCGTCGGCCGTCCGTTCGAACAGGGTGAAGCTGTAGCTGACCTCTCGGGTGCTGGCCGAGGTCAGCAGGCGCTCGCCGATTAGGCCGATTTGCTGGGCGAAGGCCGGGTCGGCAAGGTGGCGCAGATAATCACTGGCCTGTTTCTGCAGATCGGCATGCAGGGTGGTGGTGGCCGAGAGGTCCAGCCGGTCCAGGTCGTACAACGGTCGGTCAAGCATGGACGAGAGGCGGTTGCGCGCCACGCTGATGCCCTTGTTCGACTCGTTGGGTTGCCAGGTAGGCTCCTGCACCCAATCGCGGTACATGACCTGGCTGGCCAGGGCTGCGGTGGCCAGGGTCGGGTCAACGATACCGTTGGCGGTCAGCAGGCGAATATGGCTGTCGGTCAGCTCGGCGAGGTCGTCATGGCCCTTGTTGAGGAAGTACGAAGGACGGCGCTGGGCGATCATCAGCGACAGTACCTGGCGCAGGGCGAGCCCACGCGCGGCTTCGCTGGCGGGGTCGGTGGTGGTGCTGGCGAGGGCGCGGTTGACCTGCTCGAAATCGGCGCCATACCAGACCCGCAAGCCTTCGGCCATGCCGTGCACTTCACCATGGCCGGGCACGGCCGACAGCGGCACGCTGTTGAGGTAGTCGCGCACGACGCGCTGGCGTGCCTCCAGGGTCTGCGGACCGTCCTGATAGGCACGCACGCTGGCCGAGATCATCTGGCGAATCTTCTCCGGCCCGGAACCGGTCAGGCCGTCGGGCGAGTGTCGATACTTCTCCAATTGCGTGGCCAGGGTGCTGCCACCGGCCGACTGCCCGGGGAGGGCGAACATCTTGGCTACCTGCGACCAGGCCGCCTTGGCAAAACGCGGCCAATCCACGGCAGGGTTGAGCAGGGGTTCGGGGCTGTCGAGCAGGCCGCGGTTCTCGACGAACAGCAGGCTGTTGACCATGACTGGCGGAATCTGGGCGAACTCGGTGTAGAGCTGCTGGGGGTAGCGATACAGGTACAACGGGTCGCCCCGGCAATCGGTGATCACCAGCCCGGCCTGGGGTTTTTCCTGATAGGGCACGAACAGATCGTGCCCGGCGTAACGCATCAGCGCCGGCGAAAAATGCGTCTGTCGTTCGACCACGTAATTGCGCTTGAGCAGGCGTGGAATGAAATCGCCCAGGGCGCTGTAGCCCAGGCGCTTGTCGAACGGGCCCTCGCCTGGATAGACGATAGCTTCGCTTGGCCCCGGCTGCAGCTCGTAGGTCAGCGACGCCGCCCAACGGCTGAATTCGCGCGCCTGCAGTCGCGACGTCCGCATTTCCGCGTACATCGCATACGCCAGCGCCGCGACAGTGATCACCACCAGCAACCAGAACAGACGCCACCACAGGTGACGTTGACGTGGGCTATCTGGCAATGGAGACGGGTCAGGACTGACAGCGGGGGTTGCAGTCTTGTCAGGTTCGGTTTGCCACAAAACGCCCATAGATATTCACACCGGTCACGGAAAATTCATCGCACCTGGAGCAAGTCTAGACGCTAGAGCAGTTGCGTGAAAAAAATGTGAAAATCAATGTGTCTGATACGTCGGTTCATTCCGATCGACCGTGCGGGTCCGATTCGGCCCGCCGCAGCCTCAGCGCAGCATTTCCTTGACCAGCCGATCCTGCTCGATCAACTCGCGTTGCCGTGCATCGATTCGCGAGGCGAGCTGGAAGTTGTCGGCGGCCCGGCGCTTGGCCAGATCGAGTTGCTGGATGGCCTGGTCGAACTCGCCGACCAGGGCGAAGAACTCGGCGCGTGCCTGATGCAGCCCAACGATGTTGCCATTCTGTCCGCGCGTTTCGGCCACCAGGTACCACACGTCCGGGTCGTCCGAGCGGCTCTTGAGCAGGTTTTCCAGGCCTTTTTCGGCATCCGCCATGCGGTTCTGCTTGAGCAGCACGTCGACCCGCTTCTGGTTGATCGGGTAGTTGCCGGGATACTGCGTCACCAGCCGATCGATGCGCTGCTGGGCATCGGGAATGCGGTTGTTGGTGATGTCCAGATCGACCTGCGCCAGATTGAAGGTGATGTCGTCCGGCTGTTTGCCGAGCAGCTGCTTGAGGTTCTCCCGCGCTTCGTTGAGTTGGCCAGCCTTGACCTGAGCCAGCGCCAAGCCATAGCGCGCGGGGAGCGCATTGGGGTTTTCATCCAGTTGCGCGCGGAAGCGCTTGGCTGCCAGCCCTGGGGTTTCCTCGTAGTACAGCTGAACGCGCGCGCGCATCAGTTGGTACCACAGGCTGTCTTCCTTGCCCCCTTTGGCGGCCTGTTCGGCGCGGTTGCGCGTGTCGGCGATACGCGATTCGCTGACCGGGTGAGTCAGGAGGAATTCCGGCGGCCGTGCATCGAAACGGTACTGGCGCATCAGGCGTTCGAACATGGTCGGCATGTTGCGCGGGTCGTAGCCGGCCTTTTCCATGTTGATGATGCCGATGCGGTCCGCCTCCTGCTCGTTCTGCCGGGAGAAGCGTCGCTGTTCCTGGATCGCCGCAGCCTGGCTGCCGGCGATTGCCGCAATACCGGCGTCACCGGCACCGGACGCGGCGATCACGATGCCGGCCAGCAGCGCCGCCATCATCGGCAGTTGCATGCGCTGCTGCGCCTCGACCCCGCGCGCGAAGTGGCGTTGCGACAAGTGCGCCAGTTCGTGGGCCAGCACACCGATGTACTCACCCTCGGTTTCGGCATTGAAGAACAACCCGCCATTGACCCCGACGATGCCCCCTGGCGCAGCGAAGGCATTGAGCTCTTTGCTGTCGATCAGGATGAACTCCAGGCGCCGGTCGTTCAGCTGGCTGGTTTCGGAGAGCCGATACACGCTGGTTTCGACGAAATCCTTGAGCTGTGGGTCATTGAGCTGTTTGACCTGACCGCGCAGCAGGCTCAGCCAGGCACGACCCAACTGATGCTCCTGCTGGGGCGAGACGATCGCGGAACTGGCGTCGCCAAGTGACGGCAGATCGCTGGCGTGGCCCGGCAGCGCCAGCAGGCAGGCAAGTGTCAGCAGGGTAGGGCGCAGAAAGGGCATGCACTGAGCTCGGCAGATGAAAGGCCCTACTGTAGCCGCCCCATCCGACGACCACCAGAGGCGCCGGCCTTGGGTTATCCTGTCGCGCCGCTGGCTGTCGCGATCGAGGCAGCATCACGGCTTTCTTTGGTTGGAGAAGATATCGATGAGCGATGCGCCCGAATGTGACGCCGAGCTGGACACCAGCGGTCTTAATTGCCCGTTGCCACTGCTCAAGGCCAAGCTGGAACTGAACCGGATGGCCAGTGGCACGGTATTGAAGGTGATCGCCACGGACGCCGGCTCGCAGCGCGACTTCCGCTCGTTCGCCACGTTGGCAGGTCACGCGCTGTTACATGAACAGGCGCTGGACGGGGTCTACTCGTATTGGTTGCGCAAGGCCTGAGCCACCACCTTCGGTAGCTGGGCCATTCAAGGGAATTTCAATGTTCAAAGTGTTACGCAACTGGATCCAGCGGTACTTCTCCGACGAAGAGGCCGTCGTCCTGGCGGTGCTGCTGGTGCTGGCGTTCACCGCCGTACTGACCCTGGGCGGCATGCTGGCGCCGGTGCTGGCAGGGATGGTGCTGGCGTTTCTCATGCAGGGCCTGGTCAATTTCCTGGAACGCTTGCGGGTGCCTTCGGGCGTGGCCGTGGGAGCGGTGTTCGCGCTGTTCATGGGTGCGCTGGCGCTGTTCATGCTGGTGCTCGTGCCGCTGCTCTGGCACCAGTTGATCACGCTGTTCAACGAGTTGCCCGGCATGCTGGGCAAGTGGCAGTCACTGCTGTTGCTGCTGCCCGAACGCTATCCGCACCTGGTCAGCGACGAACAGGTGCTGCAGGCCATCGAAGCGGCGCGCGGCGAGATCGGCAAGTTCGGCCAGTGGGCACTGACCTTTTCCCTGTCCAGCCTGCCACTGCTGGTGAACATCATGATCTATTTCGTGCTGGTGCCGATCCTGGTGTTCTTCTTTCTCAAGGACCGGGTGATGATCGGCCGCTGGGTCAGCGGTTACCTGCCGCGCGAGCGGGCGCTGCTGACTCGGGTGGCGCAGGAGATGAACCGGCAGATCGCCAATTACATCCGTGGCAAGGTCATCGAGATCTTCATCTGCGGGGTGGTGACCTACATCGCGTTCGTTGCGCTGGGCTTGAACTACGCGGCGCTGTTGGCCCTGCTGGTAGGCGTGTCGGTAGTGGTGCCCTATGTGGGCGCCGTGGTGGTGACCGTACCGGTGACCTTGATCGCACTGTTCCAGTGGGGTTGGGGCGACCAGTTCATCTACCTGATGGTGGTGTACGGCATCATCCAGACCCTGGACGGCAACGTGCTGGTGCCGCTGCTGTTCTCCGAGGCGGTGAACCTGCACCCGGTGGCGATCATCTGCGCGGTGTTGCTGTTCGGCGGGCTGTGGGGGTTCTGGGGAATCTTCTTCGCCATCCCCCTGGCAACCTTGTTCAAGGCCGTGCTCGATGCCTGGCCGCGCCAGGAGCCCACCGTGGCGCCGATGCTCTGAAACCGCGGCGCGGCCTTCGCGGCCGCTGACCGCTCCTACACACGATCGTCGCAGGAGCGGTCAGTAGCCGCGAAAAATCCAACCCCCTCTCAACCCTTGCTCAACGCCTGTGCCGCCTCCAGCACGCTCTGCACATGCCCCGGCACCTTCACGCCACGCCATTCCTGGCGCAACACACCGTCCCGGTCGATCAGGAAGGTGCTGCGATCCACGCCCAGGTATTCCTTGCCATACAGCTTCTTCAACTTGATCACGTCGAACAGCTGGCACAACGCCTCGTCCTGATCGCTGATCAGCTCGAAGGTGAAGCCCTGCTTGGCTTTGAAATTCTCGTGGGACTTGAGCCCGTCGCGCGACACCCCGAATACCTCGGTGTCGGCGGCCTTGAACTGCTCGAGCAGGTCACGGAAATCCTGACCCTGGGTGGTGCAGCCCGGCGTGCTGTCCTTGGGGTAGAAGTAGACCACCACCTGGCGACCCTTGAGCTCGCTCAGGTGGACGGTCTGGCCGCCGGTGGCCTGGGCTTGGAAATCGGCTACAGGTTCGTTGAGAGCGACAGCCATCGGTCAGTCCTTACATGGGGTTCTGTGGGCGCCAGGGTTCGATCAGCGCATCCAGGTTCAAGGCATCGGCGAAGTCCAGGAACTGGTCGCGCAACCAGCTGATCTGCACGCCGGCGGGCAGTGTCACGGTAAACGTGGCATTGAGCATGGTGCCACCGGTCTGCGGCGCCTGATAGGTGTCGCAGGTCAGGTTCTCCAGCTCGACGTTGTGGTCGATGAAGAACTGGCACAGCTCGTTGATGATGTCCGAGCGGTACGCCGAACTGACGTAGGCCACGTACGGCAGCGCCTGCGGGCGGCTGTCGAGGGTGGCGCTGCGCACCAGGCTGACCGTGAAGTCGTGCTTCTTGGCCAGCGAAGCCAGGCTGGTTTCCAGGCGCGCCAGGGCGTCCCAGTTGCCTGCTACCTGCAGCACCAGGGCGCTGTATTCGCCGTGGCGGGTCAGGCGCGAGGTGGACACCGAGCAGCGGGCGTCGTGGGCCGCGCGGCACAGTACATTGGTCAGTTCCATGGGATTGCGGCCCAGGGCGCTGATGACGAGGAATTGTTCGCGAACTGTGGGGGTGGACATGCAGCATTCCTAAAGCGATGAGCGGTCGGCGGCGTCAAGGGGCCGGATGACTGGTTCAAGGCCTGCGCCGTACCTCGTGCGTACCCCTGCCAACCGCCCGGCAACGCCCGCAAATACGGGGTAAAGCCAGGTGGCAAGGCTCAGGGACGGGGTTCGAAGCGCCGTTACGGCAGGCGATGACCAGGCAAGAAAGGCAACCCCTGCCGATCAAAGTCTGAAAGGGTATAGAAAACCGGCGCCAAGGGGAATGCTCGCGGCGTGGTACTTCGCTTGTGCAAGGTGGATAGCGCCAGTACCATTACCGCTCTCTTTTTCCGGCAGGAGCGGTTGCATGATTGCGGGCAGTATGGTGGCACTGGTCACACCCATGGACGCCCAAGGGCGTCTGGACTGGGACAGCCTGAGCAAACTGGTGGACTTCCATCTGCAGGAGGGCACCCATGCCATCGTCGCGGTCGGCACCACCGGCGAATCGGCGACGCTCGACTACGAAGAGCACATCAAGGTCATCGAGCACGTGGTCAAGCAGGTGAACGGGCGTATCCCGGTCATCGCCGGCACCGGCGCCAATTCCACCCGCGAGGCCGTCGAGCTGACCCGCAATGCCAAGAAGGCCGGCGCCGATGCCTGCCTGCTGGTCACGCCCTACTACAACAAGCCGACCCAGGAAGGCCTGTACCAGCACTTCAAGCACATCGCCGAAGCCGTCGACATTCCGCAGATCCTCTACAACGTTCCCGGCCGCACTGCCTGCGACATGCTGGCCGACACCGTCGTGCGCCTTTCCAGCGTGCCGAACATCATCGGCATCAAGGAAGCCACCGGCGACCTGGCCCGTGCCAAAGACATCATCAGCCGTGTCGACAGCGACTTCCTGGTGCTGTCCGGCGATGATCCCACTGCGGTCGAGCTCATCCTGCTGGGTGGCAAGGGCAATATTTCGGTCACCGCCAACGTCGCCCCGCGCGCCATGGCCGACCTGTGCAATGCGGCGTTGAAGGGCGAGGCCGAACTGGCCCGCGCCATCAACGACAAGCTGATGCCGCTGCACAAGAACCTGTTCCTGGAAGCCAACCCGATTCCGGTCAAATGGGCGTTGCATGAAATGGGCTTGATGCCCGAAGGCATTCGCCTGCCGCTCACCTGGTTGAGCGCCACCTGTCATGAACCGCTGCGGCAGGCCCTGCGCCAGTCCGGCGTCCTGGTTTAATTGAGGAAGTAAGACGCATGAAGCGATTGGCTGGCCTTTCTGCCCTTGCCTTGGTCATTTCGAGCACCAGCGGTTGCGGGTGGCTCTGGGGCGAAAACGGTTACTTCCGCGATCGTGGCAATGATTACCTCGAGGCGACCCAAACCGCCCCGATGCAACTGCCGCCCGGCGTGCAAACCGACAAGCGTCTGGATCCGCTGCTGCCGATCCCGCGCAACGTCGCCGACGATAACGCCAAGGCTTCCGAATTCGAAGTGCCGCGCCCACTGCCCTTGCAGGTAGCTGCGCAGGCCAGTGATTTCTCGCTGCAGCGCAGCGGTGAAAACCGCTGGATCATGGCCCAGCGTGCGCCTGCCGAAGTCTGGCCGATTGCTCACCAGTTCTTCGAGGACAACGGTTTCCGCATCGCCGAAGACCGTCCGCAAACCGGTGAATTCACCACCACCTGGCAGCGCTTCGACGAGCTCTCCGCCTCTATGGCACAGCGCCTGAGCGGTGCCACCACCTCCAGTGGAAGCGAAACCCGTGTGCGCGTGCGCATCGAACCCGGCGTGCAGCGCAACAGCAGCGAAATCTACGTGGTCAGCGTCGAGCGCCCGGCCGGCAGCAGCACCGAGCCCGATTTCCCGGCGCGCTCGGTGAACACCGGCCTGGACTCGATCCTGGTCGACCAGATGCTCGCCAGCATGACCCGCGACTCGGAACGCGGTGGCTCGGTGTCCCTGGTAGCCGCACGTGATTTCGACGCGCCTAGCCGTGTGGCCATGAGCGAAGACGGCAGCGGCAACCCGGTGCTCAACGTCGGTGCCGACCTGGACCGTGCCTGGTCCAGTGTGGGCCGTGCCCTGGAGCAGGGCCAGTGGCGCATCGAAGACATCAACCGCAGCCTGGGCCTGTACTACATCAACGTTGCCGAATCCGCCCAGCGCGCCGACGACAAGCCCGGCTTCTTCAGCCGCGTGTTCGGCAATGCGCCGAGCAAGGAAGAACTCGAAGCCCGCGCCGAGCGTTACCAGGTGCGCCTGAGCAAGGTGGGCGACAGCGTCCAGGTCACCGTCGAGAAGAACATCAACACCGTGGCCCCGGCAGATGTTGCCCGCCGTGTGTTGGGTGTGATTCAAGACAACCTGGGTTAAGCGATGCGTTTTGCCGTTCTCGGCAGCGGTAGCCAAGGGAATGGCACGCTGATCAGCAGCGAAGACACCCATGTGCTGGTCGATTGCGGTTTCTCCCTGCGCGAAACCGAACGTCGGCTGGCCCGCCTGGGCCTGAGCGCCGCGCAATTGAGCGCCGTGCTGGTGACCCACGAACATGCCGACCACGTGCATGGCGTGGAGCTGCTGGCGCGCCGCCATGGCGTGCCTGTCTACATGAGCCTCGGCACCGAGCGCGGCCTGCGCAAGCCGGTGCCGGTACGCACCCATGTGCGCTGCGGCGACGTGCTGGAAATCGGTGCGTTGCGTATCGAAGTGGTTGCCGTGGCCCATGACGCCCTGGAGCCTACGCAGTACGTGTTCAGCGACGGCAAGCGACGCTTCGGCCTGCTGACCGACCTGGGCTCCCACTGCGCCAGGGTGCGTGACCATTACCAGGGCCTGGATGCCCTGATGATCGAAAGCAACCACTGCCGCGACATGCTTGCCCGTGGGCACTACCCTTATTTTCTCAAGCAGCGCGTCGGCGGTGACTGGGGCCATTTGAACAATCATCAAGCTGCCGGCCTGGTGGCACAGTTGGGCTGGCAGAACCTGCAACACCTGGTGCTGGCCCACTTGAGCAGCAAGAACAACCTGCCGCAGCTGGCCCGGCAATGCTTCGTCGACACCCTGGGGTGCGATGCGGACTGGCTGCAACTGGCCGACCAAGATTCAGGGCTCGACTGGCGCCACATCGCCTAGCGTCCCAAAGGGGCGCCTAGCCCATACTTTTAGCAAGCGGAGCCCATCATGGAAAAACGTGAAGAACTCTACCGCGGCAAAGCCAAGTCGGTGTACAAGACCGACGACGCCGACCGCTTGATCCTGCTGTTTCGCAACGACACCTCGGCGTTCGACGGCAAGCGCATCGAACAGCTCGACCGCAAGGGCATGGTGAACAACAAGTTCAACGCCTTCATCATGCAGAAACTGGAAGCCGCTGGCATCCCGACCCAATTCGACAAGCTGCTGGCCGACAACGAAGTGCTGGTCAAGAAGCTCGACATGATTCCGGTCGAATGCGTAGTGCGCAACTACGCCGCCGGCAGCCTGGTCAAGCGCCTGGGCGTCGAAGAAGGCATGAAGCTGAACCCGTACACCTTCGAGCTGTTCCTCAAGGACGACGCCATGGGTGACCCGTTCATCAACGAATCCCACGTCGTCGCCTTCGGCTGGGGCACCGCCGAGCAACTGGCGAAGATGAAAGAGCTGTCGCTCAAGGTCAACGACGTACTGACCAAGCTGTTCGACGACGCCGGCCTGCTGCTGGTCGACTTCAAGCTCGAGTTCGGCGTGTTCAGCGACGGCTCTATCGTTCTGGGCGACGAATTCAGCCCCGACGGCTGCCGCCTGTGGGACAAGGACACCCGCAAGAAAATGGACAAGGACCGCTTCCGTCAGGGCCTGGGCGACGTCATCGAAGCCTACGAAGAAGTGGCCAATCGTCTGGGCGTGCCGCTGTAACACCGTTTTAGACGCGCAAGCGCCTGAATTCGCAAATTATTTTGCATCAGGGGCTTCGCGTTTGGCGCAGACGCTGGTATGATTCGCGCCGTTGGAGAGATGCCAGAGTGGCCGAATGGGACGGATTCGAAATCCGTTGTACCTTCACCGGTACCTAGGGTTCGAATCCCTATCTCTCCGCCATTATTTGAAAAGCCCCGAGTGCTTATAGCCTCGGGGCTTTTTTGTGTCAGGGATTTAAGTAGTGGGTGCCTGTGCGTCTGCAGCCGGCCAGCCCTTGACGCTTCAGTCCATGGTTTTCAGCGCAATGCTGTCCTCTGCGAATCCTGTTTGGCGCCTACAATATCGACACAGCAGCTTTCAAAAAATCAGACGCGTTTCACATCGGACCGAGTAAAGTTCCAGCGGTCAAACGAAAACCCAACGGCAGGGTCGCCTACTATTCAAAGGAAGGAAAAAATGTGCTCGTTCAGAATGATCGTAACAACTGCATGCTGTTTTTTTATGATGGGCTGCGAAAAACGGCAGATAGAACCATGCCCCCAGGCAGGGAGAGACTTTCTGGAGAGATCAGTGCGGGCCTACTTTGATAGGTTCAAGCCGAATCAAGGGGGCAATTTCGTCCAGATATTTTATGACGAAGAATATAACCCCTCGACCAAAGGCTGGATAGTGTCGGTAGACAGCCCTGGCAAAGAGTACTTCGCACTTGTGTCGTGCGCGGGCAGTGTGGAGCTGTCGGTTAGGGAGCTAGGTGGGGTGGCTCCAAAAAAATCCCTTTAGGGATTTTTCCCAGGGTTTCCAGCAGGGAATGATTTTGCCCATGTGATGCAGGCTTTATGGGATAAATAAAGAAGCTTTCAGTAAATCTAGATCGCTATAGATCAGTGCTGGATTACGTGCAGTACGATTATGTAACTGTTTGTTATGGGTGGCAAATCTACATACGCTGAATTGAGAAATATGTCGAAAGAACTTAGCAATTAATAGGGTTGTTATAATTTTCCGGTTCTTTGTAAGATTTGGTCGAGCCTCCGGAAGCACGCGTGTATGTCTTCTGCGTTAGATTTCGAGGGGTCAAACTAAAATTTCTTAAAAGGACTTTGTCATGGCAGCTCTAGTTTTGCCACCCAGCCACGTTGGCGCGAACTCTCCCTATTTTAACGACATGGGTATACACCTATCGGGCGCGGGCGACATGATTGCCTACTCATCTGCGTACTGGCTGTTTGCACAGCAGGCGGCAGACGAGCTATTCAGGGAGGATATGTATAAAAAGGGTGACTGGAAAAGCGCTTTGAACTCGGCACTTGTTTGGGGCAAGGATGAAGCGATGATGGCGTTTGAGAAAGCATCAGTAGCTGACTACTTGGTAGCCAAAGGCGCAAGTACTATCGATAACGCCATCAGTGTTAACTGGGGGTACGGCGTTTTTGCAGACGTTATGCGACATTATGATGGTGAGCTTTCAGGAAGCGTGTACTCCCCGGCGGCCGCACTGTTTCATTCGGTGGCGGCATCAGGAACGCCTATGTGGGCTAATATAAACAATCTTGGTTTGCACTTTGAAATTGGTGAGTTTGGTAAAGTGCATAGTGCAATGATGTCTGCCGATCAGGGCGTTAGTCATTTGTATATTGATAAGCTGGCGTATTCAACGTCTAATGACTCACTAGTGACTGGCGCGTTTCTGGGTGACATAACGCTGAAAATTGAGGGTGACATAAATAAGACTGGAGAAACTGTTTCTTTTTCAGGCTCGGTTAAGGCGTGGGACGATACGTATGATGCGAACCTCTCTAGCCACAGGTCCGAGTTTGGGGAGGCTTCTACCAAAGTTTTAAATTTCATTCAAACCTATAGCCCCGCGCAACCTTTCGAAATAAAACTAATTGGCGAGTTGCCCATTAGCTTTGAAATTAATGGGGAGTAACCTTTTTAGCTTTAGGCGTTCTTGAGTAACTCGGTCATATATTCTTTTTCA
Source organism: Pseudomonas sp. CFBP 13602 (assembly GCF_014842725.1). Classification (NCBI taxonomy): domain Bacteria; kingdom Pseudomonadati; phylum Pseudomonadota; class Gammaproteobacteria; order Pseudomonadales; family Pseudomonadaceae; genus Pseudomonas; species Pseudomonas sp. CFBP 13602. The sequence continues at coordinate 652,692 of NZ_JACYVT010000002.1, read as the reverse complement.
AATTTCTGATGGAGAGACGTTACGGTGCGATGGGTGATGAATGAGTGTAAGGCTACTCGTCCGGTCGCTAAGGGTTCATGGCCCATCGCAGCCCCGAATTTTGTCCTGATACATTTTAATAATCGGTGTGAGAGTTAGGTGTCGAGGGTTCCGTTAGCGGCAGATGACTGGGAAAACAAGATTGATCAATTTGCGATTATGCCGTGAGATATGAATCAAGTTAACTTGTTAAAAGTACGGTCCGTACACAAATGATCTAAGAGTCACGCATCAAGCCTCGTTTCGGTGTCTACATAGCCCTGATAATCTCCGGCGCCTACCACTTTTATCTGAACGCCCAGGCCGATAACGACCTTTCAGTCAAACCCCAACCATATGTCGTCACCCATCCAGTGGAACTTCCCCACCCCAATTCCCTTCAATACCCATGAACCTGTCGCGGCGTCTGTTCCTATCGGTACCTGAGCAGGTTTTTTTTCGGTTGATCCTGAAACCGGTTTCAGGATCAACCCTATACCAGTCCATCTCATCCCGAAGGAGCCTGGAACGGATGAACAGAAACCTATTGAAGCGAACCTCAATCCCCGTCCTGGCGGCCGCAACATTGGCGCTGGCAGTGAACGCAGCCCATGCCGAGACCATCGATCGCAGCCTGGTTCCCATCGGTTCGATCCAAGAGGTGGCGGCGTTCAACGGCCCAGGCCCGTCAGGTATCGTGGTGACCCCGGAAGGGCGCACGTTTGTTGGCTTTCCGCGTCATGCCGAGGATCACGCGGGCATGACGCTGGGCGAGTTGGTCAACGGCAAGCTGGTTCCCTATCCCTCCGCCGCCGTCAGCCTGCCGTCTGAACTATCCGACGCCAAGCGGATTGTTTCCCTGCATGGCATGACCCTGGACAAGCGTGGGCGCCTCTGGTTGATCGACGATGGCAAACGCGCAGGCAAGCAGGGCATTCCGGCGGGTGCAGCGAAGGTGGTGGGTATCGACCTGAGCAGCAACAGCATCGCGACCTCCATCGAGCTCAAGGATGCCTTGCGTCAAGACAGCCACATGAATGACCTGCGCATCGATCTCACCCACGGCAGCCAAGGCACCGCTTATGTCGCCGATTCATCCTTCGGCGACGACCCGGCCTTGGTGGTGGTGGATCTGGCCACCGGCAAGCAGCGTCGTGTGCTCGCCGGTCACCCCTCCATCGTTGCGCAAAAAGATTTCGTCACCCAGCTCGACGGTGTGCCCATGCGCTACGACGGCAAGAACAGCGCATTTCCTCATGGTGGCGTCGATGGTCTGGCGCTGACGCCCGACAGCTCGCGTTTGTTCTACTCGCCGCTCACCAGTCGACACCTGTGGAGCCTGCCGACCGCGGCTCTTGCTGACTTCAGTCTCGATGATCGACAACTGGCTGAGCAGATCAAGGATGAAGGGGAGAAAGTGATGGTCGACGGGATGGACATGGATGCTCAGGGCCGCTTGTACATGACCGATGCCGAGCATCATCAGGTGCTGCGTCGCTGGCCGGATGGCCGCCTCGACGTGGTCGTGCGTGACCCGCGACTGGTGTGGCCGGACGGGGTATTCGTGACCGCCGGTTCGGTGTACGTGACGCTGGGGCAGTGGAGCCGGATGGGCAAGGGATTCGACACCCGGCAGCCGCCGTATTTGTTGGTCAGGGCGCCCATTGAGGCCACGCCGAAGTTCGACGCGGCACACTGACCGGATGGGGGGCACAGATGGTGCCCCCGATGACTTCAATCGCAGAAACCCTGGTAGAAAATCTGAAGATCCCTCTTCGCCTGCCAGCTCCTTGATCCATCCCGCTGCTATCCGTACCCCCAGCCTCATCCGCCACCAGTAAAAACCACGGCACACATATTGCTCTGCTAACAATAAATTTATAGATAGCTAGCAAAGCCGGGGCCCCCAAATCATGATCGCTACCTCCTCTCGTGCGGTGATCTGCACGCCTCACGCCCAGGCCAGTGCCGCTGGGATGCAGATCCTTGAAGCCGGTGGCACTGCCATTGATGCCATGTTGGCAGCCAGCGCCATGCTCGCCGTGGTCTTCCCGCACATGACCGGCCTGGGCGGGGATGCCCTGTGGATGATCCACGACACCCAGGTGCGCACCATCGTGGGGATCGGGCAGGCCGGACAGCGTTTGCCCGACGGCGGAGTCATCGGTTTGAGAGGGCCATCGTCGGTCGCCACCACGGCGGGTGCGCTGGCGAGCTGGCACACGGCGGCGACGATCAGCCGACATGAGTGGGGTTCGAATTTTGGTTGGGCCGACCTGTTGCAGGACGCCGCCAGCGTGGCGGAGGCGGGCACGCCGGTTTCACAGTCGCAGCTGTTTTGGCAGACATTGCGGCAGCCACTCATCGAGCAATTGCCGGACCTGCACGGTGTCTGCAAAACCGATGGGCGTTGGCTACGCGCGGGCGATACGCTGCGCCAGCCGGCGCTGGCCAATACCTTGCGGCATCTGGCCAGGCACGGTGTCGAGGACTTCTATCAGGGCGAGTTGGCCCACGCCTTCGAGGCGGCGTTCGATCGGCTAGGTTGTGGCTTGACCCAGGCCGATCTTTCGGCCACGCGAGCGCCGCTGGTTGCCCCGATCTCAGTACCTTATCGCCAGGGCCGACTCTATAACGTCGCACCGCCGTGCCAGGGTCTGTACACATTGCAAGCCATGGCCGCGCTGCAGCATAAGCCACTCGCGCGGCTCGGCAATGGCAGTGCGCTTTATTACCACTACTTGGTCGAAGCCATCAAGCAAGGTCTGCTGCGCCGCAACGCGCAGTTGTGCGATCCGCTGAGCACCGCTTGGGATTTCACCGCCAGTCTCGATGAACGGCACGTTCAGGGGTATGCCGATGCCATCGACGACCAGCGTGCAGCTCCGTGGAACGAGCCGGGACGTCCGGCCGATACGGTGTGGATGGCGGCGACCGATGCCCAGGGTCGCACGGCCTGCCTCATCCAGAGTTTGTTTCACGACTTCGGCTCCGGCTGTATTCTGGGTGACACCGGGGTGCTATGGCAGAACCGTGCTGCGGGTTTCAACGCCAACCCCGAACACGTCAACGGCTGGGCCCCCGGCAAGCGTCCCGCGCACACGCTCAACCCGTCCTGTTACCTGGCGGACGATGGCCAGCGCTGGTTCTTCGGCACGCAAGGGGGCGATGGCCAACCGCAGACACAGATGGTTCTAGCGACTCAGCTGATCGACTATCGGCAGCCCATCGATCAGGCGCTGGCCACTCCGCGCTTTCTGTTGGGCCGCAGTTTTTTCGACAGCACCGACAACCTCAAGCTCGAGGGCGATATGCCTGCCGCGACCATCGAAGGCCTGGCGGCGCTCGGCCATGAGGTGGAAATCATAGCTGCGCAGAGCCCGATGACGGGCCATGCCGGTATCATTGCCATTGATGCCGAGGGTCGGCGCAGCGCCATGCATGATCCGCGAGGTGAGGGTACGGCCCTTGGCCAGGTAGACTGAGGGCCGAACCGGGCATTTGCCGGATACGGGGCATCTCGTGTATAGGCATGAGGCCTTCCAGACAACAGAGGAAACGATGGGGTTGAGTACCGTCACTGCCAAACAGCTCGAGGTGCAGCGTATCGTCGATGCGTTGTTCAAGGCCATTGCCCAACATCGCCTGCCGCCCGGCACCCGGTTGGTCGAAGCCCACATCGTCGAAACCTTGCAGGCCAACCGCAATCATGTGCAGGTCGCGCTACAGCGCCTGGCGATGCAGAAAGTAGTGACCATCGAAGCCAATCGCGGCGCCATGGTTGCCCAGCCGACGGCGAAGGAAGCGCGGGACATCTTCAGCGCCCGTCGTGCCATCGAGCGGGCCATTGTCGAGGCCATTACCCCGGCCGTGATGCGCAAACAGCGGCAACGCATTGCCAGCCATATGAGTAACGAGCGCAAAGCCACCAGCGATACCGATCGCCGCGCCATCGTTCGCGAGCTGAGCGAATTTCACCTGCTGCTCGGCGAGATCAGCGGCAATACCGTGCTCAGCGATATCCTGGGCAACCTGATGGTGCGCAGCTCGTTGATCGTGGCGCTGTACCAGCGTAACGACGTGCCGTCGTGCGCGTCGGATGAGCATCAGGAAATCATTACCGCGCTGGAGCAAGGCGATAATGCACGGGCCGTGGCGGTCATGCTCGAACACCTGGACGAACTGGAAGGGCAGCTGGCGCTGGAAGAGCGAGCGCTGGAGGAGTTCAACCTCAAGCAAGCGCTGCGTGGCTGATGCGCAGGCGTTGCCTGTTCGATCACGGCCTCAGCAACTTCCCCGCCGGTCTGCTGAAGGTTTGCCTGCCACCCTTGAAACCCATCACCGGGGCGCTTATCTCGGCGATCACCGCAGCGGGTGAGGGCGCGTCGAAGACGATGAAGTCGGCGCGGCAGCCTGGTAGCAGGCCGTAATTTTTCAGCCTGAGCAGGCGTGCCGACTCGCTGGAGACCCAAGCCAGGCATTGCAGCAGCTGCCCTACAGTACCCATCTGACAGACGTTGGCGAACAGATTGGCCTGACGCACCAGCGAGGCATCGCCATAGGGCGTAAACGGATTGCCGACATTGTTGGTAGACACCGAACACGTCACGCCACAGGCGTGCAGATACGCCAGCGGCGCCAGCCCGCGGGGCTTGTTGTGGAACACCTCGCGACCCATCAGGAACAGGTCGGTGCTGGGCAGGCAGGTCACCTGTACGCCTGCTTCGGCCAGCTCGAGGGCGATTACCGTCAGTGATTCCCTGGGCAGGGCGGACAGCTTGGTCACATGGCCGATGGTCACGCGTCCGCCCCAGCCATGCAGCCGCGTACAGCGTGCGACTTCCATGACGGTCAGGCCTTCGGGGTTCAAATCGAAATCCAGATGCAGGTCAAGGTCGCAGTCGTAACGCGTAGCCAATTCGAACAAGCGCTGGATCTGTCCCAGCGGGTCACTGTCCATGTACGGACACCCGCCCAGGACCGTTGCGCCACTTTCCAGGGCCTCGCACAACAGCGCTTCGGTGCCCGGGTTGTTCAGCAGCCCTTCCTGCGGGAACACACACAGCTCCAGGCTGATCGCCCAGGCATAGTCAGCCTGCAAGCGGCGAATGGCATGGAAGCCGGTCAAGCCGATCTGAGGGTCCAGCTCGACATGGGTGCGCATGTGTGTCGTGCCTTGCACGATGGCTTTGTCCAGCACCTGAGCGCCGCGCCGATACACATCGTCTTCGGTAAACCCCGCTTTCGCCGCTCGGGTCTGGGCCACCGCTTCGGCCAGCGTGCCTTCCTGCAGGTGGCAGCGCTCCATGATGCAGGCCTTGTCCAGATGAATGTGGGTTTCGATCAGGCCGGGCATGATGAGCTGCCCCTGCAGATCAAGGGTGTCCCACTGGTGTGTGTCGGCACTCCAGGCGTCGACGAAATAGCCGTTCTCTACCTGCAGCTGGGTCAGGTGGTTACCGTCGCCAAGCCGCGCATTGATGATCTGCAAAGCGTTCATGCGCTGACTCCTTCGCCCAGGTAGGCCGCGGCCAGATCTTTGTCGTCGCGCAATTGCGCGGCGTTGCCAGACTTCACAATGGTTCCGGTTTCCAGCACATACGCGCGGTCAGCCACTTGCAGCGCGAGGTTGGCCATCTGGTCTACCAGCAGAATGGTCACACCCTCGTCGCGCAGCGCAGCCAGCGCGTCGTAAAGCTCGCCGATCATGGCAGGTGACAGGCCCAGCGACGGTTCATCGAGCAGAAGGATTTTCGGCTTTGCCATCAGGCCGCGACCCACCGCGACCATCTGTTGCTCGCCACCGGACAGCAGACCGGCCGGGTTGTCGATGCGATCGCGCAGACGAGGGAAGCGCTTGAGGATGGCCTCGATTTCAGCGTCGGTATCGAAGGCTTCGCGACGTGAGTAACCACCCAGTAACAAATTGTCGCGCACGCTCAGGTAAGGAAAGACCTGACGACCTTCGGGTACCAACGCCAGGCCCTGCGCGGCGATCAGGCTGGCACTGGTTTGTTCGATATTTTCGTTGTCGAGCAGGATGCTGCCGCTGCTGGCGCGATGCAGGCCGGCCAGGCATTGCAGGATGCTGGATTTACCCGCGCCGTTCGCGCCGAGGATGGCCACCAGTTCGCCGGGATTCACCAGCAGATTGACCTTGTTGACCACGGCGGACGCGCCGTAATCAATGACCAGATCCTTGACGTACAAACGCGCGTCGCGGCTACCCGCCCAGGGTTGCGCGCGCGGGGTGGCTTGGTAGTCGGTGCCGCCCAGATACGCGGCGATCACTTGCGGGTTCTGGCGGATTTCGGAGGGTGGCCCCGACGCAATCGGCTTGCCCGCGTCGAGCACCAGTAAATGCTCGGACACCGACATCACCAGTGCCATGTCGTGCTCGACCAGAATCACTGTGAGGCCAAAATCCGCCAGCTTGCGCAGCAGTACCGCCAGGTCGTCGGTGTCGCGACGGCTGAGGCCTGCCGCTGGCTCGTCCAGCAATAGCACGGTCGGTGCAGTCGCCAGCGCCCGGGCTATTTCCACCAGGCGGCGGTCTACGTGGGGCAAATCCTCGGCGGCAATATTCACTTCGCCGCGATAGCCCACCAACGCCAGCAACTCCAGCGCCAGGCTGCGTTGCGTTTCCAGGGCACGGCTGAACGGCAGGCCCAGGCGCCCCTTCTGCATCGCCACGAGCAGGTTGTCGAGCACGGACAGTTCGCCGAACAACAAGGTGGTCTGGTACGTACGGGCAATGCCGGCCCGGGCCGTCTTCCAGGCAGGCAGCCCAGCCAGCGGTTGTTGCAATTCGATCTGGCCGCTGTCCGGTGCGTAAAACCCGCTGATCATGTTCAGAACCGTGGTTTTGCCCGCGCCGTTTGGGCCGATGATGCTGGTGATACTGCCGGCGGGTGCCTGCAGACTGACGTGTTGCGCAGCCTGTACGCCGCCGAAGCGGATGCCGATATCGGTAACCCGCAGCCCTGAGGACGGGCCGCGGCTGCGCAGATGAGCGGCGACGCGTGCGTGATCGATGCACGTCGGCGGCACCAGGCGAGCGGGTTTGATCACGCGCCGGGCGAGGGCACCGAGCAAGCCGTTGGGCGCGATCCACAGTACGATCAGCAGCAGTATGGAGAAGATCAGCAACCGGTATTCGGCGAAATCCGACAGCAGTTCCGGCACCAACACGATCAACACGGCACCGATCAGCGGCCCGAACAGCATACCGCTGCCGCCCACGATCACGGCCAGAACGAACAGGATGGATTGGGAGAAGGGGAAGGACTCCGGGTTGATGAACATCAGCAAGGGCGCGAGCAACCCACCTGCCAGCCCGGTCAAGGCCGCCGACAATGCGAATGCCAGGGTTTTACTTATCACCGGGTTGAAGCCCAGCGAGCGCGCGGCGATTTCCGAGGTTTTCACCGCCAGCATGGCTTTGCCCCAGCCGCTCTGGCTCAGGCGCCGATAGAACAGCAGCGCGCCGATCATCAGCGCGGCGGCCAGCAGCGCGAGCAGGATCGCCGGATCGAGGCCGGCGAACTCCGGCAACGGGATACCCATCAGGCCATTCGATCCCCCTGTTACATCCCGCCATTCGATCAAGCCGTGGTGCACCACGAACGAGAAGGCGATGGTGATCATCGCCAGATACGGGCCGCTGACCCGAAGCGCGGGGATCGCCAACAGCGCGCCGATCAGACCCGCCACGGCACCGGCCATCGGCAGGGCCAGCCACAACGACCATCCCGCCATGCTCAGCAGGGCCGATACATAAGCGCCAATCGCGTAGAACGCGATATGTCCGAAGGAAATTTGCCCGCTCAGGCCAATCAGGATGTTCAGGCCCACACCGACCACTGCCGCCAGCGCACAGAGGGTGAAAACCAACAGCGAGTAGCTGTCGAGGGTGAATGCCAGGACGCCAGACAGCACAGCGAGCAAGGCGATGAACGCCGGAGCGACCAGGGTTTTGAGGTTGTTCATACTTTCACCAATGCCCGGCTGCCAAACAGACCGTTGGGACGAATCGCCAGCGCCAGAATGACCAGCGCGAAGGTAAATATCTGGGTGAATGCCGAGCCGAAGTACAAGGTGATCAATGCTTCGGTCAGGCCGAACAGCAATCCGGCGGCAAAGACCCCGCCGGCGCTGCCGATGCCGCCCAGAATCGCTACCGCAAAGGCTTTCAGGCCGAACAACATGCCCATTTCCGCGTTGACGCTGAACAGCGGCGCAATCAGCAGGCCCGCCACCCCCGCGAAGACGGTCGACAACGCAAAGGCGATGGCCACCACACGATTGACGTTGATGCCCATCAACATCGCGGCGCGCGGATTCTGCACGCAGGCTTCGAGTACCTTGCCCAGCCGGGTGTAACGCCGCACCAGATGCAGCGCCAAGGCGACGGCAGCGCCTGCTAGCGGAATCAGCAATTGCAGGGCACTGATGTGGCTGCCGAACAGCTCGACATTCAGGTTCACCAAGGCGCTTTCGAACTGTCGAGGCTCCTTGCCGAAGGTAAACAGCGCAAGGTTGTCCACCAGGATTCCGCCCGCCACCGTTGCCATCAGCCAGGCCTGCGAGCCGCGGCTGTGGAAAGGTCGCACCAGGTAGCGCTCGATCGCCAGGCCATACAGCGCACAGAGGATCAGTGTCAGCGGCACGCCCGCCCACAGTGGCCAGCCCCAGTTGATGCAAAACGTGTAGCCGAGCACCGCACCGACCATCATGGCGCTGCCCTGGGCAAAGTTGACGGTGCGCGATACGACGTAGGTCAGGTGAAAACCCAACGCCAGCAACGCATACATGCTGCCCAGGCCAAGCCCGGTAACAATGGCGGCGGTGAACATCGCTTACTCCTGCGGCTTGAGCGGTACGATCTGGTCGTTGACGAAGTGGCTGAAGATATAGTCGTCAGGCCCCAGGGCGTCATGCTTGGATGGGCTGAACGGCTGCTTGTAGTGCTTGATCAAGCCGTCATAGTCGGTGATGGCGTAGAAACCATCGCGCACGGCCGGGCCGTCCGTTTTGCCGGCCTTTTCGATGGCTTGAGCAGCGAGATGCAGCGCGTCGTACGCATTGGCAATGCCGACTGCCGGGGTCACGTCGGCCACGGTCTTGATCTGCGGGTAGGCTGTTTTCAATGCGGCCAGCAATGCATCGCCCTTGGCGCCGTTGTGTTCGGTGAACACGTAGGTCTGGATGAAATGCACCTTGGACGCATTGGGGCCTGCCAGTTCGCCGAAGCGACCACCGGCCGGCCCCCAGTGGGAAACCACCGGGACGTCCCAGCCCATGCGGTCCAGAGACTTCACGACCTGCGCCGATGGACCCACATTGCCGACCATCAGCAATGTGTCCGCACCGGCGTTTTTCAGGCGCGTCAACTGCGGAACTACATCCAGATCGCTGTCCTGGATGCGCTCGACACCGGCATTGGCCAGGCTGCGTTTTTCCAGGGCACGTTTGAAACCTGCCTCGTTGGATTCGCCCCATGGGTTATTGATAAGGATCATTCCCGGCTTTTTCATGCCGTTGGCGACGCCGTATTGCACCAGCGCCTCGTCCACCAGCTCGTCAACGGCAGAGACGCGGAACACATAGTTATCTGCCGCGCCGTTCTCGGTGATCTTCGTACCTGCCGCCCAGATGCCCATGAACGGTACTTTCAGCTGATTGGCCAGCGGTACGATTGCCAGAGAAACCGGCGTGTCCAAGCCGCCGAACAGCACGGTGACTTTCTCGCGCTGGACCAGTTCGCGGGCGGCGAGCATACCTTTGGACGGGTTGCTTTCGTCGTCACGGCGCACCAACTCCAACTGCCGGCCAAGCACGCCGCCACGGGCGTTGACCTCATTGATGGCCATGCTCAGGCCGCGGGTCAAGGCTTCGCCCGACTTGGCCGACTGACCCGAGAGGGCGGCTACCAGACCGACTTTGATCGGCGGTTCGACCGCGTGTGCGCCCAGGACCATTGCCAGGTTGAAAGTGGCTGCCGCAGCCACGGGGAACAGCAGACGTTGCAGGTTTGGAAGCCAGGTGGCCATGGTTTACTCTCCTGATTGCTAGCATTTGCATATTTATTGCTAGCAAGTAGGGTGCCAGTCGTTACATCCTTGAAAACGGCTTAACTAGCCATCCGAGCGCCTGTTTACGCGCCAAAATAAAGCGTTCCGCACCAGGCAGAGGCATCCTTGGTTGCCGGGTTTCCCTTGATTCAGGAGTTATGGCAATGATCGATATGAACGAAGACGTACAGATTGTTAGCAGTTTCCTCGAAGCTTCGATGGCGCCGGATCCGGTCCGCGCTGCGACGTTCATGAGTGAGGATGTGCAGATCACCTTTACCGGCGGGCGGGTGATGCCCGATCCCCAGGCAATCACTGCGTTCAACGGTTCACGTTACGCTTGGGTCAAAAAGGCCTTGGGTAACTTCGACTGGATGGATCGTGGCGATCACACCGTGGTGTATTCGAACGGCACGCTGTTCGGCGAGTGGGCTGATGGCCGCAGTTTCTCGGGTAATCGTTATCTGGATCGGTTCGAGGTACGCAATGGCAAGATAGTGCGCATGGACGTCTGGAATGACAGTGCCGAATGGCTGCTGGCGCCAGAGATTGCCAAGGCCTGAAAAGCGGTCTGGCGAAATTTTTTTCCATGGGTCCAGCAGCCCCTACCTGCGTCCAGGGTGAGCCGGTTACCGGCTCGCTCCCTGGTCTCTTGCATACATAGGCTGCGCTGAAGAAACCCTGTAGGACAAATCTGAAAATCCCCCCTTTGCCTATCCTCCCACCCCACCCGCTGCCAACCTCCGGCTTTCCCTTACCAAACGCTTGAGCCGGAGAGCTGCATGGACGTCGCCTTGTGCACCATCAACAACACCGTTTACGACATCGCCGGATTCGAGGCGCTGAGCCCCAATTGCGTGGCTGTCATGCGGCGCAATCTGTTGTGTCCGCGTTGCCTGGGGCCGGGGTTCTATCGCAAGGCGGCGCGCAGTGGCCAGGCGTCGTGTTTCGGTGCGCGGCCGCATGCCGACTTCTGCGACATGGGCGGCCCGCAAAGTGAGTCGTATCGGGGTGATACGCTGGAGCAGGATGATGTGGTCAATCGTGGCGAGCGCATCGAGGTGGACTTTGCCTTCGGTGCGCCGCTGCGTCACTACGGGGTAGAGGAGGGTACCGAGCCGGTCTACGGGGTGGGCCGGCACAGTGGCGGGCATGCCGCCCAGGGGGCGCAGACGCGTCAGCGTCGGTTGAGCACGCTGTTGAAGAACTTGATCCTGAGTGAGGACTTCCGTCGCTCCGAGCAGTTGATTTCGGTGGAAAGCGGGCTGTTCAAGGTGCGCGATTTCTTCGTGCCGTTCGCCCGCGCCGAGTTCGATGAGCTGGAGCGCATGCGCGGTTACTGGGGCTTGGTGTCCGATGCGGCGCAGTCGGGCGATCAGCCGCCGAGCCTGTGGCTCAACACCGGCGGGCGGCAGGACTTGAGCGTGGTGGTCGACGGTTCGCTGGTCGATGATTTCACCCAGCGTTTCCCCATCCATGAGCTGGAAGACCTGGCCGGTGCCTACGTGCTGGTGTTTGGTTGCATGCGTGTGTCGAAGAATGCCAAGAAGTACATCGCGGTGAATGATATCTCGCGTATAACGCTCAACAAGACGCTTTGACGTCGCGCCGGGCTTCACGCCTGGCGCCGCCTGTTCGATTTTGAAGGAGTGATGCATGTTGTTGGAATACGGTGCTATCACCGTGATGTTTCCAATTGCGCTGGTGATTGCCGGTTGGTTGTGGTTGGCCGGTTCACGCGCGGCTTGTACGGTGTGGTTGCTGACGGTGCTGTGCGCCTATGGCCTGGTGGGTGCCAGCAAGATCCTGTTCAAGGGCTGGGGCATCGGCCTGCCGTCGTTGAACATTGCCGTGTTCAGCGGTCATGCGATGAATGCCTGTCTGATGGTGCCGGTGCTGGCGAGCGTTCTGGCGCGGCAGGTTCACCCATACCTGCGATGGCCAGCAGCCTTGGCAGGTATCGGCTTTGGAGTATGGTTTGCGGCGACACTGGTGGGCAATGTGATCCACCCGATGGCGGAGGCCATCATGGGCGCGTTGATCGGGGGGAGTGCCGCCTTTGGATTTTTGCTGGTGCTGGAGCGTTGGAACTTGCAGCGCCTGGGGCCGGCTACGTTGCTGCCTGGCCTGATGCTGATCACGCTCGCCGGGGCTGCGCCAAAATTCACTGCCGAGCACTGGCTCGATCAAGTCGCCACATCGCTGTCCGGGGCGACAAAGCCCTTTCGCCATGCAGACCTGAAGCGCGAATCGTCGACGTTGTGAAGCGTGCAGGATCGGTGCGGCGGCAGGCGGCGCGCATGCGCCGCTGCGATGGGTAGGGTCAGCCCAGATGCTGAACGATCTTGTCCTTGATCAGCAGGCGTTTTTCCTTGAGCTTCTTGACCTCGTCGTCCGGCGCGGCGCGGTCTTCGGCCTTGACCACGTCGGCATCGCTGACATGGTATTGGGTCAGTAGCTGGCTAAGCCGATCGTCGCTCTTGGCGCGGGTTTCGACTTCTTCCTTGCTCTGTTTCAGATCAGCGAACAGGTTGTGTTTTACCGGCATCTCGACACCTCTGGGTGGGGTGGACAGAATGGTGGGCCATGGAAAATGACCCGATGCCTAGGTTCGACCCCCCGTTGGGGGCAGATCGTTCAATGCATGTGCCCGCAACGGGCGCTCGCCGGATTAACGACCGCAGGCACGCATGGATGTCCCCGTGGAAGCAGGGCCGATATATACTGCGCGCCATTATTCGTGGGAGAGCCTTGTGGCCATCGATATTCACTGGATTCGCGACGATGCCAGCCTGGCTGAGCATTGCGCCCACTGGCAGAGCTTGCCGTACGTTGCCCTCGACACCGAATTCATGCGGGTCGACACCTTCTACCCCATCGCAGGGCTGTTGCAGATCGGCGATGGCGCCAGCGCCTTCCTCATCGATCCGTTGTCGATTACCCAGTGGCAGCCACTGACCCAACTGCTGGAAAATCCGGCGGTGATCAAGGTGCTGCACGCCTGCAGCGAAGACCTGGAAGTGCTGCTGCGCCTGACCGGCAGCCTGCCGGCGCCGCTGTTCGACACGCAGCTGGCCGCCGCCTACCTTAACCTGGGGTTCTCCATGGGCTACTCGCGCCTGGTCCAGGAAGTGCTGGGCATCGAGTTGCCCAAGGGCGAGACGCGTTCGGATTGGCTGCAGCGACCGTTGTCCGACACCCAGGTCAGCTACGCTGCCGAGGATGCCGTGCACCTGGCCGAGGTGTTCGAGAAGCTGCGCCCGCAGCTGTCCGCTGACAAGTACGCCTGGGTCCTCGAAGACGGCGCCGAATTGGTGGCACAGCTGCGCCGCGAAGTGAACCCCGACGAGCTGTACCGTGACGCCAAGCTGGCCTGGAAACTGTCACGCGCGCAACTGGCGGTACTGCGCGAACTGTGCGCGTGGCGCGAACGGGAAGCCCGTGCGCGCGACCTGCCGCGCAACCGCATCGTGCGCGAGCAGTCGCTGTGGCCGCTGGCCAAGCTGCAACCGGATAACCTGCAGACGCTGGCCAAGATCGAAGACATGCATCCGCGCACCGTCCGCCAGGATGGCGAGCAGATCCTGGCGTTGATCAAGGCTGCGGCCAGCGTTGCGCCCGAGCAGTGGCCTGCGGTGCTGCCCGAGCCGCTGCCGATCGAAGCGTCGGCCGTGCTCAAGCAGTTGCGTGCGATTGGCCAGCGTGAGGCCGAGCGTCTGAACATGGCGCCCGAGCTGATGCTGCGCAAGAAGACCCTCGAGGCGTTGCTCAAGACAGGCTACCCCGACGGCCCCTATCACTTGCCCGATTCGCTGCGTGGATGGCGACGCGAGCGCATGGGGCAGGCCCTGCTCGACAGCCTGGCCACCGCTGGAGACCAGCCATGAAACGTATCTGTTCGATCTACCGTAGCCCGTGCAAGAACGGAATGTACCTCTATGTGCTCAAGAGCGATGCGCTCGAGCGCGTTCCCGAAGGCCTGTTGAGCGTGTTCGGCAAACCGGTGCACGCCTTCGATCTGGTGCTCAGCCCGGAACGTGCCCTGGCGCGCGAAGACATCAACCTGGTGCTCGAGCACTTGGAAACACAGGGTTACCACCTGCAGATGCCGCCTGCCGAAGACGAGTACATCGAGCATCTTCCCGAAGAGCTGCTGCGCCGCAACGACCCTATCTGACTTTCCTTATCTGACCAACCCTGCCTGCTGCCGCCCTGCCGATACGGGGTCGCGCAGCTGTCTTGACCAAGGCCTCGCAATGACCCGCGTTCTGATCGCCGAACACGATTATGCCGTTTACGCCAAGTTGCTCGGCGCAGCTGCTCCCCATTTGAATGTACACACCAGCGGCGACCCTGCCGAGCTGGCGCGGCTGGCGGCGGACTGCCCGGTCTGGCTCGGCCAGCCGGACCTGTTCGTCAACCTGCTGCGCACCGGCGCGACCCCGCACTGGGCGCAGTCGACGTGGGCGGGCATCACCCCGCTCTTGGGCGACGGCCTGCCGCGTGCCTATCGCCTGACCCGTGCCGTGGGCATCTTCGGCCAGGTCATGGCCGAGTACATGCTGACCTATATGCTGGGCCATGAGCGCGAAGTGCTGGCGCGGTTGGTCAGCCAGGTCGAGCGCAAGTGGGATCCGCGCCCCGGTTGCAGTCTGGCCGGGCGTCGCGTGCTGATTGTCGGCGTCGGCGAGATCGGCCAGGCCGTGGCGAAGTTCCTGCAACCCTTCGGCGTCACGCTGATAGGTGTGGCCAGCACTGCAAGGGAGTTGTCACCGTTCGTCGAGGTGGCGCGGCTCGCTGAGCTCGGGCGTCTGGTGGAAGAGGCCGACTACGTCATCAACTTGCTGCCCGACACCGCGCAGACCCACGATCTGTTCGACGCCGCGCTGTTCAAGCGCTTCAAGCCGCAGGCACTGTTCATCAATGCCGGGCGCGGCGTGGCGGTGGTGGATGCCGATCTGGTGGAAGCACTCAAGGAAGGGCACCTGGCTGGGGCTGTGATCGACGTCTGTCGTCAGGAGCCGTTGCCGGTCAAACACCCGTTCTGGACGGCCTGGGGCTTGCTGCTCACCGGCCACAGCGCAGCGCCAACCTCGCCATTGGCGATGGTCGAGCTGTTCGTCGAGAACCTGCAGGCGTGGCAGGACGGCAAGGCGCTGCGCGGCGAAGTGGATTTCGCTCGCGGGTATTGAGTGGGTCAGGGGCGGCGGCGCAGAGTCTGCCGCCCCATCGGTCTACGGGTTGGCTTACAGCGTGAAATCGCCTTCGGCCACCAGCTGGCTCAACGGCAGGCGTGGGCTGGGCAGTTCGCGACCTTGCAGGTACTCGGCCAGGGTGGCCTTGTCACCCAGCTTGCCGATGGCCACGGCTGCATGCACGGCATATTCAGCCGGGATCTTCAGCTCTTCACGGGTTTTATCCTGATCGAAGCCGGCCATGCCATGGGTGTGCCAGCCGCTGATGCTGGCTTGCAGCGCAAGGTGCGCCCAGGCCGAGCCGGTATCGAAGGTGTGCCACAACGCCGGCGATTCTTCGGTGGCGCCGGGGGCGGTGAAGGTGGTCTTCGAGGCGATGATCACGATGGCGGACGAGTGCTGCGCCCAGGAACGGTTGAATTCATTGAGCAGGCCCAGGTAGCGCTCCCAGTTCGGCGTGCCGCGGCGTGCGTAGAGAAAGCGCCAGGGTTGCGAGTTGTAGGCCGAGGCGGCCCAGCGGGCAGCTTCGAAGAAGCTGAGCAGGGTGTCCTGTTCGATCTCGACCGGCTCGAACGCGCGCGGCGACCAGCGATTGATGAATTGCTCGTGGATGGCATAGTCGGCGATGCGGGGATTGGCGCTCATGGCATTCCTGATTGAAGGGTGATGGAGGGCAGGGGGTAAAAACTACTGCGAATCGATCGCGCCTGACAAGTGAAGCTTACCGGCAGTCGCCAGAGCTTGGCCCGCGCTGCAGGGCGCACTAGACTGGCGGCCCTTTCAGGTACCGCCCGCGCCTGAGCCGTCAATTTCGTACAGGACATTCGGTCACATGGCTGCCATCGTCGAACCCTTCTGGATGCGCAAGACGCTCGAGCAACTCGACCCGCTCGAGTGGGAGTCCCTGTGCGACGGCTGTGGCCTGTGCTGCCTGCAGAAGCTCGAGGACGAAGACGACGAGAGCGTCTACTACACGCGTGTGGCCTGCAAGATGCTCGACCTCAAGACCTGTCAGTGCAGCGACTATCCGCGGCGCAAGTCTTTCGTGCCGGACTGCATCCAGCTGACGCCGGGCCAGGCCGACCAATTCAAATGGCTACCACCGACCTGCGGTTATCGCCTGGTCAGCCAGGGCCAGGACCTGCCGCTTTGGCATCATCTGGTCTGCGGTGACCGCGAACAGGTGCACAAACAGCGTATTTCGCAGTCCGGCAAAATGGTCAGCGAGAAGGATGTCGACGAAGACGATTGGGAAGACTATCTGATCTTTCGCGCGGGTTGATTCGTCGCGCCGGTCGCTCGGCCGATAAAGCTGCGCCCCGCTGCAGCATGACTGCAGAGGGGCGCGTTTGAGGCTCGAGGCACTCAGATCTTTGGCGTTACCGCCGGGTCTTCGCCAGTCACGGTAGCGGTGTCGGTCGCCGAATCAGCATTTTTCTTCAGGTTCAGCAGATCTTCGCCAGCGCGTTCGATCTTGTTGCGGATCTCTTCCAGATCGTTGCGGCCTTTCTCGGCCAGCGACTTGGCTGCACAGTGACCGCTCCAGCCGCGGGCCAGGGCTGCGCCGCCAATGGCCACCTGGATCAGACCGAAGATCCCGCCGCGGCGCAGACCCTTGCCGATCGAGACGACGCCCACCAGCAACGAGCCGGCGCGTTCCCAGCCCTTGACGTTATGGTAGTCGGGCTGGGTAACGGATTTGATGACGTCCACGGTTTTGCTGTCGCTCATGGTGAATCTCCTGATAGGGCAGTGATAACAAGCTGACTGCCAAATCTTCACGCTGTTCCATCGGCTTATTTGAATTTGGGCCCGGAGCGCGTGTTGTTGCCTTTGGCCAGGCGGTCGTAAAGCACGACGTTGACCGTGGCGGCCAGATTCATGCAGCCGGTGGTGGGGATGTAGATGGTGTCTTCGCACCAGTCGCGCACGCTTTGGTCGAGGCTGCCGTCTTCGGGGCCGAAGATGTAGATGGCGCGATCCGGATGGGTGTATTCGGGCAGCGGACGTGCGCCATCGACCAGCTCGACGGCCACGGGGGTGCAGCCCAGCGGGATGATCTTCTGCAGGTCGTCGATGCCGATCAGTGGTATGTCGTAGTGAACCCGCTTGGTGTCGGTGACGAAATCACGTGCACGCTCGTAGCGCTTGCCCGTATAGAACACCGAGTTGACCCCGTAGCAACCGGCGGCGCGCATGACCGAGCCGACGTTTTCCGGGGATTTGGGGTTGAACAACCCGATGCAGCTGTACCGTTTGTTGGCCACGTGCTCGCTCAGTCTTTTTTCATCAATCCGGCCAGGGCCGCGAAGGGGTTGTGGGTCGCCTTGGCGATGGTCGGGCTGCTGGTGGAGCCTTCGGCGTAGTACTGCTGGTCGGTGTAGCGCGAGTGCTCGTTGTCGTGGCAGTACAGGCACAGCAGTTCCCAGTTGGAACCGTCCTGGGGGTTGTTGTCGTGGTTGTGGTCGCGGTGGTGCACGGTCAGCTCGCTCAGGCGCTTGCCGGCGAACTCGCGGGCGCAGCGGCCGCACACGTGCGGGTACATGCGCAGGGCCT
Organism: Pseudomonas sp. CFBP 13602; assembly: GCF_014842725.1. Lineage (NCBI taxonomy): Bacteria > Pseudomonadati > Pseudomonadota > Gammaproteobacteria > Pseudomonadales > Pseudomonadaceae > Pseudomonas > Pseudomonas sp. CFBP 13602. The sequence goes on along the minus strand of NZ_JACYVT010000002.1, from coordinate 634,850 downwards.
TGTCGCGGTAGCCGCTTTCGCGCTCGCGCTGGGCATCGGCGAGAATGCGATCGAGCTTGGCGGTATGGGGTGTGGACGAACTCATGGGGTTCACCTCGGATAATGACGGTCAGGCGCTATATTAACGTTTTCCCTCGCGTAGGAGCGGTCCGTGGCCGCGAAAAGGCGCTGCGGTGTTTCAGGCAGACCGCGGTACGCCTTTCGCGGCCGATGACCGCTCCTACGGTGGGCATGGTGCAGCGTTCGTCCGTAGGAGCGGTCCGTGGCCGCGAAAAGGCGCTGCGGTGCTTCAGGCAGACCGCGGTACGCCCTTCGCGGCCGATGACCGCTCCTACGGTGGGCGTGGTGCAGCGTTCGTCCGTAGGAGCGGTCCGTGGCCGCGAAAAGGCGCTGCGGTGCTTCAGGCAGACCGCGGTGCGCCTTTCGCGGCCGATGACCGCTCCTACGGTGGGCATGGTGCAGCGTTCGTCCGTAGGAGCGGTCCGTGGCCGCGAAAAGGCGCTGCGGTGCGTCAGGCAGACCGAGGTGCGCCCTTCGCGGCCGATGACCGCTCCTACGGTGGGCGTGGTGCAGCGTTCGTCCGTAGGAGCGGCCCGTGGCCGCGAAAAGGGCGGCGCGGTGTATCAGGCGAACCGCGGTGCGCCCTTCACGGCCGATGACCGCTCCTGCATTGGGCGGTGGTGTATACTGCGCGCCGGTTTTTTGAGGTGCCGTGTGATGAGTACAGAAGATCCCCGTTTCGCCGGCATTGCCCGCCTTTATGGCCTGGAGGGCATGCAGCGCCTGCGTGACGCCCACGTGGCCATCGTCGGTGTGGGTGGCGTCGGCTCGTGGGCGGCGGAAGCGATCGCTCGCACCGGGGTGGGGGAGATTTCGCTGTTCGACCTGGACGACGTCTGCGTCAGCAATGCCAACCGGCAGTTGCATGCGCTGGACAGCACCGTGGGCAAGCCCAAGGTCGAGGTGATGGCCGAGCGGCTGCGCGGTATCAATCCCGACTGCACGGTGCACGCGGTGGCGGATTTCGTCACTCGCGACACCATGGCCGAATACATCACGCCGAACATCGACTGCGTGATCGACTGCATCGACAGCGTGAATGCCAAGGCCGCGCTGATCGCCTGGTGCAAGCGGCGCAAGATCCAGATCATCACCACCGGGGGCGCCGGCGGGCAGATCGACCCGACCTTGATCCAGGTCTGCGACCTGAACCGTACGTTCAACGATCCACTGGCCTCCAAGGTGCGCTCGACCTTGCGTCGCGACTATGGGTTTTCACGCACGGTCACGCGCCACTACAGCGTGCCCTGCGTGTTCTCCACCGAACAGCTGCGGTACCCCAAGCCCGATGGCAGCATTTGCCTGCAGAAGAGTTTCGTCGGTGACGGGGTGAAGCTGGACTGCGCCGGGGGGTTCGGGGCGGTGATGATGGTGACGGCGACCTTTGGCATGGTGGCGGCGACCAAGGCGGTCGACAAGATCGTGGCCGGGGTGCGGCGTCCGGCGGATAGGGTCAAGGCGGAAGTCTGAGGGAGAGGTAGCCATAACGCCGCGGCGGCTTCTTCGCGGGCAGAGCCCGCTCCCACAGGGGTAGTATGATGCATGCGCCTTTTGTGGGAGCGGGGCGGGCGGCGAGCCCTCTGCCCGCGAAGGGCTCGCCCACCGGACCTACAAGGTTCACACCAGCTCGGCCATCCGCTTCAACACCGCATTCAGCCCATTGCTGCGCGAAGGCGACAGCTGGCGGCCCAAGCCCAGTTGTTCGAACCAGTCGGCCAGCTTCAGCTCGCGCAGCGCCTGCGAATCCAGGCCCTCGACCCGCACCAGCAGCAGCGCCAGCAAGCCGCGGATCATCCGTGCATCACTGGCGGCCTTGAAGTGCCAGCGCTCATCCTGCCGCTCAGCCACCAACCACACCACGCTTTCACACCCGTGCACACGATTGGCGTCCACTTTCTGCCCTTCGCCCAGCGGCTCCAGGCGTTCGCCCCACTGCATCAACAGCCGCGCCCGTTGTTCCCAACCGGCGGCCTGCTTGAAAGCCTGAAGTGCGTCTTCAGCCTGTGGGTTCAAGGTCATGTGAGTATCTCCAACGCCTTGTCCAGTGCCTCGAAAAACCGTTGCAGGTCGCCAGAGTCGTTGTACAGGCCCAAGGACACACGAATGGCGCCGGACAGGCCAAGGTGCTTCATCAATGGCATGGCGCAGTGATGCCCGGCGCGTACGGCGATACCTTGATCGGTCAGCAAGTGCGCCAGATCGGCGTTGTGTACGCCGTCCACGACGAAACTGGCCAGCGCAATCTGCGGCGTGCCGAGCAAGCGCACGCCGCTGCGCGCGTGCAGCCCCGCCAGCAATTGCGCATGCAGGCACGCTTCGTGTGCGGCCACGGCCTGGGCGTCCAGACCGCTGAGGTAATCCAGGGTCGCGCCCAGTCCTATCACTCCGGCAATGGCCGGAGTGCCCGCTTCATGGCCCAAGGGCGCCGGGTGAAAGCTCGCACTCTGGTAATCGGCCTGGTGCACCATTTCGCCGCCGAACTGCCAGTGCGCAAGCTTCTGCAAGGCCTCGCGCCGGCCATACAGCACGCCGACACCGTCCGGGCCATACAGCTTGTGGCTGGAAAACACATAGAAATCGCACTGCAGGCGCTCGACATCATGGCGTCCGTGGACGACGCCCTGAGCGCCATCCACCACCGTGATCGCCCCTTGTGCACGCGCCAGCGCCAGCAGTTCCGGCAGCGGTTGCCACGCGCCGAAGACGTTGGACAGTTGGGTCACTGCCAGCAGCCGGGTGCGTGGCCCGATGATCTGCGCAGCCGCCTGCAGGTCGACCACGCCACTGGCATCCAGCGGCAGCACCCGCAGTGGCAGGCCACGACGTTTGGCCAGCTGTTGCCACGGCAGCAGGTTGGCATGGTGTTCGGCGGCGCTGATCACCAGTTCGTCCCCGGGCTGCAGTTGCTCGGCCAGGCCATAGGCGAGCAGATTCAGCGCACTGGTCGCGCCGTGGGTGAAGATGATCTGCTCGGAACTGCCTGCATTCAGCCATCGCGCGACCTTCTCGCGGCTGGCTTCGAATGCACGGGTCGCCAAGGATCCCGGCAGATGCTGGGCGCGATGTACGTTGGCCGCGCCGTGGCCATAGTAGTGGCCGATGGCGTCGATCAGGGCTTGCGGTTTCTGGGTGGTTGCAGCGCTGTCCAGGTAGGTCTGCTGCTGCTGGTGCAAGGCGGCGATGGCTGGAAAGTCAGAGCGCCAGGGGGAGGCGTGGAACATGGTCGAAGACCCCAGGCAAAAGGCCCGGCAGGGATGCCGGGCCCGATATCGCCACTTAGTTGTGAGCGTGCAGCGCTTCGTTGAGTTCGATGGCCGACTTGTGGCTCTTGCACTCCACGGCGCCGGTGACCGAATTGCGACGGAACAGCAGGTCGGGCTGGCCAGCCAGGTCCCGTGCCTTCAAGGTCTTGACCAACTGGTTCTGTTCATCGAGCAGCGCCACCTTGGTGCCCGCCGTGATGTACAGGCCGGCTTCCACGGTGTTGCGGTCGCCCAATGGAATGCCGATACCGGCATTGGCGCCGATCAGGCAGCCTTCACCGACCTTGATCACGATATTGCCGCCACCGGACAGGGTACCCATGGTCGAGCAACCGCCGCCCAGGTCCGAGCCCTTGCCGACGAACACGCCCGCCGAGACACGGCCTTCGATCATGCCTGGGCCTTGGGTGCCGGCGTTGAAGTTGACGAAGCCCTCGTGCATGACGGTGGTGCCTTCGCCGATGTAGGCGCCCAGGCGCACGCGCGCGCTGTCGGCGATACGCACGCCGGCCGGTACCACGTAGTCGGTCATCTTGGGGAACTTGTCCACCGAGAACACTTCCAGCAGTTCGCCCTTCAGGCGGGCTTCCAGCTGACGCTCACCCAGTTCGGCCAGGTCGACCGCGCCCTGGCTGGTCCAGGCGACATTGGGCAGCAGCGGGAAGATGCCGGCCAGGTTCAGGCCGTGTGGCTGGGCCAGACGGTGCGACAGCAGATGCAGCTTCAGGTACGCCTCGGGCGTGGAGGTCAGCGCGGCGTCTTCGGCCAGCAGCGTCGCGACCAGCGGCTTGTGGCTTTCGGCCAGGCGGGTCAACAGGGCGGCTTGCGCCGGGTCGACGTGCTTGAGCGCCTCGGCCAGCTGCGAGGCCTGGGTGTTGCTGAAGGCAACGGCCTGGTTGCCACCGGTGTAACCCAGCAGCGGAGCGATGGCATCGACCAGTGCAGTGGACGGGTTGGTCAACGGCTGTGCATAGAACACTTCCAGCCAGGTGCCTTGACGGTTTTGCGTGCCGACACCGAAGGCCAGGCTGAACAGGGAATTGGACATGGAATTACCTCGTGCAGAATAAGTGCGGGCCCGCGTCAGGCAAGGGCCGCTGCGTAGATATCAGGCTTGAAGCCGATCACGGTCTTGTCGCCAAGCTGCAACACCGGGCGCTTGATCATCGACGGCTGGGCGAGCATCAGCTCGATGGCCCTGGCCTGGTCGATATCGGCCTTCTGTTCGTCGCCGAGCTTGCGGAAGGTGGTACCGGCCCTGTTGAGCACCATTTGCCAGCCGTGCTCGTCGCACCAGCGGGACAGGTGCTCGCGGTCGATACCGGCGCTCTTGTAGTCATGAAAGGCGTACTCCACCTGGTGCTCGTCGAGCCAGGTACGGGCCTTTTTCATGGTGTCGCAGGCTTTGATGCCGTAGAGAATATGAGCCATTGATCTAGGAGGGGCTGCGAATGCGCCCCACTGCCTCCCGAAAACGAATCGGGGAATTATGCGGCATCGACTGTGACAGCGCCATGCTTGCGTGGCGAGGAGGGAAGGCGGTGCGCGTGATTCGGCCACGCGGTCGCTGTGCAGACAGGGCGCGGGGGTGCAAATGCCCCCCCGGCTTCGAACCTAGCCAACCGACTTCAAAGGGATCGGCCCCTGAAGGCGATCGAGCATGGTATTGCAGTACCAGTCATCGAACTGGCAAACGCCGGTTTCGGCCGTTTCGGAAAACGGGCCCGGTTCGAACGACGGGGAAGTGACCCCACGCTGAGTGCCCTCTACCAGTGTCCTGTCCTGGTTGTTGGTGGCAATCCAGACTTTGGTGAGGCGATCCAGATCGTAGTCCACACCTTCCATGGCAGTGTTGTGCACCAGCCACTTGGTGGTCACCAGGGTTTCAGTGGCGCTGATGGGCAGCACGCGGAAGCTCAACGCGTGGTCGCCCAGAAAGTGGTTCCAGGTCGACGGATAGTTGAAGTACAGCAAGGCGCCGATGTCGGGCTCGCCGGACTTGTCCAGGCGACCGTTGACGGCAGGTTTGCCGTCCATGGTGTAGCTGACAGCGCCCGCCGACAGCGGTATCCGGGTCATGCGGAAGCGTCCGTGGATATCCATGACCAGGCGACTGGGCAGGCCGGCCTTTTCACACTTGTTCCAGTATGCCGCCAGTTCCGGATCGTCTTCCCCACTGGTGCCACCCACTGAAAGATTATCCACGAACGAGTTCAAGAGTTCAGGGTGCGAGCCGTCGCAGTGGTAGCACTCGCGATTGTTCTCGAACACCAGTTTCCAGTTGCCTTTCTCGATGATGTTCGACTCGAAGGCAACTTTGCATTCTTCAAGGTTGTGCGGTGCCACGAACGGATCCACAGCCTTTCGGAACGATTCGAAGTCAGGTTTGACTACACCTACGCACACGTAGATGTAAGTGTTCACCACTTCGCAGTGCACCGGTTTGAGGTTGTATTGGCTCTTGTCGAAGTCCTGGCCCATGTTGCCGGCGAACAGCAGCTTGCCATCGAGCTCGAACGTCCACTTGTGGTACGGGCAGACCAGCTTGGCGACCTTGCCCTGCGCGGCTTCGCAGACCTTGGCCCCACGGTGGCGGCAGGCGTTGTGGAACGCTCTGACTTCGCCGTCCTTGCTGCGCACGATGACCACGGGGTAATCGCCTACTTGAAGCGTCATGTACTGACCGGGTTTGGCGACTTCGAAAGTATGGCCTGCAAAGATCCAGTCCTTGTGCCAGATCTGCTCGAGGTCCTGGCGATAGACTTCATCACTGCTATATAGCGCGCCCGGTAGCGAGTGGTTGGGCTTGCGTTGGGAAACCAGATCAAAAACGGTTTTCTTGAAATCCATATTTCCTCCAGGATGCAGACCTTGGGGGCCAGGTTAGATGCAGCTCGGCATTGCCGACTGGCTATTGATCGCAGCCTATACCCGTCAATCGAGGCGGATCAAACGACATTTAAGGCGTGCAATCAATGCGGGCAGGTTATGAATGGATCGCGTCCTCGTGCCCTTCTTCGAGCCGTCTGCAACGCACTTCAGGCGGGTTGGCCCAGGTGTTCGGGCGGCGGCTGAAAGATTCCCGAGAGCGCTTCTACCGCCGATGACGATGAAGCCAGATTCTTGACCGCTGCCTTGATCGCTTCACGGGTTTTTTCATCCAGCGACACCGAAGCGAACATGTCGTACTTGCTCTCGAGTTCCGCGATGGTCATCGCGGTTTCCGGGTCACCTTTGGCAGCGGTGGTCTGGCTACGCAGCACGTCACCGTTGTCCAGGGTAACGATGACCCGCGACAGGATCTCTTCGGGGAAGCGCGCCGAAAGATCCGGCGCTTCCACGATCTCGATCCTGGCGCTCACGGCGAGAATGTCCGGGGCGCAGATCGATGCGCCCGTGACTTCTTCGGGCCCGACCTTGCCCCGGACGATAAGCGCGGCCAGAGGGAATGCAAGGGCGTATTGCGCCTCGTCGGCGTTGGCAGGGGTGTGCCCCTGCAGGCAGACCGATTCGAAGAACGTCTCGACGCGGATCTTCTCGATCCGATTGACGTCGATGCCGCCCGATACCTGTTGCAGTGCCACCATTGCCGTAAGCGCAGGCTGCGCCCAACGGCAGACGGGCCATGGCTTGAAGTATTGGCTGTCGATTTCCCAGCGATGGCCCAGATCCTGCCAGAACGCCGCGACGGATTCGTCCTCTATGGTTTCCGCCGGTGCGCCGGTCATGCCTTCACGTGCCATCAGCAATGCGTTGAGCCCCGCGAAGGCGCCGGCACCGTGACCGTCGCGCAGCATGGTCGGTGACTGCACCACGCGCATCATCGGGCAGCGTGCACTGAAGTATTCGGCGATGCCCAGCGCGTGCCGGAATGTCGATTCGTCGAAGCCCAGCATCCTCGCCCCGGCACACACCACACCAATGCCCGAGAAGCCGCCAGAGGCATGGTAGGTCGGCGAGGTGGCCATCAATGCGACGCCTGCGCGCAGGGCGGTTTCGTAGCCGATACACAGCGCCGTCAACAGTTCACGACCGCTCACTGGCTTGCCTTGGTGGGCCAGCGCATCTGCCAGGGCGAGCAGGGCGGGCACTACGGTGGCGCCTGCGTGGCCCTTGGAGGTGAAGTGACCCTCGTGGGCGTCGAGGCTGTCGGCAGTGAATCCACCCGCCCAGCCGGCACCGAGCACATTGACCCGCTGGCCGTCGAAGATCATGCGGCTGGTGAACTCGCCCCCAGGGTAATGCGCTCGGGCGTATCGTCGAACAGCTTTGCTGGTGTCGTTGCCCGTCGCTCCGGCCATGACCCCGAGAATATCGAGCAGGCTGTTCATGAGGATCTGTCGGGTCTTGGCAGGTGCCTGGTGAAAATCGAAATCTCGGCAGAACAGGAAAAGCGACATCCAATGGCTCCTTCGAATGATCCTGCAGGTCAGTGCTGACCGACGTGATTCAACGATGAGCGCATCGCCGCCAAGGCGCGAGCAACTTTTTCGCAGGGCTATGCATAACGTCCAGTAATGCTGAACGGCGCTTGAATGTCACCGTCTGGGAAATTTGCCGAGCATCCATTCACGAAATCTGCGCAACGCATCTTCGTTGTCCGAGTTTTCCTTGCACGCCAGGTAGTGGCAGCTATTGCGCAACTGCACTTGATCCGCAATCGGCCTGACCAGCAGGCCTTTGCCGATGAGTCCACTGACCAGATGGTTCCAGCCCAATGCGATGCCCTGATGGGTCAGCACCATACTGATGATCAAGTTGTAGTCATTGGCATTGAAAATGGCCGGGCTGGCGGCGGGGCGATCGTCCAGGTCGATGGCCTGGAAGGCGAACCATACCCCCCAGTCGACATGCTCCGCGACCTGGGAACGGCCATAGGGACTCAGGTTGAGCAACGCCGAGTCGCGAATACCGTCCAGGGAGGCGATCTCGGGATGCTGCTGCAGATACGCCGGCGTGCACACCGGATAGATCAGGTCGTGGCACAGGTGATAGTTCTTGTAGCCGTCGCGTATGCGCGCAATCTTGGTGATGAACGCGTCCGGCTGGACGCCTGGTTCCATGGTCAGGAAATTCTGCGTGGTAATCAGGTTGAGCTCGATGCCTTCGCTCTGGGCAAAGAATTCCGGCAGGTTGCTCGACAGCCATAGCGCGGAAAACGCCGGTGAGCAACAGATGGTCAGCACCCGCTTTTCGGATTGCGCGCTACGAATACGCTCGGCGGCCTGGGCAATATTGACGAACGACAGGTGGGCCGCGTCGAAAAACAGCGTCCCTGCCGGGGTCAGTTCCACCGCGCGACCTACACGGGTGAACAGTGCCGCGCCCAGGTGAACTTCGAGTTCCTTGATCTGGCGACTGATCGCCGCCTGGGATACACACAGCGCCTCTGCAGCCCGTGTGAAGCTTTCGTACTTGGCGGCGGCCACGAAGGCCTTGACTGCACGCAGCGAAGGCATCTTGAGCAGAATCGTATCCGGGTCAACGTGCTTCGACATGCTCAACCTCCTGTCAGTACCGCTGTGCTCGGTCGGCGGCGAGGGTATAGCACCCTGGCTTCGCCGTGTCGGTTCGGTGTCGTTTTCGATGCGCCTCGGTCGCTTGCTGGCATGCCCGAGGCCTGCTGCACAACCCATGCAGAACCTATAACCCAACGTTATCGAATAAGGGCTGTAAATGTTGTTGGATCTGAATACACATTGGGCATAGATTGAAAAAACACCCTAATTCCTGGGGGTAAGAATAAAAAACAAGGAAATCGTTGCGATGAACAATTACCCGTACCACTGCCCCTTACAACATGTTTCGCGTTGCCATGATTTGCCTACTGCAATGAGTGTTGCCGCGAAGGAGGCAAGGTATGAATAACGCCGACGATATAATATCCGTACACAATGTATACAAGGTCTTCGGGGCACAACCCAAAGTGGCCATGAATATGTTGCGCGAGGGCGCTTCCAAGGCCGAAGTGTTCGAAAAGACGGGCCAGGTCATCGGTGTGTTCGATGCGAACTTTTCCGTGAAGCGTGGCGAGATCTTCGTGATCATGGGGCTTTCCGGTTCGGGCAAATCCACCATGGTGCGCCTCTTCAACCGGCTGATAGAGCCCACTTCCGGCTCGATATTTCTCAATGGCAAGGAAATCACCGGCCTGGCCGACAAAGATCTGCTGCAAGTGCGCCGCAAGGACATGGGCATGGTCTTCCAGTCGTTTGCCCTCATGCCCCACATGAGCGTGATCGATAACGTCAGCTTCGGCCTCGAGATCAGCGGCGTCAGCGAAAAGGAACGCTACAGCCGTTCAGTGGTGGCCTTGCGGCAGGTGGGGCTGGCCGGGCAAGAACACAGCTACCCGCATCAATTGTCCGGCGGCATGCAGCAGCGCGTCGGGCTGGCACGGGCGCTGGCCAACGACCCGGCCATCCTGCTGATGGACGAAGCGTTCTCGGCACTCGACCCGATGATTCGCAGCGAAATGCAGGGCGAACTGCTCAAGCTACAGGCCGAGCAGAACCGCACCATCATCTTCATTTCCCACGACATTGAAGAAGCCGTTCGGATTGGGCATCGCATTGCGATCATGGAGGGCGGCCGAGTGGTACAGATCGGAACCCCGCGCGAACTGCTCTGCAATCCAGCCAACACGTACGTCAAGGACTTCTTCGAAGGGTTCGATACCAGCCGCATCCTGCGCGCGGGCGATATCGCCCAGCTGGACGCCCGCATCGTCTACGAGCCCGGCCGACACACGCCTATCGATGCAGATGCGCTGCTGCGCGAAATCGTTCCGCTCGTTGCCGCCTCGCACACGCCCATGCCTGTCGTGGACCGTGGGGGTTTGTACAAGGGGACCATCTCGCAAGGTCACCTGTTGAACTGCTTGAGCAGCCGATAAATCCACGATCAGCTTTCGGGTCGTCTCTGAGGTGGGCTATGTCCGACTTTAATCTTCTGGATCCTTTCAAAACCATAAACGTACCGCTCGGGACATGGGTCGAGGGCGTTCTCAAGTATCTCGTTCATAACTTCCGCGATGTATTCCGTTCGATTCGCTGGCCGGTGGATCAGGTACTCGATGGCATCCAGGCAGGCTTGCTTTCGGCGCCGCCTACCGTGTTCATCATCATTGCCGCGCTGATCAGCTGGCAGATCGGCGGCAAGCGAATCGCTTTGTTCACCCTGGCCACGCTCACCGCACTGGGGCTGATCGGTGTGTGGGAGGACGCCATGGTCACCCTCGCGCTGGTGCTCACATCGCTGGTCTTCTGTGCCGTCATCGGCATTCCACTGGGGATATTGAGCGCGCGCAGCGATCGGCTCGAGATGATCATTCGCCCGGTACTGGACGCCATGCAGACGCTGCCGGCATTCGTCTACCTGGTGCCGGTGGTCATGCTGTTCGGCATCGGCAACGTGCCCGGAGTGATCGTCACCATCATCTTCTCGGTGGCGCCGTTGGTACGCCTGACCAATCTGGGCATCCGCCAGGTGCCCGAAGACAAGGTCGAGGCCGCCAGGGCGTTCGGTTGCACGGCGACGCAAATGCTCTTGAAGGTCCAACTGCCGCTGGCCGCGCCGACCATGATGGCCGGCCTCAATCAAACGCTCATGCTGTCGCTTTCGATGGTGGTGGTGGCGTCCATGATTTCCGTAGGTGGCCTGGGCCTGATGGTGCTCAGCGGTATCGGCAGGCTGGACATGGGCCTGGCCAGTGTCGGTGGCGCCGGGCTGGTGCTGCTTGCCGTGTTCCTCGATCGACTCACCCAGGCCATGGGCGAGCGCAGCAAGGATCTGGCAACCGGCCAGCGCTGGTACGAAACCGGCCCTGTAGGTCTGCTGATGAAGTTGAAAAAGAAGAAGCCAGTCGAAACTGCGATCACTCATTGACGTGCCTGCTCACCCTATCTAACCCTTGAACGTGGTGACTCATGAACCCTGTAACCCTCCAGAAATCCGCGCTTGCCAGCCTCGCCGCGGCAGTCCTTGGCACCGTTCTGAGCTTCGGGGCGTTCGCCGCCGATGCCAACAAGCCTGGGGACGGCAAGTCGATCACCCCCATCTTTCCATCCATCGCCGAAGAGCGCTTCAGGGGGGAGGTGGCCATAGCCGGCCTGAAAGACCTGGGCTACAACGTCAAGCCACCCAAGGAGGTCGATTACCCGGCGATGTTCCTGGCACTGTCGTACGGTGACGCGGACTTCACCGTGCATGAGTGGGGCGCCTTGCATGAAGGCTTCTACAACAAGGCTGGCGGCGATGAGTCGATGGTCAAGGTCGGCGAAGTGATGAAGGGAGTACTGCAGGGCTACATGATCGACAAGAAAACTGCAGACGCCTACAACATCAAGGACCTGTCGGATCTGAAGAAGCCGGAAATCGCCAAGCTGTTCGACAGCAATGGCGATGGCAAGGCCGATCTGACCGGATGCAACCCGGGGTGGGGGTGCGAAGTCATGGTCGAGTACCACATGAAAGCCTATGGTCTGGAGCCTACGGTCGTTGACAACCGCGGCTCGTACTTCGCCCTCATGGCCGACACCATTGCGCGCTTCGAACAAGGCAAGCCCATCCTGTTCTTCACCTGGGTGCCGCAGTGGATCGCCGGCGTACTGGTGGAGGGCCGCGACGTGGTCTGGCTGCCGGTGCCCTTCACCTCGCTGCCCGATGGCAAGGAATCCAAGGACACTTTCTATAACGGGAAAAACCTGGGCTTCCCGGTAGACACCGTCTACGCGGTGATGAACAAGGAGTTCTCGGAAGAGAATCCGGTGGCCACCAAGTTCCTGTCCGAAGTGCGTATTACCACGGCCGATGAAAGTGCGCAGAACTTGCGCATGCAGAAAGGTGAAAAGTCCTTGGCCGATATCAAGCGGCATGCCGCCGAATGGATCAAGGCGCACCAGGCCGAATACGACGGCTGGCTGGCGGACGCCCGCGCCGCGGCGAAGAAATAGACGCATGACACAGGGGCCGGCTGCCGCGCCGGGCCCTGTGCCTGCCCGCACCCGGCGGCGCCTGACGATGATTGCCGTCAGGGCCGCTACACCCTGTCACCGCACTGCCTTGCCGATACGTACGTATCAACGGACCGCGTCCGGCTGCGCGCGTACTTCTCATTGGCGCTGTTACCTGTCCGTGAACTCATGCTGGCGGCAGGCAAACTCAACTATCGATGGTCACGATCATGAAAGTTACTTCGCTGCCTGCGGACGACAAGACCTGTGGTTGGTTTCATCTGAGCTACCCACGCACGCCGATGCCCACTCATTCGGGACACAGGACTGCGCGTTGGGTCGTGGTAGGCGCAGGATTCACCGGTCTGGCGGCTGCACGGCAGCTGGCGCTGCGCTTTCCCGACGAAGAGATCGTGTTGGTGGAGGCCCAGGAAGTCGGGCTCGGCCCCTCGGGCAGGAATGCCGGTTTCGCCATCGACCTGCCCCACGATATTGCCGCTGAAGATTACATCGGCGATATCGAACTGGCCAAGATCAGCCTCAGGTTGAACCTGGCTGGGCAATTGTCGTTGAAGGAGTTGGTCAGCCAGCACGCGATCGATTGCCAGCTCAAGGCCTGCGGCAAGTATCAGGCGGCAGTCGAGGAGCGCGGCATCGCCGTACTTGAAGCGTATCGCCGGGGACTGGACAAGCTCGACCAGCCCTACCAGATGATCGGCGCCGATGAACTGCCCGATCACCTCGGGACGCGTTTCTACCGAAAGGCCCTGTACACCCCAGGCGCGGTGCTGATCCAACCGTCTGCCTTGGTCAAAGGCCTGGCTGACAGCCTGCCTGCGAACGTCACGCTCTACGAGCGCACGCCGATCACCGATGTCGAGTATGGCGCCAAGACGGTCCTCAGGCATGCCCATGGCAGCATCACCGCCGACAAGCTGGTATTGGCCAACAACTCGTTCGGCATGCGTTTCGGTTTTCTCCAGGGGCGAATGTTGCCGATCTACACCTACGGCAGCATTACCCGTCAGCTGACCGAGGAAGAACAAGCGGCGCTGGGTGGCAAGCCGTTCTGGGGCGCCATTCCGGCGGATCCCTTCGGCACCACGGTCAGGCGTACCCCGGACAACCGGCTGCTCATTCGCAACAGCTTCAGCTTCAATCCCGATGGACGCAGCAATCAGAAATTCAACGACCGCTTCGTGCGTCGTCACAAGGCGTCATTCGATGTGCGCTTTCCCATGTTGCCGCACGTGAACTTCGAATACACCTGGGGCGGCGCCCTGGCGATGTCGCGCAACCACAACGGCTTCTTCGGTGAGCTGGCCCGCAACGTCTACGGTGCCCTGGGTTGCAATGGCCTGGGCGTCACGCGGGGCACCATCACCGGGAAGCTTCTCGCCGACTGGCTGGCCGGCGAACACGACCCCCTGATCGACTACCTGCTCAGTGCGCCGCGGCCCAATACCAACCCGCCGCAACCGTTTCTGTCAGCGGGGGTGAACATGAATTTGAAGTGGGGACAGTACCGCGCCGGACGCGAGAGCTGACGTGTTTCGAAGTGTTCGAGATTCAGACATTCAACTACTGGAGGCTACACCATGAACTTTGACGGCATCTTCACGCCCGCCATTACGCCATTGAAGGCGGACGGCAGTATCGACCCTGTCGCGTTTGCCGAAGTGCTCGAATACCTGATCGATTCGAAAGTGCATGGCGTGATCATCGGCGGCTCTACCGGCGAGTACTACGCGCATTCGCCGCAAGAGCGCATCGAGTTGGCCAAAAGGGCCAGGGAAGTCATCGGCTCGCGCTTGCCCCTGGTGATCGGCACCGGTGCGATCCGCACCGAAGACTCGGTGCAGTTCGCCGAACAGGCTCGGCACATCAAGGCCGATGCCATCCTGGTGGGGTCGCCGCCCTATGCACTGCCGACCCAGCATGAAATCGCCGCCCATGTGCTGGCCGTCGACCAGGCCGCCGGGCTGCCCATCATGCTCTACAACTATCCCGCACGGATGGGTGTGGCCATGGGCAACGAGTTCTTCGAGGCCGTGGCGCACTGTCCGAATATCGTTGCGATCAAGGAGAGCTCCGGGGAAATGGCGCGGTTGCACCGGCTGGCTACCGCTCACCCAGCCATCCAGATTTCCTGCGGGTGGGACGACCAGGCGCTCGAGTTCTTCGCCTGGGGCGCGCGCAGCTGGGTCTGCGCCGGTTCCAACTTCATTCCCCGCGAACACGTTGCGCTCTATGAAGCCTGTGTGATCGACAAGGACTTCGACAAGGGACGGCGCATCATGGCCGCGATGTTGCCGCTGATGGACTTTCTGGAAACCGGCAAGTTCGTCCAGTCCATCAAGTACGGCAGCGAGCTCAGTGGCCTTCGCGCAGGCGGTGTGCGCGCCCCCCTCAAGGGCTTGGAAGAAGCCGAAAAGGCCGAGCTTGCCGCCGTCGTGAGCACCCTCAAGCAGAACGTTGCCCACATCACTGGGGAGGCATGAAATGACCGAGTTGCTGAGCAAAGAAGGCTATCTGGAACTGGCCGGCCGGCTTGAATACCGTACCCAGGCGTTCGTGGATGGCACATTCCACCCCGCACGGTCGGGCAGGACATTCGCCACCAGCAACCCGGCAACCGGTGCGCATCTTGCCAATGTGGCTGCCTGCGATAGCCAGGATGTCGACCTGGCAGTCGCCAGCGCCAAGGCCGCCTTCGAAGATGGCCGCTGGAGCGCGCTGTCTCCCGCCGCGCGTAAGGCCGTACTGCTCGGGTTCGCCCAGCTGCTGGAAGACAACGCCCACGAATTGGCCGTTCTGGAAAGCCTGGACAGCGGCAAGCCTGTCCGTGAATGCCAAGGCATCGACATTCCCGAAACCATCAACACCATTCGCTGGCACGCCGAGCTGGCCGACAAGATCTACGACGCCACCGCGCCCGTCGGTTCCGGCGCCGTGACCATGGTCGTGCGCGAGCCCATAGGTGTCGTCGGCCTGGTCCTGCCGTGGAATTTCCCGTTGCTCATGCTGGCATGGAAAATCGGTCCTGCACTGGCTGCGGGCTGCTCGGTGGTGGTCAAGCCGGCCGAGGAAACCACGCTGAGCGCGCTGCGAGTGGCTGAGCTTGCGTATCGGGCCGGCATTCCTGCTGGCGTCTTCAACGTCGTTCCGGGCAGTGGCCAGGAGGCAGGCGAACCGATTGGCCGCCACCCGGACGTGGCCATGATCAGCTTTACCGGTTCGACGGAGACGGGTCGTCGTTTCCTCAAGTACTCCAGCGAATCCAACCTGAAGCGGGTCGTGCTGGAATGCGGCGGCAAGAATCCAGCGGTGGTGATGGACGATGTGGAAGACGTGGATCAGGTCGCCCAGCACGTGGTCAACGGCGCCTTCTGGAACATGGGTGAAAACTGCTCGGCGTCTTCGCGGCTGATCGTGCACAAGGACATCAAGGAAGCGCTCATCAAACGCGTGGTCGTGCACCTGCGCGACTGGCAGATGGGCGACCCACTCGACCCAGAGAACCGTTTGGGGTCGATGATCAGCAAGGCTCACTTCGACAAGGTACGCTCCTACATCGACCAGGCCTCTGACGAAAAACTCGAGTTTCTGGTCGGCGGAGGTGAAGGCGTGCCCATGTTCGTCGAGCCGACGATCATCGATGGCGTCGGGCGCGACAGTCGTCTCTTTCAGGAAGAAATCTTCGGCCCGGTGTTGACCGTGACCACCTTCGACACCGTCGAGGAGGCGATCGAGTTGGCCAACGACACCGCCTACGGCCTGGCCGCGTCGGCCTACACCGGTAATCTGCGCAATGCGCTGAAACTGTCTCGAGGCATCCGCGCCGGCATCGTCACCGTGAACTGCTTCGGCGAGGGTGATGCCTCGACGCCATTCGGCGGGTACAAGGAATCCGGTTTCGGCGGGCGTGATAAATCGATCTGGGCCCATGATCAGTACACCGAGATCAAGACCATCTGGATCGACGCGTCGTAACCCTGCCAGTGAGGGCCGCCCCGACCCTATCCCAGGGTCGGGGGTAGCCCGCACCGGGGCAGGCTACAGACGGCGTCACACTTCATAGCGCTGTTCCCTGGAAGGCGGGTAGCCAAAGAAGCTTCGATAGCACTTGCTGAAGTGAGGGCCGGAAACGAAACCGCACGCGATCGCCACTTCGGTAATCGGCATGCTCGAGTTCTGAATGAGCCGGCGTGCTTCGGTGATGCGCAGGCGCAAGTAGTAGCGCTGCGGTGTTGTGGACAGTTGCTCGCGAAACAGGCGCTGCACCTGTCGCCTGGACAAGTGGACACAAGCGGCCAGTTGTTCCGGATCCAACGATTCTTCCAGGTTCGTTTGCATCAACTGGATGATCTCGCGCAGTGGCCGGCTCAGATGCTGCTGCCGACCCAGGTCGACCTTGCGTGAGCGGGGCTGGTCGTAGTTGAGCAGGTCGGCGATCGCCTCGGCCAATGCCTGCCCGCACTGTTTCTTGAGCCAGTTCACCATGACGTGATAGGCGCCAGTGGGGGTGGCGGCCGTGAGCCTGTCACGGTCGATGACGGCCACCTCCGTAGTCACGCTGGCGTAAGGCGAGCGTTCGGACAGCGCAGTGCGTTGCTCCGGGTGAATGGCACAGCGATACCCATCCAGCAGGCCGGCTTTTCCCAGGTACCAGGCGCCGTTCCAGAGCCCGCCGAGCGCCACCGGCGTCCTCGCCAGTTTCTTCAACAACACCGTCAGCCAGGGTGGAGCGACTCGGGTGGTGCGCAGACCGCCACACACGATCAACACATCCAGTTCCGCCATTCGCACGTCGGTAAGGGGTGTGTCCGGTCGGATCGGTATGCCCAGGTCGCTGACCACCTCGGTGCCGTTGCCCGAGAAGGTGCGCGTCTTCACCGCGCCCGGCCTGATCATGTTGGCGGTCGACAGAACCGCCAGTGCCTGGGTAAAGCAGGGCAGGGAGAAACCGTCGAGCAGCAGAAAGCCAATGACGCAGACCTTGTGATTCGCCCATTGCAGCACTGGCGCGGGCGGATCGGGAAACGTTGCCGTCGATGAGTGTGCGGTGTCTGGCAACATGGCTGCTTGATCCTGACGGGTGTGTCCAGTCTACGGACAAGCCCATGGCGCAAGAATCTACATTTTCGCCGGGCTTAGGATGATCCAGGGTTATCAGCGCCGGGCCACTCGACTGACGTTGCCGACCCGCTCTACCGACAAGTCGCGTTGTGTCATGTCATGCGCCAACCGTGCGTAAGCCGGTACCATGGCCACTGTCTGTCGATTCAAAGGAAATCCTGCCCCATGCAAACCGCCTACACCGTGCTGATCCTGCTCATGCTGGTCGGCGTTTCGCGGTTGGTCGCCCGCGTCATTCCCTTGCCATTGCCACTTTTGCAGATTGCAGCCGGGGCGATTCTCGCCTGGCCGACCCTGGGCCTGCACGTGGCGCTGGAGCCCGAGCTGTTCCTGTTTCTGTTCCTGCCGCCGCTGCTGTTCTCCGATGGTTGGCGCATCCCCAAGCGTGACCTGTGGCATTACCGCGGCCCCGTGCTGATGCTGGCCGTGGGGCTGGTGCTGTTCACAGTGCTGGGCGCGGGGTATTTCATTCATTGGCTGCTGCCCGATATCCCCCTGCCGGTGGCCTTCGCCCTGGCCGCCGTGCTGTCACCCACCGATGCGGTGGCAGTATCGGCGATCGCCCAGGACCGTTTGCCGACGCCCCTGATGCGTATCCTGCAAGGCGAGGCATTGATGAACGATGCATCGGGCCTGGTGACCTTCAAGTTCGCCCTGGCCGCGGCGATCACCGGGGTGTTCTCCCTGGCCGATGCCAGCGTGACGTTCGTTCTGGTCGCGGTCGGCGGCCTGGCATTGGGCGTGCTGCTCAGCTGGGTGGTAGGGCGCCTGCGCGTGTGGATGATCGCCCGTGGCTGGGACGATCCAGCGACGCACGTGGTGTTCATGCTGCTGCTGCCGTTCGCCGCCTATGTGCTGGCCGAGCGCCTGGGAGCTTCGGGTATCCTCAGCGCAGTGGCCGCCGGCATGATGCAGAGCTGGCTCGACTTGCTGCCCCGCCAGACGCGCACGCGCATCCTCAACCGCAGCGTCTGGGCCCTGCTGGAGTTCGCCTTCAACGGTTTGATCTTCCTCCTGCTGGGTCTGCAGTTGCCGGACATCGTCAAGGCGGTGATCAGCCACGAACCCACCCTGTGGCCAGCCTTGTCGTGGCGCTGCCTGGAAGTGCTGGCGATCTTCGGCATCCTGCTGTTGCTGCGCTTCGTCTGGGTCCAGAGCACCTGGCGGGCAATATCGTGGGTACGCCGCCTGCGCGGCAAGACCACCATCACCCGCCTGCCCGACGCACGCTCCTGCGCCTTGCTGACCCTGGGCGGCGTGCGTGGTGCGGTGACCTTGGCCGGTGTCATGTCGGTGCCCTTGCTGATGGCGCCCGGCCAGGCCTTTCCCCAGCGTGACCTGCTGATCTTCATCGCCGCCGGTGTCATCCTGCTCTCGCTGGTAGTGGCCTGCATCGCTTTGCCGCTGTTGTTGCGCGGAGTCGCCGCCAGCGATGACCAGAGTGCTCGCCAGGAGGTGCGCGATGCCTGGCGCTACACCGCCGAATCGGCCATCCGTTCGCTGGAAGAGGAAGACCAGGCGCAGAAGGCCACCGAACAGGACGCCAGCCAGGCCGCACTTGCAACCGAACTCAAGGCGCGCATCATGTCCGAGTACCGGCAGCAGTTGGCGGTGTTCGAAGACTCCGCCGAAGCCCAGGCGCTGGCCCGGCAGATGGACCAACTGGAACGCCACCTGCGCATCAAGGCCCTGCGTGCGCAACGCCTGGCGTTGTATGAAATGCGTCGACAACGCAAGATCGGCGACGACGTCGTGCGCGAAGTGCTGGCCGAACTGGACATGAACGAGGCGAATCTGGGCCTTGGGCGCTGAGCGTTGGCCGCAGAGTCGAGCCGCCGCTGCGGTGTAACCTCGAAGCCCGGGCCTGGCCATCGACAGAACCCGGCCCCATGTCACCCAGCGGACAATCCAATCTCGCTGTATTGCAAGGAACCCGCCCGACCATGCTCAGTGCAGAACTCAAGGCTTTCTACACCGTCGCGCTTTTGGGCAGCGTCACCCAGGCCGCCAAGAAGCTTGGCTTGAGCCAGCCGACGGTCACCACGCAGATTCGGCAACTGGAAAGCCGCTACGCCGTGGAATTGTTCTATCGGGGAGGGCGTCGTTTGACTGTCAGCGACGAGGGTGCCCGGCTGTTGCCCAAGGTCAAGGCGCTGTTGCAGCATGAGGCAGATATCGAGTTTCATTTGCGAAACTGCGGCCAGGCCCTTGGCGCATTGAGGATCGGAGCGACGGCGCCTTACTATATCCTCGATCTCATCAAGTCATTTCGCGAGCGGCTGCCACACATCGATGTGTCGGTGCAGATCGGCAACTCCCAGGATGTACTCGAGGCGCTCGAAGACTACCGGGTCGACCTGGCGGCCTCCTCGCAATGGCTCGACGACCCTCGCTTGATGCACCTGGTGCTGGGCACCGATCCTTTGGTACTGGCCGTTCACAAGCAGCACCCGCTGGCTGTGCAAAAATGTGTACCGCCCAGCGCGCTGGCGGGCCAATGCCTGTTGATGCGCGAACATGGCTCGACCACCAGAACCTTGACCGAGCAGTTTTTGAACAGCCATCAGGTTCGCCCAGGCATCGAGCTGGAAATCGGCAGCCGGGAATCCATCCGCGAAGCCGTTCTGCGCAATATCGGCGTGAGCCTGATCGCGCGCCAGGAAGTGCCCGTCAATCCGGACCTGCGGATCATTGCGATAGAAGGCGCGCCGCAGATCGCCGAGTATCTGTATTGCCTCAAGGACCGCAGGCAGGCCCGTTTGCCGGCGGCTTTTCTCGACGTCGCTCGCGACAGCATCGCGCGTCAGCTGTAGCCGTCCTGGAGACTGGGCAAATTCACCAATAGGACTATCGCCAGCTTTTGGCTATCTGCCACATCGTCGTCGCAATAACGCCCTAGCATTGCCTCATCGACACGCATGCCGCACTCCACAGGCGGCGCGTGCTCCACTTGATGAGGTGCCCCATGCTGCGTTCCAGCCCTACTGATGAAGCCTCTCCAGGCGTGACGATACGGATCGCCGGTCTGCGCAAGAACTTTGGCGCGTTCAAGGCGCTGGACGACGTATCCCTGGAGATCTCGCCGGGCGAACTGGTGTGCCTGCTCGGCCCGTCGGGGTGCGGCAAGACCACGTTGTTGCGCTGCATCGCAGGGCTGGAACAGCAAAATCGCGGGGCTATCTACATGGGGTCCAGGGATGTCTCCAACCTGCCGCCCCAGGCCAGGGACTATGGCATCGTGTTCCAGTCGTACGCGTTGTTCCCCAATCTCACCGTCGAGCAAAACATCGGCTACGGCCTCGCCGGCAGCGCGCGCGATATCGTTCGTCAGCGGGTCGCTGCCATGCTCGAGCTGGTAGGGCTGACCGGCAGCGAGAAAAAGTATCCGGGCCAGCTCTCCGGTGGTCAGCAACAGCGCGTCGCCTTGGCCCGTGCGCTGGCTCCCGCGCCGTCCTTGCTGTTGCTGGACGAACCGATGTCTGCGCTCGACGCCCAGGTGCGCGAACACCTGTGCACCGAGCTGCGCACGCTGCAGCAGCGGCTTGGCATTACCACCTTGATGGTTACGCATAACCAGGAAGAAGCCATGCTGATGGCTGATCGGATTGCGGTGATGAACCAGGGGCGCATCGAGCAATACGCCAGCCCGCAATCGATCTATGAAAGTCCCGAGACGCCGTTTGTGGCCAACTTCGTGGGGCAGGGCAACTGGTTGGCTTTCGAAGGCAATGGCAATGGTCATGCGCAAGTGGGCCCACTTCAGTTGCGACTGGCCGATGCCGTCGCCCCCCGCTGCGTCGGGCGCCTGTTCTGCCGTCCCGAGTCGATCTGCGTGAACCCTCGGCACTCGGAGGAAAACCTGTTCGCGGCGCAGATGCAGAACGTGACCTTCCTCGGCAACCGGTGCCGAATGAGCTTCGAATTCGACGAACTGCCGGGCCAATCGCTGACCGCCGAAATCAGCGCGCGTCAGCTGCCCCCTTCGGGCACACGGCATATCCAGGTGGCATTGCCGCCACACAGCTTGCAGGTGTTTGCCTGAGATGCTTACCGCCAAGTTGTCAGTGAGCGGCAAAGGTCATGCACGCCGGGCTCAGCGCGCCGACCGGGACGACCAGGTATTCGTCGTCGGTGGCAAAGTGCTGTTCTTGCTGCTCCTGGTGATGGCGCTGCTGTTGCCGTTGCTGGCGATCTTCTGGCGCGGTTTCAGCGGCGATGCAGGGCAGGGCGGTGGGCTGATCGCAGCGCGGGAGCTGCTGGGCAGCGACAACTTTCACTGGTTGCTGGGTAACAGCCTGCGCGTTTCGGTCAGCGTTGCGCTCATCGTGGTCCCCCTGGCCTACCTGTTTGCCTACGCGCTGCAACGCACCCTGATTCCTGCCAAGGGCCTGTGGCGCGGAATATCCCTGCTGCCACTGCTGGCGCCATCGATGCTGCCCGCCATCGCGCTGATCTACCTTTTCGGTAACCAGGGGCTGCTGCGCGGCCTGTTCACCGACAACATCTACGGGTTCTGGGGCATCGTCATCGGCGAGGTGATCTACACGTTTCCCCACGCCCTGATGATTCTGCTCTCAGCGCTCTCGATGAGCGATGCGCGCCTGTTCGACGCGGCCTCGAGCATGGGCGCCAGCACCTGGCGGTCATTCCACAGCATCACTTGGCCCGCGACGCGACAAGCCGTGTTCGCCGCGTTCTGCCTGGTGTTCACCCTGACCATCACTGACTTCGGCGTGCCCGTGATCGTCGGCGGTGACTATCAGGTCCTGGCCATCGAAGCCTACAAGGCAGTGGTGGGTCAGCAACAGTTCGGCCGTGGGGCGCTGATCGGCATGGTGCTCCTGGTGCCCGCACTGATCAGCTTTTCGATGGATGCCTGGTTGCGCCGCCGCCAACGTTCGTCCATGAGTGGCCGGGCGCAGGTACTCACGCCTCAGCCCTCGCGAGGGCGGGACGGCTGCTACCTGTTGATCGTGGTGCTCATCTGCGGCTGCCTGCTGGCGGTGCTGGGCATGGCGGTGTTTTCTTCCCTGGTGAAATTCTGGCCCTACAACCTTTCGTTGTCGTTCAAGCACTACCTGTTCAGTGAAACCGCAGGCGGGGGATGGCTGGCCTATCGCAACAGCCTGGTGCTGGCGAGCTGCAGCGCGGTGGTGGGGAGCGCGCTGATCTTCACCGGTGCCTATCTGATGGAGAAAACCCACGGGCAACCCGCCCTCAACCTGGCCCTGCGCATACTCACCTTCATACCCATGGCCGTGCCGGGCCTGGTGCTAGGCCTGGGCTACGTCTTCTTTTTCAACCTGCCTGACAACCCATTGCACAGCCTCTATGGAAGCATGGCGCTGCTGGTGATCTGCACCATCGCTCATTACCTGACCACCGCGCACATGACGGCAACCACCGCTCTGCGCCAATTGGACAGCGAATTCGAGGCGGCCGCGCGATCCCTCAAGGCTCCCCTGTATCGGCACTGCCTACGCGTCACATTGCCGATTTGTCTGCCCGCGCTGCTGGACATCATTCGCTACTTGTTCGTCTCGGCAATGACCACCGTTTCCGCTGCCATCTTTTTGTACTCGCCAGACAGCATCCTCGCGGCGGTGGCCGTACTGAACATGGACGACGCGGGCAATGTCGGCGGCGCCGCCGCCATGTCGACACTGATCCTGTTCACCTCGGCAGCCGTTTCCCTTTTGCTCGCCTGGGTTTCACGCGGCTTGCTGCGACGTTCACAAGCCTGGCGCCAGAGCACGCCTACCTGCTGATTTTTCGGAGAACACCATGCACTATCAAGCCCCTGCCCAACTGCAAGCGGCCATTCTCGACTGGGCCGGCACCGTCGTCGATTTCGGCTCTTTCGCGCCCACCCGAATCTTCGTCGAAGCCTTTGCCACGTTCGATATCGAACTGAGCCTGGATGAAGCTCGTGGCCCCATGGGCATGGGCAAGTGGGACCACATTCGCAGCCTGTGCGACCAGCCGCAGATCGCTGCGCGCTTCGAGCAGCGTTTTGCCAGGCCACCGAGCGACGCGGACGTGACGGCCATCTACGAGCGCTTCATGCCGCTGCAGATTGCCAATGTCGGCAAGCACAGCGCGCTCATCCCCGGTGCGCTGCCGGCCATCAAGCACATGCGTCAAGCCGGGCTCAAGATCGGCACCACCTCCGGATACCCTCGGCAGGTCATGGACCACGTCGTGGCACTGGCCGCAGTGGCGGGCTATCAGCCCGATCATGTGGTGGCTGCCGACGATTTGCCAACCGGCCGCCCCGGCCCCGCCCAGGCGTTGGCCAACGTCATCGCCCTGAGCATCGGTGACGTCGCTGCCTGCGTGAAGGTCGACGACACCTTGCCGGGCATTCTCGAAGGCCGCAGCGCAGGGATGTGGACGGTCGGGCTGCGCTTTTCCGGCAATTTTCTCGGCCTGGACCACCCGGCCTTCCAGGCGCTCACGCCCTCCGAGCTTGATCGGCACAGGCTGCGCATCGATGCCCTGTTCGCCCCGGTACGGCCCGATTACCTGGCCGACACCATTGCCGATCTGCCAGCGATCATCGATCGGATCAACGCACGCATGGCTCGTGGTGAAACCCCCGGCAGCCATTGATAGAACCTGTTCGGCCAACCGATACCGCCTTGTCCACTTCACTCAGGATCAAACCATGTTCAAGCCCCTTGCCTTCGCTGCAGTGTTCGCAGGCTTCAGCCTTCACGCCAGTGCCGCCACCGAGCTCACCGTGTACACCGCACTGGAAGCCGAGCAGCTGCAGACCTATGAAAAAGCGTTCGAGAAAGCCAACCCGGATATCGACATCAAATGGGTGAGGGATTCGACCGGCATCATCACGGCCAAACTGCTGGCCGAAAAAGCTCGCCCGCAAGCCGACGCAGTGTGGGGTCTGGCCGCCTCGAGCCTGGCAATCCTCGATCAGCAAGGCATGCTCGAAGCCTATGCCCCCAAGGATCTGCCCAAGATTGGCGCCAAATACCGCGACCCGGCCAATCCGCCGGCCTGGGTTGGCATGGATGTCTGGGCCGCCACCATCTGCTTCAACACCATCGAAGCCGAGAAGCAGAACCTGCCGCGCCCCGTGAGCTGGCAAGATCTGACCAACCTGGTCTATCGCGGCAAGATCGTGATGCCAAACCCAGCCTCGTCCGGTACGGGCTTTCTGGACGTCAGCGCCTGGCTGCAAACCTTTGGCGAGGCACAAGGCTGGACCTACATGGACGCGTTGCACCAGAACATCGGGCAGTACGTCCACTCCGGTTCGAAGCCCTGCAAGATGGCCGCAGCGGGTGAGTTCCCTATCGGCATTTCATTCGAATACCCGGCGGTACAGCTCAAACGTCAGGGTGCGCCACTGGACATCATCCTGCCAAAGGAAGGCCTTGGCTGGGAGATCGAGGCCACTGCCGTGATCAAGGGCACCGCCCATCCCGAGGCCGCCAAGCGCCTGGCTGATTTCTCCGCCAGCGCGGCGGGCATGGAACTGTACAAGCAAAACTTCGCGGTGCTGGCCCAGGAAGGCTTGGCCAAGCCTCCCACCGAGCTGCCTGCCGACTACGAGCAGCGTCTGATCAAGAATGACTTCGCCTGGGCCTCGAAAGAGCGCGACAACATTCTGGCCGAATGGCGCAAACGCTATGACGGCAAATCGGCCAAGCCATAGGGAGTGGGTTGAAATGAATCGGTATGAAAGTGATTTGCTGGTGGTGGGTGCGGGTATTCTCGGGCTTTCCCACGCCTATGCGGCGGCCAGGCGTGGCTTGAAAGTGCGGGTGTTCGAGCGTTCGGCGAGTCCGATCGGCGCGTCGGTGCGCAACTTCGGTCAAGCCCTGGTGACCGGTCAGCCACCGGGCATCATGCTCGACCTGGCCAAAGCCAGCCGCGGTATCTGGGCGAACTGGAGCGCTCGAGCGGGCTTCGAGCTCAAGCGTAACGGCTCGCTGTTGTTCGCCCGTACCGAAGCTGAGGAGAACCTGTTGGCCGCCTTCAGTACAGGACGCGCCACGGAGCACGGCTACCGGGTCGAGCTGTTGCGCGGCAAGCCGCTGGACGACTTGTACGGCGGCCGATTCAGCCACCACCGAGCGGCCTTGCACGGCATCGACGACCAGCAACTGTATTCGCGCGAAGCCATACCCAAGCTGGTTGACTATCTGCAGCGCGAGCTGGGCGTGGAGTTTCACTTCTCGACGTTGGTCAATGGCGTCGAGCCCGGAAAGCTGCAGAGCACCGCTGGACCCTTTCGTGGCCAGCAGGTCGTGGTGTGCTCCGGTCACGATTACCTCACGCTGCTCGCCGAACCCATGGCTGCGCTGAAGCCCCAAGTGTGCCGTCTACAGATGCTCCGCGCTCGACCCGTGTCGAACCTGAACCTGCAGCACTCGGTACTGACCGGTTTGAGTTGCGTTCACTACGGGGCTTTCGCCGATCTGCCCGAAGCGGCTGCCATCCGTCGCGAGATCGAGCGCGACAGTCCGCACCTCGAAACGCACGGCATTCACTTGCTGATCAGTCCGACACCCTACGGTGACCTGATCATCGGCGATTCCCATGAATACGGTGTGGACGCTTCGCCGTTCAATGCCGAGCAGGTCGACCAGTGGATGCTGGAGCTGGCACAGGACACCCTGGGCTGCAACATTCAGGTAATGGAGCGCTGGCAAGGTGTCTATGGTGCCAAGGGGCCCCAGCCGTTTTCCCGCTTGGACATCGCGCCAGGCTTGAGTGCGACGCTGATGCACAGCGGGGTGGGCATGAGCGTCGGACCGGCCCTGGGCGAGCAGGCGGTGGCGGACATGTTTGGGGCGTTCGCCTGATCTGATGCAGCCGTTGGACGGGTTATCGATGCGCTTTCAGGGATTGAACACGCGACTGGTTCTGTGTACTGTATATGCATACAGTAACTCATGCGAGGTCACATCCCATGCGCCGATTATCCAAACTGTGGACTGCCGTTGGTAGCGCTGTACCCGTGGTCGTTGGCTCGGCGCTGGGCGGGCTGGGCCTGGTTGACTTCAATACCCTGCTGGCTATCGCGCTGGTACCGCAGGTGGTTTTTCTGGTGATTGGCGAGTGGCCCGATTTCCAGCGCACCGGCCACCAGCAGGCGTGGGCGCAAGAGGAGTTCGCGCATCTACCGCGTTATACGGTGCGCCCGGTAGTGCGTCGACACCGGCTGATGGACAGTGCGGCCATGAATGAGGCGCTGGCCGAGTTCGACATCAACCAAGCCAGCCTCGGCCACGCGCGCTAGGCCACGACCTTGGGGTAGATGCGCCGAGCGAATTTCCGGTCGAGGCGGCTCAAGGTGTGATTGATGCCCACTTCCCAGTTGCCCACCGTCTGCTCCTGCAGCACCGAGTAATGCATGATCGACGCGCGGTCATAGGCCGTGCCCTTGGCCAGCGCCTTGTCGGTCTTGTCCAGCAGGTTGATGTCGACGGTCTGTTGATCAACGCCCTTGGCGGCGAAGTACGCATACAGCTTGGGGATGTCCCAAGGGATGTTTGCCTTGGGGTGCTGATGCTCGTGCAGCAGCCCCAGCACGTGGCCGAACTCGTGCAAGACGGTACGCCCGAACAACGGATCGTCCGGTTTGACGCCCAGGGCCATGGTTGCATCCATTGGGCTGGCCAGCAGCGCATCGGTGCCGACCTGACTGTAGTTGTCGTCGCCGTCGGTATAGATGCGGATATCGGCAAGCATGCCGTCGACGAAATCGAACTTCAGGTTGGCCGACCGCAGCCACTGCCGCGCCACTTTCTCGATGGCTGCCTTGTGCACAATAGGGGTGTCGTTGAAGAAACCAATGGTCAGCGTGCGGCCGGGCGCCCAGAATTTCGAGAACTGGCCCAGGGCGCGCTTGGAGCGTCCGTTCGGCGAAGCACTCAGCGCATTGGTCGGGCGTTCGGCCATGGCAACGCGGCGTGATGCCTCGGCATCCAGTTCAGGAAGGGTCTTGCAGAACAGGGGATTGCACATCATCGATGACTCCTTGAAAAGAGCCACCGATGATGTCGTTCAAACGCCATGCAAAAGCGTAGCTATGTGTTATCGACGCTCGAGAAAGCGACGAATGCGCTGGGCGGCTTCGACACACTCACCCAGCGGTGCGACCAGCGCCATGCGCACGCGGCCGGCGCCTGGGTTGAGCCCATCGACGTCGCGCGACAGGTAGGAGCCGGGCACCACGGTGACGTGCTCCTGCTCGAACAGCTCGCGGCAGAACTGCGCGTCGTCCATGGGCACCTTGGCCCACAGGTAGAAGCTGCCGTCGGGGCGCTTGACGTCCATTACCGGGGTAAGGATATCCAGCACGGCATCGAATTTCTCCCGGTACAGGTCGCGGTTGGCCAGTACGTGGGCTTCGTCTTCCCAGGCGGCGATGCTGGCCAGTTGGGTCTGCACGGGCATCGCACAGCCGTGATAGGTGCGGTACAGCAGAAAGGCCTTGAGAATATCGGCGTCGCCGGCCACGAAGCCCGAGCGCAAGCCCGGCAGGTTGGAGCGCTTGGACAGGCTGTGGAACACCACGCACCGCTTGAAATCGCTGCGCCCCAGCTCGGCACAGGCGGTCAGCAGGCCGGGCGGTGGCGCGTCTTCGTCGAAGTACAGCTCGCTGTAGCACTCGTCCGCGGCGATCACGAAGTCATGCTCGTCGGCCAGGGCGATGAGTTTCTTCAAGGTCGGCATCGGTACCAGGGCACCGGTTGGATTGCCGGGCGAGCACAGGAACAGGATCTGGCAGCGCTGCCAGACCTCGGCCGGTACCGCGTCGAAATCCGGGTTGAAGCCGTTCTGGTCCAGGCAAGGCAGGTAGTGCGGTGTGGTACCGGCGAGCAGGGCGGCGCCTTCGTAGATCTGGTAGAACGGGTTGGGGCTGACCACCAGCCCGTCGACGTCACGCTGTGCAACGGTCTGGGTGAAGGCAAACAGCGCTTCGCGGGTGCCGTTGACCGGCAATACGTGGCGCGCCGGATCCAGCCAGCCCGCCGGGACCTGGAAGCGTCGTTCGCACCACGCGGCGATGGCTTCGCGCAGTGCTGGAATGCCCTGGGTGGTCGGATACACCGCCATCTGGTCGAGGTTGTCGGCCAGTGCCTGCTTCACGAAGGCTGGCGAGGCGTGCTTGGGTTCGCCAATGGACAGGGCGATCGGACGTTTGTCCGCAGCGGCCGTGACGCCCGCCAGCAAGGCGCGCAGTTTCTCGAAAGGGTAGGGCTGCAGCTGGTTCAACGCGTGGTTCATATCAAATGCTCAAACGGGACAGCTCGACGCCGGGCGCCTGGCTGACACTGAGTTGGTCGATGATGGTGGCCTGCAGCCGACTGCACAGTTGCGGGTCGGACAGGGGCAGATTGTTCGCATCGGTAATGAAGAACACGTCTTCCACGCGTTCGCCCAGCGTGGAAACCTTGGCGTTCTGCAACGACAGGTCGAACTCCAGGAAGATCTTGCCGATGCGTGCCAGCAGGCCGGGCCTGTCGGGCGCGCTCAGCTCCAGGATGGTGACCGGACGCTGGGCATCGTTCTGGATGGTGACCTGCGGGGGGAACGCGAAATGCTTGAGCTGACGCGGCACGCGGCGATGAATGATGTTGGGGTAGTCATCGGGGTTGCGCAGCGCATCGCTGAGGCCCTGGCGAATCTGCGCGATGCGGCGCGGGTCG
Organism: Pseudomonas sp. CFBP 13602; assembly: GCF_014842725.1. Lineage (NCBI taxonomy): Bacteria > Pseudomonadati > Pseudomonadota > Gammaproteobacteria > Pseudomonadales > Pseudomonadaceae > Pseudomonas > Pseudomonas sp. CFBP 13602. Next base: position 605,750 of record NZ_JACYVT010000002.1, on the reverse strand, counting down.
TTGCCGATCGAGCCGCCGTCGTTGTCCAGCACGATGTAGGTATCGAGCGTGAACTGGCTGCTGGAGGTGATGATGCGGGCGTCGTGGATGTTCAGGTTGAGCTGGTCCATGGCCGCCACCGTCACCGCGAAGAAATCGTGCTGGTCGGGCGCGTAGATGAAGATCTGCGTGCCGCCCTCGAAGTCGCGCTGGGTGGTTTCCTTGATCAGCACCAGCGGATCGCCATTGGCGGGCTGCTGCAGGATAGCATCGGTATGCCAGGCCACGTCGCCGGCGTTGTGGCGCAGAAAATAGTCGTCGCCCAGCTGCGACCAGAGCTGCTCGATGTCGTCCTGATCGGTGCCGCCGCGTACCAGTATCTCCAGCGCCGCGCTCTGCGTGCGGCGGATCTGCTCTTCGCGATCCAGCGGGTTCTCCAGGCCGCGACGCAATGCGCGCTTGGTTTCGGTGTACAACTGGCGCAGCAAGCTGGCACGCCAGGAGTTCCACAGGCTGGGATTGGTCGCGTTGATGTCGGCCACGGTGAGCACGTAGAGGTAGTCCAGGTGCACCTCGTCGCCCACCTGCTGGGCGAAGTCATGGATGACCTGCGGGTCGGACAGGTCCTTGCGCTGCGCGGTGGTCGACATCACCAGATGGTTCTGAACCAGCCAGACGATCAGACGGCTGTCCCAGGCGGGCAACTGGTGGCGCTGGCAGAACTGCGCGGCATCCACTGCGCCAAGCTCGGAATGGTCGCCGTTGCGACCTTTGCCGATGTCATGGTACAGCCCGGCGAGGTAGATCAGCTCCGGCTTGGGCAGGCGCTCCATGACCTTGCTGGCCAGCGGGAATTTCTCCGAAACCTGGGTGTACTGCAGCTTGCGCAGGTGCTTGATCAGGTTGAGCGTGTGCGCATCCACTGTATAGATGTGGAACAGGTCGTGTTGCATCTGGCCGATGATATCGCCGAACTCGGGCAGGTAGCGGCCCAGGATGCCGTAGCGATTCATGCGGCGCAGGTTGCGGTGAATGCCGACTTCGCACTTGAACAGCTCGATGAACAGGCTGGTGTTGCGGATATCGTTGCGGAAGCTGTCGTCGATCAGGTGGCGATGCTCGCGCAGCAGGCGGATGGTGTCCGCGCGCACGCCCTTGATCTCCGGGTTCTGCGCCATCAGCACGAAGATTTCCAGCATGGCGAACGGTGTGCGCTTGAAGACCTGGGTGTGGGTGGCCTCGATGTAGCCATCGTGCAGCTGGAAGCGCGAATTGATCGGCACCGTGGAGCCGGCTTCGGGGTCGCCGAGAATCACTTCCTCGAAATGCTGGATGATCAGGTCGCTGAGTTCGGCGATGCTCATCACCACGCGGTAGTACTTCTGCATGAACCGCTCGATGGCCAGTTTCGCATCGCTGTCCTTGTAGCCCAGCAAGCCGGCGATGGAGCGTTGGTGATCGAACAGCAGGCGATCCTCCGCACGCCCGGCAAGCATGTGCAGGGCGTAGCGCACTTTCCAGAGGAATTCCTGGGAAGAGGCCAGCAGGTTGTTCTCGCTCTCTACCAGGAAGCCTTCCCCGGCCAGCGCGTGCAGGTTCAGCGTGCCGAACTGGCGGCGCGCCACCCACAGCAGGGTCTGGATGTCGCGCAGGCCACCGGGCGAGCCCTTGACGTTGGGTTCCAGGTTGTACTCGGTGTCGTTGTACTTGTGGTGGCGGGCGTTCTGCTCGGCGCGCTTGGCCAGGAAGAACTCGCGGCTGGGCCACATCCGCTCGGTGCTGGTGACCTCGAGCATGCGCTTGCGCAGCCGTTCCGGGCCGGCGATGGTGCGGCTTTCCATCAGGTTGGTGATGACCGTGATGTCAGCGCGCGCCTGCTCGGCGCATTCATCTATGGAGCGCACGCTCTGGCCCACTTCCAGGCCGATGTCCCACAGCAGCGTGAGAAAACGCTCGATCGAATCGCGGAACACCTCGTAGTCGGCGCTCTCGAGCAGGATCATCAGGTCGATGTCGGAGTAGGGGTGCAGTTCGCCGCGACCGTAGCCGCCCACGGCGACCAGGGCGATGTCGGCATCCTCGTCCCAGTCGAACTGGCTCCACGCCCGCTCCAGAATGTTGTCGACGAACCAGGCACGGTCTTCGATCAGCCGACGAATGTCACGACCGTTGCGAAAACGCTCGTCGAGCACATCGTGTGCCTGGCGAATCGCCTTCTTGAAGGCTGCGATAGGGCTGGCCTTGAGCGCCAGTTCGGCCTGGAACTGGCCGCGATCGAACAACTCCGGATCCACCTGCGGCATGTCGTATTCCTGAAGAGATTAGTGGCCTGAACGGGTTGCCCGCACGCGTGGCTTCACGCCGAGACGCGGGGAATGGTGTCGTCGCTGCGCAAGGTGAAGATTTCGTAGCCGCTGGCGGTCACCACCAGGGTGTGCTCCCACTGCGCGGACAGCTTGCGGTCCTTGGTAATGGCCGTCCAGCCATCGCCCAGCACCTTGGTGTCGGCCTTGCCCTGGTTGATCATCGGCTCGATGGTGAAGGTCATGCCTTCCTTGAGCTCCATGCCAGTGCCGGCACGCCCGTAGTGCAGCACCTGCGGTTCTTCGTGAAACACCTTGCCGATGCCGTGGCCGCAGAATTCGCGTACCACGGAAAAACCGTTCTTCTCGGCGTGCTTCTGGATGACTTCGCCGATGTCGCCCAGGCGGCATCCGGGCTTGACCAGTTCGATGGCCTTGTACAGGCATTCCTGGGTCACCTGCGACAGGCGCTCGGCCCATACCGGCACGCTGCCGACGTGGAACATGCGGCTGGTGTCGCCGTGGTAGCCGTCCTTGATCACGGTGACGTCGATGTTCAGCACGTCGCCATTCTTCAGCGGCTTGTCATTGGGAATGCCGTGGCAGACCACATGGTTGATCGAGGTGCAGATCGACTTGGGGTAACCCTTGTAGTTGAGCGGGGCAGGGATGGCCTGCTGCTCGTTGACGATGTAGTCATGGCACAGGCGGTCGAGCTCTTCGGTAGTGACACCGGGCTTGACGTGAGGCGCGATCATCTCCAGCACATCGGCCGCCAGGCGGCCGGCAATTCGCATCTTCTCGATGTCTTCGGGGGTCTTGATGGTAACGGTCATTCGGGGCTCTCTGAGCGCTTGCGCGCGTTCGCAGGCTGGAAATCGAGGCGATTCTACCAGAGCCGCCGCGGACTGCCGCGCGGCGCTGGCGGCGCCTCTATATAAGAGGTGATGGCGCGCATTGTCGCGCGAATCAGGCAGCGGCGCAAAAGCCGTTGTGCATCGACGCTATTTCAGGTTTCTATATCGGGGCGGCTATGGTATAAAATGCGCCGCTTTCCGGGGATGCCCTGGAAGCAACCAAACCCACACACGTGTCGACACGATGACCTGGGTGCCGGAGGTTATGCCGCCGGTTGGTCATTGGGATACGTGGAGGCTTAACCCGACTTATCAAGGAACTATCATGTCCCAAGTCAACATGCGCGATATGCTGAAGGCCGGTGTGCACTTCGGTCACCAAACCCGTTACTGGAATCCGAAAATGGGTAAGTACATTTTCGGCGCGCGTAACAAGATCCACATCATCAACCTCGAAAAAACCCTGCCGATGTTCAACGAAGCACTGACCTTCGTAGAGCGCCTGGCCCAGGGCAAGAACAAGATCCTGTTCGTCGGCACCAAGCGTTCCGCCGGCAAGATCGTGGCCGAGGAAGCAGCACGTTGCGGCTCGCCGTACGTCGACCATCGCTGGTTGGGCGGCATGCTGACCAACTTCAAGACCATCCGCGCTTCGATCAAGCGTCTGCGTGACCTGGAAACCCAGGCCGAAGATGGCACGTTCACCAAGCTGACCAAGAAAGAAGCGCTGATGCGCACTCGTGATCTGGAAAAACTGGATCGCAGCCTGGGTGGTATCAAGGACATGGGCGGCCTGCCTGACGCACTGTTCGTCATCGACGTCGACCACGAGCGCATCGCGATCACCGAAGCCAACAAGCTGGGTATCCCGGTCATCGGCGTCGTCGACACCAACAGCAGCCCTGAAGGCGTCGACTACATCATCCCAGGCAACGATGACGCCATTCGCGCCATCCAGCTGTACATGGGTTCGATGGCCGACGCGGTCATCCGTGGTCGCAACCACGTGGCTGGCGGTACTGAAGAATACGTTCAGGACGCACCTGCCGCAGCGGTAGAAGGCTGAGTCTAGACGCCCAGCGTTTACTCGGTACGCAAAAAGGGGGCTAGGCCCCCTTTTTGCCACCTCGAGAACCATTGCCGGCATCGTCATCGCTCCAATTGTAAAGAGCCGCTGGCAAGGTCAAGAATTGAGCGCCCGTTAACGGGTGGAATGGTTAGACACCTATCCAAGAGGAATTTGAAATGGCAGAGATTACTGCAGCGTTGGTCAAAGAACTGCGCGAGCGTACCGGCGAAGGCATGATGGATTGCAAAAAGGCCTTGACCAAGGCCGGCGGCGACATCGAAAAAGCCATCGACGACATGCGTGCTTCCGGCGCCATCAAGGCCGCCAAGAAAGCAGGCAACGTTGCTGCCGAAGGCGCCATCGCCGTCAAGGTTGCTGCCGACAACAAGTCCGCAGTCATTCTGGAAGTCAACTCGCAGACCGACTTCCTGGCTCTGCAGGACGACTTCAAGAACTTCGTCGCCGCCAGCGTGGAAAAGGCTTTCGCCGACCAGCTGACCGACGCCGCTCCGCTGATCGCCGCTCAAGAGCCAGCGCGTGAAGCCCTGGTCGGCAAGGTTGGCGAAAACGTCAACATCCGCCGCCTGGTGCGCGTGGAAGGCGACGTTGTCGATGCCTACCTGCACGGCAACAAGATCGGTGTCATCGTTGCCCTGAACGGCGGCAACGCCGAACTGGCTCGCGACATCGCCATGCACGTTGCAGCCAGCAACCCGGAATTCCTGCTGCCATCGCAGGTTTCGGCCGAGGCCATCGAGCGCGAGAAGGGCGTCTTCATGAGCCTCAACGAAGACAAGATCAAGGGCAAGCCAGCCGAGATCGTCGAGAAGATGGTTGCCGGTCGCATCAGCAAGTTCCTTGCCGAAGCCAGCCTGGTCGAGCAGGCGTTCGTCAAGAACCCTGAAGTCAAGGTCGGTGACCTGGCCAAGAAAGCCGGTGCCGAAATCGTTTCGTTCACCTACTTCAAGGTAGGCGAAGGCATCGAGAAGCCTGTCGACAACTTCGCTGACGAAGTTGCCGCACAAGTGGCCGCTGCCAGCAAGCAATAAGACGGATTCGTCCTGTTGCCCCAAAGAGGCTGCCCGCTTACGCGCGCAGCCTCTTTTTCAAAGTTGGCACCCGGATTTAGCCGCTTACAAGGCGCAGGTCCGGTGGTACTGTCGCAGTGCCGCAAGCTAGAGTTAGGCGCGCCGTACACCGGCCCGTCCAGAATTTATTAAACGCCGCAGGAGAGACACGCAATGGCTCAGCAGGTGAGTGGTCGTCAACCTCGCTATAAACGCATTTTGCTCAAACTTAGCGGCGAGGCCCTGATGGGGTCCGAAGATTTCGGGATCGACCCGAAAGTGCTGGACCGCATGGCCCTCGAAGTGGGCCAGTTGGTAGGCATCGGCGTCCAGGTGGGTCTGGTCATCGGCGGTGGCAATCTGTTCCGCGGTGCCGCCCTGAGCGCAGCCGGCATGGACCGTGTCACCGGCGACCACATGGGCATGCTGGCGACCGTGATGAACGCCCTGGCCATGCGCGATGCGCTGGAACGCTCCAACATCGCCGCCATCGTCATGTCGGCCATCTCGATGGTCGGCGTGACCGATCATTACGATCGCCGCAAGGGTATTCGTCACCTCAATTCCGGCGATGTGGTAATTTTCGCCGCCGGCACCGGCAACCCGTTCTTCACCACCGACTCCGCAGCCTGCCTGCGCGCCATCGAGATCGATGCCGACGTGGTGCTCAAGGCGACCAAGGTCGACGGTGTCTACACGGCCGATCCGTTCAAGGATCCCCATGCTGAGAAATTCGACCGCCTGACGTACGATGAAGTACTGGATCGCAAGCTGGGCGTGATGGACCTGACCGCCATCTGCCTGTGCCGCGATCACAAGATGCCGTTGCGGGTATTCAACATGAACAAGCCTGGCGCTCTGCTGAACATCGTAGTGGGCGGCGCCGAAGGAACTCTGATCGAGGAAGGCGAAGTATGATCAACGAAATCAAGAAAGATGCGCAGGCGCGCATGCAGAAATCCCTGGAGTCGCTGCAGCACGCGTTCGGTCGTATCCGTACCGGCAAGGCGCACCCCAGCATTCTGGAAGGCGTTCAGGTCCCTTACTACGGTGCCGACACCCCTATCAACCAGGTCGCCAGCATCAGCGTGAAGGATTCGCGCACCCTGCAGGTTGTCGCGTTCGAGCGCAACATGCTCGGCGCGGTCGACAAGGCCATCGGTGCCGCCGGCCTCAACCTCAACCCGACCAACCTGGGCGAGCTGCTGCTGATCTCCATGCCTGCGCTGACCGAAGAAACCCGCAAGGGCTTCACCAAGCAGGCGCGTGACGCTGCCGAAGACGCCCGCGTGGCCGTGCGCAACATTCGCCGTGACGCACTGAGCCAGTACAAGGATCTGGTCAAGGAAAAGGAAATCAGCGAAGACGAAGAACGTCGCGCCGCCGATGACATCCAGAAGCTGACCGACAAGTTCGTCGCGGACATCGAAACGGCCGTGAAGCAGAAAGAAGCGGACCTGATGGCCGTTTAAGGAATTAGTCCGTCTCATGGAAAAGACCAAGTTGGCTGTACCTTCCACGGTACCGCGGCATGTTGCGATCATCATGGATGGCAACAATCGCTGGGCCAAGAAACGTTTGCTGCCCGGTGTCGCTGGGCACAAGGCCGGTGTGGATGCTGTGCGCGCGGTCATCGAGGTGTGTGCCGAGGCCAAGGTCGAGGTACTGACCTTGTTCGCCTTTTCCAGCGAGAACTGGCAGCGCCCGGCCGACGAGGTCGGGGCATTGATGGAGCTGTTCTTCAGTGCACTGCGCCGCGAGGCACGGCGGCTGAACGACAACCGCATCAGCCTGCGGATCATCGGTGATCGCTCGCGGTTCCACCCCGACCTGCAGGCCGCCATGCGCGAAGCCGAAGCGGCCACCGCCGGTAACGACCGTTTTGTGCTGCAAATCGCCGCCAACTACGGTGGCCAGTGGGACATTGCCCAGGCGGCGCAGCGTCTTGCCCGGGAAGTCCAGGCCGGTCACCTCAAGCCGGAGGAGATCACTCCCGATCTGCTGCAGACCTGCCTGGCCACCGGTGACCTGCCTTTGCCGGATCTGTGCATCCGAACCGGCGGCGAGCATCGCATCAGCAACTTCCTGCTGTGGCAACTGGCCTACGCCGAGCTGTATTTTTCCGACCTGTTCTGGCCGGATTTCAAACACGAGGCCATGCGCACGGCGCTGGCCGATTTCGCTTCGCGCCAGCGCCGGTTCGGTAAAACGAGCGAGCAGGTCGAAGCCGGAGCCCGTGCTTAATGCTTAAACAACGCATCATCACTGCGCTGATTCTCCTGCCGATTGCCCTGTGCGGTTTCTTCCTGCTCGAAGGCGCAGGGTTCGCCCTGTTCATCGGCCTGGTGGTTACCTTGGGCGCGTGGGAGTGGGCGCGGCTGGCCGGGTTCGAAAAACAGTCGGCGCGCATTGCCTTCGCCGCCGTGGTAGCGGGTCTGTTGTTCTTCCTCTACCTGACGCCGGGCCTGGCGCCGTTCGTGCTCGGCGCGGCGGTGCTGTGGTGGTGCCTGGCCACGTTCCTGGTGCTGACCTACCCGCGCACCAGCGAACATTGGGCCAGCCTTGCCTGCAAGCTGCTCATTGGCCTGCTGATCCTGCTGCCGGCCTGGCAAGGGCTGGTGCTGCTCAAGGGCTGGCCGCTGGGCAACTGGCTGATCATGACCGTCATGGTGCTGGTATGGGGTGCCGACATCGGCGCCTACTTCACCGGCAAGGCCCTGGGCAAGCGCAAGCTGGCGCCCCAGGTCAGCCCCGGCAAGAGCTGGGAAGGTTTCTACGGCGGGCTGGTGACCAGCCTGCTGATCACCCTGGCGATCGGCCTGGTGCGCGACTGGGGAATCGGCCAGATGCTCGCGGGCCTGATCGGCGCGGCGATCGTGGTGGCCCTCTCGGTCGTCGGTGACCTGACCGAAAGCATGTTCAAGCGTCGCTCCGGCATCAAGGACAGCAGCAACCTGTTGCCGGGCCATGGCGGTGTGCTCGATCGCATCGACAGTCTGACCGCGGCGGTACCGGTGTTTGCCGTGCTGCTGTGGGCTGCCGGCTGGGGCGTGATGTGAGCGGCGTGCAGCGCATTACCGTGCTGGGCGCGACCGGCTCCATCGGCCTGAGCACGCTCGACGTCATCGCCCGGCATCCGGACCGCTACAGCGCATTTGCCCTGAGCGGCTTCTCGCGCATGGACGAACTGTTGGCACTGTGCCTCGTGCATCGCCCGGTGTTTGCCGTGGTGCCCAGCCAGGAGCGTGCCACCGCCTTGCAGCAGGCATTGCGCCAGGCCGGCTCGCGCACCGAAGTGCTGGTGGGTGAAGAAGGGCTGTGCCAGGTGGCCGCTGCGCCGGAAGTGGATGCGGTGATGGCGGCCATCGTCGGCGCAGCCGGGCTGCGCCCGACCCTGGCCGCGGTCCATGCCGGCAAGAAAGTGCTGCTCGCCAACAAGGAAGCGCTGGTCATGTCCGGGGCACTGTTCATGCAGGCCGTGCGCGACAGCGGGGCCGTGGTGCTGCCTATCGACAGCGAACACAACGCGATTTTCCAGTGCATGCCCGGTGATTTCGAGCGCGGCCTGGGCAATGTCGGCGTGCGGCGCATATTGCTGACTGCATCGGGTGGTCCGTTTCGGCAGACGCCGCTGGAAGCGTTGGAACAGGTCACGCCGGAGCAGGCGTGCGCTCATCCCAACTGGTCGATGGGACGCAAGATTTCCGTCGACTCGGCCAGCATGATGAACAAGGGCCTGGAGCTGATCGAGGCGTGCTGGCTGTTCGACGCGCGACCCGCGCAGATCGAAGTGGTCGTGCATCCGCAGAGCGTGATCCATTCCCTGGTCGACTATGTCGACGGCTCGGTGCTGGCTCAGCTGGGCAACCCTGATATGCGCACGCCGATCGCCCATGCCATGGCCTGGCCGCAGCGTGTCGATTCGGGTGTGGCACCCCTGGACCTGTTCGCCATTGCGCGGCTCGATTTCGAAGCGCCCGATGAACAACGCTTTCCTTGCCTGCGCCTGGCTCGGCAGGCAGCGGAGGCGGGCGACAGCGCCCCGGCCATGCTCAACGCGGCGAACGAAATCGCGGTAGCGGCGTTCCTCGAGCGTCGCATACGCTACCCGCAGATCCCGCGTATGATCGAGGACGTCCTCAATCGGGAACCGGTGGTGGCGCTGGATACGCTCGACACCGTCTTCGCCGCGGATGCTCGCGCGCGGTACCTGGCCCAGCAATGGTTGAACCAGCACGGGTGCTGACCCCTGCATGGCCGTAGTTCGGAGAGAGTTATGAGTGCGCTCTACATGATTATCGGCACCCTGGTGGCATTGGGTGTGCTGGTTACCTTTCACGAGTTCGGCCATTTCTGGGTCGCACGGCGTTGTGGCGTCAAAGTGCTGCGTTTTTCGGTGGGCTTCGGCACGCCTCTGTTGCGCTGGCATGACCGCCAGGGCACGGAATTCGTCGTCGCGGCGATTCCGCTGGGTGGCTACGTCAAGATGCTCGACGAGCGCGAGGGCGACGTGCCGGCCGACCAGGTCGAACAGTCGTTCAATCGCAAGAGCGTGCGTCAGCGCATCGCCATCGTCGCCGCCGGGCCTGCGGCCAACTTTCTGCTCGCCCTGGTGTTCTTCTGGCTGCTGGCGATGCTCGGCACTCAGCAGCTCAAGCCGGTGGTCGGTTCGGTCGAGCCGGGCAGCATCGCGGCAACCGCCGGTCTGATGGCAGGTGAGGAAATCGTCGCGGTGGATGGCGAAAGCACCTCCGGCTGGGCTGCGGTGAACCTGCAAATGGTAAGGCGCCTGGGCGAAACCGGTGCCTTGCAGTTGACCGTGCGCGAACCTGGCTCCAGCAATGAAGCCACTCGCTCGCTGGCCTTGAACCAGTGGCTGCAGGGCTCCGACGAACCCGACCCGATCCGCTCGCTGGGCATCCGTCCATGGCGTCCGGCGCTGGCGCCGATACTCGCCGAGCTGGATCCCAACGGCCCGGCGCAGGCCGCCGGTTTGCGTACCGGGGACCGCCTGCTGGCGCTGGACGGCCAGCCCCTGGGCGATTGGCAGCAGGTCGTGGACCTGGTCCGAGAACGTCCGGACAGCCGGATCGTGTTGCGCGTAGAGCGCGACAACGCTCCACTGGATGTCCCGGTCAACCTGGTTTCCAAGGGTGAAGGCAAGGCCGCCGGGTACCTCGGCGCCGGGGTGAAACCGGTCGAGTGGCCACCGCAGATGCTGCGCGAAGTCAGCTACGGGCCGCTCGATGCCGTGGTCGAGGGCGCCAGGCGTACCTGGACCATGAGCGTGCTGACCCTTGATTCCCTGAAGAAAATGCTGTTCGGCGAGCTCTCGGTAAAAAACTTGAGTGGACCGATAACCATTGCTAAAGTGGCGGGCGCTTCGGCCCAGTCGGGTTTTGGGGATTTCCTGAATTTCCTCGCCTACCTGAGCATAAGCCTCGGAGTTCTCAATTTGCTGCCCATTCCAGTACTGGATGGGGGGCATCTGTTGTTCTACCTGATCGAGTGGGTGCGTGGTCGCCCAGTCTCCGATCGGGTACAGGGTTGGGGAATCCAGATCGGCATCAGTCTGGTGGTTGGCGTCATGCTGCTTGCCCTGATAAACGATCTGGGTCGACTGTAACGCTTCGCTCGTTTGCGAACCTGCCGCTTCTGCGGCAGTTTGTTTATTGCCAGTTGGAATAAGAAAGGACTTCATGAAACGTCTGCTGCTAACTGCGGTTCTTGCCGTACTGATGATCGCTGAAGTTCACGCCGCGTCCTTCACCATCTCCGATATCCGTGTCAACGGGCTGCAGCGGGTTTCCGCCGGCAGCGTGTTTGGCGCGTTGCCGTTGAACGTAGGTGACCAGGCCGACGACGGTCGCCTGGTGGAATCGACCCGTGCACTCTTTAAAACCGGGTTCTTCCAGGATATCCAGCTGGGCCGGGACGGTAACGTCCTGGTGATCACCGTGGTCGAACGACCCTCGGTGGCCAGTATCGACATCGAAGGCAACAAGGCCATCTCCACCGAAGACCTGATGAAGGGCCTCAAGCAGTCCGGACTGGCCGAAGGCGAGATCTTCCAGCGCGCCACTCTCGAAGGCGTGCGCAACGAGCTGCAGCGCCAGTACGTCGCCCAGGGTCGCTACTCGGCCTCGGTCGATACCGAAGTGGTCACCCAGCCACGCAACCGCGTCGCCCTGAAGATTAACATCAACGAAGGTACGGTTGCGGCCATCCAGCACATCAACGTGGTGGGCAACTCGGTATTCCCCGAAGAAGACCTGACCGACCTGTTCGAACTCAAGACGTCCAACTGGCTGTCGTTCTTCCGCAACGATGACAAGTACGCACGGGAAAAGCTGTCCGGTGACCTGGAGCGTCTGCGTTCCTACTACCTGGACCGCGGTTACATCAACATGGACATCGCGTCCACCCAGGTGTCGATCACCCCGGACAAGAAGCACGTCTACATCACCGTCAACGTCAACGAAGGCGAAAAGTACACGGTTCGCGACGTCAAGCTCAGCGGCGACCTCAAGGTCCCCGAAGATCAGGTCCAGCAGCTGATGCTGGTGAAGAAGGGCCAGGTGTTCTCGCGCAAGGTCATGACCTCCACGTCCGAGCTGATCACCCGCCGCCTGGGTAACGACGGCTACACCTTTGCCAACGTCAACGGCGTGCCTCAGCCGCACGACGAGGACCACACGGTCGATATTACCTTCGTGGTCGATCCGGGCAAGCGTGCCTACGTCAACCGCATCAACTTCCGTGGCAACACCAAGTCGGAAGACGAAGTGCTGCGTCGCGAAATGCGCCAGATGGAAGGCGGCTGGGCCTCGACCTACCTGATCGACCAATCCAAGACCCGCCTCGAGCGCCTTGGCTTCTTCAAGGAAGTGAACGTCGAGACGCCGGCCGTGCCAGGCACCGACGACCAGGTCGACGTCAACTACGCCGTGGAAGAGCAAGCCTCCGGTTCGATCACCGCCAGCGTTGGCTTCGCCCAGAGCGCCGGCCTGATCCTCGGTGGTTCGATCAGTCAGAACAACTTCCTGGGTACCGGTAACCGTGTGTCCATCGGCCTGACCCGCAGTGAATACCAGAGCCGTTACAACTTCAGCTACACCGATCCGTACTACACGCCGGACGGCGTCAGCCTGGGCTACAACGCGTTCTACCGCACCACCGACTACGACGACCTCGACGTCGACGTGGCCAGCTACGCCGTGGACAGCCTCGGCGCCGGCATGAACTTCGGCTACCCGATCAGCGAGACCTCGCGCCTGACCTTCGGCTTGAGCGTTCAGCAGGACGAAATCAAGACGGGTAACTACACCGTCGAAGAGATCTTCGATTTCACCGAGAAGGAAGGCGACAAGTTCCTCAACTTCAAGGCGTCGGCCGGCTGGTCGTCGTCCACCTTGAACAAGGGCGTACTGCCAACCCGCGGTGCTTCGCAAAGCTTGACCGGTGAAGTGACCATTCCTGGCAGCGACCTGTCATTCTTCAAGATCGACTACCGCAACCAGGCGTTCGTGCCGATCACCGAAAACTACACCATGCGCTTCCACACCGAACTGGGCTACGGCGATGGCTACGGTTCCACCGACGGCCTGCCGTTCTACGAGAACTACTATGCCGGTGGCTTCAACTCGGTCCGAGGTTTCAAGGACAGCACGTTGGGTCCGCGTAGTACGCCAAGTCAGGAAAACCCTGGACGCGGCACGTTGGAGGACCCGGATCAGGATCCACTGGCCTTTGGTGGTAACGTACAGATCACCGGTGGTGCCGAGATCCTCTTCCCACTGCCATTCGTCAAGGATCAGCGCTCGCTGCGAACGTCTCTGTTTGTGGATGTGGGTAACGTTTTCGATACCAATTGCAACGTTAAGCGTGACTCGGCTGGTACCAAGCTTAACGAATGCAACGACATCGACATCGCTAACATGGCCGTCTCCGCCGGCTTGGGCGTGACCTGGATCACCGCCCTGGGCCCACTGAGCTTCAGCCTGGCGATGCCGGTCAAGAAGCCTGACAATGCCGAAACCCAGGTCTTCCAATTCTCTCTGGGCCAGACCTTCTAAGGTCTGCTCCTTGGCAACAACAACGGATTTTGTAGGAGTTTATTGTGCGCAAGTTGACTCAAATGGTTGTTCTGGCCGCGACCCTCGCCGCCTCGTTGGGTGCCACTCCGGCTTTCGCCGACATGAAAATCGCCGTTCTGAACTATCAGATGGCGCTGCTCGAGTCTGACGCTGCCAAGAAATACGCGGTCGATGCCGAGAAGAAATTCGGCCCGCAACTGAGCAAGCTGAAAACCCTGGAAAGCAGCGCCAAGAGCATTCAGGACCGTCTGGTCGCCGGTGGCGACAAGATGGCCCAGCCCGAGCGCGAGCGTCTGGAGCTGGAATTCAAGCAGAAAGCCCGCGACTTCCAGTTCCAGTCCAAGGAGCTGAACGAAGCCAAGGCCGTTGCCGACCGCGAAATGCTCAAGCAGCTCAAGCCCAAGCTCGACGGCGCCGTCGAAGAAGTCATCAAGAAGGGCGCCTTCGACCTGGTTCTGGAGCGCGGTGCGGTGATTGATGTCAAGCCTCAGTTCGACATCACGCGCCAGGTCATCGAGCGCATGAATCAGTCGCGCTGATATGACAGCGACCATGAAGCTCGGCCAATTGGCCGAGTTCCTGGGGGCCACGGTCAGTGGCGACCCGGAGAAGATCATCACTGGGCTGGCCACCTTGCAGGAGGCCGGCCCAGCTCAGCTGAGCTTTCTGGCCAACCCGCAGTACCGCAAGTTCCTCCCCGACAGCCATGCCGGCGCCGTACTGCTCAAGGCCGCCGATGCCGAAGGCTTTCAAGGCGATGCATTGATCGTTCCCGATCCCTACCTTGCCTATGCGCGCATCTCCCACCTGTTCGATCCCAAGCCCCGCGCCAGCGCCGGTGTTCATCCGACGGCCGTCATTGCAGATGACGCCCAGGTCGATGCCGCCGCCAGTGTCGGGCCGTTCGCCGTGATCGAAAGCGGTGCCAGGATCGCTGCCGGGGTAACCGTCGGCGCGCATTGCTTCATCGGTGCGCGCTGCGAGATCGGTGAAGGTGGCTGGTTGGCGCCGCGCGTGACCCTCTATCACGACGTGCGCATCGGCAAGCGCGTGGTCATACAGTCCGGTGCGGTGCTGGGTGGCGAAGGCTTCGGTTTTGCCAACGAGAAAGGCGTCTGGCAGAAGATCGCCCAGATCGGCGGAGTCAGCATCGGTGACGACTGCGAGATTGGCGTGAACACCGCCGTGGACCGCGGCGCGTTGGCCGATACCTTGATCGGCAACGGTGTGAAGCTCGACAATCAGATCCAGATTGCCCACAACGTGCAGATTGGCGACAACACCGCCATGGCCGCCTGTGTCGGCATTTCGGGAAGCAGCAAGATCGGCAAGAATTGCATGCTCGCAGGCGGTGTAGGCCTGGTCGGGCACATCGAGATCTGCGATGGGGTATTCATCACCGGCATGACCATGGTGACCCATTCGATCACCGAACCCGGTGCCTATTCCTCGGGTACGGCGATGCAGCCAGCGGCCGAGTGGCGCAAGAGCGCCGCGCGACTGCGGCAGTTGGACGACATGGCGCGCCGCCTCAAGCAGGTGGAAAAGCGTGTCGAGGCAGTGACCCAAGGCGGTAAAGCGTCATCTGATGGCTGATACCCTTTCCATATCAAGTGTGCCCAGCCGCTAGACTGCCCCTTGATTTGCAATAGGAGTGTCGCGCGTCAGCCGCGCGCTCCCTATCTTTACTACAGGCTTCCCCCCGAAATGATGGACATCAACGAGATTCGCGAATACCTGCCGCACCGCTATCCCTTTCTGCTGGTGGATCGCGTAGTGGAGCTGGACGTCGAAAGCCAGAGCATTCGCGCCTACAAGAATGTCAGCATCAACGAGCCGTTCTTCAATGGTCACTTTCCCGCGCACCCGATCATGCCGGGCGTGCTGATCATCGAGGCCATGGCCCAGGCCGCCGGCATCCTTGGTTTCAAGATGCTCGATGTCAAACCGGCCGACGGTACGCTCTACTACTTCGTGGGTTCGGACAAGCTGCGTTTCCGCCAGCCCGTGCTGCCCGGCGACCAACTGATCCTGGAAGCCAAGTTCATCAGCTGCAAGCGGCAGATCTGGAAGTTCGACTGCAAGGCTTCGGTCGACGGCAAGCCGGTCTGCTCGGCCGAGATCATCTGTGCGGAACGCAAGCTATGAGTTTGATTGACCCTCGCGCCATCATCGACCCGTCCGCCGTTCTGGCAGATGGCGTCGAAGTCGGCCCTTGGTCGATCGTTGGTGCGGGCGTGGAAATCGGCGAGGGCACCGTGATCGGTCCCCATGTCATCCTCAAGGGGCCGACCCGCATCGGCAGGCACAACCGCATCTACCAGTTTTCCTCCATTGGGGAAGACACGCCGGACCTCAAGTACAAGGGCGAAGAAACCCGCCTGGTCATCGGTGACCACAACGTCATCCGTGAAGGTGTGACCATTCACCGTGGCACCGTGCAGGACCGCGCCGAAACCACGCTGGGCGATCACAACCTGATCATGGCGTACGCCCACATCGGGCACGACAGCGTGATCGGCAACCACTGCATCCTGGTCAACAACACGGCACTGGCCGGCCATGTGCACGTGCACGACTGGGCGATCCTTTCCGGCTTTACCCTGGTGCACCAGTATTGCCACATCGGTGCCCACAGCTTTTCGGGCATGGGCACGGCCATCGGCAAGGACGTGCCGGCCTATGTCACGGTGTTCGGCAACCCGGCCGAAGCCCGCAGCATGAATTTCGAAGGCATGCGCCGCCGCGGCTTCAGCGACGACGCCATCCACGCCCTGCGCCGTGCCTACAAGACGGTCTATCGCCGAGGCTTGACCGTCGAGCAGGCATTGCTCGATCTGGCCGAGCCAGCGCGTCTGTACCCCGAGGTCGACGTCTTCCTCAGGTCGATCCAGTCCTCGACCCGCGGCATCACCCGCTGATGTCTCACCCCGCAGCGCTGACCGTGGCATTGGTGGCAGGTGAAGCCAGCGGCGATATCCTGGGTTCGGGACTGATGCGCGCGCTCAAGGCACGCCATCCGCACATCCAGTTCATCGGCGTCGGGGGTCCGCTGATGGAAGCCCAAGGGCTGGTCAGTCGCTTCCCCATGGAGCGTCTGTCGGTCATGGGCCTGGTCGAGGTGCTGGGTCGCCTGCGCGAACTGCTGGCCCGGCGCAAGCAGCTGGTTGCCGAGCTGATCGCGTGCAAGCCGGACGTGTTCATCGGTATCGACGCTCCTGACTTTACCCTCAACATCGAGCTCAAGCTGCGCCAGGCCGGGATCAAGACCGTGCACTACGTCAGCCCTTCGGTGTGGGCGTGGCGGCAGAAGCGGGTGCTGAAGATTCGCCAGGGCTGCGACCTGATGCTGACGCTACTGCCCTTCGAGGCCAGGTTCTACGAAGAGCAGGGCGTGCCGGTGCGCTTCGTTGGCCATCCCTTGGCCGACACCATTGCGCTGCACGCCGATCGCGGTCAGGCCCGCGCACAGCTGGGCCTGGCGGGTGATTTTCCGGTCGTGGCGCTGATGCCGGGCAGCCGCGGCGGCGAAGTCGGGCGCCTGGGCGAGTTGTTCCTCGACAGCGCCCAGTTGCTGTTGCAGGCGCACCCGCAGATGCGTTTCGTCATTCCCTGCGCCAACCCACAGCGCCGCGCGCAACTGGAGCAGATGCTCGTCGGGCGGACGTTGCCGGTGACCTTGCTCGACGGTGACTCGCACACCGCGCTGGCCGCCTGTGATGCGGTACTCATCGCCTCCGGCACGGCCACCCTCGAAGCCTTGTTGTACAAGCGCCCGATGGTGGTCGCCTACCGGCTGGCGCCCCTGACGTACTGGATTCTCAAGCGCATGGTCAAAAGCCCCTACGTGTCGTTGCCCAACCTGCTGGCCCAGCGCATGCTGGTCCCCGAGCTGCTGCAGGATGAGGCCACGCCCCAGGCCCTGGCCGACCGGCTGCTGCCCCTGCTGGCGAGCGGTGAAGAACAGACCAGCGGCTTCGATGCTATTCACCGCACGCTGCGCCGTGATGCGTCCAACCAGGCGGCCGAGGCCGTGTTGCAACTGATAGGCAGGAACGATGGCTAAGCCTCCACAGACAGGCAGGCAACTGCAGATGGGGCTGGATTTCGATCTGGTCGAAGAGCTGGTTGCCGGTGTCGACGAAGTCGGCCGCGGGCCGCTGTGCGGCGCGGTGGTGACGGCAGCGGTGATTCTCGATCCGCGACGGCCGATCCTCGGGCTCAACGATTCGAAAAAGCTCACCGAAGCGCGTCGTGAACTGCTTTACGAAGAGATCTGCGAGAAAGCCCTGGCCTGGTGCATCGCGCGCGCCGAAGTCGAAGAGATCGACCGCCTGAACATTCTGCACGCAACCATGCTCGCCATGCAGCGGGCGGTGCAGGGCCTGAGCATCACGCCAAGGCTTGCACTGATCGACGGCAATCGCTGCCCGCAGCTGGACGTGCCCAGCGCTCCGGTGATCCAGGGTGATGCCAAGGTCCCGGCGATCGCCGCCGCTTCGATCCTGGCCAAGGTCAGCCGCGACCGGGAAATGTCCGCGTTCGAATTGATCTACCCCGGCTATGGCATGGGCGGGCACAAGGGCTACCCTACACCGGTGCACCTGGAAGCCTTGGCCCGACTGGGCCCGACGCCTATTCACCGGCGATCGTTCGCACCGGTTCGTGCCGCATGGCAGGCGCGTGAAAGCAGCGATCAAGCGCCCGCCTGGGTCTAGCAGGCTGATGTTTTGATCAAGGCCCGGTACAATCCGGGCCTTGTCGTTCTACCGCAACCCATAGGATCAACATGTCGGTTTCCTTCGTTCATCTTCGCCTGCACACCGAATACTCGCTGGTCGACGGCCTGGTGCGGATCAAGCCGCTGGTCAAGGCGCTGGCCGGCATGAACATGCCGGCGGTGGCGGTGACCGACCAGAACAACATGTGTTCGCTGGTGAAGTTCTACAAGGCGGCCATGGGCGCCGGCATCAAGCCGATCTGCGGTGCCGACCTGTGGCTGGCCAACCGCGACCCCGATGGACAGTTGAGCCGCATCAGCCTGCTGGCGATGAACGCAGTCGGCTATCGCAACATTACCGAACTGATTTCCCGTGGCTTCATCGAGGGCCAGCGCAATGGCCAGGTGATCGTCGAACGGCAGTGGGTGGCCGAAGCCAGTGAAGGGGTGATCTGCCTGTCGGCGGGCAAGGAGGGCGAGATCGGCATGGCGCTGCTGGGCGGTTACCCGGGCGATGCCGACAACCTGTTGCGCGAATGGATGGCGATTTTCCCCGAGCGGTTCTATGTCGAGGTGCAGCGGACCAATCGCACCAACGACGAAGAATACCTGCACGCGGCTGTGGCCCTGGCCGACCGTCTGGGCGCGCCACTGGTGGCCACCAACGACGTGCGCTTCATCAAGCAGGAAGACTTCGAAGCCCACGAAACCCGCGTGTGCATCGGTGAAGGCCGGGCGCTCGACGACCCGCGCCGCAACAAGAACTACAGCGACCAGCAGTACCTCAAGAGCGCCGAGGAAATGGCCGAGCTGTTCAGCGACTTGCCCGAGGCGCTGGAAAACACGGTCGAGATCGCCAGGCGTTGCAACATCGACGTCAAGCTGGGCAAGCACTTCCTGCCCGACTATCCGATTCCCGATGGCATGACCATTGACGAATATTTCCGCAAGGTCTCGTTCGACGGCCTGGAAGAACGCCTTGCCGTGCTGTTGCCCAGGGACACCACCGAGGATTACGAGGCGCGCCGCCAGGTCTATGTCGACCGGCTGAATTTCGAGCTCGACATCATCATCCAGATGGGCTTTCCCGGCTACTTCCTGATCGTGATGGACTTCATCCAGTGGGCCAAGAGCAACGGCGTGCCGGTCGGTCCGGGCCGCGGTTCGGGCGCAGGTTCGCTGGTGGCCTACGTGCAGAAGATCACCGACCTCGATCCGCTGGAGTACGACCTGCTGTTCGAGCGCTTTCTCAACCCCGAGCGGGTCTCCATGCCCGACTTCGACGTCGACTTCTGCATGGATGGCCGCGACCGGGTCATCGACTACGTGGCCGACAAATATGGCCGCAATGCGGTGAGCCAGATCATCACCTTCGGTTCCATGGCGGCCAAGGCGGTGGTGCGCGACGTGGCGCGGGTGCAGGGCAAGTCCTATGGCCTGGCCGACCGGCTGTCCAAGATGATTCCGTTCGAAGTCGGCATGACCTTGGAAAAAGCCTACGAACAGGAAGAAATTCTCCGCGATTTCATCAAGGTCGACGAAGAAGCCGCGGAAATCTGGGACATGGCGCGCAAGCTCGAGGGCGTGGTGCGTAACGTCGGCAAGCACGCCGGTGGTGTGGTGATCGCGCCGACCAAACTGACCGACTTCGCGCCGATCTACTGCGACGAGGCCGGCGACGGCCTGGTGACCCAGTTCGACAAGGATGACGTGGAAGCCGCCGGCCTGGTCAAGTTCGACTTCCTCGGCCTGCGCACCCTGACCATCATCGACTGGGCGTTGAAGACCATCAACCGCGACCGTGCCAAGGTCAACGAAGCGCCGCTGGACATCGCGTTCATTCCGCTCGACGACAAACCGACCTACCAGCTGCTGCAGAAGGCCGAGACCACGGCGGTGTTCCAGCTCGAGTCGCGCGGCATGAAGGAGCTGATCAAAAAGCTCAAGCCCGACTGCCTGGAAGACCTCATCGCCCTGGTGGCCCTGTTTCGACCGGGGCCGCTGCAGTCGGGCATGGTGGACGACTTCATCAACCGCAAGCACGGCCGCGCCGAACTGGCGTATCCGCATTCGGATTACCAGTACGAAGGCCTGAAGCCGGTGCTGGCGCCGACCTACGGCATCATCCTGTATCAAGAGCAGGTGATGCAGATCGCGCAGGTCATGGCGGGCTACACCCTGGGTGGCGCCGACATGCTGCGCCGCGCCATGGGCAAGAAGAAACCCGAGGAGATGGCCAAGCAGCGCGGTGGCTTCATCGAAGGCTGCGCGAGCAACAATATCGACCCGGACCTGGCCGGGAACATTTTTGACCTGGTGGAAAAATTCGCCGGCTACGGTTTCAACAAGTCCCACTCTGCCGCCTATGGCCTGGTGTCCTACCAGACCGCCTGGCTCAAGACCCACTACCCGGCGCCGTTCATGGCTGCGGTGCTCTCGGCAGACATGCACAACACCGACAAGGTCGTGACCCTGATCGAAGAAGTGCGCACCATGAAGCTGCGCCTGGACGCGCCGGACGTGAACAATTCCGAGTTCAAGTTCACGGTCAACGACGACGGTCGCATCGTCTATGGGCTGGGCGCGATCAAGGGTGTCGGCGAAGGCCCGGTGGAGGCGATCATCGAGGCGCGTCAGGCCGGCCCGTTCAAGGACCTGTTCGATTTCTGCGAGCGCGTCGACCTCAAGCGCATCAACAAGCGCACCCTCGACGGCCTGATCCGTAGTGGCGCGATCGATCGGCTGGGCCCGCATTTCCATGATGAAACCAAGGCCTACCAGGCCAACATCGATCGCAACCGCGCAGTCTTGCTGTCAGCCATGGAAGGGGCGATCAAGGCGGCGGAACAGACTGCACGCACCCACGACAGCGGCCACGACGACCTGTTTGGCGGGGTGTTCGTCGAAGCCGATGCCGATGTCTACGCCAGCCACCGCAAGGCCAAGGAACTCACGCTCAAGGAGCGGCTGCGCGGCGAGAAGGAAACCCTGGGGCTGTACCTGACCGGGCACCCGATCGACGAATACGAAGGCGAGATCCGCCGCTTCGCACGCCAGCGCATCATCGACCTCAAGCCTTCGCGCGAAACCCAGACAGTGGCGGGCATGGTCATCGCCCTGCGGGTGATGAAGAACAAGAAGGGCGACAAGATGGGTTTCATCACCCTCGACGACCGTTCGGCACGTATCGAGGCGTCGTTGTTCGCCGATGCCTTCATGTCCGCTCAGTCGCTGCTGCAGACCGATGCGATGGTGGTGGTGGAAGGGGAGGTCAGCAACGACGATTTCTCCGGGGGGCTGCGCCTGCGCGTCAAGCGCGTGATGAGCATGGAGGATGCGCGCACCAACCTGGCCGAAAGCCTGCGCCTCAAGGTGCACGCCGACGGGCTGGGCGGCGACCGGCTGGGCTGGCTCGGTGAATTGTGTCGCCAGCACCGTGGCGCCTGCCCGATTACCATGGAATACACCAGCAGCGATGCCAAGGCCACGCTGCAGTTTGGCGAAGGCTGGCGGATCGACCCGGCCGACAGCTTGATTCAAGCGCTGCGTGACCAGTTCGGCCGCGAGAACGTCTTTCTGCAATATCGTTGAACTGGCCCTGCGGGGCGGGTTCGACCACAATTAATAAACTCGACCTGAACGCGCCGTTTCCTTTAAGGTATGGCGCCAAACGGATCAACCGGCCGGCCGCTTGGCCGTCGACCCAAGACGGATGCCTATGAACCCGAATTTTCTTGATTTCGAACAGCCGATCGCTGACCTGCAAGCCAAGATCGAAGAGCTGCGCCTGGTAGGCAACGACAATTCGTTGAACATCGGCGACGAGATCTCTCGTCTGCAAGACAAAAGCCGCACGCTGACCGAAAGCATCTTCGGCAACCTGACCAGTTGGCAGATTGCCCGGCTCGCGCGTCACCCGCGCCGCCCGTACACCCTGGACTACATCCAGCACATCTTTACCGAATTCGATGAACTGCACGGTGATCGGCATTTCTCCGACGACGCCGCCATCGTCGGTGGTGTCGCCCGCCTCGACGACCAGCCGGTGATGATCATTGGCCACCAGAAAGGCCGTGAAGTGCGCGAGAAGGTCCGTCGCAACTTCGGCATGCCGCGCCCTGAAGGCTATCGCAAGGCCTGCCGCCTGATGGAAATGGCCGAGCGCTTCAAGATGCCGATCCTCACCTTCATCGACACACCGGGCGCCTATCCGGGCATCGATGCCGAAGAGCGCAACCAGAGCGAAGCGATCGCCTGGAACCTGCGGGTCATGGCGCGGCTGAAGACGCCGATCATCGCCACCGTCATCGGCGAAGGGGGTTCCGGTGGTGCGCTGGCCATCGGCGTCTGCGACCAGCTGAACATGTTGCAGTATTCGACCTATGCGGTGATTTCGCCCGAAGGCTGCGCGTCGATTCTGTGGAAGACTGCCGAGAAGGCGCCGGACGCTGCGGAAGCCATGGGCATCACCGCCGAACGCTTGAATCACCTGGGCATCGTCGACAAGGTGATCGATGAGCCCCTGGGTGGCGCCCATCGCGATCCGGCCGCTGCCTCGGCCCTTATTCGCGCCGAGCTGACCAGCCAGCTGGACATGCTCAAGGGTTTCGACACCGAGACCTTGCTCGGCCGCCGCTATGACCGGTTGATGAGCTACGGGTTGTAAGGGCCGAGACCGCAGCGCGCCCTTCGCGGGCAGAGGGCTCAGCCGCCCGCCCCGCTCCCACAATTTCCTGTGGGAGCGGGCTCTGCCCGCGAAGGGCGCACCGTCGATCCGGAACCATGGACTGAAAAGGGGTCGCCCCATGCGTGAACCCTCCGCCCTGGCCCAGCGCCTGAGCAACAGGCTGAAGCCTTATCTGCAAGCCCCCGCCTGGCACCTCGCCCTCTCCGGTGGCCTCGATTCCACCGTCCTGCTGCACCTGTTGGCCAGCGTGCCCAACCGTCCAGCCCTGACCGCCATTCATATCCATCACGGCCTGCAAGCGGTTGCCGACACCTGGCCCGCCCACTGCCAGGCACTCTGCGATCAGCTCGATGTGCCCTTGCAGGTGATCAAGGTTCGGGTGCAGGACGGTGCCAGCCTGGAGCAAGCCGCACGCCAGGCGCGCTATCGCGCTTTCGATGCGCTGCTCGGCGCCGCTGATGTGCTGTTCGCAGCCCAGCATCAGGACGATCAGGCCGAAACCGTACTGTTTCGTCTGCTGCGCGGCGCCGGTGTGCGAGGGCTTGCAGCAATGCCCAGGCAGCGGCCGCAAGGGCAGGGGATACTGGTGAGGCCGTTGCTCGACGAGCCTTGCGCCGAGTTGCTTGCCTACGCTCGCAACCATGGCCTGCAGTGGATCGAAGACCCCTCGAACACCGACACGCGTTTCTCTCGCAACTATCTGCGTGGCGAGGTCCTGCCCGTGATCACGGCGCGCTGGCCCCAGGCTGCCGGCAGTATCGCCAGGGCCGCCGCGCACCTGAGCGAGGCGGCGCAGCTGCTGGATGAACTGGCCGCCGCGGACCTTGCGCCTGCGCACACAGCTGGCGAACCTTCCTGGCTGGCATTGCCCAGCCTGACCCTGGCGCCGCTTCGTACCCTGTCCGAAAGCCGTCAGCGCAATGCCCTGCAATACTGGCTTGCGCCTCTGACGCGCTTGCCTGATACCCAGCACTGGGTTGGCTGGACGTCCCTGCGCGACGCGGATCCCGCCGCTACGCCGGTCTGGCGCCTGGCCGACGGCGAGCTGCACAGGGCCCACGGGCGGATCTGGTGGGTCAGTGGCCAATGGTCGCAGGCCCAGCCCCCGTCTCAGGATTGGCCAGACACCCGACAAGCCCTGCAGTTGGTCGGCAACGGCGAGGTGCGTTGGCAGGGCGGCCCGTTGCCGGGGCACGCGCAGATCCGCTACCGCCAGGGCGGCGAGCGCCTGCGCCTGCCCGTTCGCGGCGAGCGTGACCTCAAGCGCTTGCTCAATGAAAGCCGGCTGCCAGGGTTCGTGCGCGATCGTTTGCCGCTGCTGTTCATCCACGACCGCTTGGTTGCCGTGGCCAACCTGCCGCTGTCTGCCATCGAAGGACGACTGCTCTGGTCGCCGACAACCGGCGAGCAGAGTTTGAGATGAAAGGGGGAATCCGGTAGACTACGCTCCCTTCTTGATACAACTTCTGTGAACCCACCGGATTCACGGACGTTGCCGATTGCCAAACCGTTTTTGGCCGTCGGGGGCTTCGGCCTTCCTTCGCTTTCCCCGGCGGCTTCTGCCGCTTTAACGCAGACTTCTAGGGTTTTTCATGACGCGCTACATCTTCGTCACGGGCGGTGTTGTTTCTTCATTGGGGAAAGGCATTGCCTCGGCTTCATTGGCGGCCATCCTGGAGGCGCGGGGGCTCAAAGTCACCATGCTCAAGCTGGACCCGTACATCAACGTCGACCCGGGCACCATGAGCCCGTTCCAGCACGGGGAAGTGTTCGTCACCCACGACGGCGCCGAGACCGACCTGGACCTGGGGCACTACGAGCGGTTCATCCGCACGACCATGACCCAGAACAACAACTTCACCACCGGCCGGGTGTACGAGCACGTGCTGCGCAAGGAGCGCCGTGGTGATTACTTGGGCGCGACCATCCAGGTCATCCCGCACATCACCGACGAGATCAAGCGGCGCATCATCAAGGGCGCCGGCGATGCCGACGTGGCCATGGTCGAAATCGGCGGCACCGTTGGCGACATCGAATCCCAGCCGTTCCTGGAAGCGATCCGCCAGCTGCGTTTCGAGGTCGGTGCCAAGCGCGCCATGCTGATGCACCTGACGCTGGTCCCCTACATCGCCACCGCGGGTGAGACCAAGACCAAGCCGACCCAGCATTCGGTCAAGGAACTGCGCTCCATCGGCTTGCAGCCTGACGTGCTGGTGTGCCGTTCCGATCACCCGATCGACACGTCGTCGCGCCGCAAGATCGCTCAGTTCACCAACGTCGAAGAGCGTGCGGTGATTGCCCTGGAAGACGCCGACACCATCTACAAGATCCCTGGCATCCTGCACTCCCAGGGCCTGGATGACTTCGTCGTCGAGCGCTTCGGCCTGCAGTGCGGCGGCGCCGACCTGTCCGAATGGGAAGCGGTGGTCGATGCCAAGCTGAACCCCGAACACGAAGTGACCATCGCCATGGTCGGCAAGTACATGGAGCTGCTCGATGCCTACAAGTCGCTGATCGAAGCGATGAGCCATGCCGGCATCAGCAACCGCACCAAGGTCAACCTGCGCTACATTGATTCCGAAGACATCGAGAACCAGGGCACCGCCCTGCTCGAAGGCGTCGACGCCATTCTGGTGCCCGGCGGCTTTGGCCTGCGTGGCGTGGAAGGCAAGATCACCGCCGTGCAGTACGCTCGCGAGAACAAGGTGCCGTACCTGGGTATCTGCCTGGGCATGCAGGTGGCGGTCATCGAGTTCGCCCGTAACGTCATGGGCTGGAAAGACGCCAACTCCACCGAATTCGATCGCGCCAGCGGCCATCCGGTCGTCGGTCTGATCACCGAGTGGGAAGACGCCACCGGCGCCGTGGAAACCCGCACCGAAGCCTCCGACCTGGGCGGCACCATGCGTCTGGGCGCGCAGGACTGCCAGCTGGTCGGCGGCTCCAAGGTTCACGACTGCTACGCCCGCGACGTGATCGTCGAGCGTCATCGTCATCGCTACGAAGTGAACAACAACCTGCTGCCGCAACTGGTCGAAGCTGGGCTGGTCGTCTCCGGGCGCTCGGGTGACGGCGCGCTGGTCGAAGTGGTCGAGTCCAAGGACCATCCGTGGTTCGTGGCCTGCCAGTTCCACCCCGAATTCACCTCGACGCCGCGTGACGGTCATCCGTTGTTCACCGGCTTCGTCAAGGCCGCATTGGCTCAACATCAGAAGAAGGCCTGATCACCATGGCGCAGAAGATCATCCGCGTTGGCGATATAGAGATCGCCAACGACAAGCCGTTCGTGTTGTTCGGTGGCATGAACGTGCTGGAATCACGCGACATGGCCCTCAAGGTCTGTGAAGAATACGTGCGGGTGACCGACAAGCTCGGCATCCCCTACGTGTTCAAGGCCAGCTTCGACAAGGCCAACCGTTCTTCGGTGACCTCCTACCGCGGCCCCGGCCTGGAGGAGGGCATGCGCATCTTCGAAGAGATCAAGAAGACCTTCAACGTGCCGCTGATCACCGACGTGCACGAGCCTGAACAGGCCGCTGTGGTTGCCGAAGTCTGCGACATCATTCAGCTGCCCGCCTTTCTGTCGCGCCAGACCGACCTGGTGGTGGCCATGGCCAAGACCGGCGCGGTCATCAACATCAAGAAAGCCCAGTTCCTTGCGCCGCAGGAAATGAAACACATCCTGACCAAGTGCGAGGAAGCCGGTAACGACCAGTTGATCCTCTGCGAGCGCGGTTCGAGCTTCGGCTACAACAACCTGGTAGTGGACATGCTCGGCTTCGGCATCATGAAGTCGTTCGAGTACCCGGTGTTCTTCGACGTGACCCACGCCCTGCAGATGCCGGGCGGTCGCAGCGACTCGGCCGGTGGCCGTCGCGCCCAGGTCACCGACCTGGCCAAGGCTGGCCTGAGCCAGGGCCTGGCCGGGCTGTTTCTGGAAGCCCACCCGGACCCGGACAACGCCAAGTGCGACGGCCCCTGCGCGCTGCGCCTGGACAAGCTGGAACCGTTTCTTGCCCAGCTCAAGGCGCTGGATGAATTGGTCAAAGGTTTCCCGGCGATCGAAACGGCCTGATTGCGGTAAAGTAGTGCCCGATTTGTTGCGGTGACCCTTTCGCGGGCAGAGACCCGCTCCCACATCGAGCCCAGTGGGAGCGGGTCTATGCCCGCGAGGGGATCGCTAAAGCCCAAGCTGCGTCGTCTCGTCTACTTTGGAGTGTTCATAACAATGGCAAAAATCGTCGACATCAAAGGTCGTGAAGTTCTCGACTCCCGTGGCAACCCTACCGTAGAAGCCGACGTGCTTCTGGAAAACGGCATCATCGGCAGCGCCTGTGCACCGTCGGGCGCTTCTACCGGCTCGCGCGAAGCGCTGGAGCTGCGTGACGGCGACAAGAGCCGCTATATGGGCAAGGGTGTTCTGAAGGCGGTGGCCAACATCAATGGCCCGATTCGCGATGCGCTGCTGGGCAAGGATCCGGTCGACCAGAAGGGTCTGGATCACGCCATGATTGCCCTGGACGGTACCGAGAACAAGGCTTCGCTGGGCGCCAACGCCATCCTCGCCGTGTCCCTGGCCGCTGCCAAGGCTGCCGCGCAGGATCAGGACCTGCCGCTGTACGCGCACATCGCCAACCTCAACGGCACGCCGGGCGTCTACTCCATGCCCGTGCCGATGATGAACATCATCAACGGTGGCGAGCACGCCGACAACAATGTCGACATTCAGGAATTCATGGTCCAGCCGGTTGGCGCCAAGACCTTTTCCGACGCCCTGCGCATGGGCACCGAGATCTTCCACCACCTCAAGGCGGTATTGAAGGCTCGCGGCCTGAGCACTGCCGTAGGTGACGAAGGTGGTTTCGCGCCGGACCTGGCGTCCAACGAAGATGCCTTGAGCGCCATTGCCGAAGCCGTCGAGAAAGCCGGCTACAAACTGGGCACCGACGTGACCCTGGCCCTGGACTGCGCTGCCAGCGAATTCTTCGAAAACGGCACCTACGACCTGGCCGGTGAAGGCCACAAGTTCGACGCCGAAGGTTTTGCCGAATACCTCAAGGGCCTGACCGAGCGCTACCCGATCATCTCGATCGAAGACGGCCTGGACGAATCCGACTGGGCTGGCTGGAAGATTCTCACCGACAAGATCGGCGAAAAAGTCCAGCTGGTGGGTGACGACCTGTTCGTGACCAATACCAAGATCCTCAAGGAAGGCATCGACAAGAAGATCGCCAACTCCATCCTGATCAAGTTCAACCAGATCGGTACCTTGACCGAAACCCTGGAAGCCATCCAGATGGCCAAGGCTGCCGGCTACACCGCGGTGATCTCGCACCGTTCCGGTGAAACCGAAGATTCGACCATTGCCGACCTGGCCGTGGGCACCGCTGCCGGCCAGATCAAGACCGGCTCGCTGTGCCGCTCGGACCGTGTTTCCAAGTACAATCAACTGCTGCGTATCGAAGAGCAGTTGGGTTCCAAGGCGATCTATCGTGGTCGCGACGAGTTTCGCGGCTAAGCAATAGATGGTAGAAAGACGACATGCGGAGCCTGGCGGATGCCAGGCTTCGTGCTATCTGGTCGCAGAGTTGAAGTTTTTTACCACTGGGTAACGTGATGCGCAGTCCTTATTGGTTGTTTCTTGTCTTGCTTCTGCTCCTGGGTGGTTTGCAGTATCGCCTGTGGGTCGGAAACGGAAGTCTCAAGCAGGTAGCCGAGCTGAAACAGCAGATCGCCGAACAGCATGCCGAGAACGAACGGCTGCTGGAGCGCAATCGCGTGATGGACGCCGAAGTACTCGAATTGAAAAAGGGCATGGAGACCGTCGAAGAACGCGCTCGCCATGAACTGGGCATGGTCAAGGAGGGTGAAACCCTCTACCAGTTGGCCCAATGAATACCTCGCTGCCAGCCTTCTGGGCAGTGATTCCCGCTGCGGGCGTGGGTGCGCGCATGGCAGCGGACCGCCCCAAGCAGTACCTGACCTTGAGCGGTCGCACCATCCTGGAACACAGCATCGACTGTTTCCTCGGCCATCCACAGCTCAAGGGCGTGGTCGTCAGCATCGCCGCCGATGACCCGTTCTGGCCCGACCTGCCCAGTGCCAGCAACGAGCTGATCCAGCGCGTGGCCGGTGGTCGCGAGCGTGCCGACTCGGTGCTCAACGCCTTGCTGCATTTACACGCCCAGGGCGCCGACGGCAGTGATTGGGTGCTGGTGCACGATGCGGCGCGGCCCAACCTTTCTCGCACCGACCTCGACAAACTGCTTGCCGAGCTGGCTGATGACAGCGTCGGCGGTCTGTTGGCCGTGCCCGCGCGCGACACGCTCAAGCGTGCCGATGCGACTGGGCGGGTTCAGCATACGGTGGATCGCAGCACGATCTGGCAGGCGTTCACGCCACAGATGTTTCGTCTGGGCGTCCTGCATCGGGCTCTGGCCGATAGCCTGGTGGCCGGAGTGGAGATTACCGACGAGGCCTCGGCCATCGAGTGGGCCGGTTTCGCGCCGAAGCTGGTGGAGGGCCGGGCGGACAACCTCAAGGTGACCCGGCCTGAAGATCTGGAGTGGCTGCGCCAGCGTTGGGCGATGCGTGGCTGAGGGGGGCGGTGGCGTCGTTCGCGGCCGATGACCGCTCCTACAGATACTCGGGCCTCTCGGCCAACCCTTCTCTGAGATAATCGACTAGCTTCCTGATCTTCGGCGACAAGTGCCGTTGTTGCGGATAAAGCCCCCACACCGCCGTGTTGGGCGGCTGGTGGGCCTCCAGCAGCGACACCAGTGCGCCGCTGCGCAAGTGTTCCAGCACGTAGTAATCAGGCAGCTGACACAGCCCGACGCCCTGCAACGCCGCGTCGAGGACCGCCTGGCCACTGTTGCAGCGCCAGTTGCCCTGCACGCGTTGCGCCTGTTCCTTGCCATCGACCTGCAGCGGCCAGATATCCGAACTGCCCACCAGGCAGTTGTGCCGCGTCAACTCCGACACACTGTGGGGCCGGCCATAGCGCGCCAGGTAGTGCGGTGAAGCGCACAGGAACATTCGCCGCGGCGCCAGCCTGGTTGCCACCAGTCGCGAGTCCTGCAGGCGTCCCAGGCGGATGGCCAGGTCCAGGCCTTCTGTAGCAGATCGAGGGTGCGGTTGCTCAGCTCGATCTCCACGCGCAGTTGCGGGTACAGCCCCATGAAGCGCGTGACCAGCGGCACGATGAAGCGCTCGCCATAGGCCACTGCGCAGGTCAGGCGCAGCAGTCCCTTGGGTTCACCGGTCAGGTCGCTCATGGCGCGCCAGGCTTCGTCGCGACCGTCCTGCAGGCGTTGGCAATGCTGGAGGAATGTCTGCCCTGCCTCGGTCAGCGCTACCCGTCGCGTGCTGCGATAGAGCAGGCGGGTCTGCAGGCGTTCTTCCAATCGAGCGATCTGGCGACTGACGTGAGACGACGACACGCCCAGCCGCTGCGCTGCGGCCGTGAAGTGCGCGCACTCGGCCACTGCGACGAACTCGTCGATACCCTCCCAGCGGTTATCATTCACTCGATTATCCCTGTACGGCATCAATGTTTTGCGCAAGGGGCGATTATTCCGCATCCTCCCATGAATTACACTGTTGGCAGTCCCGTTCATTTCAGGAGCAAGCATTGATGATCAAGTCCCGCGCCGCGGTTGCATTCGAAGCCAACAAGCCATTGGAAATCGTCGAGATCGACGTGGCCATGCCCAAGGCAGGCGAAGTCCTGTTGCGCGTGGTCGCTTCCGGGGTCTGCCATACCGATGCCTACACCCTGTCGGGTGCGGATCCTGAAGGCATCTTCCCGTCGGTACTGGGCCACGAAGGCGGCGCCATCGTCGAAGCGGTAGGCGAGGGGGTCACTTCGGTTGCGGTGGGCGATCACGTCATTCCGCTGTACACGCCAGAGTGCCGCCAGTGCAAGTTCTGCAAATCGGGCAAGACCAACCTGTGCCAGGCCATCCGCGCCACTCAGGGCAAGGGCTTGATGCCGGACGGCACCACGCGGTTCTCGTACAACGGCAAGGAACTGTTCCATTACATGGGCACCTCGACGTTCTCCGAGTACACCGTGTTGCCGGAGATCTCGGTAGCGAAGATCGACAAGCAGGCGCCGCTGGAAAAGGTCTGCCTGTTGGGTTGTGGCGTCACCACCGGTATCGGCGCGGTGCTCAACACGGCCAAGGTCAAGCCGGGCGATACCGTGGCCGTGTTCGGCCTGGGCGGTATCGGTCTGTCGGCCATCATCGGTGCGGTCAAGGCCAAGGCCGGTCGCATCATCGCCGTCGACATCAACCCAAGCAAATTCGAGATCGCCCGCCAGCTGGGTGCAACCGACTGCATCAATCCCAAGGAATATGACCGGCCGATCCAGGAAGTCATCGTCGACCTTACCGATGGCGGCGTGGACTTCTCGTTCGAGTGCATCGGCAATGTGCAACTGATGCGTGCGGCGCTCGAATGCTGCCACAAGGGCTGGGGTGAGTCGGTGATCATCGGCGTGGCCGGCGCTGGCCAGGAAATCGCCACGCGCCCGTTCCAGCTGGTCACCGGACGGGTCTGGCGCGGTTCGGCATTCGGTGGCGTGCGCGGGCGTACCGAGTTGCCCAGCTACGTCGAAATGGCCGAGACCGGCGAGATCCCGCTGGATACCTTCATCACCCACACCATGGGCCTGGAAGACATCAACAAAGCGTTCGACCTGATGCATGAAGGCAAGAGCATTCGTTCGGTCATCCACTTCTGAGGTCTGCCATGAGCCTGGAAAACCTGTCCTGCCAGAAGAGCTTCGGCGGCTGGCACAAACGCTACAAGCACCGCTCCAAGGAGCTGGGTTGCGACATGACCTTCGCCGTGTACCTGCCGCCGCAAGCGGAGCAGGGCGGCAAGTTGCCGGTGCTGTACTGGCTGTCGGGGCTGACCTGTACCGACGAGAACTTCATGCAGAAGGCCGGCGGCCTGGAGCTGGCTGCCGAGTTGGGCTTGATCATCGTTGCGCCCGACACCAGCCCGCGCGGGGCGGGAGTGCCGGATGATCCGGACCAGGCATGGGATTTCGGTCTGGGTGCCGGGTTTTATCTGAACGCCACCGAGCAGCCGTGGGCGCTGCATTACCGCATGCATGACTATGTGGTGCATGAATTGCCAGCCATCGTGGAAGCGCATTTCCCCGCGTCGGACAAGCGCTCCATCAGTGGCCATTCCATGGGTGGCCACGGAGCGCTGGTCTGCGCGCTGCGCAATCCGGGGCGGTATCGGTCGATTTCGGCGTTCTCGCCCATCAGCAATCCGATGGATTGCCCCTGGGGCCAGAAAGCGTTTTCCCATTACCTGGGCGAGGAGCGCTCGCGTTGGCGCGAATGGGATGCCAGCGTGCTGATCGCCGATGCGGCGGAACATCTGCCGCTGCTGGTGGATCAAGGCGATCGCGATGATTTCCTCGAGAGCCAGCTCAAGCCCCAGGCTCTGAGTCAGGCGGCCAAGTCGGCCGGCTATGAACTGACGCTGCGCATGCAACCGGGCTATGACCACAGCTACTACTTCATCGCCAGCTTCATCGATGACCATTTGCGCCATCATGCCAAGGCCTTGAAGTGACTGCGCTGGCGCCCTCTGCCCGCGAAGGCGCCAGCACAGTCACCTGCAGATGTTTTGATCCGCCCAACCTCCGCCAAAGCAGGTAGAATCACGCCCTGACTCAATCGGGGCGTTTTTTTCTATGCGTATTGGCCACGGCTACGACGTGCACCGTTTCGCCGAGGGTGACTTCATTACCCTGGGTGGCGTGCGAATCCCACACAAGTTCGGCCTGCTGGCTCATTCCGACGGCGACGTCGTACTGCATGCCTTGAGCGATGCCTTGCTCGGCGCAGCTGCCTTGGGCGACATCGGCAAGCATTTTCCCGACACCGATCCGCAGTTCAAGGGCGCGGACAGCCGCGTGCTGTTGCGCCACGTGCTCGCGGTCGTGGCGAGCAAAGGCTGGAAAGTCGGCAATGTCGACGCCACCATCGTCGCCCAGGCGCCGAAAATGGCGCCCCACATAGAAACCATGCGTGAACGGATCGCCGCCGACCTGGGCGTGGAGCTGGATCAAGTCAACGTCAAGGCGACCACTACCGAAAAGCTCGGGTTCGCCGGGCGCGAGGAAGGTATCGCCGTGCATGCGGTCGCCTTGTTGCTGCGCGCATGACCGAATTCGAATTGCTGGGTCCGCGGGCCACGGGCGACAGCCTGGGCAGCGCCGTACTCAAGGCCAGCGCCGAAGACTTCCAGGTCGACGAAGTGCTGGATATTCCCTTGGCCGGCCAGGGCGAGCACCTCTGGCTCTGGGTCGAGAAACGCAACCTCAATACCGAAGAAGCAGCCCGCCGCCTGGCCAAGGCCGCTGGCGTGCCGTTGCGCACGGTCAGCTATGCAGGCCTCAAGGATCGCCAGGCGCTGACCCGGCAGTGGTTCAGCCTGCATCTGCCAGGCAAGGCCGATCCGGACCTGAGCGCGGCGCAGGGCGACACCCTGGCCATCCTCAAGCAGGCCCGGCACTCGCGCAAACTGCAACGCGGTGCGCACTCGGCCAACGGCTTCACCGTGCGCCTGACCGCACTCAAGGCCGACCGGGCCGCGCTCGATGCGCGCCTTGGAGAAATCCAGCAGACCGGCGTACCGAATTATTTCGGCACCCAGCGCTTCGGTTTCCAGGGCGGCAATGTGTTCGACGCTCAGCAGTATGCCGAACGCCAGGCGCTGCCCGAGCAGCGCAATGTGCGTTCGCGGCTGCTCTCCACGGCGCGCAGTTTCCTGTTCAACCAGATACTTGCCGCGCGCGTCGCCGACGGTACCTGGAACCGCGCCCGGATCGGTGATCTGCTGGCGTTCACCGACAGCCGCAGCTTCTTTCCCGCCGGTGAAGCCGAATGCAGTGATCCACGCCTGGACATCCTCGACCTGCACCCTACCGGGGCGCTGTGGGGCGAGGGCGCATCGGTCGCCGCCGGTCGCTGCGCCGAACTGGAAAACGCCATCGGCGACCAGCACCCGGCGCTGTGTGCCTGGCTTGCAAAAGCGGGCCTGGCACAGGAGCGACGCATCCTGCGGCTGCCCATCGGCGAGCTGACGTGGCATTATCCCGAGCCTGACATCCTGCAGTTGCACTTCGTCCTGCCGGCCGGTTGCTTCGCCACTGTCGTGGTGCGCGAACTCGTCGATCTGGTGCCGACAGGGCAGACGGAAAGTCCATGCGTATTCTGATTTCCAACGATGATGGGGTCACCGCCCCCGGCCTGGCCGCGCTTCACGACGTGTTGCAGGACTATGCCCAGTGCACGGTGATCGCCCCCGATCAGGACCGTAGCGGCGCCAGCAGTTCACTCACGCTGGACCGGCCGCTGCATCCGCAGACCTTGCCCAACGGCTTCATCAGCGTCAACGGCACACCCACCGACTGCGTGCACCTGGGCCTGAACGGCCTGCTGCCTTTCGAGCCCGACCTGGTGGTTTCAGGTATAAACCTGGGGGCCAACCTGGGCGACGACGTGCTGTATTCGGGCACGGTGGCTGCTGCCCTCGAGGGGCGTTTTCTGGGGCATACCTCGTTTGCGTTCTCGTTGTTGTCTCGCCAGCCCGAGCACCTGCCGACGGCAGCCTACTACGCGCGCAAGCTGATCGAGGCCCGAGACCGGTTGAACCTGCCGCCTCGTACCGTGCTCAACGTGAACATCCCCAACCTGCCGATCGAGCGTATCCGCGGCATGGTGCTGACTCGCCTGGGCCATCGGGCACGGGCTGCGGCGCCGATCCGCATGGTCGACCCGCGGGGCAAGCCGGGCTACTGGATCGCCGTGGCCGGCGACGCCGAAGATGGCGGCCCGGGCACCGATTTCCATGCTGTCATGCAGGGCTACGTGTCGGTCACGCCACTGCAACTGGATCGCACCTTCAACGAGGCCTTCGGCCACGTTCAAGATTGGCTGGAGGAGCTTGGCTGATGCGCCAGAGAGACAATCAGCACCATGGCATCGGCATGACTTCGCAGCGCACGCGCGAACGCTTGATTCAGCGCCTGTGCGACGAAGGCCTGGCCAATACCCAGGTGCTCGAGGTACTGCGTCGCACACCGCGCCATCTGTTCGTCGACGAAGCACTGGCGCACCGCGCCTACGAAGACACCGCACTGCCGATCGGCCACAACCAGACCATTTCCCAGCCCTACATGGTTGCACGCATGAGCGAGCTGCTGCTGGCGGCGGGGCCACTGGACAAGGTCATGGAGATCGGCACCGGCTCGGGCTACCAGACCGCCGTGCTGTCGCAGCTGGTCGAGCGGGTGTTCTCGGTCGAGCGGATCAAGGTCCTGCAGGATCGCGCCAAGGAACGCCTGCAGACGCTCGAGCGGCGCAACGTGGTCTTTCGCTGGGGCGATGGCTGGGAAGGCTGGCCGGCCCTGGCACCCTACAACGGCATCATCGTTACCGCAGTGGCGACCGATGTGCCCCAGGCCCTGCTCGATCAGCTCGCGCCCGGTGGCCGACTGGTGATTCCGGTGGGCGCCGGCGACGTCCAGCAACTGATGTTGATCGTGCGCGAAGAGCACGGGTTCTCCCGGCATGTTCTGGAAGCCGTGCGCTTCGTGCCGTTGCTCAATGGTCCGCTGGCTTGACCGGTGTGAGTTCGCGGAGTGAATTCTGCGCGGCGCCGTCTGTCTGACAGCGGGTCGTGGCGCAGGTACGGCCGCAGCTTGCACCCATGCGCCTTGAAGTCGAGTAGTGAAGTTGGATATTTTCTTGTCACCACAACAAAGGAGCGGCGGGTGAGCCTCACAATCATTGGGCAGCGTGCAGGTAGTTCGAGCGTCAAGCTCCTGATGCTCGGGGTTGCGATCGCAGCCTTTCTGTCCGGCTGTTCCAGCACCTCCAGCCAGGTCAGCGTGGTCGATCGCAACAACGCGGCCAAAGCGGCGCAGCGCCAGCCGGTGACCACAGGCCAATACGCAGTCAGGCGAGGCGACACGCTGTTCTCCATCGCCTTTCGCTACGGTTGGGACTACAAGGCCCTGGCTGCGCGCAACAATATTCCCGTGCCCTATACCATCCGCCCAGGCCAGGTGATCCGCTTCGACGGCAACTCGGGCGCGCCAGCCACCACCGTGGTGACCACCCAGAGCGGCGCCTCTGCGTCTTCCTCGAGCCGCACCACAGTCACCCGCCGTCCGCTCACCCCGGCACCGACCGCCACCAGCAGCGTCGCCATTCCCGTCCCTTCGCCTACCCCGGTACCCGCGGGCGAGCGCACCCAAGGCGGCTGGGCATGGCCGGCAAACGGTGTTTTGATCGGGAAATTCGCTTCAAACGGCAGTTTGAATAAAGGAATTGATATCGCCGGTGATTTGGGACAGCCTGTTTTTGCTGCGTCTGATGGTGCGGTGGTCTACGCCGGGAGTGGTTTGAGGGGCTACGGCGAATTGGTCATCATCAAACACAGCGATACCTACGTCAGTGCCTACGGTCATAACCGCAGGTTGTTGGTTCGGGAGGGTCAGCAGGTCAAGGTCGGTCAGACAATTGCCGAAATGGGTTCAACGGGGACGGACCGGGTGAAGCTGCACTTCGAGATTCGCCGTCAAGGCAAGCCCGTAGATCCGCTGCAATTCCTGCCACGTCGTTGATTTGCACTACCAGCCTGTTCCTCCACGTAGTGGGGACGGGCTCACGCGCTGCCATGGAGATTGGCGCCGCTGGAGCTTGAGGTCGAACTCAGCAAAGGACTATAACAATGGCTCTCAGCAAAGAAGCGCCGGAGTTTGACATCGACGATGAGGTGCTCCTTATGGAACCCGGCGTCGTATTGGATGTGATGTCGAACGAAGAACCTGCTGCACCTGCGGTTCGCACCAAGGCACGCAATTCCACATCGCTCAAACAGCACAAATACATCGACTACACGCGGGCGCTCGATGCGACCCAGCTGTATTTGAATGAAATCGGTTTTTCGCCTCTGCTTTCTCCCGAAGAAGAGGTGCACTTCGCACGACTTTCCCAGAGCGGCTGCCCGGCCGGTCGCAAACGCATGATCGAGAGCAACCTGCGCCTGGTGGTCAAGATCGCCCGCCGGTATGTCAATCGCGGCCTGTCCTTGCTCGACCTCATCGAGGAGGGCAACCTGGGGCTGATTCGTGCGGTCGAGAAATTCGATCCCGAGCGCGGTTTCCGGTTCTCAACCTATGCCACCTGGTGGATCCGGCAGACCATCGAACGGGCGATCATGAATCAGACCCGGACCATTCGCCTGCCCATTCACGTGGTCAAGGAGCTCAACGTCTACCTGCGCGCCGCGCGCGAGCTGACCCAAAAGCTCGATCACGAACCGTCCCCAGAAGAAATCGCCAATCTGCTCGAGAAGCCCGTGGGCGAGGTCAAGCGCATGCTTGGGCTCAACGAGCGGGTATCCTCGGTGGATGTCTCGCTCGGGCCGGATTCGGACAAGACCTTGCTCGACACCCTGACCGATGACCGGCCCACCGACCCCTTGCAGCTGCTGCAGGACGACGACCTCTCGCAGAGCATAGACCAGTGGCTGTCCGAGCTGACCGACAAGCAGCGCGAGGTGGTGGTACGCCGTTTTGGCCTGCGGGGCCACGAGAGCAGCACGCTGGAAGACGTTGGCCTGGAAATCGGCTTGACCCGCGAGCGCGTGCGACAGATCCAGGTGGAAGGCCTCAAGCGACTACGCGAGATACTCGAAAAGAATGGGCTGTCCAGCGAGTCATTGTTTCAATAGCCGCCGTTACCGCACGACTTGAACGCCCCTTTTTCAAGGGGCGTTTTTATTGTTGGCCTAGTCGCAGTGCGATGTTGTCAGTGTTCACTGTGACCTTGTGTAAGCCTTTGGCTATTTATCCAGTCAAAGTTTTGTAAGTTGGAACTCTTGTCTATCTAACTGCACGTTCTTGAACACATTATCGAATAAGCTGACACCCAAGTCAGATTATGATGGGAATTATTCGCGGTTGTCCTGCGCACAGGATGCGTTAATATCAAGGCGTGTTCAGGGACGACACAGGTGCTCAGGATCGAGCGCCCAAAAGGGATATCGCAGTGACGCGATTCATCAGGACGATGACAGGGATAAAAGGGACAGGGAAAGGTGGGCGGCTCATTACCGCCCCTTTTTTTGACTTTTTTTTGAGGTCGAGAGCGAGTGGCCAGCCGCGCCGTCCGGTGTCACACACGCCTGCGCGGCAGGCGTGGCGGTCGCCATCAGCTGGTACGAGGCAACGAGCGTGCCCTAGCGCTCCAGGTCCTTGAGCTTGCCTTTCACGCCGTCGAACGCTTCGGCCTCGGGCAGCGCATCCTTCTTCTCGGTAATGTTCGGCCAGACTTCGGCCAAGTCCACGTTCAGCTGGATGAATTCCTGCATGTCCTCGGGCACTTCATCTTCGGAGAAGATGGCTTGGGCCGGGCATTCAGGCTCGCACAGTGCGCAGTCGATGCACTCATCCGGGTGAATCACCAGGAAGTTCGGGCCTTCGTAGAAGCAGTCCACCGGACAGACTTCCACGCAGTCGGTGTATTTGCACTTGATGCAGTTGTCGGTGACGACGAAGGTCATTTCTATTTCTCTCCTCAGGCGGCGGCAGCGAAGCCCTTCACAGGGCCGCTTGGTTTGGGCAGGTCAGCCGCAGACCAGGCTAAAAGCCATTGGCATTCCCAAACCGCGCGGGATTCTATCAGCTTGTAGGAATAAGCGTTAGACCCGGTTCTTCAGTGCATAGAGCAATTCGATCGCTTGCCGCGGGGTCAGTCCATCGATGTCGGTCTTGGCAATCTGTTCCAGCACCGGGTGCGGCAGGCTGGCAAACAGGTCAGCCTGATGGGGCTTCGCTGTCTTGCCGGGCATGGGCGTTGGGGTCTCGTGGGGCAGGCTGGTGGTTTCCAGACGACTCAGGTGTTCCTTGGCGCGCAGGATGACTGCGGCCGGTACCCCGGCCAATTGCGCGACCGCCAACCCGTAGCTCTGGCTGGCAGGGCCAGCCAGCACATGGTGCAGAAAAACGATGCGCTCGTTGTGTTCGGTGGCGCTCAGGTGCACGTTGGCCACCAGTGGCTGGCTTTCCGGCAGCACGGTCAGCTCGAAGTAGTGAGTGGCGAACAAGGTATAGGCGCGCAGTCCGGCCAGGCATTCGGCGGCAGCCCAGGCCAGCGACAAGCCATCGAACGTGCTGGTGCCGCGGCCCACTTCGTCCATCAGCACCAGGCTGCGCTCGGTGGCATTGTGCAGGATGTTCGCGGTTTCGCTCATCTCCACCATGAACGTCGAGCGGCCGCCAGCCAGGTCATCACTGGAGCCGATTCGGGTGAAAATGCGGTCCACCAGCGACAACTCGCAACTGGCCGCTGGCACAAAGCTGCCGATGTGCGCCAGCAACACGATCAAGGCAGTCTGGCGCATGTAGGTGGATTTACCGCCCATGTTCGGACCGGTGATCACCAGCATGCGGGTGCTGTCGTCCAGGCTCAGGTCGTTGGCCACGAAGGGTGTGGTGAGTACTTGTTCCACGACCGGATGGCGACCCTGGTCAATACGCAGGCACGGCTCGTCGACGAAGCGGGGGCAATTGAGGTCCAGGTTCAGCGCTCGCTCGGCGAGGTTGCTCAGCACGTCCAGTTCGGCCAGCGCTGCGGCGGTGTCCTGCAGTGGCGGCAGATGACCGATGAGGTTTTCCAGCAACGCTTCGTACAGCGATTTCTCACGGGCCAGGGCACGGCTCTTGGCCGACAGCGCCTTGTCTTCGAAAGCCTTGAGTTCAGGGGTAATGAAGCGCTCGGCACCTTTGAGCGTCTGCCGCCGGATGTAGTCCGCCGGGGCTTGCTCGGCCTGTTTGCTGGGCAGCTCGATGAAGTAGCCGTGGACGCGGTTGTAGCCCACTTTCAAGTGGGACAAGCCCGTACGGGCCTTCTCCCTGGCCTCCAGGTCGATCAGAAACTGGCCGGCGTTCTCGCTCAGCGACAGCAGTTCGTCCAGCTCGCTGTCGTAGCCGGTTTTCAGTACGCCGCCGTCGCGGATGACGGCGGGCGGATTGTCGACGATGGCCTTGGCCAGCAGATCGGCCAGTTCCGGGTAGGTCCCGGCAATGGCCGCCAGCTGCGCCAGGTGCGGCGCTTCGAGCTCGGCCATTGCCACCTGCAGTTCGGGCAGGGCGGCCAGCGCATCGCGCAGTCGCGCCAGGTCCCGCGGTCGGGCATTGCGCAGCCCGATCCTTGCGAGAATCCGCTCGATGTCGCCGATTTCCTTGAGCTGCGGTTGCAGGCTTTCGAAGCGGTA
This sequence comes from Pseudomonas sp. CFBP 13602, assembly GCF_014842725.1. Taxonomy (NCBI): domain Bacteria; kingdom Pseudomonadati; phylum Pseudomonadota; class Gammaproteobacteria; order Pseudomonadales; family Pseudomonadaceae; genus Pseudomonas; species Pseudomonas sp. CFBP 13602. The sequence continues at coordinate 565,653 of NZ_JACYVT010000002.1, read as the reverse complement.
GCCCTCGAGCAGGCAGCCGATGGAGCCCTGACGCGCCTGCAACACCTTGAGGTCACGCAGTGGTCGATTGAGCCAGCGGGTCAGCAGGCGGCTGCCCATGGCGGTCTGGCAGCGGTCGATGACCGATTGCAGGGTGTTGTCGCGTCCGCCGGCAAGGTTGGTGTCCAGCTCCAGGTTGCGGCGACTGGCGCCGTCCAGCACCACCGTGTCGTCCAGCCGTTCGTGACGCAGGCTGCGCAGATGGGGCAGGGCGGTGCGCTGGGTTTCCTTGGCGTAGCCGAGCAGGCAGCCCGCGGCGCCGATGGCCAGCGTCAGCTTCTCGCAGCCGAAGCCCTTGAGGTCCTGGGTTGCGAACTGCTGGCACAGGCTCTTGTGCGCAGTGTCCCGCTCGAAGTCCCAAGGCGCCCGGCGGCGCGAGCCCTTGCGCTTTTCCGCCGGCAACCCTTGCGGCCAGTCATCGGGGATCAGCAGTTCGACCGGGTTGATCCGCTCTAGCTCCGCCAGCAGGTTTTCCCATCCCGCCAACTCCATGACCATGAAGCTGCCGCTGGTGATGTCCAGCACCGCCAGGCCGAACAGGCGCTCGTCGCCCAACACCGCCGCGATCAGGTTGTCGCGGCGCTCGTCGAGCAACGCTTCGTCGCTGACCGTGCCGGGCGTGATGATCCGTACCACTTGCCGATCGACCGGCCCCTTGCTGGTGGCCGGGTCGCCTATCTGCTCGCAGATCACCACCGACTCGCCCAGCTTGACCAGTTTGGCCAGGTAGCCCTCGGCGGCATGGTAGGGAATACCGCACATGGGGATCGACTGCCCCGCCGACTGTCCACGGGCGGTCAGGGTGATGTCGAGCAATTTGGCAGCCTTCTTCGCATCCTCGTAGAAGATTTCGTAGAAGTCGCCCATGCGGTAGAACATCAACTGGTCGGGATGCTGATTCTTCAGCTTCCAGTACTGCTGCATCATCGGGGTGTGGTTAGAAAAATCGGACATTCAAGGACTTAGCTCGCGGGTGTCTTGGGGACGTAAGGCAGGCGCCAATAGTACAGGGATTTTTTTCACCATGTAGGACGTTGGCACCGGTCACGCGGTCGCACGATTGCCCTCCGGGCCGGTCATACCCAGGCACGCCATGGCGACTTTGACCTGCATGGCAGGAGGGCGTAGCCTCATCGGCCGCCTGATCAAGGAGCTGTTATGGACGCCTCGACCTCACTCTCTGCCGAACTCGGCCAGCGCCTGCTCGCCCTGGGCGCCCAAGCCACCACGGCGGAGTCCTGCACGGGAGGCGGTATCGCCGAGGCGATCACTCGCATCGCCGGCAGTTCGGCCTGGTTCGAGGCCGGCTACGTCACTTATTCCAATGCGCAGAAAACCGCTCAGCTGCAGGTTCCGAGCGAGCTGTTCGAGCAGGTCGGGGCGGTCAGCCGCGAAGTGGTCGAAGCCATGGTGCGCGGTGCTCAGGGCCACAGCAAAGCGCGCTTTGCGGTGGCGGTCAGCGGCGTTGCCGGCCCCGGCGGCGGCTCCGCTGAAAAGCCTGTCGGCACGGTATGGCTGGCCTGGGCCGACGGTGCGCAGACGTTTTGTCGACGCGAGCAGTTTGCCGGCGACCGCGAGGCCGTGCGCCGGCAAACCGTCGTGGCAGCCCTGCAGGGTTTGTTACACCTTGCCACTGGAGAAAAACCATTTCAGGGGTAGGCGAGGGGCATGGTGTGTGGAATAATACTGGCTACTTATACAGGTGTTATGGCCGTCAGGCCTTATTGATTACGTGAGGACTTCAATGGACGACAACAAGAAGCGTGCCTTGGCTGCGGCCCTGGGTCAGATCGAACGTCAATTCGGTAAAGGCGCTGTCATGCGCATGGGTGACCACGAGCGTCAAGCGATCCCGGCCATCTCTACCGGTTCGCTCGGCCTGGATATCGCGCTGGGTATCGGTGGTCTGCCAAAAGGCCGGATCGTCGAGATCTATGGCCCGGAATCGTCGGGTAAAACCACGTTGACGCTGTCGGTCATCGCCCAGGCCCAGAAGGCCGGTGCAACCTGCGCCTTCGTCGACGCCGAGCACGCGCTGGATCCCGAGTACGCCGGCAAGCTGGGCGTCAATGTCGATGACCTGCTGGTATCCCAGCCGGACACCGGTGAGCAGGCGCTGGAAATCACCGACATGCTGGTGCGCTCCAATGCGGTTGACGTCATCATCGTCGACTCCGTCGCTGCACTGGTGCCCAAGGCCGAGATCGAAGGCGAGATGGGCGACATGCACGTGGGTCTGCAGGCACGCCTGATGTCGCAGGCACTGCGCAAGATCACCGGTAACATCAAGAACGCCAACTGCCTGGTCATCTTCATCAACCAGATCCGCATGAAGATCGGTGTGATGTTCGGCAGCCCGGAAACCACCACCGGTGGTAACGCGCTGAAGTTCTACGCATCGGTTCGTCTGGACATTCGCCGGACCGGCGCGGTCAAGGAAGGCGACGAAGTGGTGGGCAGCGAAACCCGCGTCAAGGTCGTCAAGAACAAGGTGGCACCGCCATTCCGTCAGGCTGAATTCCAGATCCTGTACGGCAAGGGCATCTACCTCAACGGTGAAATCGTCGACCTGGGTGTGGCCAACGGCCTGTTGGAGAAATCGGGCGCCTGGTACAGCTATCAAGGCAGCAAGATCGGTCAGGGCAAGGCCAACTCGGCCAAGTTCCTGCAAGACAACCCCGAGATCAAGGCCACCCTGGAAAAGCAGATCCGCGACAAGCTGCTGACTGGCGGTACCGACAAGGCTGCAGCCGACAAGGCTTCCGCGACTGCACCGGCTGCCGATACGGCTGAAGCTGAAGCCGATTTCTGATCAGCCTCATGCCACCTGTCGTATTGGATACACCCGTCGCCGTGCGACGGTCTGCCATGGACCTGCTCGCACGTCGCGAGCATGGTCGAGTCGAGCTGACGCGCAAATTGCGTCAGCGCGGCGCCTCTCCCGAAATGATCGATACCGAGCTTGATCGTCTGACCGACGAAGGCTTGTTGTCGGAAGCACGCTACCTGGAAAGCTTCATTCGCTATCGGGCCAACTCCGGCTACGGGCCCGCACGAATACGCGAAGACCTGACCCAGCGCGGTTTGCAGCGCGCCGATGTCGAGCAGGCACTTCGTCAAAGCGGATTCGATTGGGCGGTGCAGCTACGCGAGCTCTGGGAACGCAAATTCGCTGCCAGGCTTCCCGTTGAACTCAAGGAGCGCGCCCAGCAGACGCGTTTTCTGGCCTATCGGGGCTACCCGATGGAGCTGATTTCTCGTCTGCTCAACGGCAAGGATCTGGACTGATCCCTTCTGCCGGTGAGGCAGCGGTGTTCGTCGAGTAGCACCGCTACATTTCCTGGAGTATTACTTGCCGCAGTCCTTAGCAGTGTAGGACTGGCTGCCGATGGCGCGATTGGTCTTGTATTCGGTGAAGTCATAGCGCATCACGGCGCCCTGTGCCATCAGATCACGAAAACCCTTGTTGCGACATACGCTTGCGCCCAGTTGCAGGTAAACGGTTTTGGGGTCGCGGCGCATCTCGTAGGCCTGGCTTTCGCGAACGCTCAGGTGATTGACCAGTTGGTTGCCTTCGACGGTGAAACCCTGATCGAGGATGTCTTCATTGATTGCGCGCGGTGTACCCACACTGCTTTGCTGAGCCACTTTCTGCAGGTTTTTCGACAGCTCCAGTTCCTTCAGCGATGCAGCGTGGGCGGCCAGCGGCAAGGCAAGCAGCAAGGCGAGGGACGGGGCGATAAAGCGCAGCATGAAACACTCCTGGGCAAAAAGCCGGGCAAGACAAGTGGGCGTAAGACCCGCCAATGGCGCAGGCGTTCACCCACCTCTGAGGGTAGCCGATTATACGGCGCGGCACGTCGGCTCACCATCGACATCGTTCCGGAGCCAGCTCTGTTAGAATCCGCGCCCCCAGACTCTACCGTGATCCGCAATGAGCCATGCCGTTTCCCGTCTGCGCGCCGAGCGCCTGGCGCGCAGTACCCAGCCATTTACCGCACGGGGTTCACGCGCGCCTCGATGCCCGCGTTGCCGAGTCATTCCGCAGTACTGCCTGTGCGCGTGGCGTCCCAACGTCGACGCACGGTCGGCCATGTGCCTGCTGATGCATGACGTGGAACCCATGAAGCCGAGCAACACCGGCTGGCTGATTGCCGACGTGATCGCCGACACCCACGCCTTCATGTGGTCGCGCGTAGCCGTCGACCCGCGGTTGCTGGCACTTTTGGCGGATCCGCAGTGGCAGCCCTATCTGGTCTTTCCCGGAGAGTTCGTCGAGCCGCAGCGGGTAACCAGCAGCGTGGCGCCGCAGCTCGGTCGACGGCCTTTGTTCATACTGTTGGACGCTACCTGGACCGAAGCGCGAAAGATGTTCCGCAAGAGTCCGTACCTGGCCTCGCTGCCGGTGTTGAGCCTGGCGCCCGAACAACTGTCGCGCTACACCTTGCGCCGCTCCAAGCGCGACGATCACTTCTGCACCGCCGAGGTGGCGGCGCTGTGTCTGGAGCTGGCCGGCGACGAGCAGGCGGCGCGCGTACTGGATGCCTACCTCGATGTGTTCAGTGCGCATTACCTGGCAGCGAAATTCCAGGAGCCAGTGGACGAGACCGATGCGGCGCATCGGTTTCTGGCCAACTATCTATAATCCTGGCGGCGACGCGGGCTCTGGCCATGGAGTCGCTTGACCACCATGGCCGGGGTCGGCATTCTTGGCGCCGAATCGGGCGGATACTGTCCGAACGGCTTCATTTCCTGGAATCCTGTGATCGATGGCCACTTACGAAATCCTGATCGCCGACGACCATCCGCTGTTTCGCAGCGCGCTGCATCAAGCCTTGACCATGGGTCTGGGCGCAGAAGTGCGTCTGGTAGAGGTGGCGAGTATTGCCGAGCTCGAAGGGCGCCTCGACGAAAAGGCCGACTGGGACCTGGTGCTGCTGGACCTGAATATGCCCGGCGCCTACGGTTTTTCCGGATTGGTATTGCTGCGCGGCCAGTATCCGCACATACCCGTGGTGATGGTTTCGGCTCAGGAAGACGCCTGGGTCATGGTGCGCTCGCGTGAATTCGGCGCCAGTGGCTTCATTCCCAAGTCCAGTTCGCTCGAAACCATTCAAGCGGCCGTACGCGAGGTGCTGGATGGGGAAGTCTGGTGGCCGCCGCAGGCATTCGAGGCGGTCAGCGTTTCGGCGGAAGCCAAGGCCGCCAGCGAAGGGCTTGCCAGCCTGACGCCCCAACAGTTCAGGGTACTGACCATGGTGTGCGAAGGTTTGTTGAACAAGCAGATCGCCTACGAGTTGAGCGTGTCGGAAGCCACCATCAAGGCCCATGTAACAGCGATCTTTCGCAAGCTCGGCGTGCGTACTCGCACCCAGGCTGCCCTGCTGTTGCAACAATTGGAGTCAACCTCCGCCAACTGAGCTGCACCGTCACGCCTTTTTCACGCCGAACGTTTCATCGTCGGCCGTCTTCCTTTCCTGGATCGTCGCGCATGTCACCTTTCAAGGGCCAGACCGGCCTCAAACGTATTCTCAATGCTACGGGTTACTCCTTCGATGGTCTGCGTGCAGCCTTCACCGGCGAAGCGGCGTTTCGCCAGTTGGTGCTGCTCAACGTCGTGCTGGTGCCGCTGAGCTTTTTGTTGCAGGTCAGCCGCGTGGAGCGCGCGGTGCTCATCGCGGTGTGCCTGCTGGCGTTGATCGTTGAATTGCTCAACTCGGCGATCGAGGCGGCTATCGATCGCATCTCGCTGGAGCGTCACCCATTGTCGAAGAATGCCAAGGACATGGGCAGCGCAGCTCAGTTCGTTGCCTTGAGCATGATCGTGCTGGTGTGGGCGGTGATTCTGCTTTGACCGATGCCTGGCTCAGGCGATGTCGGGCAGGACGATCTCGTCACTGCGCTGCGCGCCGGCGGTGAAGGCGCGGCACAGGTCGAGAAACTCGCGCATGGCCGAGGTCTGGTACTTGCGTTTGTGCCAAATGAAATAGAACTGCCGCGCCAGATCCAGCTCGGGCGTGTGCACCGGCACCAGGCTGCCGCGCCGAAAGGCATCGCGCAGTGCCAGCCGGGAAATGCACCCGATGCCCAGCCCGGACTCCACGGCGCGCTTGATCGCTTCGGTGTGTTCCAGTTCCAGGCGGATGTTGAGTGCCAGACGATGGTGACGCATGGCCTGGTCGAATGTCAGGCGCGTGCCCGAGCCCTGTTCGCGCAGAATCCACGCCTCCTGGGTCAGCAAGGCCAGGCTGGCACTGGGCACCGAAGCCAATGGATGCCGTGGCGCACAGAACACCACCAACTCGTCTTCGACCCAGGGTTGCACCTCGATGTCTGGATGGCTGCAGTCGCCCTCGATCAGCCCCAGGTCGATTTCATAGTGCGCCACCTGCTGAACGATGTTCGCAGTGTTCTGGACATGCAGCTTGACCTGGCTTTCCGGGTGCACCTGCATGAAACGGCCGATCAGCAGAGTGGCCAGATAGTTGCCGATGGTCAAAGTCGCGCCTACCGCCAACGAACCGAATCCTGACTTGCCGTTGAGCAGGTCTTCGATTTCCTTGGCCTGGTCGAGCAGGGCCACGGCCTGGGGCAGCAGTTGATGACCCAAGGCGTTGAGACTCAGGCGCTTGCCGGCGCGGTCGAACAACTGACAGCTCGATTGCCGTTCGAGCTCGGTGATCGAGGTGCTGGTCGCCGACTGCGACAGCGACAGCAGGTTCGCGGCGCGTGACACGCTTTCCTGCTGGGCCACGGCGACGAATACCTGCAATTGACGAAGTGTGAATCGCATATCTATATAACCGATTACCCATATCTTAATAATCCATTTAACAGATATTGTTGAGCCCCGTAAACTATTGCGCAATCGCGCCCCTGTCAGGCGTACGCTTTTTCTAGGAGCCCCGTACATGAGCAACATGAACCACGAACGTGTACTCAGTGTTCATCACTGGAATGACACCCTGTTCAGCTTCAAGTGCACCCGCGATCCGGGCCTGCGCTTCGAGAACGGGCAGTTCGTGATGATCGGCCTGCAACAACCCACCGGCCGCCCGCTTATGCGCGCCTATTCGATCGCCAGCCCGAACTGGGAAGAGCATCTGGAGTTCTTCAGCATCAAGGTGCCCGATGGCCCGCTGACCTCGCAGCTGCAGCACCTGAAGGAAGGCGACGAGATCATCATCAGCAAGAAGCCCACCGGCACGCTGGTTCTCGATGACCTCAAGCCGGGCAAGCACCTGTACCTGCTGAGCACCGGCACCGGCCTGGCGCCGTTCATGAGCGTCATCCAGGACCCGGAAACCTACGAGCGTTTCGAAAAGGTCATTCTTTGCCATGGCGTGCGCTACGTGAACGAGGTCGCCTACCGCGAGTTCATCACCGAGCACCTGCCGCAGAACGAATTCTTCGGCGAGGCACTGCGCGACAAGCTGATCTACTACCCCACCGTGACGCGCGAGCCGTTCGAGAACGAAGGCCGCCTGACCGATCTGATGCGCAGCGGCAAGCTGTTCAGCGACATCGGCCTGCCGCCGATCAACCCGCAGGACGACCGTGCCATGCTGTGCGGCAGCCCGAGCATGCTCGACGAAACCAGCGAAGTGCTCAACAGCTTCGGCCTGACCGTCTCGCCGCGCATGCGCGAGCCGGGTGACTACCTGATCGAGCGCGCCTTCGTCGAGAAGTAAGCGGCTGGCCAGCACCATGAAAAAACCGCCCTCGGGCGGTTTTTTTGTGAGCGATGCGCAGGCTCAGGAGAGCACCACTTCCAGCACGCAAATGCAGTCGGGGCGCGGGTAATGCCAGCGTACGTCCACATCCCAGAACCGGGCCCCGTATTCGCGCTCGGGTGCAGGCTTCTGGTAGGCCGGACGCGGATCCTGGGCCAGGCATTGCTCGATCAACTCCACCAACGGCTCGCCCAGGCGCATGGCGTGCGCCCTGGCTTGCGCCAGTCCCGCGTCCAGCCACTGCACGGCAATGGGCTCAGGCGCGGCGCTGGCGATGGCGTTGACGGCAGCAGGCACGTTGTCGGCATAGGGCACGTAGGGTTTGATGTCCAGCACTGGTGTGCCGTCGAGCAAATCGATGCCGGAGAGGTGCAGGCGCGCGCCTTCGACCTTGTCCAGGCGGACCACCGATTGACCGATGCCATTGGGCCGATGGGTGGCCCGCGTGGCGAAAACGCCGATCGACCTGTTGCCGCCCAGGCGCGGCGGACGGACCTTCAAACGCGGCTTGTCTTCCAGGGCCTCATGGAACAGGAACAGCAGCCATACATGGCTGACCTGTTCCAGGCCCTGCACGGCCTCGCCCTGATCGAACGGTGGCAGCAGCTCCAGCACGCCGCGCGCGGCCGGCGCCAGTTGCGGCTGGCGCGGAATGGCGAATTTTTCCTTGAAGCAGGAGCGGATAAAACCGATCGGTTCGACGCTATAGACCATGGGGCTCAGCCGCGGACTCGCAGGGTCAGGCCCTTGAGGAAGTTGCGCAGCAACTGGTCGCCGCACGCACGGTAGTTGTTGTGGCCAAACTTGCGAAACAAGGCGCTCAGTTCAGGTTTGGACACCGGAAAGTCGACCGACTTGAGCACGGCGTGCATGTCGTCTTCCTTGAGTTCGAAGGCCACGCGCAGTTTCTTCAAGACGATGTTGTTGGTGACCGGCAGCTCGACCGCCTGGGCGGGGCGGGTCTCGTCGCGACCGCGGCGATAGATCACCAGGCCATCGAGAAAATGCGCCAGGACAGCATCCGGACAATGCACGAAGCCTTCTTCTTCGTCCTTCTTGGTGTAGCTGATGACGTCGGCCTTGCTGATTTCCAGTCCGCCCAAAGCGGTGATGTCGGCAACTTTGCCGTCGCTGATGTCGAGCATGTAGCGCACGCTGCGCAGTACATCGTTGTGGATCATGGTGTGTATCCTGGTTGAACGACGCTGCCCAGGCAGCGCCGGAAAAAGAGAGGGTTCAGAATTTTTCCTTGGTCGTCAGGTAGCGCCACTGGCCCAGGGGCAGCTTGCCCATCGACACACCGCCCACGCGAATGCGGCGGATCGAGACGATCGTCAGACCGACACTGGCGCACAGTTGCTGCAGCACCCCGGGTGCCGGGTTCTTCAAGGCGAAGCGCAGGCGTGTCTCGTTCTGCCAGCTGGCTTTCACCGCCGGCAGCGCCTTGCCCTTGTACATCGCGCCATGATTGAGGCGGTTGAGGCCGTGGGGGCTCATCTCGCCGGTGATTTCCACCACGTATTCCTGTTCGATCTTGGCCGCATCGGCGGTCAGCTTGCGCAGGGTCTTCCAGTCCTGGGTAAAGATCTGCAGACCGCTGGCATTGGCAGGCAGCTCGGCCGCGCAGCTCAGGCGCAGGAAGTGGCCCTTGAGCGGACGCTTGCCAAAGCCGTGCTCGCTGGACAGAGTCTGGGCGTTGAGCGTAGCCAGCGCCTCTTCGGCGCTCTGTCCCGGCGCCTGGTGCAGCAACAGGGTCACCGGCTCCGGTGCTTCGGCCTTGGCCTGGGGATCGAGCTCGACCTTCTGTGCGTCCACCTTGAACTGCGGTTCGTCGACCACCACGCCGTCAACGGACACCCAGCCGCCTTCGATGAAGAGTTCGGCCTCGCGGCGGGAACACCCGACCAGTTCGATGAGGCGTTTGGAGAGACGAGTGGGTTCAGACATGACTGCGGCCGTAGCAAGGAAAGGGCGCTAGTGTAACTGCCTGGAGGCGGTTAAGCCCGCGCAGATTGCCCGGCGTCTGGCGCCTGCGGCTGGCGTGGCGGCGAACCGGGCCGGTCGCCGCCGTCTTGCCTGTCGAGCCAGGGCAGCTCGAATCAGGCCAGTTCGGCCCACAGATCGTATTCGTCGGCATCGACGATGGTGCACCAGACCTTGTCGCCCGGCTTGAGATGGGTGGCATCGCCGATGAACACGTTGCCGTCGATTTCCGGGGCGTCGAAGAAGCAACGGCCCACCGCACCCTGTTCCTCGACCTCATCGATCAGCACTTCCACGCGCTTGCCGATGCGCATCTGCAGGCGTGCGGCACTGATGGCCTGCTGGTGCGCCATGAAGCGGTCCCAACGGTCCTGTTTCACGTCGTCGGGGACGATGGCAGCGTCCAGCAGGTTGGCAGGCGCGCCCTCGACCGGCGAATACTGGAAGCAGCCAACGCGGTCCAGTTGCGCCTCGCTCAGCCAGTCCAGCAGGTACTGGAAATCTTCCTCGGTCTCGCCGGGGAAGCCGACGATGAAGGTCGAACGGATGATCAGGTCCGGGCACTGCTCGCGCCACTTCTTGATCCGCGCCAGGGTCTTGTCTTCGAAGGCCGGGCGTTTCATGGCCTTGAGCACTTTCGGGCTGGCGTGCTGGAAGGGGATGTCCAGGTACGGGAGGATCTTGCCGGCGGCCATCAGCGGGATGATGTCGTCGACGTTGGGGTAGGGGTACACGTAGTGCAGGCGCACCCAGACGCCCAGGGTGCTCAGGGCTTCGCACAATTCGAGCATGCGTGTCTTGACCGGGCGACCGTTCCAGAAGTCGGTCTTGTACTTGACGTCCACCCCATAGGCACTGGTGTCCTGGGAGATGACCAGCACTTCCTTGACCCCGGCCTTGACCAGGCGCTCGGCCTCGCTCAGCACATCGCCCACCGGACGGCTGACCAGCTTGCCGCGCATCGAGGGGATGATGCAGAAGCTGCAGCTGTGGTTGCAGCCTTCGGAGATTTTCAGGTAGGCGTAGTGACGCGGCGTCAGCTTGATGCCCTGGGGCGGTACCAGGTCGATCAGCGGGTTGTGGTCATGCCGAGGCGGCACCACCTGGTGCACCGCGTTGACCACCTGCTCGTACTGCTGCGGGCCGGTGACCGACAGCACGCTGGGGTGCACCTTGCGAATGGCATTCTCTTCCACGCCCATGCAGCCGGTGACGATGACCTTGCCGTTCTCCTTGAGCGCTTCGCCGATCACTTCCAGGGACTCGGCCTTGGCGGTATCGATGAAACCACAGGTGTTGACGACCACCACGTCGGCGTCCTCGTAGGTGGACACCACCTGGTAACCTTCCATGCGCAACTGAGTCAGGATTCGCTCGGAATCGACCAGGGCCTTGGGGCAACCCAGCGAGACGAAGCCGACCTTTGGAGCGGCCGACGAAGGAGTGGTGGACATGGCTAACCTCGGTATCGATAGGGCCTCGTGGGCCACACAGGTGGGCGCTGGGTACGCCTCTGATCAAAAAGTGCGCAATTCTAGCGATGGCTGGGTCGCTTGACCAGCATTATGCGAGGAATTGCGACGAGTGCTGCGCTATGCTTCGCCGCATCTCGCCACATGGCGTTACAAATCACGGGTGCGGGAGTGGTCGATGGTTCAGGCAAGCAGTAACGGCAATGGCGGACATTCGGCGGCCCGACCGATCGGCATGCTGGTGGCAGCGGTCGGTGTCGTTTATGGCGACATCGGCACCAGCCCGTTGTACACGCTCAAGGAAGTCTTTTCCGGGGGCTATGGCGTGCCCATTTCCCACGACGGGGTGCTGGGCATCCTCTCGCTGATTTTCTGGTCGCTGATCTGGGTCGTCTCGATCAAGTACATGCTGTTCGTGTTGCGCGCCGACAACCAGGGCGAAGGCGGCATCATGGCCCTGACGGCGTTGGCGACGCGTGCCACCGCCTCGCTGCCCAGGCTGCGTGCCTTGATGGTGGTGTGCGGGCTGGCCGGTGCCGCGCTGTTCTACGGCGACAGCATGATCACCCCGGCGGTGTCGGTGCTTTCGGCCATCGAGGGCATGGAACTGGCGTTCGATGGCCTGGAGCGCTGGGTGGTGCCGATGGCGCTGGTGGTACTGGTGGCGCTGTTCTTGATCCAGAAGCACGGTACACAACGCATCGGCAAGCTGTTCGGGCCGGTGATGGTGGTGTGGTTCCTGGTGCTGGGGCTGCTGGGTGCCTACGGGGTATACCAGCACCCCGAAGTGCTCAAGGCGTTCAATCCGGTCTGGGCAGTGCGCTTCTTCATCGTTCACCCCGGGATGGGTGTGGCGATCCTCGGCGCCGTGGTGCTGGCACTGACCGGCGCCGAGGCGCTGTATGCCGACATGGGGCATTTTGGCCGCAAGCCGATTGCCCGTGCCTGGTTCATTCTGGTGCTGCCTGCCCTGGTGCTGAACTACTTCGGGCAGGGCGGCCTGTTGCTGGAAAACCCCGAGGCGGCGCGCAATCCGTTCTTCCTGCTGGCGCCAGGCTGGGCCTTGGTGCCGCTGGTGGCACTGTCCACCCTGGCCACCGTGATCGCATCGCAGGCGGTGATCTCCGGCGCGTTCTCCCTGACCCAGCAGGCCATCCAGCTGGGCTACATCCCGCGCATGCACATCCAGCACACGTCGAGCAGCGAGCAGGGGCAGATCTATATCGGCGCTGTGAACTGGGCGTTGATGGTTGGCGTGGTGCTGCTGGTGATCGGTTTCGAATCCTCCGGTGCGCTGGCCTCGGCCTATGGCGTCGCCGTCACCGGGACCATGTTGATGACCACCATCCTGGTGTCGGCCGTGATGCTGCTGCTGTGGAAGTGGCCACCGGTGCTGGCCGTCCCGGTTCTGCTGGGTTGCCTTCTGGTCGATGGCCTGTTCTTCGCCGCCAACGTGCCGAAGATCATTCAGGGCGGTGCGTTTCCAGTGCTGGCGGGAACCGTGTTGTTCATCCTCATGACCACCTGGAAGCGCGGCAAGCAACTGCTGGTCGAACGGATCGACGAAGGCGGGTTGCCGCTGCCGATCTTCATCGGCAGCATCAGCGTACAGCCGCCGCATCGCGTCCAGGGCACGGCGGTGTTCCTTACTGCACGTTCCGATGCCGTGCCCCACGCGTTGTTGCACAACCTGCTGCACAACCAGGTGTTGCATGAGCAGGTGGTGCTGTTGACGGTGGTCAACGAAGACACACCGAGGGTGCCCATTGCACGTCGGTTCGAGGTGCAGAGCTATGGCGAAGGGTTCTTCCGGGTCATTCTGCATTACGGCTTCATGGACGAACCGGACGTGCCCGGCGCCCTGGCCCTGTGCGATCTGCCGGAGCTGGACTTCAGCCCGATGCGCACCACCTATTTCCTCAGCCGCGAGACGGTGATCGCCTCCAAGTTGGCCGGCATGGCGCGCTGGCGCGAGCAGTTGTTCGCCTTCATGCTGAAGAATGCCAATGGCAACCTGCGCTTCTTCAAACTGCCGGTGAACCGGGTGATCGAACTCGGTACGCAGGTGGAGATGTAGGTTCGGTGTAGGCCGCACAAAAAAAAGCCCCGGTACCTGCGCAGGTCCGGGGCTTTGCTTTTACAGCCCGATCAGTTCGAGCCGGTACGCTTGTCGATCTGCAGCACCAGGCGCTTGGCCAGCGCCGGGTAATTCTCGTCGAAATGGTGGCCACCCGGCAGCTTGAGCTTCTCGCCTACTGCAGTCGGCTCGGTACAGCCGCTTTCGTCGGCCTCTTCTTCGCCATACACGCAAACAACCTTGGCGGCCGGCAGCTTGGCCATTTCCGGCCCGGTGGGGGCCTCCTTGCCAGCGTTGCCGAGCCAACCCTCGACTTCGATCTCGAAGCTGCCACTGCGGGCGAACGCCAACAGGATGATAGCGCTGACGCTGTCCTGTGCCTCGGCGGGCAGGCGGTTATAGATGGCCGGGAGCACGTCGGCACCGAACGAATAACCGGTCAGCACGAAGCGTTTTGCGCCCCACTTCTGCCGGTAGAAGTGCATCAGCTCGACCAGGTCGTCGGCACTCTGCTCGGGCGTCTTGTGTTCCCAGTAGTAGCGCAGGGTGTCGATACCCACGGTCGGGTAGCCCATCGTCGCCATGTCGCCGGCAACCGCCTTGTCGAGGTCGCGCCAGCCGCCGTCGCCCGACAGGAACAGGCTGACGGTCTCGTTGCTCTGCGCGGCGGGCACTTCGACTACCGGGATGGCCAGATGGGTGCCCTCGGTGCCGACCAGGATGGCGGTGATCTGGTTCTTCAGCACCTGCGGCAGCTTCACGTCGTAGTCGCTGATGACAGTCTGCGCATTGGGCTGGTCACGCACGAACGCTGCACTGGCATCGTCGGGGTTGTCATTCCAGGCAACCATCCACTGGCCATGCTCGGCCTTCTTCGGCAGTTCCGGCAGACAGCCGTCCGGTTTCTCCACGCTCAGGTCCACCGACACTGCCTGAGCCTTGTCATTGTCCTGGGTGGCCAACCAGCGCCAGGCCAGCGACGCACCCGGACCTATGCCAGCCACCAGGTCCGGTGCGCCGTCGAGACGCTTGATGGCAGCGTCCAGGGCGGCCTGCTGCAGGCCGCAGTCGGTTTCCGGCAGGATCACCTGGACGATGTGCGCCGAGGCATCCCGGCTCAGGTCCAGCAACTGCTTGTCGGTCAAGGCTTCGGCAGCAGGCAGTGCAATCGCCACTCGCGACTTGGTCCGAGTGCCGGGGACGACTTCGCGGGCATCGCTGCCGTTGTTCAGGCGTTGGGCGCTGAGCTGCGCCGCAGGGACAGGGCGGGTGGCCAACCAGTAATAACCGGCTACCGCCAGTAGCAGTACCACGATCAAGGCGAACAACTTGCGCCAGTTACGTCGAATCATCAGCGTTTCACCAATCCTGTCAGGCCACCTGCAATGAGGGCGGCGGTATCGGCCAGTGCGACCAGCGGGTCAAGGCCTGCCGGCACGGCCATGTAACGAGGCTCCCAGGTCGGCTGGAACTTGTCCTTGAAGCGACGCAAGCCCTGGAAGTTGTACAGCTGCTCGCCACGGTTGAAGACCATCGAACCCAGGCGCTGGGTCAGGGGTGCGCCGCGCCGAGGCTGCAGGCCCGACAGCGGCACCATGCCCAGGCTGAAGCGAGCGTAACCGTGTTTCTTGTAGTGCTGGATCAAGCCTACCATCATGAATTCCATGGTCAATTTGGGCGCCTGGGGATGCGCGCGCATCAGGTCCAGGCTGGCCAGCTCCCTGCTGTCGGTTTCCAGCAGGTTGGCGAACGCCACCGGCTTGCCCTCGAAATGGACGATCGCGATACGAAAATGGTTCAGGTATTCCGGGCTGAAGCGGCCCAGCGAAAACCCCTTCTCGCGCACGTTCTTGCCACTGAGCCAGGCGTCGGAAATGACCTTGAGCTCGTCCAGCGGTGCCTGGCCGGGCTCGTAGATCTCCAGGGACAGGCCGTCGCGGCCGCCGCGGTTCCAGGTGTAGCGCAGATCCTTCATCTCCTTGCCCTTGGCTTCCAGATCGAAAGCGTGCAAGTCGACCCGAGCCTCTTCACCCAGCTTGATCGCGGTCAGGCCAATGTCCATGTAGAACGGCAGGTTCTCTGCCCTGACCTGATAGAACACCGGGCGGGCGTGGTGAAAGTCGCACAGGTCGCGAAACTGCCAGATCATTTCGGCACGCGGCTGGGTCGGGCCGATGGGGTCGTACAGGGCCACCAGGCTGCGCCCGCGGCGGGCGTACATCAGAAACGCCTCGTCCTTGGGGTGGAACAGCAACGCCTTGTCGCCGGTCAGGGCCAGGCCACCATCGGG
Source organism: Pseudomonas sp. CFBP 13602 (assembly GCF_014842725.1). Lineage (NCBI taxonomy): Bacteria > Pseudomonadati > Pseudomonadota > Gammaproteobacteria > Pseudomonadales > Pseudomonadaceae > Pseudomonas > Pseudomonas sp. CFBP 13602. Next base: position 550,059 of record NZ_JACYVT010000002.1, on the reverse strand, counting down.
CTGGTGCGACGCCTTGAGGATGGTTGCAGCGCGCTGCAGTTCATCGGGTGTGGGCAGGTGGATCACCGGGCGTGCGGTGCGCAGCAGCCAGGTCAGGGCGACCACGATCAACAGTACCGCGCTGCCCAGGGCCGAGCGAAGGCCGCGGGGGGCATCGGCATCCAGTGCGAACTGCCACCACAGCTTGGTGCTGTAGGGCACATCCTGGTAGGCGAAGAACAGCAACCAGATCGACGCGCCCACCACGCACACGCTGGCGATCAGGTACAGCGGCGAAAACGGCACCTCCAGCAGGCGACTGGGTCGGTAGAACGAGCGCTTGAACACCGCGAGCAGCAGTGCGGTCATGCACAGCAACGACGCTTCTTCCCAGTCGAAGCCCTTGAGCAGCGACAGCACGGCGCCCGCCAGCAGCAGCACCATGGTCAATACCCAGGCCGCCGACAGGCGTCGGCGCAACCCTTGGGCCAGCAGCAGGCACAGCACGCCCACCAGGCTTGCGCCCAGGTGCGAGGCGTCGATGAGGCGATGGGGAATGAGGAAGCCCAGGTCCTGCAGGCGGGTGTCGATCTCAGGCGTGGCACCGGAAAACAGCAGCACCACGCCGGAGAGGAACACCAGCACCGCCAATATCGGCGCGGCCAGCCCGGAAGCCACGCGAATCGCCTGCTGAGCGAAAAACAGGCGGCGTGCTTCGTTGGCCAGCAGCACCACGCACGCCACCAGCATCGGCAACACCACATAGATCAGGCGGTACAGCAGCAGGGCCGCGGCGAGCGGCGCGGCGCCCAGGGTATCGGCGAACGCCGCCAGCAGGATCGCTTCGAACACGCCGACTCCGCCAGGCACGTGGCTGAGTACGCCTGCGGCAAGCGCCAGCAGGTAGATCAGCACGAAAGCGCCGAACGGCGGCGCTTCGGGCAGCAACAGATACAGCACGGTGGCTGCGGCCACCACGTCCAGCGCGGTGATGACCAGTTGCAGCAGTGTCAGGCGTGCGCTGGGCAGTCGCAGCGTGCGACTTCCCGCTCGCACCAACAGATTGTGAGGCAGCGGCTGCTCGGCCAGGCGCCGTCGATAGACGCCCAGTACCAGCAGCGCGGTCAGTACCAGCACGACTGCGGCAATCATCCCCAGCAGCCCCTGTGACAGCCCCAGGGCCATGGAAGCGGCGGGCAGGCTGCTGAGGGTGGCCACCGCAGCGAGCGGCGGCAGGGCGCAACCCAGCGAAAGGCTGGCGAACAGGGTCATGCGCGCAACTTCGCCGGCGCCCACGCCCAATCGCGAGTACAGCCGATAACGCACCGAACCGCCGGACAGCATCGACAGGCCAATGGCATTGCCGATGGCGAACGAGGTGAACCCCCCCAGGGCCAGGGTGCGTGCGGGGAGGGTGACGTTGGCATAGCGGCTGGCCGACCATTCGTAGCCCAGCAGGATGATGAACCCGCAGACCATGGCCAGCAGCGCCCCGCCCAAAGCGGCAGGCGGAGTGGCCAGGACCGAGTCGTGCAAGGCGTAGATGTCCAGCTCGCTGAGCAGGTGCCGACAGGCCAATAGCGCGATGGCGAACAGCAACAAGGTAACGGCCAGCCCCACCGGTTGCCGGTAGCGGCTCAGCAGATCGAGCCAGCGGGCACGCGCAGGCTTGATCGGACTGGCAGCGGCAGCGGCGGGGGGGAGTTCCACAGCGGTTGAATCGGGCAAGTCAGAGCGCATCAATCACCTCTTGGATTGTGCGCAACAGGATGCCGGGATCCCGTCAAAGTACCAATCCCTGTGGAAAAAATAATTCGCGCCATTCTAGCGCCTGCGCACGACCGGTGACCGACGCGTGGCGAACTGTAAAGCAACTTTCACATTGCAGGTGTGCAGGGCGTGTTGCCGTGGCGGAGGGCTTTATCGAGCGCATACGAAAAAGGCCACCCGTTTATAGAGTGGCCCTTCCGATGTTTGGTTGCGGGAGCCGGATTTGAACCGACGACCTTCGGGTTATGAGCCCGACGAGCTACCAGACTGCTCCATCCCGCGTCTGTGGAGGCGCATTCTACAGATAGTTGAAAGGCTGTCAACGCTTAAAATGCGTTAAGGTTCGAATCAGGCCGAATTCCTGCACCAACGGCAAGAAAAAGCCCCCGGCGCTTGCACGACGGGGGCTGATTCACACGGGCTGATTACACCAGTGGCTTGGGCTCGTCCTGGGTATCTTGCGCGACAGCGGCGCTGGATACCTCAGTGTCGGGCTTCGAGGCAGCGACTTTCGCCGCTTCCTCGGCTTCGCGCTTGCGACGACGCACTTCACGTGGGTCGTTGGGTGCACGACCATTGCTTGGCAGGGCCGGCGCCGGTTCGACTTCCTGAGCAGGCTCGGGCTCCACGACTGTTGCAGGCTCGCTCGCCTGCACCGGCTCGACGACCGGCAGGACAGCAGCCGGTTCGACCACTACAGGCTCGGCGGCTACTGGTTCCGCGCCAGCCGGTTCGCTGATGTGGTGCAAGGCAGGCTCGGCAGGCAACCACGGTGCGTCTGCGGCAGGCTCGGCAGCGCGAGGCTGAGGCGTCGGCTCGCTGACCTGTGCAGGATCGACCACCACCGGTGCGTCCACTTCGACGTCGGCGCCAGGTTGGCTGACCGGCGTTGGCGTGGCGTCGAACGGAGGCGTTAGTTCCACCGGCTCAGCGACGTACTCCTGCGCAGGCTCGACGGCTTCGACGGCCTCGGCAGGCTTGGCTGCTTCGGTGACGGGCTGCTGCTCGACTACCGGTGCGGCGCTTTCGTTGGCAGGCGCAGCCCAGCTGTCGGGCGCCGAGACCGTGGCAGGCCGTTCGACTTCGGGCTCGCTGTGGGCCTGGGCCGGAGCAATTGCTGCAGTGTCTACCGGCACTTCAACAGCCGCTTCGGCGGTCGGCGCGGTGGCGACGATCTCCGGTGCAGCCAGGCTTTCGCTTTCGACGGCGGTGCCTTCGCCGGTGGCAGGCTGCACGCTGCGATTGGCCTGTTCGGCCTGCTCGTGGGCCTGGGCTTCGGCGGAAGCACTGATGGCGCTTTCCGCAACCGCTGCGGTGACGGCAACGCCGGCGGCCAGGGCTGCACCGTTCGACTCGCCTTCGATGGTCGATTCGTTCGACTCTTCCGAGCCCTCGATCACGTCGCCGTTGGCATCGCGTTGACGTTCGCGGCGGTTGCTGCGACGACGCTGACCACGGGAGCGGCGACGCGGACGATCGCCGTCGTTGCTGTCCTGGTTGTCGTCCTGCAGCAGTTCCTCGTTGGTCAGTGCCTCTTCGGCATTGTCGACTTCGGTCTCCGCCGGGTTTTCCGGATGATCGACACGCTCCTCGCGCGCAGCGCGGGGCTGGCGTTCTTCACGGGCCGGACGCTCTTCGCGCGGTGCACGTTCTTCGCGGGCCGGACGCTCTTCGCGGGGCGCACGTTCTTCGCGCGGAGCACGTTCCTCGCGGACGACACGTTCTTCACGTGGCGCGCGCTCTTCGCGGGCCGGGCGTTCTTCGCGTGCGGCTGGAGCGTCCAGCGGCTCACGCAGTTCACGGACGCGTGGAGCGTCGTCGCCACCATTGCGTGGGCGACGGTCTTCACGTGGTGCGCGCGGCTGGCGTTCCTCACGCGGTGCGCGGGCAGGGCGCTCTTCACGGGCGGCAGGTGCGTCTTCACGGGCAGCGCGATCTTCACGCGGTGCGCGATCCTCGCGTGGCTTGCGTTCTTCGTCGCGGCGACCGCTGCTGCGGTTGCGGCTCTGCTGGCGACCGTTGCGACGCTCTTCGCGCGCCGGGCGCTCGGTGGTGGTGGCAGCGGGTTTCTCGACGACCACAGGTGCAGCAGGCGCTTCCTTGGTGGCGAAGAGGCTTACCAGCGACTTGACCAAGCCCTTGAACAGGCTGGGTTCGGCGATCTGCGGAGCAGGAGTGGGGGCAGGCGCTGCCGCAGCCACGGGGGCAGCTTCTTCGGCTACGACCGGCGCGGCGGCGCGGGTCGGCGCGGTTTTCACTGCGGCTTCCTGGCGGACCAGGGTGCGCGTGGCGGCAACCGGCAGCACTTCTTCCACTTCGGCAGCGGCGATTTCGTAGCTGGATTGGCTGTTCTGCGCTTCCGGGCTGTCGTCACGCAGACGCTGAACTTCGAAGTGCGGCGTTTCCAGGTGATCGTTCGGCAGGATCACGATGCGCGCACGAGTGCGCAGTTCGATCTTGGTGATGGAGTTGCGTTTTTCGTTGAGCAGGAACGCTGCGACCGGAATCGGCACCTGGGCGCGGACTTCGGCAGTGCGGTCCTTCAGGGCTTCTTCTTCGATCAGGCGCAGGATGGCCAGCGACAGCGATTCGACGTCGCGAATGATGCCGGTGCCGCTGCAGCGCGGGCAGACGATGCCGCTGCTCTCGCCCAGCGAGGGACGCAGGCGCTGACGGGACATTTCCAGCAGGCCGAAGCGGGAAATGCGGCCCACTTGTACACGAGCGCGGTCAGCTTCCAGCGACTCGCGGACCTTGTCTTCCACGGCGCGCTGGTTCTTGGCCGGCGTCATGTCGATGAAGTCGATGACGATCAGGCCGCCGATGTCGCGCAGGCGCAACTGGCGAGCGATCTCTTCAGCGGCTTCGAGGTTGGTCTGCAGGGCCGTTTCTTCGATGTCGCTGCCTTTGGTGGCGCGCGCCGAGTTGATGTCGATGGACACCAGTGCCTCGGTCGGATCGATGACGATCGAACCGCCGGAAGGCAACTCGACCACACGCTGGAAAGCGGTTTCGATCTGGCTCTCGATCTGGAAACGGTTGAACAGCGGCACGCTGTCTTCGTACAGCTTGATCTTGCTGGCGTACTGCGGCATCACCTGGCGGATGAAGGTCAGGGCTTCGTCCTGGGCTTCGACGCTGTCGATCAGCACTTCGCCGATGTCCTGGCGCAGGTAGTCGCGGATCGCGCGGATGATGACGTTGCTTTCCTGGTAGATCAGGAAAGGTGCGGAGCGGTCCAGCGAGGCTTCCTTGATCGCGGTCCACAGCTGCAGCAGGTAGTCCAGGTCCCACTGCATCTCTTCGCTGCTGCGGCCAAGGCCGGCCGTGCGAACGATCAGGCCCATGTCGGCAGGAGCGACCAGGCCATTGAGTGCTTCGCGCAGTTCGTTGCGCTCTTCACCCTCGATGCGACGGGAAATGCCACCGGCGCGCGGATTGTTGGGCATCAGTACCAGGTAGCGACCGGCAAGGCTGATGAACGTGGTCAGGGCAGCGCCCTTGTTGCCGCGCTCTTCCTTCTCGACCTGGACGATGACTTCCTGGCCTTCGCTCAGGACTTCCTTGATGTTGACGCGGCCTTCGGGGTTTTTCTTGAAGTACTCGCGGGAGATTTCCTTGAGGGGCAGGAAGCCGTGGCGTTCCGAGCCGAAGTCGACGAAGGCGGCTTCAAGGCTGGGTTCGATGCGAGTGATGCGGCCTTTATAGATGTTGGCCTTCTTCTGCTCGCGGGCGCCTGACTCGATGTCCAGGTCGTAGAGGCGCTGGCCGTCTACAAGGGCAACACGCAACTCTTCGGGTTGAGTTGCGTTGATCAGCATTCTTTTCATGTAGTACCGTCGGTTTCCGGGCTGCCGGAAACGGCGTTCGGCACACACGACTTCTCACGGTCGGTGTCAGGTGCGTCAACAGGGCCTAGGCCACTGCAGTGTCCAGCGATTTCTGCCCAACAGGGGCGGAACCGCGACGACGCGTCCTGCTTGCTGTGGTGTCAAAAGCACTCAGTCAGGAGGAGGAATCAATCGTCTGGCGTGGACGCCCTTGAGCGTCTTGTTCAAGACCGGCATGGCAGAAGTGCCTGAGGCTGCTTCCTGCCGTGACGCGGTACTACACGGTCCGACGGTTGTGCATCTCCACCCTACACGTATCCCTGATAATTCGGGTGCTGCCGCGCGCTGAATCCGCAACGGGTTGGCAATATCGCGAACTTCAATTCGTAAAGTTCGCCCTGTATGACTAAGGCATTGGGTTTCCGAAGCTTGTACCTGAACTGGGTAAGGACGACTGCAAAGCGTAAGTGGCGTCGAACAAAAGGCAGGAAGGTGTCCGGTATGCCGGGGTTCCTGGGCTTTCATCGGTTTTCTCGCACCTGCGCGGCGTTGCCCTCAAACACTCCGTAACTGGCAAAAGCCCCGTAGGACGGCCTCGCGTCCTCGAGAATTGCGTTGGTCAGGGCCGGTTCATAACCGCTTGTCCGCTGCCCAGCCGCTTATGGCGGCGTTCGCGACTATAGCAGCAATCATTAAGTGCTTCAAATCCATAAAAAATTGTTATGATCGCGGCCATGACGACTACTACTCCCCCAACCTCCGGCGTTCAGCTGATCGAGGTTGCGCCGGAACTTGCCGGCCAACGCATAGACAACTTTCTCATCACGGCGCTCAAGGGCGTTCCGAAAACCTTGATCTATCGCATCCTGCGCAAGGGCGAAGTGCGGGTGAACAAGGGGCGCATCAAGCCGGAATACAAGCTGCAGGCCGGCGACATCGTACGCGTGCCGCCGGTGCGCCTGCCCGAGCGCGACGCGCCCGTGCCGGTTGCGCAAGGGCTGCTGCAGCGGCTCGAAGATGCCATTGTCTACGAAGACAAGGCCTTGATCGTGCTGAACAAGCCGGCAGGCATTGCCGTGCATGGCGGCAGCGGCCTGAGCTTCGGCGTGATCGAAGCGTTTCGCCAGTTGCGCCCTGACACCAAGGAGCTCGAACTGGTGCATCGCCTGGATCGCGACACGTCCGGGCTGCTGATGATCGCCAAGAAACGCTCCATGCTGCGCCACCTGCACGCGGCGCTGCGTGGCGACGGTGTCGACAAGCGCTACATGGCGTTGGTGCGTGGGCATTGGGCGACCGCCAAGAAGCAGGTCAATGCGCCCCTGCTCAAGAGCAACCTGCGTTCGGGCGAGCGCATGGTCGAGATCAACGAAGAAGGCAAGGAAGCGCTGACCCTGTTCAAGGTGCTGCGCCGCTTCGGCGACTTCGCGACCATCGTCGAGGCGCGCCCGATCACCGGGCGCACCCATCAGATCCGCGTACACGCCCTGCATGCCGGGCACGAGATTGCCGGCGACACCAAGTACGGCGACGAAAACTTCTCCAAGGAGATTCGCGAGCTGGGTGGCAAGCGTCTGTTCCTGCACGCCTATGCCTTGACGGTGCCGCTGCCCGATGGCGGTGAGTTGAAAGTCGAGGCGCCGGTCGACGAAGTCTGGGCCCGGACCGTGGAGCGCCTGAGTGCAAGCTGATTACTCGCTGTTGATCTTCGATTGGGACGGCACCCTGTGCGACTCCATAGGCCGGATCGTCGAGGCCATGCACGCCGCCGCGGCACTGTCCGGCTACCCGCCGTGCAGTGACGAAGCGGTCAAGGGTATCATCGGCCTGGCCCTGTCCGAAGCCATCGGCGTGCTGTATCCCCAGCTCGACGAAGCGCAGGTGTTGGCCATGCGCGCGCATTACGCCGATGCCTACATGGCCCTCGACGCCACGCCGTCTGCGCTGTTTCCCGGTGTACGCGAAGCCTTGCTCGGGTTTCGCGAGCAGGGCTATCGCCTGGCCGTGGCAACCGGCAAGGCGCGGCGCGGGCTGGATAGAGTGCTCAAGGCGCATGGCTGGGAAGACTTTTTCGACATCACCCGTGCTGCCGATGAAACCCGCGGCAAGCCCCATCCTCTGATGCTCGAGCAGATCATGAGCCACTGCGAGGCGGTGCCTGAGCGCTCGCTGATGGTCGGCGATGCCTCGTTCGATCTATTGATGGCGCGCAATGCCGGCATGCACAGCGTGGCCGTCGGTTACGGCGCCCTGCCGCTGCATGTGCTGCGCCAATACGAACCGCAGGTGTGCATCGAATCGTTCGACCAATTGCCCGCGTGGCTCGACAGTCGTCGCGTATCAGCCTGAACAAGAGGTAGAGAATGTCCGATCAATGGAAAGCTCCACGCAGTGAAGAAGACAGCGCGCCCATAGGTGATGAAAAAAGCTGGCGACTGCTCGAAAAAACCCTGCTGGCCAGTGTGCAGGAACAGCGCCGCGCTCGCCGCTGGGGCATCTTCTTCAAGCTGCTGACGTTCATCTATCTGTTCGGCGCGATCTTCCTGTTCTCGCCACTGCTGGATATGGAAAAGGCCACGAGCGGCAGTGCGTCCGGATACACCGCAGTGATCGACGTGCGCGGTGTGATTGCCGACAAGGAAGCCGCGAGCGCGGACAATATCGTCGGCAGCCTGCGCAGTGCATTCGAAGACACCAAGGTCAAGGGCGTGATCTTGCGCATCAACAGCCCTGGCGGCAGTCCGGTGCAGTCCGGCTACGTCTTCGACGAGATCCGTCGCTTGCGCGGTGAGCACCCGGACATCAAGGTTTACGCGGTCATTGCCGACCTCGGCGCGTCCGGGGCCTATTACATCGCCAGCGCCGCGGATGAGATCTACGCCGACAAATCCAGCCTGGTCGGTTCCATTGGCGTGACGGCGGCCGGCTACGGCTTCGTCGGCACCATGGAAAAGTTGGGCGTCGAGCGCCGTGCCTATACCTCGGGCGAGCACAAGGCATTCCTGGATCCGTTCCAGCCGCAGCGTGCCGATGAGACCGAGTTCTGGAAGGGCGTGCTGGCGACCACCCACCGGCAGTTCATCGACAGCGTCAAGGCCGGCCGTGGTGACCGACTCAAAGACAAAGAGCATCCCGAATTGTTTTCCGGGCTGATCTGGTCGGGCGAGCAGGCACTGCAACTGGGTCTGGTCGACGCGCTGGGCAGCAGCAGCATGGTTGCCCGCGACGTGATCGGCGCCAAGGACATGGTCGACTTCACCGTGAAGGAATCGCCGCTCGACCGCTTCTCGAAGAAGTTCGGTGCCAGCGTTGCCGATCAGATCGCGATGTGGATGGGATTCCAGGGGCCGAGCCTGCGCTGAGTCGTTGCAGCGCTGTCGATGGCCTCTTCGCGGGCAGAGCCCGCTCCCACAGAAGGCCGCTCCTGCGCTTGTGGGAGCGGGCTCTGCCCGCGAAAGCGGCAGTAATCACCCCCGCAAGGCTCAAGGCAGTTGCACACCCTCCTTGAGCAGCATGTCCACCAGGCGAATCAGCGGCAGGCCCACCAGGCTGGTGGCGTCCGCACCTTCGGTGCTCTGGAACAGGGTCACACCCAGCCCTTCGGCCTTGAAGCTGCCGGCGCAGTCATAAGGCTGCTCTGCCAACAGGTAGCGTTCGATGGCAGCGGCCGATAGCGGGCGCATGTGCACCGTGAACGGCACCACATCGACCTGGCACTCGCCGCTTACGACATTCAATAGCGCCAGCCCGGTCAGAAACGTGACGGACCGGCCGCTGGCAGCCAGCAATTGCTCGCGCGCCTGTGCGAAGCCGCCAGGCTTGCCCAGAACCCTGTCTGCGAGCACTGCAACCTGGTCCGAACCAATGATCAAATGCCCGGGATGCAGCGCGGCCAGCGCCCGGGCTTTCTGCTCGGCGAGGCGTTTGACCAGGGCGCAGGCCGGCTCGTCTGGCAGGTGACTTTCGTCGATGTCGGGCGATGCGCAGGTGAACGGCAGGCGAAGCCGCGCCAGCAGTTCGCGGCGGTAGGGGGAGCTGGAAGCGAGTAGCAAAGCAGGCATGGCAGGCTCCTGTGGATGAACGGCCACTCTATCATGCACTTGGGCCTGAATTTCCTTTGACAGGTGAGGGGGTCGTCCCTAGAATGCTGCGCCTATGTTGAATGACCCGATTCCACCTCACGTTGACCCGCGCAAATTGGCAGATCGTGGCGTAACCCTAGAAGGTTCGCTGCTCTTGGCCGATTTGGAGAGACTCTGCGACCCGCTTTCCGACACCGTCGGTACGGTGCAGGCCAAATTCATTTTCGAGCGAGACGAACGCAAGGCCGTGGTCATCCACAGCTGCCTGGACGTCGAAGTCAAGATGGTTTGCCAGCGTTGTCTTGAGCTGGTAACCCTGCCGATCCACAGCGAATGCAGTTATGCCGTGGTGAAGGAGGGTGCGAACACCCAGTCGTTACCGAAAGGTTATGACGTGCTGGAACTGGGCGAAGATCCATTGGATCTGCAGGCGCTGGTCGAGGAGGAGCTGTTGCTCGCCTTGCCTATCGTGCCTGCTCATCATCCGGAAGAATGCCAGCAGCCGGCGGGAGCAGATGATCCCGATCCGAGCGAGGACGAGGTAACGCGGTCCAACCCGTTCAGTGTATTGGCGCAGTTAAAGCGTGACCCAAACGTTTAGGAGTTAATCAATTATGGCTGTTCAGCAGAACAAAAAATCCCGCTCTGCCCGTGACATGCGCCGTTCGCACGACGCACTCGAGGCAAGCACCCTGTCGGTCGAAAAGACCACCGGTGAAGTGCACCTGCGTCACCACGTATCGCCAGAAGGCGTATACCGTGGCCGTAAAGTGATCGACAAGGGCGCTGACGAGTAAATCTTGTCCGCTCAGTCCATCGCGATTGATGCAATGGGCGGGGACTTCGGTCCCCGCAGCATTGTTCAGGCCAGCCTTGCCTGCCTGTCAGCTACGCCCTCGCTGCACCTGACCCTCGTCGGTCACCCTCAACTCCTCGAAGAACTGATTGCCAGCCAGCCGGCAATGGATCGCTCACGCCTGCACATCGCTGCCGCCGGTGAAGTGGTCGGCATGGACGAGCGCCCGTCCCAGGCGTTGCGCGGCAAGCCGGATTCGTCGATGCGTGTGGCGCTCGAGCTGCTGCGTGACGAGCAGGTTCAGGCGGTGGTCAGCGCCGGCAACACCGGGGCTCTGATGGCCTTGTCCAGGCACTTGCTGAAGACCCTGCCGGGCATCGACCGCCCGGCCATGATGGCCGCGATCCCGACACGGGGAGGGTACTGCCAGCTGCTGGACCTGGGCGCCAATGTCGACTGCAGTGCCGAGCACCTGTATCAGTTCGCCGTGATGGGCTCGGTCGCGGCCCAGGCACTGGGCGTCGAGCGGCCGCGGGTTGCGCTGCTCAACGTGGGCACCGAGGACATCAAGGGCAACCAGCAGGTCAAGCTTGCCGCCAGTCTGTTGCGCAAGGCGCAGGGCCTGAACTATACCGGCTACATCGAAGGCGACGGCGTGTTTCGAGGCGAGGCCGATGTGGTGGTGTGCGACGGCTTCGTCGGCAATATCCTGCTCAAATCCAACGAAGGCCTGGCCGGCATGTTCGCCGAGCGCGTGCAGGCGCTGTTTCGCAGCAGCCTGATGGCGCGCGCCGCGGGCGTGCTGGCCCTGCCGTTGCTCAAGCGACTGCAGGCCGACCTGGCGCCTGCGCGCTACAACGGCGCAAGTCTGCTCGGCCTGCAGGGCATCGTGGTCAAGAGCCATGGCGCCGCTGGCGTGGAAGGGCTGCAGTGTGCGATAGACCGGGCGCGCGACGAGATTCGCGAAAACCTGCCGCGACGCCTGCATGGGCAGCTGGCGCAGAGGCTGCTTTAGGCGTGCGCGGCCAGAGGTGCTTAAATGTGACCACTGGCAGGTGTACGTTATCCAACTGTCAGTTCAGTGCGCCGGACACGCTTCCGGCGTCGAATTTTCTGGCAACAAGATCATACAAGGGCTTGTTCAATGTCTGCATCCCTCGCATTCGTTTTCCCGGGGCAAGGCTCCCAGTCGCTCGGCATGCTGGCCGAGCTGGGTGCGCAGTACCCCTTGGTCATGGACACCTTCAAGGAGGCGTCCGACGCCTTGGGCTATGACCTCTGGGCGCTGGTTCAACAGGGCCCGGTCGAAAGCCTCAACCAGACCGACAAGACGCAACCCGCCATTCTTGCCGCTTCCATCGCGCTTTGGCGCCTGTGGTTGGCCGAGGGCGGCGAGCGTCCGGCCTATGTCGCCGGCCACAGCCTGGGCGAATACAGTGCGCTGGTGGCCGCAGGCTGCCTGTCACTGGCCGATGCGGTCAAGCTGGTGGAGCGTCGCGGCCAGTTGATGCAGGAAGCGGTTCCCGCCGGGCAGGGGGCCATGGCGGCCATTCTTGGCCTGGAAGACGCCGATGTGCTGGCAGCCTGCGCCGAAGCGGCCCAGGGCGACGTGGTCAGCGCGGTCAATTTCAACTCTCCGGGCCAGGTGGTGATTGCCGGTTCGGCGCAAGCCGTTGCCCGTGCCATCGAACTGTGCAAGGCCAAGGGCGCCAAGCGCGCCATGCCGTTGCCGGTCAGCGTGCCGTCGCACTGTGCCTTGATGAAACCGGCTGCCGAGCGTTTCGCCGAGTCGGTCAATGCCATCGACTGGCAGTCGCCGCAAATTCCGGTCGTGCAGAATGTCAGCGCCGCTGTGCCGGCCGATCTCGACACCCTCAAGCGCGACCTGCTCGAGCAGTTGTACAAGCCGGTGCGCTGGGTTGAAACCGTGCAATACCTGGCCGCCCAGGGCGCACCGCGTCTCGTGGAATGCGGACCGGGCAAGGTCCTGGCCGGCCTCAACAAGCGCTGCGCCGAGGGCGTGAGCACCGACAACCTGAACACCCCCGAAGCCTTCGCCGCCACCCGCGCGGCGCAAGCCTGATCAAGGAGAACTTGCATGAGCCTGCAAGGTAAAGTTGCACTGGTCACTGGCGCAAGCCGTGGCATTGGCCAGGCGATTGCCCTGGAACTGGGTCGCATGGGCGCCACCGTCATCGGCACCGCTACCTCCGAAAGCGGCGCCGCACGCATTGCTGCCACGCTCAAGGAGCACGGCATCGAAGGCACCGGCCTGGAGCTGAACGTGTGCAGTGACGAGTCGGTGGCTGCCACCCTGGCCAAGATCCAGGAGCAGTTCGGCGCCCCGGCGATTCTGGTCAACAACGCCGGCATCACCCGCGACAACCTGATGCTGCGCATGAAAGACGACGAATGGCACGATGTGGTCGATACCAACCTCAACAGCCTGTTCCGCCTGTCCAAGGCCGTATTGCGTGGCATGACCAAAGCGCGATGGGGCCGGATCATCAGCATTGGTTCGGTTGTAGGTGCAATGGGCAACGTCGGCCAAGTAAACTACGCCGCGGCCAAGGCCGGTCTCGAGGGTTTCAGTCGTGCCCTGGCACGTGAAGTCGGCTCGCGCGCAATCACCGTGAACTCGGTGGCGCCCGGTTTCATCGACACCGACATGACCCGCGAACTGCCCGAAGCACAGCGCGAAGCGCTGCAGGGCCAGATTCCGCTGGGTCGCCTGGGTCAGGCCGACGAAATCGCCAAAGTGGTCGGTTTTCTGGCTTCCGACGGTGCAGCCTACGTCACAGGGGCTACAATCCCGGTGAACGGCGGCATGTACATGTAAATGAAAATGTGACGGATTGCTTCAAAAAAATGTCTTACCCGGCATCCAAAATCCGTTATAAAGCTGCATCCGAATTCTAGGTGGCGGGCTTACGTGGGGTCGCAGTGACGCTTTCAGTTTGAAAAGCCGAGCTTCTTCTATAAACTTACGTACCGGCCAGCCGCCTGACATATGTCCATTAGGAGTGAAAACAAGGTATGAGCACCATCGAAGAACGCGTCAAGAAGATCGTCGCCGAGCAACTGGGCGTCAAAGCGGAGGAGGTCAACAACACTTCTTCCTTCGTTGAAGATCTGGGTGCCGATTCCCTGGACACCGTTGAGCTGGTGATGGCTCTGGAAGAGGAATTCGAAACCGAGATTCCTGACGAAGAAGCCGAGAAAATCACCACTGTTCAAGCTGCCATCGATTACGTCACCGCCCACCAGGCGTAACGTTTTGTAATCGCCGTTGCTTGTCATGGAAAACCGCACTGCCTTCGTTGGCGTGCGGTTTTTTCTTTAGACGGCCGCGCGGTGATGTTTCCAGAATAAGGAGAGTGCTGTGTCGCGTAGACGCGTCGTGGTCACAGGTATGGGCATGCTGTCACCGCTGGGCACCGACGTGCCGAGCAGCTGGCAGGGCATCCTGGCCGGCCGCAGTGGCATAGGTCCCATCGAACATACGGATCTGTCGGCCTATTCGACCCGTTTCGGCGGCTCGGTGAAGGGGTTCGATGTCGAGCAATACCTCTCGGTCAAGGAGGCACGCAAGCTCGACTTGTTCATTCAGTATGGCCTGGCCGCGGGTTTCCAGGCAGTACGCAACGCGGGCCTTGAAGTCACCGATGCCAATCGCGAGCGTATCGGCGTGGCCATGGGCTCGGGCATCGGTGGCCTGACCAATATCGAAGAAACCTGCCGCATCCTGCACGACAGCGGGCCACGGCGGATATCGCCGTTCTTCGTGCCTGGCTCCATCATCAACATGATTTCCGGTTTCCTGTCGATTCACCTCGGTGCGCAGGGGCCCAACTACGCAATCGCCACCGCCTGCACCACCGGCACCCATTGCATTGGCATGGCCGCGCGCAACATTGTCTATGGCGAGGCTGACGTGATGATCGCCGGTGGTGCGGAAATGGCCGCCTGCGGGCTGGGCATGGGCGGCTTCGGCGCGGCGCGTGCCTTGTCCACGCGCAATGACGAGCCGACCCGGGCCAGCCGTCCGTGGGACAAGGGCCGCGACGGTTTCGTCCTGTCCGATGGCGCAGGCGCGCTGGTGCTCGAAGAACTCGAGCACGCCCAGGCGCGTGGTGCGACCATCTATGCCGAGCTGATCGGTTTCGGCACCAGCGGCGATGCGTTCCACATGACTTCGCCGCCTGAAGATGGCGCCGGTGCGGCACGCTGCATGACCAATGCGCTGCGCGATGCCGGCATCACGCCCGACCAGGTGCAGTACATCAATGCCCATGGCACCTCGACCTCGGCGGGCGATCTGGCCGAAGTCAGCGCCATCAAGACCGTGTTCGGCGACCATGCTTACAAGCTGGCGGTAAGCTCGACCAAGTCGATGACCGGTCACCTGCTGGGTGCCGCCGGTGCCGTCGAAGCCATCTTCAGTGTGCTGGCCATCAACAGCCAGATGGCGCCGCCGACCATCAACCTGGACGAGCCGGACGAGGGCTGCGACCTGGACTTCGTGCCGCACACCGCGCGCAGCATGCCGATCGACGTGGTGCTGAGCAACTCGTTCGGTTTCGGTGGAACCAACGGTTCCCTGGTGTTCCGGCGCTTTCCCGGTTGATGCAGGCCTGGCTCGACGGGCAGCCAGGCGATGCGCTGGGCCTGAAGAGTCGGGGCCTGGCCTACGGTGATGGTGTGTTCGAAACCATTGCCGTACGCAATGGCCACGCGGTGCTGCTGGACCGTCACCTGACGCGCGTTGCGCTGGGCTGCCAGCGTCTGGCGATCGTAGCCGAACTGGCGGTGTTGCGCGACGAGGTCGTGCGCTATGCGGCGGCACTGGGTCAGGGCGTGCTCAAGTTGATCGTCACTCGCGGTGACAGTGCGCGCGGTTATGCCGCTGATCCGCAGGCCGCGGCGCGGCGCATTCTGCAAGGTTCTCCCAGCCCTGCCTATCCGCAGACGCACCGCGCGCAGGGTGTGGAACTCTACCCGTGCAGCACGCGGCTCGCCGAGCAACCCTTGCTGGCCGGACTCAAGCACCTCAATCGCCTGGAGCAGGTACTGGCCCGCGCCGAATGGAGCGACCCGGCTTTTGCCGAAGGTTTGATGCTGGACGTGTCCGGGCGCCTCGTCGAAGGGGTCTACAGCAATCTGTTCCTGGTGGTCGACGGGGTGTTGCACACGCCCGCGCTGCATCGCTGCGGCGTGGCCGGAGTGATGCGCGCCGAACTGCTGGAGCAAGCCGCGACGCTGGGTCTGCAGGTGTCCGTGGGTGACCTGTGGCCAGCGGACCTGGCACGGGCCGACGAAGTATTCGTCTGCAACAGTGTCTACGGCGTGTGGCCGGTGCGCGCTTTCACGTCGCTGAGGTGGTCGCCGGGACCGCTCACCCGTAAACTGCAAGGCATTGCCCACGCGCTATTGGATGCCTGATTTGTGAAGCGTAAATTTCTGCTGTTGCTGGAAACGCTCATCGTTGTTGCCGCACTGGCGACGGGCGTGGCGGCCTGGAAAGTCGACAGTGCCTTGAACCAGCCCCTGGCCGTGGCTCAAGAACAGCTGCTCGACGTGCCCAACCGCGCAACCCCCGGCGGCACGATCCTGCGCATGCAGGCGGCGGGCACCCTGCGCGATGCATTCTGGTTGCGCCTGTACTGGCGCTTCAACCGTGCCGGACAGCCCCTGCACACCGGCGAATACCGCATGACGCCCGGCATGACCGTCAACGACCTGTTCAACGTCTGGCAGCGCGGCGAGGTGGTGCAGTACAGCCTGACCCTGGTCGAAGGCTGGAATTTCCGTCAGGTGCGCGCGGCACTGGCGCGTCAGGACAAGCTCGAGCAGACCCTGGGCGGGCTCAGCGACAGTGACGTCATGGCGCGCATCGGCCACCCCAAGGCGTACCCCGAAGGTCGATTCTTCCCTGACACCTACAAGTACGTGCGTGGCATGAGCGATGTCGAGCTGCTGCAGCAGGCCTACGCCCGTCTTGAAGAAGTGCTGGCCAGCGAATGGAGCGAGCGCGCCGCCAGCGCACCCTACAGCGAGCCTTACCATGCGCTGATCATGGCCTCGCTGGTGGAAAAGGAAACCGCTGTGCCTCAGGAGCGCGGCGAGATCGCCGGGGTCTTCGTGCGTCGTCTCAAGACGGGCATGTTGCTGCAGACCGACCCGACCGTCATCTATGGCATGGGCGAGCGCTACAACGGCAAGCTGACCCGCGCCGACCTGCGCGAGCCGACGGCCTACAACACCTACGTGATCGCCGGAATGCCGCCCACGCCCATTGCCATGGTGGGCCGCGAGGCGATTCATGCCGCGCTCAACCCGGTCCCCGGCAGCAGCCTGTATTTCGTCGCGCGCGGCGACGGCAGCCATGTCTTTTCCGACGATCTGGATGCCCACAACAACGCCGTGCGCGAATACCAACTCAAACGCCGCGCCGATTATCGCTCGAGCCCCGCGCCAGCCGCGGCGCCGACAGAGACCGGTACGCACGAGCCACAAGAGAAGCCGGACGCCGTCGAGGCACCTGCTCCATGACTTTGCAAGGACACCCTGTGACCGGTTTATTCATCACTCTGGAAGGGCCGGAAGGCGCGGGCAAGAGTACCAATCGCGAGTACCTGGCCGAGCGTCTGCGCGCCAGCGGACTGGACGTGGTGCTGACCCGCGAGCCGGGCGGCACGCCCCTGGCCGAACGTATCCGCGAACTGCTGCTGGCACCCAGCGATGAAACCATGTGCGTGGATACCGAACTGCTGCTGATGTTCGCCGCGCGCGCGCAACACCTGGCCCAGGTGATTCGCCCGGCGCTGGCGCGTGGCGCGGTGGTGTTGTGCGATCGGTTCACCGATGCCACTTACGCCTATCAGGGCGGCGGCCGTGGTTTATCCCAGGAACGCATCGCCCAGCTCGAAACCTTCGTCCAGGGCACGTTGCGCCCGGACCTGACGCTGGTGTTCGACCTGCCCGTGGAAGTCGGCTTGGCGCGGGCCAGCGCGCGGGGTCGCCTCGATCGTTTCGAACAGGAAGGCCGGGCGTTCTTCGAGGCCGTGCGTGGCGCCTACCTGGCGCGCGCCGCTGCAGCGCCTTCGCGCTATCGGGTAGTCGATGCCGGGCAGAGCCTGGCGCAGGTCCAGCAGGCGCTGGATGCGTTGCTGCCCGAGCTGCGAGGTTTGCCGCGTGGCTGACGCCTACCCCTGGCAGGATGACCTGTGGCAGAAGCTGGCCGGGCGCACCCAGCATGCTCACGCCTACCTGCTGCACGGGCCGCAGGGCATCGGCAAGCGTGCCCTCGCCGAGCGCCTGATGGCACTGTTGCTGTGCCAGCGTCCGGCTGCGCATCACGCCTGTGGGGCCTGCAAGTCGTGTCTGTTGCTGCAGGCCGGCAGCCATCCGGACAATTTCATCCTCGAACCTGAGGAAGCGGACAAGGCGATCAAGGTCGACCAGGTGCGCGAGTTGGTCGCCTTCGTGGTGCAGACCGCGCAAATGGGCGGGCGCAAGGTCGTGCTGATCGAGCCTGCCGAAGCGATGAACGTCAATGCGGCCAATGCATTGTTGAAAAGTCTCGAGGAGCCTTCGGGCAATACCGTCTTGCTGTTGGTCAGTCATCAGCCCAGTCGACTGCTGCCCACGGTCAAGAGCCGTTGCGTGCAGCAGGCGTGCCCGTTGCCTACTCAGGCCGTCAGCCTGCAGTGGCTGGCCACGGCGCTGCCGGAAGTGGACGGGGCTGCGCGCACCGATCTGCTCGCGTTGGCCGCAGGCTCGCCGCTGGCAGCGGTGAGGTTGCAGGCTGGCGGTATCGTCGAGCAGCGGGCGCTGGTGGTCGAAGGGGTGAAGAAGCTGCTGAAAGGGCAGCAGACGCCCAGCCAGTTGGCCGAAGCCTGGAGCGCTGTGCCATTGCTGCTGCTGTTCGACTGGTTCTGTGAGTGGTCGAACCTGTTGCTGCGCTATCGCCTGACGACGGACGAGCAGGGACTGGGCTTGAGCGACATGCGCAAGGTGCTGCAATATCTGGCTGACAAGAGTACCCAGAGCAAGGTGCTGGCCATTCAGGATTGGGTGCTGATGCAGCGCCAGAAAGTGCTGGCCAAGGCCAACCTGAACCGGGTATTGCTCATCGAGGCGCTGCTGGTGTCCTGGATGGCCTTGCCGGGGCAGACGTGATGGGTGCATTGTGATCGAACGCTGCCGATGTTGGCGGCGGCTTGTCTGATGTACCGTGGTGATACCGGACGCGGCTCGCGCCGCTGCTACAGGGATGCACCGGTTGTAGCAGCGGCGCAAGCCGCGTCGGCGGCGGACGCGGTTGGGTCGGTGCGATGCGGTGACGCCGGATGAGGGATGCGCCGGCGGCAGACGTGGTTTGACTGCTGCGAAAATTCACTATCAGTAACGGAGCACGAATGAATCAACCCGTCAGTCCCGGACCGCGCAACGGTATTCTGTCCCTGACCATCAAGGACAAGGCCGTCCTGTATGCGGCGTACATGCCGTTCATCAAGAACGGCGGCTTGTTCATTCCGACCAGCAAGAGCTACAAGCTGGGCGATGAGCTGTTCATGCTGCTCAACCTGATGGATGAGCCGGAGAAGATTCCCGTGGCCGGTCGCGTCGCCTGGATCACCCCCAAGGGCGCCCAGGGTAACCGCGCTGCGGGCGTGGGCGTGCAGTTCAACGACGGCGACAATACTGCGCGCAGCAAGATCGAAACCTATCTGGCCGGCGCCCTGAAGTCCGACCGTCCCACTCACACGATGTAGTCCCCATACCCCCATGCTCGTAGATTCCCACTGTCACCTCGACCGCCTCGATCTTGCCGAACACAACGGCTGCCTGGACACCGCCTTGGAGGCTGCGCGTGCCTGCGGTGTCGGGCATTTCCTGTGCATCGGCGTCAGCGCCGAGAACGCCGCCACGGTCAAGGCCCTGGCCGGCCGCTACGACGACGTCGATTGCTCGGTCGGCATTCATCCCCTTGACCTCGCTCCCGGAAAGCCCCCCGCGCTGGACTGGCTGATGGCCGAGCTCGATGCGCCATGCGTGGTGGCGATCGGTGAAACCGGCCTGGACTACCACTACGAACCCGAGGCGGCGCAGCTGCAGCAGGAATCGTTTCGACTGCACCTGCAGGCGGCCAATCTGACCGGTAAGCCGGTGATCGTGCATACCCGCGGCGCACGCGCCGATACCCTGGATTTGTTGCGCGAGGCGCAATTGCCCCAGGCCGGCGTGCTGCATTGCTTCACCGAAGATTGGGCGATGGCCAAGGCCGCCCTCGACCTGGGGTTCTACATTTCGCTGTCGGGCATCGTGACCTTCCGCAATGCCGATGCCCTGCGTGAAGTTGCGCGGCAGGTGCCGGCCGATCGCTTGCTGGTCGAAACCGACTCGCCCTATCTGGCGCCCATTCCCTACCGTGGCAAGTCCAATCTGCCGCAGTACGTCCGCGAAGTGGCACAGTGCATCGCCACGGTCCGCGGCGAGACGTTCGAAAGCCTGGCCGAGCGCACCACCGACAATTTCTGCCGGCTGTTCCCCCTGGCGCGTGTTCGTCGCCAGGCTTGAGCCTGCACGGGCAAAAAAAACCCGGGCTCTGGGGGGAGAATCCCGGGTCAAGACCATTAGGAGTCACAACAGGCGCGTGGTCCATCGACGCCTTGCCGCCGCATCACTTGGGGGAGTATGGCGCGACGACAATTCAAGTATTGTCGAATGGGTCAGGGGCGCCAGTGCCTGGCAGGGTTTTCTTAAACGTATTTGGAATACGCCCGCTGCTGCTCAGTACAGATTGCAGGGGTGCGTGGCATATGCGCCATAAAGCCAGAGATTTGGGATGATCCGTGCATTTTGACCTCATACAGGCATAATGACTGCCTCCGCTTTCGATCCAGTCCTTCCTATGCAAAAAGAACCTCGTAAGGTCCGTGAATTTCGCCGCCGCGAGCAGGAAATCCTCGACACCGCGCTGGCGCTGTTTCTCGAGCAAGGCGAAGACAGCGTTACAGTCGAGCTGATTGCCGACACCGTGGGTATCGGCAAAGGCACCATCTACAAACACTTCAAGTCCAAGGCCGAGATCTACCTGCGCCTGATGCTCGACTACGAGCGCGACCTGAACTCGCTGCTGCATTCGGCCGACATCGATCGAGACAAGGAAGCCCTGTCCCGCGCCTACTTCGAGTTCCGCATGCGCGATCCGCAGCGCTATCGGCTGTTCGACCGGCTGGAAGAGAAGGTGGTCAAGGGCAACCAGGTGCCCGAGCTCGTCGAGCAGCTGCACAAGATCCGCGCGTCGAATTTCGAACGCCTGACGTTCCTCATCGAGGGGCGAATCAGCGAGGGCAAGCTGGAAGACGTTCCGCCGTACTTCCACTATTGCGCTGCCTGGGCGCTGGTACACGGCGCGGTGGCGCTGTACCACTCGCCGTTCTGGAGCAACGTACTGGAAGATCAGGAAGGTTTTTTCCAGTTCCTCATGGACATCGGCGTGCGCATGGGCAACAAGCGCAAACGCGATCCGGAAATACCCGGCCCCAAAGAAGCCTGACCCTCAAGCCATCCCGAGCCCTGCAAACTGGCGCAGAAGCTGCATCATGTGGCTGATCGCCGGGATCTTGTCGCCGGCTCTGGAGGATGCATGCGTAACCTGGTCGTGCTGCTGGCGCTGTTGGCGTTGGGCGGTTGCATGAAGGTCAGTGATCTGGGCGAAGGCGCTCGCTATCACCTGAGCGATGCGGGTGTGTTGAATCACAGTGAAACTCGCCGGTTCAACAACTTGCGCGTGCAGCCTGATTCGTTCATCTACATTGGTCAGGGCGCGTTCGTGCCTCCCGGCGGCGCCTACCCGCGGCCCAACGTTGTGGCTGAACAGGCGTTCGAAGCGTTCGTCGAGTACTTTCCCCTGGTACGCCGCGCCCCGGCACCGCTGGGCCTGGAACAGGCCTTGGGCGAGGCGCGCAATGCCGGCGCGCATTACCTGCTCTACACCCGTTTTGCACGCGCCGACGACCGCATCGGCAATGCTGACGAATGGGCCGACCAGGAAGCTCTGGACCGGCTCGGCGTCGACAGCAGCGTGATTCAGATCATGCTCATCGAAACCAGCACCCGCTATCTCATCGACACCGCGACCATCCGCAGCCGTGGCGGGCTGTTGACGATGCGCAACAACAAACCGGAAGATTTGCTTGGCCCACCCCTTGAGGACTACGCTCGCAGCTTGTTGGGCGTAAGCCGCTGAGGAGACGAGCATGACGGGCAAGGCCGACGATTTGCTGGCGCACATTCCCACTGCCAAGAAGGGCTTGCCGCCCGTGCATCTGTGGAATCCCGATTTCTGCGGGCACATCGACATGCGTATTGCCCGCGACGGTGCCTGGTTCTACCAGGGCACGCCGATCGGCCGACCAGCGATGGTCAAGTTGTTCGCCGGGATCCTGCGCCGCGATGGCGACGAGTACGTATTGGTGACGCTGGTGGAAAAAGTCGGCATCGTCGTCGATGACGCACCGTTCGTGGCCATCGACATGCAGGTGTCGGGGGAAGGCGAGCAGCAGTCGCTGCGCTTCACCAGCAATGTCGAGGACTGCGTCGACGCCGACGCGCAGCACCCGCTGCGGGTCGACATCGACCCCTGTACCCAGGAGCCTTCACCCTATGTGCTGGTGCGCAACAACCTGGAAGCACGCATTCACCGCAACGTGTTCTATCGGCTGGTCGAGCTGGCCGTGGTGCGTGACGGTTGGCTGGGGGTGTGGAGTGGCGGGGTGTTCTTCCCGATAGGGCAGGATCCAGCGCAGTGATCAAGCCCCCGTTTCGAGTAACGGGGGCTCTCTTGCGTTTTCAGCGGCGAATTCACACGGTCATTTCTGCGGCGTCAACGTCAGTCGCTTGGTCCCGTAGGCCTTGTCGAAATGCTGCGGCTGCATCGGGAAGCTGACGTATTGACCCTTGAGCCACGCGTCGATGCCGTCGGTGTAGTTGGCACTGGCCGGATTACCCGACTGCCCGCTGCTGCTAAGGCCGATCATCGGCTCGGCCTGGGCGAAGTCGACGACGATGCGCAGCGCCGGTATCGACGCGGTGTCGAAGCTGTCGCCCCAGCGGTAGGGCGCAGCGTTCAAGGTGGTGTGATCGCCACCGGTGGCAACCGGGCCGCGTAGCACGGGTGCGCCGGCACCGGGCCCGCCCGTGTCGGTCCAGGTGGTGCGATGCAGACGCCCCCACTGCCAAGTGCTTCGATCACTGCCCAGCTGCGCCTCGCCGGCGCTGACCGCGGCGGCCAGGCTGCGCGCCAGGATGGCCGGCTTGTCCTCCTTCTGCGCGGTGCTCAGATCGTCCCAGAACGGGCTGTCGTCACGCCCCAGCAGATGATCGGCCTGGGCCGAGTAGGAAGTCATGCCCTGGGCCACGAAGGCCTTCCAGCTGGCGCTGTCGAGCGGACCCAGCTCGTCGAGGAAGGTCCGCTGCGCGCTTTGCTGCAGAAACAGTTCGTACAGCGCGGCATCGGCGGATTGCGCGGCAAGGCGGCCATCGAAGGCCATGAGGCGAGTGTACGCTTCGCGGGCCTTGGTTCGATCGCCCTCGGGCAGCGCATCGATGGCACTTTTCAGCGGTTGTGCCATGCCGGGCGCAAGAAACATCTTTTTCAGTTTGGCGGCGAAGGGGGTGGTCTGATCGGACTGCATGGCAATCATGCTGCGTGTGTCGTGCTTGCCGGCACCGGCCAGCTCGGCCAGGCGCTCGCTGCGCTCCGGGTAGTACCAGGCGTTGGACAGCTGGATGCCATAGCCGGGCGGGACGATGCGCTGGTTGGCGGTACCCAGCCAACCCTGCGGCGGGTCCTGGTCGTAGGGGTGAAGCATGGGGTCGGCGAGGCCGTCCCAGTCATGTCGACCGTCCCAGCCGGGCGAGGGCAGCATGCCCTTGCCTTCGAGACGGTTGGGAAAGCGGCCGGTGACCTGCCAGCCAATGCTGCTGGCATCGGCGAACAGCAGGTTGGTGGCCACGGCGCGTATCTGCCGGCTGGCATCCGAAGCCTTCTCGACATTGCTGGCGCGCGACAGATCGAACAGCGCATCCAGGCTCTTGTCGTCGGTCAAATCCGGCAGTTGCAGGGCCAAGCCGTAGCCGCCGCTTGCCGGCATGCCGCTGACGTCGTTGAGCAGCGGGCCGTGACCGGTTTCGTAGACCGCCTCGCGCAGCGGACGCTGCCCCTTGGCCAGGTAGGTCTCCTGACGCACGCGGGCCGGCTGCCACTTGCCGTTGGACTGATACAGCACGCGGCCGCCTTCGCTGCGGACCTTCTCCAGAAAAACATCCTGATTGTCGCCCATCACTGCCGCCATGCCCCAGGCAACTTGACCATTGAAGCCAGCCAGCACGCCCGGCATACCGGCCAGGGCGACACCTGCCGCCTGAAAGCGCGGCGCGCGCAGCTGCACGAAGCTCCACGCCGACGGAATGCTGGTTGCCACATGAATATCGTTGGCGAACAGGCTTTTTCCGGCCCGCGTGCGTTGCGGGGCGATGGCCCAGTTGCTGGAGCTTGGCGCGCCAAGCCGCTCGAGTTCGCGATTCATCGTGGCCAGGCCCGCCAGGCTGGTCAGCGAGTTGCCCAGCGACACGCCCTTGAGCTTGTCGGCCTCGGTGAAAGGCAGGCTCTCATCCGGATAGACCGGCAGCAGCCAGGCCAGTCTGTCGGTGCCCACTTTCTGCGCCAGTACCAGCGAACCCAGCTCTTCCTGCAGGTTGAGCGACTGGCTGAACGACCACAGCGCAAACATCAGCGCCGAGTCTTCGGCCTTCCAGTATTCGGGGGTGTAGCCTGCCAACTGCGCGGGCAGCTTGCCGCGGTAGCGAAACAGGTAGGCGTTGACGCCCCGTGCATAGACATCGAAGAAACGCTTCAATCGGGGTGAGGCCGCGGCATACAACTGGTCGGCGTTCTTCCTGAGGTTGATCCTGCGCAGCAGGCGGTCGCCGTCCAGCGCTTCGACGCCGTCCAGTTCGGCCAGGCGTCCCTGGGCCAGCAGCCGCAGACGGACCATCTGGGTGATGCGGTCGCTGGCGGCCACATAGCCTTGGGCGAACAGAGCATCGTGGAAGGTATTGCTTTCGATCAGCGGCATGCCCAGCCCGTTACGCCTGACCGAGACGTTCTGCGCCAGGCCCTTGAGCGGCTGTACACCCACGCTTGGCGGCAGGTTTTGCTCGGCGGAGCCGCCCAGCCATTGTTGGCAGCCGGTCAGGGTGAGCATGCCGGTGACCACGGCGGCGCAGCCGAACGTGGGCGTGAAGAAAAAACGGGCGGGCGAGGCCATGGCGAAGCTCCTGCAGGGGCTGGCGTAAAAGGCGCTACGTTAGAGAGGGCGGGGGCGACGCGCAAGCGTCAGACGGGGGATATTTTCTTCGTGCCCAAGCCGCTCGCGGACACAGCGCACAGCGGTGGCATTGGGGTCAAAGGAGGGGCTGCCAGCACGCAGCACCCTCGGGCATCGTTTCGGCTCAGGCGCCGTGGCACTTCTTGAATTTCGTGTCGCTGCCGCAGGGGCAGGGATCGTTGCGGCCTACATCTTTGAGTGCATTGCGCACCGGTTCCTGTGGGGCGTGGTTGCAGTGCGGGCCATGCACGTGACCGTGGTCGTGCTCATGAGCGTGATCGTGGTCATGGTCGTGATTGCAGTCGGGGCCGTGCACATGGGGTTGCTGGGACATCGAGAATACTCCGCAGGTGAAATTGGCCGGAATTATCTCACCCTGGGTTAGGAATAGCAGCGCTGCGGGAAAAATCTTTGCGACGTCTCAGCGGCCGGACAAGCCGCGCGCGTCGATTACGCCGGTGTGGTTGAGCACCACGTCGTGGCCGAACAGCACCCCGGTGCGCAATTCGCCGCGCAATTCGTAGCGGATCGCTCGCTCGGGGTGCTTGAGCAGGCGTGACAGCTCGCGCGCGTGTTGCCAGAGATTGGTGCGCACCGGCAGCTCATAGTATTCGCCACTGTTGGCGGCCACGCTGAACCAGTCGCTGGCGTCGCCTTCGGTCAGCAGCATGTCTTCCAGGCGCACGCTGTAGCTCATGCCGCGCACCGGCAGGCTGCGGCCGTTGGGGTTGTCGATGCGAAAACGCAGGATCAGGCGCTGTTGCAGCATGTTGGCCTTGACCACTTCGACCTTGACCAGATGCACCTGAGGATCTTGGTAGTTGCCGGTGAACCAGGTGGCGCAGCCCGTGAGTCCCAGCAGTGAAAGCAAGCCGATGCTGCGCAGAACGAGAGTGCAAGCGGACATGGCAGGGACCTCCGGATTTGCCTTGAGTCTAACAAGGCGCACGGGCATGACAAGGGCGTGCTTGTTGCGCCGAAACATCGTGGTCCATAATCACTGTTACGGTGCTGGCTTTTCGGCATCTGTGCGGACGCCCAGCGCCCGCAACGGTGCCATGCCAGGAGAGTTGCCATGCGTTTCTACGAGATCGTCTTCAGCGGCCAATGCGTGCCCGGCGCGGCGCTGGACCAGGTCAAGAGCAACCTGGCAAAACTGTTCCAGGCCGACGCCCAGCGAATCGAGATGCTGTTTTCCGGACGCCGATTGGTCCTCAAGAACAACCTCGACGCCCAGGCGGCGGAAAAATACCGTGCGGCGCTGGCACGCGCAGGGGCCGTGGCCAGCATCGACGAAATGGCTCAGGACATTGAAGAGATCATCATGACCGCGCCGGCGGCGGCAGGCGACTTCGGCCAGAAACCCATGGCAGTGGCCCGCCGCGCCGAGGTCGTGCCGCGTGATGCGTACATGGCAGCGTTCGTGGCTGTGGATGCGCCGGACTTCGCCATCGCCGAAGTGGGCGCCGATCTGCAGGATGAACGACCCGCACAGCGCTCGGCGCAGTTGAACCTGCAGCAGTTCAGCCTGGCGCCTGCCGGCAGCGACATGGGTCAGTTGCGGCACGAGGAAACCGTCCAGGTGCCGGACACTTCTCATCTGAAAATCATTGGCTGATGTAGCCCGCGCAACATTTCTTGAACTTCAACCCGCTGGCACAGGGGCAGCTGTCGTTGCGGCTGGCCTTGAGCGGGACGGTCGGGTCGATGAAATACCAGCGGCCGTCGTGCTGCACGAACGCCGACCGCTCGCGGTGGCAGTGCTCGCCGGTGCTGTCGTGCCAGCGCGCAGTGAAGGTCACGAACGCGTGTTCCGGCTGGCCGCCGAAGACTTCCGCCGCCACCACCTCCAGGCCCAGCCAGGTGCTCTGCGAACTCCACAGGGCAATAGCCTGGCGGTCCAGGCCGGCCTGCTGGGCGTGCAGGGTGGTGTTCACCAGATAGTCCACCAGGCCCAGCACGTAGGCACTGTAGCGCGAGCGCATCAGGCTCTGCGCATCGGGCGCCGGCTGGCCTTCGTGATAGCGACCACAACAGGCCGGCAGCAGGTTGCCACTTGCGCACGGACAGATCGAAACGCTCATATCACCACCAATACTTGCCGAAGTTTTCCGGGTTGGCCCAGAACTTGGCGTTGAGCCAGTCCGGGACTTGTTTGTATTCGCGCACATCATAGGTGTACAGCTTGAGCACCTGCTGGTCGCGGGCGAAGCGTTCGCTGGCCTGCAGGGCCAGGGCGTAGAAGTCGGTGTCGCTCCAGCCGCTTGCGACCGGGTCGGCGAGCACGGCGATGCAGCTCGCATTGAGGTTGCGGATGCCGGCCAGCAGACGCGTGCCTTCGGCCTTGTTCAGATGCTCCAGGCAATCCACCGCCAGCGCCAGGTCGAAACGCTGGCCGGCCAGGTCTGCGGGCAGGGGCCCGGGCGCGGCTCTGTATATACGGGTTTCGGGGTGCGCTGCCTCGAACGCGGCCAGGGCGGGGAATGCACTCGCGCCTATCAGCAGCAGGCGCTGCGGCGCGTGACGTTCGAGCAAGGCCGCCAGAGCCTGTTGCGGGGTACGGGAAGATACTGCGTCGGTCATTGAAGCTCCTCGGTCGTGGCCACCACATTATAGGGCCCCGACCCGATGGCCCAGCATTGATTGGATGGCGTGCCCTATGGCTTATTGCTGGCGCATATGCCAACCACGGTCTTTACTCCCAGAACGTCGGCCCCTGCTGCCGATTCCCTGAGGAGAAACTAGATGAGCATAGTTCGGACGGCACTACCCTTGATATTGGTCGGCAGCGTGTTGACGGGTTGCGCAGGCTTGCAGAAAACCGACTGGCCGATGTGCGCGGCCGTGGGCGGTGTGACCGGTGCGGCGCTGGGTGCAATCGAAAGCGGGTCGCTGGCAGCCGGTGTTGGCGCGGCGGCGGCCGGTGTCGGCGCGGCCTATTGCTGGGTGCATGGCGATGGCGACGAAGACGGTGATGGCGTACCGGACAGCCGCGACAAGTGCCCCGGCACTCCCAAGGGCACGCCGGTAGACGCCAATGGTTGCCCGCCGCCTGCCCCGGCGCCGATGCCAGTCGCTGCCGAGCCGGCACCGATGCCCAAGGAGGAGACGATCGTCATCCGCAACGTGCATTTCGAATTCGACAAGGCCACCCTCACCGCCGCCGACCGGGCGCAGCTCGATACCGTCGCTACCCGCCTGAAGACCGAAGCGACCACGGCGCGCTTGAGCGTCAGCGGTCATACCGACAGTGTCGGCAAGGACGCCTACAACCAACGGTTGTCCGAGCAGCGCGCAAAGGCAGTGACTGACTACCTGGTCAGCAGCGGCGTACCGCGGGCCAGCGTGGTATCGGTCAAGGGCGTGGGCGAGGCCCAGCCGGTTGCCGACAACAACACGGCCGACGGTCGCGCCATGAACCGTCGTACCGAGATTCTCATCCAGCGTTGAACCTTTAGCGCCAACCGCCAGTCCCCTTGTACAACGACCGGCGGCACGCTTTACTTCTCAGTTGCCGGCGCCCGCCGGCGACTCAGGAGCCTTGAATGAAGCTGAAAGATCTATCGCGGACCGTACTTCCCGCTCTGCTGGTCGCCGGTGTGCTGAGCGGCTGTACCACCTCCCCTGAAGGGGCGTCCCCACTCAACTCGCGTACCTGGCCTGTCTGCAGCGTGCTGGGTGGCCTCGCCGGTGGTGGGCTGGGTGCCATTGAAAGTGGTGCGTGGGCCGCTGGCGGTGGCTTGGCCGGCGCGGTGGTGAGCGGTCTGGTCTGCTATGCCCAGGACGGCGACAAGGACGAAGACGGCGTATTCGATCGACGCGATCGTTGCCCCGATACCCCGGCCAATACGCCAGTCAAGCACAACGGCTGCCCATTGCCGGTCTACCCCGCCGTGACCAAGGCGCCCGAGCCGCCAGTGGCCGATATCCCCGAAGTGGTTACCTTGAGCGATGCGGGCGACGTACCGTTCGAATTCGGCAGCGCCGAACTGACCTCAAGTGCCCGCACCGAGCTGACATCGCTGGCAGCGCGGATGAAGACGGCCCAGGTGGCCATGGTCAAGATCGTCGGTCATACCGACAGCGTCGGCAGCGATGCCTTCAATCAGAAGCTGTCCGAGCAACGTGCCGCCAGTGTCGTCTCCTTCCTTCTGGGCCAAGGCGTTGCGGCAGACAAGCTGAGCAGCGAGGGTCGCGGTGAAAGCGAGCCTGTCGACAGCAACGACACCGACGCCGGACGCGCCAAGAACCGTCGCGTGGAAATCCATCTGAGCCATTGATCGATGTGGGTCGGCAGGTTTTTCCTGCCGGCCTCTGGTCACCGCCACCTCCCAGCCGTTAATGTGCGCCTAGCCAATGCCGTGGGGGGCACATGAAAGGATTTCTGATTCTGGGTAAATGTCTGACCTTGCTGTTCTGGTGGGTGGTACTGCTCAACCTGTTCATGCCGATGGTCAAACCGTTTCATGCACTGATCAACCTGGCCGGCGGCACGTTGCTGTTCCTGCACCTGATCGAAGCGATCGCCTTCAACAAGCGCCTGCGCGGGCGCAGCCATCCGTGGCTTGACCGAGTCCAGATCCTGCTGGCCGGGATCTTTCACATCCAATCCATTCCCGCACCGTCCGATACCGAGGCTAGCCATGCGTAAGCTGGGTTTGTTGGCAGTACTGTTTACGCCGCTGGCATTGGCCGAGTCGGTCAGTGTCGAACCTCATTCGCTGTTGCGCCTGCCGGCCAGCTCCAGCGTGCTGCAGTTGCAGCGCCTGGAGGTAGCGGATTACGGCACCTTGCTGATTCCCGCCAACCTGACCGAACTCAGTGTCGAGCAATTGCGCCTGGGGCATGAGGCGCGGATTGCGATAGTGCCGGGCGAGCAGGAGTTGCGCCTGCGCGCGCAGCATGCAGAGCTTGGCAGCGGCAGCCAGATCCTCGCCCGTGGCGCGCCCGGTACCCATCAGAAGGCGGCTCGCGCAGGGCGCAATCTTGACGTGCAGTTGCAATCGCTGGACGCCCTGGAGGTGAACATTGACGCGCGCGGCGGCGCGGGTGCCGATGGCTATGCGGGTCTGGACGGTGGCAATGGCCAGGCGCCTGGTTGTACCTGGGGCTCGGCGGGACGCGGTGGCAACGGTGACAATGGCGGCGACGGCCTGCCTGGCGCGCCTGGCGCCAATGTCCGCCTGCGCCTGCCGGCGACCTTCGCCAGCGAAGCGATCAAGGTGCGCACCGACGGCGGCCAGGGCGGCGCTGCCGGTGTTCCCGGACGTCCGGGCGCCGGAGGCAAATCCAAGGGCTGCATGGTGTACCGCGCCGAAGGCGGCAAGTCGGGTCGCGAGGGCTTGCCGGGAAGAGCAGGCGAGGCGGGCACCGAAGGCACGTTGAGCATCCAGCGCTTCTGACCAGGTTGGTTCAGAACTGCCTGGCCATACCCAGCACCACGGTCGCCAGGCCCAGCAGCAGGCCACCCACCGCCAGGCGACGCAGCTTCTTCATGGCGATCGCGCCGTCCGTCCACGCCTGGGCCGCCACGGCCTTGCGCAGCGCGGGCAGTTGCAGGCCCTGCATGCGCAGGAACAAGGCCACCATGACCACGTACAGGCCCATCATGATCTGTACGTCGCGTGGCGCCGTCTCGAAGCCGGTGAAGCGCAGGCGCAGCAGGGCGACGCCGCTGATCGGAAGAATCAGCACGGCGGCCCAGACCCCGCCGAACAGCCGTGGGAAAATATCCACCAGACGCTGCAGGCGCTGAACCCGCGAAGGCACTGCCAGCCCGGCCGGGCGCAGGATCGTGCATGTCGCGAGCATGCCGCCCAGCCACATCAGCACAGCGAGCCCATGCAGGGTTTGAAAGACGCTGTCGGCGCTCATGGGTATCTCCAGCCAGCACATCGAAGTCGAGCAGGGTATGATAGCGACCCGATGAGAAACACTGAAAATATATCCAGCCTTTCGCCATGACCAGCCGATGATCAGTAACGAACTCAAAACCACGATCCAGGGCGCCTACACGCGTTTTCTCGAAGCCAAGAGCCTCAAGCCGCGCTATGGCCAGCGCCTGATGATCGCCGAAATCGCCAAGGTATTGGGCGACATCGCGTGCGATGACGAAGGTCGGCGTACGGGCGATCCGGCGGTGGTGGCGGTGGAAGCGGGCACCGGCACCGGCAAGACGGTTGCCTACAGCCTGGCCGCGATTCCGGTGGCCAAGGCGGCCGGCAAGCGCCTGGTGATTGCCACGGCCACGGTCGCGCTGCAGGAACAGATCGTGTTCAAGGATCTGCCCGACCTGATGCGCAACAGCGGGCTGAACTTCACCTTCTCGCTGGCCAAGGGCCGCGGACGCTACCTGTGCCTGTCCAAACTCGACGTGCTGCTGCAGGAAGGACACGCGCAGAGCGCGACCGCGCAGCTGTTCGAAGAGGAAGGTTTCAAGATCGAGGTCGACGAGGCGAGCCAGAAACTGTTCACCAGCATGATCGAGAAACTGGCCGGCAACAAATGGGACGGTGACCGCGACAGCTGGCCGGTGGCCCTGGAAGATCAGCAATGGTCGCGCCTGACCACCGACCACAGCCAGTGCACCGGCCGCCATTGCCCTAACTTTGCCCAGTGCACCTTCTACAAGGCACGCGAAGGCATGGGCAAGGTCGATGTGATCGTCACCAACCATGACATGGTACTGGCCGACCTGGCGTTGGGCGGCGGGGCAGTGCTGCCCGACCCGCGCGACACGTTGTACGTATTCGACGAAGGCCATCACCTGCCTGACAAGGCGATCGGCCATTTCGCTCACTACAGCCGATTGCGCTCCACAGCCGACTGGCTGGAAACCACGGCCAAGAACCTGACCAAGCTGCTCGCCCAGCACCCGCTGCCGGGTGACCTGGGGCGCTTGATCGAGCAGGTGCCGGAGCTGGCCCGTGAGATCAAGACCCAGCAGCAGTTCATGTTCAGCGCCTGCGAGCAACTGGCGGACTTCAAGCCCGGCGAAGACATGGAAGGCCGTGAGCGCCCACGCCATCGCTTCGTCGGCGGGGTGGTGCCCGAGCATATGCGGGAAATGGGCATCGAGCTGAAGAAGGGCTTTTCCAAACTGACCGACCTGTTCACCCGCTTGAGCGAGTTGCTCAAGGAAGGCATGGACGGCGAAAAGAACGTGGGCATTGCCAGCCATCAGGCCGAGGAATGGTACCCGCTGTTCGGCAGCCTGCTGGCTCGCGCCCAGGGCAGTTGGGAATTGTGGACGGCCTTCACCGCCGAAGACCCCGAAGACAGTCCGCCCATGGCGCGCTGGCTGACCCTGGCCGATGGCGGTGCGCTGTACGATATCGAAGTCAATGCCAGCCCGATCCTGGCGGCTGAAATGCTGCGCCGCAACCTGTGGAACGTTGCCTACGGTGCCTTGGTGACATCGGCTACCCTGACCGCATTGGGCAAGTTCGACCGTTTCCGCATGCGCGCCGGGATTCCCAAGGCCTCGGTGACTGCCATCGTGCCCAGCCCCTTTCACCATGAACAGGCCGGGGTGCTGCGCGTCCCCGACCTGCGAGCCGACCCCCGCGATGCGGCGGCGCATACCTCTGCGATCATCCGCGACCTGCCGGACCTGGTCGAAGGCTATCGTGGAACCCTGGTGCTGTTCTCCTCGCGCAAACAGATGCAGGACGTGTTCGACGGCCTGGACCGCGACTGGCGCAAGCAGGTGTTCATCCAGGGCAACCTGTCCAAGCAGGAAACCCTGAACAAGCACAAGGCGCGTGTCGATGGCGGGGACTCCAGCGTGCTGTTCGGTCTCGCCAGCTTCGCCGAAGGCGTCGACTTGCCCGGTGCCTATTGCGAGCATGTGATCATCGCCAAGATCCCCTTCGCAGTGCCTGACGATCCGGTCGAAGCGGCACTGGCCGAATGGATCGAGGCGCGCGGTGGCAACCCGTTCATGGAAATCGCCGTGCCCGATGCTTCGCTGCGCCTGATCCAGGCCTGCGGGCGATTGCTGCGTACCGAGCAGGATCGCGGCACCATCACGCTGCTCGATCGACGCCTGGTCACCCAGCGCTACGGCAAGGCCATCCTCAACGCATTGCCACCGTTCCGTCGGGAGATTTCCTGACGGCCCGCACGGTTCCGGCGCGACGATAATCGAGGGCAGGGCGGTTCACAAAGCGCTGAATCGCTGAAACAATGCGCTTCATTTTTCGCGGCGTGGTCGATGGGAGTCAGGGTGCAGATACAAGGTCACTTCGAGTTGCAGTTCGAAGCCGTGCGTGAAGCGTTCGCGGCATTGTTCGACAACCCTCAGGAGCGCGGCGCCGCGCTGTGCATCCAGGTGGGTGGCGAGACGGTCGTCGATCTCTGGGCCGGTACTGCCGACAAGGACGGTACCCAGGCCTGGCACAGCGACACCATCCTCAACCTGTTCTCCTGCACCAAGACCTTCACCGCCGTGACTGCCCTGCAGTTGGTGGCCGAGGGCAAGCTGGCGCTGGACGCTCCGGTGGCACGCTACTGGCCGGAATTCGCCGCCGCCGGCAAACAGTCGATCACCTTGCGCCATCTGCTCTGCCATCAGGCCGGCCTGCCGGCCTTGCGTGACATGCTGCCGCCCGAGGCGCTCTACGACTGGCCACGGATGACTGCCGCGCTGGCGGCGGAAACGCCATGGTGGCAACCGGGTGCTGGGCATGGCTATGCGGCCATCACCTACGGCTGGCTGGTCGGCGAACTGCTGCGGCGGGCCGATAACCGCGGGCCGGGCGAATCTATCGTGGCGCGGGTGGCCAAACCCCTGGGGCTGGATTTCCACGTCGGGCTGGCGGATGAGGAGTTCCACCGCGTCGCGCACATCGCCCGCGGCAAGGGCAATGTCGGCGACGAAGCGGCCCAGCGTCTGTTGCAGGTGACCATGCGCGAACCCGCGGCCATGGCCACGCGCGCCTTCACCAATCCGCCATCGGTGCTGACCAGTACCAACAAGCCGGAGTGGCGACGCATGCAGCAGCCTGCGGCGAACGGCCATGGCAATGCCCGCAGCCTGGCTGGTTTCTACGCCGGTTTGCTCGATGGCAGCCTGCTCGAATCCGAAATGCTCGCCGAGCTTACTCGCGAGCACAGCCTGGGCATGGACAAGACTTTGATGACGCCTACACGATTCGGACTGGGCTGTATGCTCGACCAGCCGCAGGTGGCCAACGCCACCTTCGGCCTGGGGGCCGGCGCCTTCGGTCATCCTGGGGCAGGGGGGTCGGTCGGCTTCGCCGATCCGGAACATGATGTTGCCTTTGGTTTTGCCGTGAACACACTGGGCCCCTATATACTGATGGACCCACGAGCACAGCACCTGGTGCGCGTTCTGCGCAGTTGTCTCTGAAGCGATTGATCACAAATCGACCAGCGGTCGCCCATTGGGCTATGACTGCTCTACTCTATCAATCAATAATTTAGGCCGGTTTGTTAAACCGGTTTGTATTTACCAACACCTTGTGGAATGCACCATGTCACCGAATAAATCCATCGCGTTTGCCTTGTGCCTGGCCGCTACCGGTTGTGCTCAAACTCCCCAGGATTCCTCGGCCCAGGGCGGGCATGCCTGGTGGCCATTTGGCCGTGACGCAGTCGCCAGCAAGGCGGCTGACAAGGAAGTCGAGCAGGCCATCACCGACAAGGTGGCCAAGGCCGATTCCAAGTCCGACAGCGAAAGCCGTTGGTGGTGGCCGTTCGGCGCCAGCAGCACCCCTGCCCAGGCCAAGGTTGCCGACGTGCCGAAGGTCGACCCCAAGGTCACCCAGGCCTGGCTCGACGCCTACGAGCCGAAGCTGCGCGAAGCCATCAAGGACAGCAAGTTCGAACTCGAGCGTCGCGAAGACCTGCTGGTGATCACCGCACCGGTCGACTCCTCGTTCAACCCCGACCGGCCTTCGATGCTTCTGCCGATCAGCCTCGGCCCGATCACCCGCGTGGCCAAGGCCATCGACGCCGATCACAAGACAGCCGTGCTGGTCCTGGGCCATGCCGACACCAGCGGCCCCGGGCCGTTGAACCAGAAACTGAGCCAGGAGCGTGCGCAGTCGATCGCCTCGATCTTCCGCCTCAGCGGTCTGCAGCGTGACCGCCTGATGCTGCGTGGCATGGGTTCGGTCATGCCCCGTGCCGCCAACGACAGTGTCGAAGGTCGTTCGCTCAATCGTCGCGTGGAGATTCTCCTGACCCCGCAGAACACCATGCTGGCCCTGCTGGCCAAGTACAACCAGCCGACCTTCACTGCCGCTGAAATGCTTGCCACCCAGGACGTCAAGGCCGTGCCTGCACCGGTTGCCAAACCTGCCGCCAAGGCGCCGGCCAAAGCTGCAACCGCGAAGAAAACCGCAGCCAAGCCAGCCGTGGCCAAGAAAGCCGCCCCGGCTGCCAAGAAAACCGAGGCCAAGAAAGCCGTCGCCAAGAAAGCCGTGAGCAACGACCAGGCCAAGGCGCACTGATGCAAGGATCGCTGCCATGACGCAAGCCCTGGCCGACATGCGCCGTAGTTACACCCGTGATGGGCTGGACGAGGCGCAGGCACCGTCCGAGCCCTTCGCGCTGTTTCGCCAGTGGTTCGGCGAGGCAGTCCAGACCGAGCAGGCGCCGGTGGAAGCCAACGCGATGACGCTGGCCACCGTCGATGCCGAAGGTCGTCCCCATTGTCGCGTGTTGCTGCTCAAGGGCCTGGATGATCAGGGTTTCACCTTCTTCAGCAACTACGACAGTGCCAAGGGCCAGCAGCTGGCAGATCGGCCGTTTGCGGCCATGACCTTCTTCTGGCCTACCCTCGAGCGACAAGTGCGAATAGAAGGGCGGGTGAACAAGGTCAGCGCGGCCGAATCCGATGCCTACTATCGGGTCCGTCCCCTTGGCAGTCGCCTCGGTGCCTGGGCCTCGCCGCAGAGCCAGGTCATTGCTGATCGCAGCGAGCTGCAAGCGCTGCTGCAGGCAACCGAGCAGCGCTTCAGCGCTGTCGAGCCCGAGTGCCCCGCGCACTGGGGCGGATACCGCCTGGTGGCTGATCGAATCGAGTTCTGGCAGGGGCGTCCCAGTCGCCTGCACGACCGCCTCAACTATCGCTTGCAAGCCGGTTCGTGGGTTCGCGAACGTCTGGCTCCCTGACCCTGCCTTGACCTTTTGCCACTGCCCGTTGTCCAGACGTTCAGTGGCTTGTCGAGCATCCAGGCCCGCGTCTGCACCTTTTGACGCACCTCTGACGTAAATTTTTATAGACCGTGTCGTGACAGCCGTTGGCCTGCGGCGTCTAATGCACACATGTCCCATGGAGTCCTGCCAAAATGCGCAAGTCAGTTCTGCTAGTTGCCTGCTTCACCACGATGTCCCTGCTGCTGGGCGGATGTGCCTCCAACCTGTCGGGCGACTCCTACTCGCGCGACGAGGCGCGCCGTGTGCAAACCGTGCGCATGGGCACCATCGAGTCGCTGCGTCCGGTCAAGATCGAAGGCACCAAGACACCGATCGGCGGTGGCGCGGGTGCCGTGGTCGGTGGTGTTGCCGGCAGTGCAGTCGGTGGCGGCCGAGGCAGCATCGTCGCTGCCGTGATCGGCGCAGTGGCTGGCGGTCTGCTGGGCTCGGCCACCGAAGAAGGATTCACCCGCACACAGGGTGTGGAAATCACCGTGCGCGAGGACGACGGCAGCATGCGTGCCTACGTTCAGGCCGTGCAGGAGAACGAAGTGTTCCGTGTCGGCGAGCGTGTACGCATCATGACGGTAGACGGCACCAGCCGCGTTTCGCACTAAGCGAACTCGTTGACGAAAAAACCGGCCTAGGCCGGTTTTTTTGCGCCCGCTACGGGCGTGAGCGACATGCGTTTTCCAGGCAATGCCAATACGCAGTGGCGAAGGGTCAGTGCAGCCCCAGAATGTCCCGCGCCACGGCTTCGGCGATACGTACGCCGTCCACGCCGGCGGAAAGAATCCCGCCCGCATAGCCAGCACCTTCACCGGCCGGGAACAGACCCTTGAGGTTCAGGCTCTGGTAGTCGGCACCGCGGGTGATGCGCAGGGGCGAGGACGTGCGTGTCTCGATGCCGGTCAGCACGGCGTCATGCATCGAGAAGCCTTTGATCTGGCGTTCGAATGCCGGCAGGGCCTCGCGGATCGCTTCGATGGCGAAAGCCGGCAGCGACAGTGCCAGGTCGCCCAGCGTGACCCCCGGTTTGTACGAAGGCTCGACGCTGCCCAGTGCTGTGGAGGGCTTGCCGGCAACGAAGTCGCCCAGCAATTGCGCCGGCGCCTGATAGTTGCTGCCACCCAGCAGGTAAGCCGTGGACTCGAGCTGTTCCTGCAGCTCGATGCCGGCCAGCGGGCCGCCGGGATAGTCCTGTTCCGGGGTAATGCCGACGACGATGCCTGAGTTGGCATTGCGCTCGTTGCGCGAATACTGGCTCATGCCGTTGGTGACCACGCGACCCGGTTCGGACGTGGCCGCGACCACGGTACCGCCGGGGCACATGCAGAAGCTGTACACCGAGCGGCCATTCTTGGCGTGGTGGACCAGTTTGTAGTCAGCGGCACCCAGCTTCGGGTGGCCGGCGTACTTGCCCAGCCGGGCGCGGTCGATGATGCCCTGCGGGTGCTCCACGCGAAAGCCGATGGAGAAGGGCTTGGCTTCCATGAACACATTGCGCGCGTGCAGCATGCGAAAGGTATCCCGGGCGCTGTGTCCCAGGGCCATGACCACATGGTTGGAGAGCAACTGCTCGCCGCTTTCCAGAACCACTCCCTGCAGGCGCTCGCCATCGACCAGCAGGTCGGTGACTTTCTGCTCGAAGCGGATCTCGCCGCCCAGCGCGATGATCTGCTGGCGCATGTTCTCGACCATGCCGGTCAGGCGGAACGTGCCGATGTGTGGCTTGCTGACGTAGAGGATTTCCTCGGGCGCTCCAGCCTTGACGAACTCGTGCAGAACCTTGCGCCCATGGTGCTGTGGGTCCTTGATCTGGCTGTAGAGCTTGCCATCGGAAAAGGTGCCGGCACCGCCCTCGCCGAATTGCACGTTGGACTCGGCGTTCAGCACGTTCTTGCGCCACAGGCCCCAGGTGTCCTTGGTGCGCTGGCGCACCTCCTTGCCTCTTTCGAGCACGATGGGCTTGAAGCCCATCTGCGCCAGCAGCAGGGCGGCGAAGATCCCGCAGGGGCCGAAACCCACGACCAGAGGGCGTTGGGCATAGTCCCCTGGCGCATGCCCGACTACCTTGTAGCTGACATCCGGGGCCACGTTGACGTTGTGGTCATCGGCGAAACGCTCGAGCACCGCGGCTTCGTCGCGCACTTGCAGATCGACGGTGTAGATGAACTGCAGTTCGCTGTTCTTCTTGCGCGCATCGTAGCTGCGTTTGAATAGAGTGAAGTCGAGCAGGTCGGCGTCGGCGATGCCCAGGCGCTGCACGATGGCAGGCTGCAGGGCGTCGTCGGAGTGGTCCAGGGGCAACTTGAGTTCGGTGATTCGTAGCATGACAGGTCCAAAAATCCGGGCGCGCCCCGGGGGCATAACAGAACCCGGCATTATAAACGCGATGCGCTGCCCGTCGTCAGGTAAAAAACGCTGGACGGTGCAGCTTACTGATTGCGTGCGCCGCCGAAGGTCGCGCAGCCACGCTGCACGTCGCCGTTGACGCGCAGTTCGGCAGCGAGAAACTGCACGCCCTGATTGCGCGTATCGACGCAGCGTTGCGGTGCCACCCACAGCTCGATGCGCTGGCCGTTGGCCTCGGTGGACAGGTTGAAGCGGCCATCGCCGACCTGTTCCTCGACATAGGGCAAGGCCAGGGGAGCCTGACCTTCGCGATCCACGATCATGCCCTGGCCGGTCACCCTGACCTGCCAGCGCGGGGACTCGCCAGCGGCGCTCAGGCTGGACAGTTTGAAGTCCGGGTCCTTGCACGCGGCCAGCGAGCGATCGAGTCGATACAGCTGCTGCAGGCGCAGTTGGCCATCGGTGCTGCCGTTGGTGCTGGCGTCGAAACGTCCGCGCAGGTCGGCATACACCACAGGGCGATTGCCGGCCAGTTGCGAGGCCTCCTGCAACACCCCGGTGCCATTGCTGTCGGTTACCGCATAGCGGCGCGGGTCACCACAGGGCTGAAAGAACAGCCGGCCGTTGTCGCCCTGCAGGGCGCCTTGCATGCGGGTCAGGCCTGCAGTGGAAGGGGCATCCGCAGCGCGGTTGAAGATGGACTGGCAGCTGGCGAGCAGTGGCAGCAGGGCGAGCATGGCGAGGGAGCGGGGCAGGTGCATCGTGGGTCTCCTGAACGATGAGGAGCACGGTAGCACAGGGCCCGTGAAAAACGTGTTCGCAGGGACGACGGGACTACGTCGTCCGCTCCGCCTCACGGTCTGCCGTAGGAGCGGTCCGCGGCCGCGAAGGACTTACCGCGGTCTGTCAGTCGAGCCGCGGTGATGCCTTCGCGGCCGCGGACCGCTCCTACAGGTAGCGGGGCGCACAAGCCTGGCGGCGCACTCAACCGCCCAGGTAGGCCTCGCGCACCTTGGGGTCGGTGAGCAGGGTTTCGCCGCTGCCTTGCATGACCACCCGGCCGTTTTCCAGCACGTAGGCACGGTCGGCGATCTTCAGGGCCTGGTTGGCGTTCTGCTCGACCAGGAACACCGTGACCCCATCACGGCGCAACTGCTCGATGATGTCGAAGATCTGCTGGATGATGATCGGTGCCAGCCCCAGGGAGGGTTCATCGAGCAACAGCAGCTTGGGCTTGCTCATCAGCGCGCGGCCGATGGCGAGCATCTGCTGTTCACCGCCCGACATGGTGCCCCCGCGCTGGCTGAAGCGTTCCTTGAGCCGCGGGAACAAGGTCAGGAC
Source organism: Pseudomonas sp. CFBP 13602 (assembly GCF_014842725.1). NCBI lineage: Bacteria > Pseudomonadati > Pseudomonadota > Gammaproteobacteria > Pseudomonadales > Pseudomonadaceae > Pseudomonas > Pseudomonas sp. CFBP 13602. The sequence goes on along the minus strand of NZ_JACYVT010000002.1, from coordinate 510,341 downwards.
CTTGTCCATCTGCTCCTCGTAGTCGCCCTTGTCGGTGAAGAACCCGCCCATGGCCAGGTTTTCCTCGACAGTCAGGCGCGCGAACACCCGGCGACCTTCGGGCACCACGGCAATGCTCTTGCGCATGATTTCCGCTGACTCCTTGCCCACCAGCTCCTCGCCCATGTAGCGAATGCTCCCCGAGTGCGCCCGAGGCGCGCCGCACAGGGTCATCAGCAGGGTTGACTTGCCCGCGCCGTTGGCCCCGATCAGGGTGACGATCTCGCCCTGGCGAACCTCCACATTGACCCCGTGCAGCGCCTGGATCTTGCCGTAGAAGGTAGAAACGTTTTCGAACTGCAGCATTTACGCTTCCCCCAGGTAGGCTTTGATGACGTCAGGATTGTCGCGGATCTGCTCCGGCGTACCATCGGCCAGGGGCGTGCCCTGGTTGATCACGACGATGTGGTCGGAAATGCTCATGACCAGTTTCATGTCGTGCTCGATCAGCAGCACGGTTGCGTTGTGCTCTTCACGCAGCACCCCGATCAGCGCCTTGAGGTCGTCGGTTTCGCGCGGGTTGAGGCCGGCCGCCGGTTCGTCGAGCATCAGCATGCGCGGCCGGGTCATCATGCAGCGGGCAATCTCCAGGCGGCGCTGCTGCCCGTAGGCGAGCGTCCCCGCGGTGCGATTGGCGAACTCCTTGAGGTTGACCTTTTCCAGCCAGTACTCGGCGTACTCCATGGCATCCCTTTCGCTCTTGCGAAAGTTGGGCGTCTTGAACAGGCCGGCGAAAAAATTGGTGTTCAAGTGCCGATGCTGGGCGATCAGCAGGTTTTCCAGTGCGGTCATTTCCTTGAACAGCCGCACGTTCTGGAAGGTGCGCACCACGCCCTTGCGAGCGATCTGATGGCCGGGCAGTCCCTGGATCGGCTGGCCATCGAGCAGGATGGTCCCGCCGCTGGGCTTGTAGAAGCCGGTCAGGCAGTTGAACACCGTGGTCTTGCCGGCGCCGTTGGGGCCGATCAGGGCCACCACCTGCTTTTCCTTCACGCTCAGGGCCACGCCGTTGACCGCCAGCAGGCCGCCGAAGCGCATGCTCAGGTTGGTGACTTGCAGAATGTTCTGGCTCATTTGCGCAGCTCCAGGTGGGGACGCTGCATCGGAAGCAAGCCTTGCGGACGCCAGATCATCATCAGCACCATCAGGGCGCCGAACATCAACATGCGGTAGTCACTGAACTCACGCATCAATTCAGGCAGCAGGATCATCACGATGGCGGCAAGGATCACCCCCAGTTGCGAGCCCATGCCCCCCAGCACAACGATGGCAAGAATGATCGCCGACTCGATGAAGGTGAACGATTCCGGGGTGACCAGGCCTTGCCGTGCCGCGAAGAAACTGCCGGCGAAGCCTGCGAATGCCGCACCCAAAGTGAACGCGGAGAGCTTGATCACGGTCGGGTTGAGGCCCAGCGCGCGGCAGGCGATCTCGTCCTCGCGCAGCGCTTCCCAGGCTCGTCCGATGGGCATGCGCAGCAAGCGGTTGATGACGAACAGCGCCGCCAGGGCCATCAGCAGGGCGATCAGGTAGAGAAAGATGACCTTGCCGATCGGGCTGTATTCCAGGCCGAAGAATTGGTAGAAGGTCTGGCTGCCTTCGGCGGCGCGGCGCTCGAACGAGAGGCCGAAGAACGTCGGCTTCTCGATGTTGCTGATGCCGTTCGGGCCGCCGGTGATGTCGGTGAGGTTGCGCAGGAATATCCGGATGATTTCCCCGAAACCCAAGGTCACGATGGCCAGGTAATCACCACGCAGGCGCAGCACCGGGAAGCCCAGGAGGAAACCGAAGGTTGCCGCCAGCAGACCGGCCAGTGGCAGGCACTCCCAGAAGCTCAGGCCGAAATAATGCGAGAGCAGGGCATAGCCGTAGGCGCCGACTGCATAGAAACCCACGTAACCCAGGTCGAGCAGGCCAGCCAGGCCGACCACGATGTTCAGGCCGAGGCCGAGCATGACGTAGATCAGGATCAGGGTTGCGATGTCGACCGCGCCACGCGAACCGAAGAACGGCCAGATGAACGCCAGCACCACCAGGGCCAGGATGAACCAGCGCTGAGTGCTGGGCAGGGTGAGGAAGTTCGAGGCCTTGGCCGGTATCAGCGGCCTGCTCGAATCGCGGCGCAGGCCACCGATGCGCTCGGCGAACAGCACCCGCAGGAACATCAGCAGCGAACAGCCGGCAATGGTCAGCAGGGTGCCGGTGCTGGCGTTCTGCACAACCAGGGTAACGCCGGAGAAGGCCAGTTTCAGGCCCAGTACCGGATAGGCCACGGCCCACACCAGTGCCGCGCTGAACAGCGCGGATCTAAGAGACTTGCTCATACTTTCTCAACCTCCGGACGGCCCAGGATGCCGGTCGGACGGAATAATAGAACCAGGACCAGCAGGCCGAACGACACGACGTCCTTGTACTGGTCACCAAAGATATCCGCGCCGAACGCTTCGGCTACGCCCAGCACCAGGCCGCCCAGCATGGCGCCTGGAATGCTGCCGATACCGCCCAGCACCGCTGCGGTGAAGGCCTTGAGCCCGACCAGGAAGCCGGCGCTGGGGTTGATCACGCCATATTGCATGCTCAACAGCACGGCCGCGACTGCGGCCAGTGCCGCGCCTATCACGAAGGTGAGGGCGATGATCGCGTTGGTGTTGATGCCCAGCAGGTTGGCCATTTTCATGTCCTCGGCGCAGGCGCGGCAGGCGCGACCCATGCGTGAGCGGGAAATGAACAGCGTCAGGCCGTACATCGCGCCCAGCGTGACCAGGAATACCAGAATCTGCATGTAGGAAATCTGTACTTCCTCGGCACCACCGGGGCCGAAGGTCAGGCTGCCGGGGAGCAGATTGGGAATGGCGAAGTTGCCGGAGCCCTGGGACAGCTGCACCGAATTCTGCAGGAAGATCGACATGCCGATCGCCGAGATCAACGGGATCAACCGGTTGCTGTTGCGCAGCGGTCGATAGGCGACACGTTCGATGCTGTAGCCATAGGCACTGGTGACCAGGATGGCGGCGGCGAAGCCGGCGATCATCAGTACCGGAAGACTGTGGATGCCCAGCATGGCCAGGCCAGCCAGAACGATGAAGGTGACATACGAACCGATCATGTACACCTCGCCATGGGCGAAGTTGATCATGCCGATGATGCCGTACACCATCGTGTAGCCGATGGCGATCAATGCATAGGTGCTGCCGATGGTCAGGCCATTCACCAACTGCTGCATGTAATGGAATAATTCAGGCATTTACCGCGCTCCTAAAAACCTGTTCGCATTTCTCCGGCCATGTCCCGAGCGCTCTCCTTGGCGCAGTGTTGCCGGGCAGGGCAGGTGAACCGCTGGTTACGGTTTCAAGATTTTCAGGGGGCCGGCCGGTGGTTCGCACCGGCCGTACCCGTCACTCGTAAAACAAAGCCCACTGCAATGCAGTGGGCTTTGTGGGGGTGTCGCCGGGCTTACTGGGCGGCTTCGGTCTTGGGTTTGCCGAAATGCCACTCGTAGACCACGAACTGGAAGTTCTTCAGGTCGCCCTTGGCGTCATAGCTCAGATCGCCCATGGGCGTCTTGAAGGTACCGGCGTGGATGGCCTCGGCCACTTTGTCGGTGTCTTCGCTCTTGGCGGCGGTGATGCCGTCGGCAATCACTTGCACGGCCGAGTACGACGGGTAAACGAACGGACCGCTCGGGTCTTGCTTCTTGTCCTGGAATGCCTTGGTCAGCGCGATGTTTTCAGGATCCTTGTCGAAAGACTTGGGCAAGGTGACCAGCAGGCCTTCGGAGGCTTCGCCTGCGATCTGCGAGATGGAATCGTTGCCCACGCCTTCAGGGCCCATGAACTTGGCGTTCAGGCCTTTCTCCTTGGACTGGCGCAGGATCTGGCCCAGCTCGGGGTGGTAGCCGCCGTAGTAGACGAAGTCGACGTTTGCCTGCTTGAGCTTGGCGATCAGCGATGAAAAATCCTTGTCGCCGGCGTTGATGCCTTCGAACACGGCGACTTTCACGCCCTTGCCTTCAAGCGTGGTCTTGACCGCCGTGGCAATACCTTCGCCGTACTGCTGCTTGTCGTGGACGACGGCAACGATCTTGGGTTTGACCACATCGGCGATGTAGTTGCCGGCGGCAGGGCCCTGGGCGCTGTCCAGGCCGATGGTACGGAATACCAGCTTCTTGCCCTTGGCGGTAATGTCGGGGCTGGTGGCCGCCGGGGTCACCATGATGATGCCTTCGTCTTCGTAGACATCGGATGCCGGCTGGGCGGAACTGGAGCACAGGTGACCAACGACGAACTTGACGCCGTCATTGACCACCTTGTTGGCCACCGCAACGGCCTGCTTGGGATCGCAGGCGTCGTCGTATTCGACGGCTACGAGCTGCTTGCCGTCAACGCCGCCCTTGGCGTTGATCTGCTCGATAGCCATCTTCGCGCCGTTGAACTGCATGACGCCGTATTCGGCAACCGGGCCGGTCTTGGGCCCGGCGATGCCGATCTTGATGGTGTCGGCTGCCATCGAGTGGCTGGCGACGCCGGCCAGAACCAGAGCGGCAAACAGTTTGGAAATCTGCTTATTCATTAGTGCTCCATTTTTGCGTTGTAGTTTTTATAGTCCTGGCCGAACAGGCGGCGGACCGAATCTTGGCCACACTCACCGCTTTACCCCCTCGGCGAGCCATGGCAGACGACATCCGAATCTGCACCCGACAACTGTACCGGTACAGTGTAGAGCGCCGGTTTGCCGGTTGGAAAGCTGGCGTTTGCAGCGAAAGCGATCGGTTGTCGCTAAATCGACATAAAGTTATAGATTCAAGTACATGCTGGCGTCCGGCCAGACAAATAAAGCCGGTTTGTCGGGGCAAAACTCGAACCTATATATTGCAACCGGGTTTTTCCAGACAACTCGGACCGCTATCATGGCGCCGATTTTTTCCTGACGGTGAAACCCATGACTGAAGACGCTAGCACCCTCTATGCCAAATTGCTTGGCGAGACCGCAATTATCGAATGGCAGGCATTGCAGCCCTTCTTTGCCAAGGGTGCCCTGTTGTGGGTCGAGCCTGGCCTGGATTTGATCACCGTAGGGCAGGCGTTGGCCGAAGACAAGCACGCTGAGGTCGCCCAATGGCTGGCCGATGGAAAGGTCGAGAAGCTGTCTGCGCCGCGGGCCTTGGATTTTTGCGAACGCGATCCGGTGCTCTGGGCGGTGGTGGTGTCACCGTGGGTGGTGATCCAGGAAAGGGCAGGGGAATAATGCATGCACCACAGCGGTGCGTGGTCGAGGTCAAACGCGCCGGTCTTCGCAACTGCTGATCGTGGTCATCGGCAACCAACCGCGTGCCAGCGAACGCTGGCGACACGGCCAGTAACAGTCAGGGTGATTCCGTAACGCCCTCCCGCGCAGGCTCACGCCCGCGCGGGAAGGCAGCGGTCAGCCGGCTACCAGCACGCGAATGGCTTCCAGGCGCAGGGCAGCCTTGTCGAGCATGGCCAGGCCGTCTTCACGCTGTTTGCGCAGGGCAACCAGTTCGCTGTCCCGCACGGTCGGATTGACCGCCTGCAACGCCGTCAAGCGTGCCAGTTCCTCTTCCGTTTCGGCAGCCAGGCGGTGCTGCGCCTGTGCGACGCGTTCGGCATGCCGCGGCGCGATCTTGCTTTCGCCGGCGGTGATGCGCGGTGCGAGCACATCGCGCTGCGCCTGGATGAACTTGTTGGCGCTGGCCTTGGGGACGCTTTCGAGCTGATCGTTGAGGGTTTCGAACGACACTCGCGATGCCAGGTCGTTGCCATTGGTGTCGAGCAGGCAGCGCAGCGCCGCAGGCGGCAAGTAGCGGCCCAGCTGCAGCGAGCGCGGCGCGACCACTTCGCTGACGTAAAGCAGTTCCAGCAGCACGGTGCCTGGCTTGAGCGCCTTGTTCTTGATCAGCGCCACGGCAGTGTTGCCCATCGACCCCGCCAGTACCAGGTCCATGCCGCCCTGCACCATGGGGTGCTCCCAGGTGATGAACTGCATGTCCTCGCGCGACAACGCCTGCTCGCGGTCGTAGGTGATGGTCACGCCTTCGTCGTCGCCGAGCGGAAAGCTGGCATCGAGCATCTTCTCGCTGGGGCGCAGGATCAACGCGTTGTCGGAATGGTCTTCGCTGTCGATGCCGAAGGCATCGAAGAGGGTTTCCATGTAGATCGGCAGGGCGAATTGATCGTCCTGCTCTTCGATGGCAGCCACCAGAGCCTGGCCTTCGCCGTCGCCGCCGGAGTTGAGCTCCAGCAGTCGGTCGCGCCCGGTGTGCAGCTCGCTTTCCAGCGACTCACGGCGGCTGCGCGCCTCGTCGATCAGCGCTTGCCACTCACCGTCGTCGGCGTTTTCCAGCATCGGCAGCAGGCGCGGACCGAACTGGTGCTGCAACGCGTTACCCGTAGGACAGGTGTTGAGAAAGGCATTGAGCGCGCTGTGGTACCACTGGAACAGGCGTTCCTGCGGGCTGTTTTCCAGGTACGGCACATGCAGCTCGATGATGTGTTTCTGGCCGATTCGGTCGAGGCGGCCGATGCGCTGCTCGAGCAGGTCGGGGTGCGCAGGCAGGTCGAACAGCACCAGATGGTGGGCGAACTGGAAGTTGCGGCCCTCGCTGCCGATTTCCGAACAGATCAGCACCTGCGCGCCGAATTCTTCATCAGCGAAATAGGCCGCTGCGCGGTCCCGCTCCAGAATGCTCATTCCTTCGTGGAACACCGTGGCCAGGGTGCCGGAGCGCACGCGCAGGGCGTCTTCCAGGTCCATCGCGGTTTCGGCGTGAGCGCAGATGACCAGCACCTTGGTGCGCTTGAGCATCTTGAGCGTGTCGATCAGCCATTCCACCCGCGGATCGAAGCGCCACCAGCGTTCGGCGTCGCTGTCCTCGGCCTGAGCCTGGAAGCCGACTTCCGGGTACAACTCGGCGTGTTCGCCCAGCGGCAGCTCCAGGTAGGCGTCCGGGCACGGCAGTGGGTAGGGGTGCAGCTTGCGTTCGGGGAAGCCCTGCACGGCGGCGCGGGTGTTGCGGAACAATACGCGCCCGGTGCCGTGGCGATCGAGCAGTTCACGGATCAGGCGCGGGCCGGCTTCCTCGTCGCCGGCATTGACCGACGCGACCAGGGTGTCGCCATCGGCGCCAAGCAGGCCGTGGATGGTCTGTTGCGCGGTGCTCGACAAGCTGCCCTTGTCGAGCAGTTCCTGCACGGCTTCGGCGACCGGACGATAGTTTTCGCTTTCGGCACGAAAGGCCGCCAGGTCATGGAAACGGTTCGGATCGAGCAGGCGCAGGCGTGCGAAGTGGCTGTCCTGGCCCAGTTGCTCCGGGGTGGCGGTGAGCAGCAGAACGCCGGGGATGACTTCGGCCAGTTGCTCGACCAGCGAGTACTGCGGGCTGGCCTTTTCCTCGTGCCAGACCAGGTGATGGGCCTCGTCGACCACCAGCAGGTCCCAGCCGGCGGCGAACAACGCATCCTGGGCCTTTTCATCTTCGGTCAGCCATTCCAGCGAGACCAGCGCCAGTTGCGCGTCCTCGAAGGGGTTGCTGGCATCGCTTTCGATGAAGCGCTCGGCATCGAACAGGGCCACCTGCAGGTTGAAGCGCCGGCGCATTTCCACCAGCCATTGGTGCTGCAGGTTTTCCGGGACCAGGATCAGCACGCGGCTGGCTCGCCCGGACAGCAGCTGGCGATGAATCACCAGGCCGGCTTCGATGGTCTTGCCCAGGCCCACTTCGTCGGCCAGCAATACGCGCGGGGCGATGCGGTCGGCGACTTCGCGGGCAATGTGCAGCTGGTGCGCGATGGGTTGCGCACGCACGCCGCCCAGGCCCCAGAGCGAGGACTGCAACTGCTTGCTGGTGTGTTCCAGGGTGTTGTAGCGCAGCGAAAACCACGGCAGCGGGTCGATCTGGCCGGCGAACAGGCGGTCGCTGGCCAGGCGGAACTGGATGAAATTGGACAGCTGGGTTTCAGGCAGTGTGCGTTGCTCGTTCTGCGCATTGAGGCCGTGGTAGACCAGCAGGCCGTCGGCATCGTCGACCTCGCGGACGGTCAGTTTCCAGCCTTCGAAGTGGGTGATCACATCGCCTGGAGAAAAGCGCACGCGCGTCAACGGAGCATTGCGCAATGCGTACTGGCGGGTTTCGCCGGTGGCCGGGTAGAGCACGGTGAGCAAGCGACCGTCCTGGGCCAGGACGGTGCCCAGGCCGAGTTCCGCTTCGCTGTCGCTGATCCAGCGTTGCCCCGGTTGATACTGCTGCGCCATGCTGCCTGTCTCCCGCTTTTGAAAAGGCGCTGATTCTAACGGATTGGGGGGCGCAGGGCCAAAGGTATGCTGAATAATCTGGGCGCCGCGCGCCGATGCCGCAGACCGGCCCCGGCGGGCGCGCAAATCCAATCTGCCGGTGTCCGGGCAGACGCGTTAGGATAGCCGCCTGTTTTGCTCAGTCTTTGATCGGGAGTAGCCATGAGCACCGTGAATCGCGCAGCGGTGGAAGCCGTCCTTCGCCAGTACACCGACCCCTATATGAACCAGGACCCGGTCAGTGCCGGGTGCGTGCAGGCCATCGATATCGATGGCGCGCAGGTGCAGGTGCGCTTGCAGCTGGGGTATGCCGCCGGCCTGTTCAAGAATGGCTGGGCCCAGGTACTGCAGACGGCCATTGAAAACCTGGACGGGGTCGACCGCGCTCGCGTGCAGATCGATTGCGTGGTGCAGGCGCACAAGGCGCAGGCGCAGATTCCCGGGCTGGCCAACGTCAAGAACGTGGTGGCCGTGGCATCGGGCAAGGGTGGAGTCGGCAAGTCGACCACGGCCGCCAACCTGGCCCTGGCCCTGGCCCGCGAAGGCGCCCGGGTGGGCATTCTCGATGCCGACATCTATGGCCCCAGCCAAGGCGTGATGTTCGGCATCGCCGAGGGCACTCGGCCCAAGGTCAAGGACCAGAAATGGTTCGTGCCCATCCAGGCGCATGGCGTGGAGGTGATGTCGATGGCCTTCCTCACCGACGACAACACCCCGATGGTCTGGCGTGGTCCGATGGTGTCGGGCGCGCTGTTGCAATTGGTCACCCAGACTGCCTGGGACGACCTCGACTACCTGGTCATCGACATGCCGCCGGGTACTGGCGACATTCAGCTGACCCTGGCGCAGAAGGTGCCGGTGGCGGGTGCGGTGATCGTCACCACGCCTCAGGACCTGGCGCTGCTGGACGCCCGCAAGGGTGTCGAGATGTTCCGCAAGGTGCACATTCCCGTGCTCGGTGTGGTCGAGAACATGGCCGTGCACATCTGCTCCAACTGCGGTCATGCCGAACATCTCTTCGGCGAAGGCGGCGGCGAGAAGCTGGCATCGCAATACGGCGTGGAGCTGCTGGCGTCGCTGCCATTGTCGATGCTGATTCGCGAACAGGCCGACGGTGGCAAACCGACGGCGGCGGCCGAGCCGGAGAGCCAGATCGCCATGGTCTACCAGGAGCTGGCGCGGCATGTCGGTGCGCGGATCGTGTTGCAGGAAGCCAGCGCGCAGGCAATGCCCAGCATTACCGTCAGCGACGACTGAGCTGCCCAGCCCAGTGAGTGACGGCGCGCCTGGCGCCCGCCGTCACCTGTAGCTGAAAAGATCAAACTGCGGGCATAAAAAAACCCCGCCGGTGAGGGCGGGGTTCTTCAGAAGCTGTTCAGCTCAAGTTATACGACTTGAACTTCTTCAGCTTGCATGCCTTTCTGACCGCGGGTAGCGATGAAAGAGACCTGCTGGCCTTCTTTCAGGCTTTTGAAGCCGTCAGCCTGAATGGCTTTGAAGTGTACGAACAGGTCGTCACCGGATTGTGGAGTGATGAAGCCGAAGCCTTTTTCATCGTTGAACCACTTGACGGTACCGGTTTGGCGATTGGACATGGTGTATCTCCTTGAACAAAGTTAACTGCGGTTCGGGAAAAGCCCTGGCCGAGACTGAGTGCAAAGAGCAGGAAAATTCATGAAGATGTTGGACATCGGGTAGAGATTCTCAGTGACACAAGCAACACAGTGGCGCCACCTTAACCCTTTTTCAGGAACGTGCCAATGGTCTTTGCAGGGTTTCTTGCAAATAGTGCTCGGCGGCCATGCGCAGCCTGGTGGCAGGTTCGCCGCGCCATGGGCGAGGCAGTCTTTGAACCGCAGCGCGAGGCCCGGTAAGATGCGCTTCGGACTTTATTCACCTCGTTATTCAGGACACCCGCCATGAGCATCAAATCGGACAAGTGGATTCGCCGCATGGCGCAGGAACACGGCATGATCGAACCCTACGTCGAACGCCAGGTGCGCGGCGAGGGCGCAGATCGGGTGATTTCTTTCGGGGTGTCCAGCTACGGCTACGACGTGCGCTGCGCCGATGAATTCAAGGTGTTCACCAACATCAACTCGGCCACGGTAGATCCGAAGAACTTCGACGAAAAAAGCTTCGTCGATATCAAGAGCGACGTCTGCATCATTCCACCCAACTCCTTTGCCCTGGCCCGCACGGTCGAGTACTTCCGCATTCCACGCAACGTGCTGACCATCTGCCTGGGCAAGAGCACCTACGCGCGCTGCGGCATCATCGTCAACGTCACCCCGCTGGAGCCGGAATGGGAAGGGCATGTGACCCTGGAGTTCTCCAATACCACCACGCTGCCGGCCAAGATCTATGCGAACGAAGGGGTGGCGCAGATGCTGTTCCTGGAGTCCGACGAAGAATGCGAGGTGTCCTACAAGGATCGTGGCGGGAAATATCAGGGCCAGCGCGGCGTGACCCTGCCACGCACCTGATTCCGGCAGACAGGTGGGCAGACAGGTGAAAGCCATCGAGGCGAACTAGTTATCATTTTACTACTCCATATGAGTGACTTGCCCGGTTTACCCACCGTATTCCGGGCCATTGCTCAGGAGTGTCTATGAAAATCGACCCGACTATCAGTGCTCAACTGGCTCAGCTGCAGCCCAACCAGATTGGCCTACTCGCCTGGTCGCTTCTGGCCGATTCCTACGGCCATATGGCTGGCGGCGTACCTGGCCAACCCGATCCTGATACCCCGCAACCACCGGAGCCAGGCAGCCCGACCATTCCGGACGAGCCGCCCCCCGCGCCGGTGGTCTGACGCTCAAGCGACCCGCCAGACGCCGCCGTCGCCGACCACGTACACACGCTGGTCGGCGGCGCTGTCCATGTTGTATCCCCCCGTGAAAGCGCCGAATGCCGGCAGCAGGCTGACCTTGCCTCTGAGCAGGTAGCACGGCAGGCGCAGGCTTTGGCGGCCACGTCCGTGCAGCCGATAGACCGGGTGAATGTGTCCAGCCAGGACATGCAGCTCTGGGTGTGGATCGGGTTCGTGCTGCAATGCGAACGGGCCCATTTCCAGAGGCTCGGTAACCACTTCGAAACGCAGTTCCGCCGGTGGGTCGCCCGCGCGTTTGTCATGATTGCCTCGAATCAGCGTGATGCGTAAATCTGCGACATCCGTTCGCCACGCTGCCAAGGCATCCAGCGTTCCGGCCGAATGCGATCCCGGTGCATGAAGAAAATCGCCGAGGAATATCAGGTGTTTGGTGGGATACTTCTCCAGGATTCGGTCAATCACTTGAAGGTTGCTGGCTGTGGTGCCATGAGGCACCGGCTGGCCCAGCTTGCGGTAGGCCGCTGCCTTGCCGAAGTGCGCATCGGCTATCAACAGGGCCTTGTGCTCGGGCCAGTAGACCGCTTTCTCGGCCAGCAGCCATAGCTCGGCGCCTGCCAGTTGTACGTTGCAATACTCACTCATCCTGCGGCTTTCTCCAGGTCGCCGACCATGCGACGTATGCGGTCGGCGAGCTTCTCCGAACTCAGGCTTTCACGGAAACGCTCGACCAGCAGCGGAAAGCCCAGCGGCGTCGGACGCTTGACCGCGTGCATATCCAGACGCCGACTGGCGATCTGTTGCAGTACATGCTCCAGCCGCTGCACTTCCAGCTCCTGCTTCAAGACTTCTTCCTGCGCCTGGGTCAGCAGCAGGTTGCCGGAGTCGTATTGCTTGAATACCTGAAAGAACAGGCCGCTGGAAGCCTGAACCTGGCGGGTGCTTTTCTGCGAGCCAGGGTAACCGCCGAACACCAGGCCGGAGATCCGCGCAATCTCGCGAAAGCGCCGCAGCGCCAGTTCGCCAGCGTTCAGGCTGGCCAGTACATCGCTCAACAGGTTGTGCGCGCTGAGCAGTGCAGGGTCCAGTTGGGCGGCCCAGTCCACCTCGGTGGCACTGAGCAGTTCCAGCCCATAGTCGTTCACCGCGATGGAGAATGTCAGGGGCTGGCGCTGCGCCAGGCGCCAGGCCAGCAGGCTGCCCAGTCCCAGATGCACCTGGCGACCGCCGAAGGGGTAGATGAACAGGTGCCAGCCTTCGCGCGACTTCAGCGTTTCCGCCAGTAACGTGGTTTCGCTAGGTAGCGCCGACCACTGTTGCTGTACTTCCAGCAGCGGGCGCACGGCACGCATCTCGGGGCTGTCGTACTCACCGCGGGCGGCGGCGCCCAGCTTCGCCACCAGGGCGTCGGCCAGCTCGCCGGACAGCGGCATGCGCCCGCCATTCCAGCGCGGCACGGCGGCTTTCTTGGCGGTGCTGCGCTTGACGTAGGCGGTCATGTCCTCGACCCGCACCAGCTCCAGTTGGCGCCCGGCGAACAGAAAGCCGTCACCCGGTTTGAGACGGGCGATGAACCCCTCTTCGACACTGCCCAGCGAGCGACCGCCACCGCCCTTGCTCCAGTACTTCAACTGCAGGCTGGCATCGCTGACGATGGTGCCGATGCCCATGCGATGACGACGCGCCAGGCGTGCGTCGGGGACGCGCCACAGGCCATGCTCGTCAGGCTCGACTCGACGGTAATCGGGGTAGGCAGTGAGGGAGTGGCCGCCATAGCGCACGAACGCCAGGGCCCACTGCCATTCATCCTCGGTCAGGTTGCGGTAAGCCCAGGTGGTACGCACTTCGACCAGCAATGCGTCGGGCAGGAAACCGCCGCCCAGCGCCATGCTCACCAGGTGCTGGACCAACACATCCAATGGCTTGTCGGGTGACACGCGTGGCTCGATGCGTCGCTGCGCGACGGCATCGTGGGCCGCCGCAGCTTCGACCAGCTCCATGCTGTGGGTCGGCACCAGGGTGACCCGCGATGCCCGACCCGGTGCATGGCCGGAGCGACCGGCACGCTGCATCAAGCGCGCGATACCCTTCGCCGAGCCGATTTGGAGCACCCGTTCCACCGGCAGGAAGTCCACCCCCAAATCCAGGCTCGACGTACACACCACCGCCTTGAGCTGGCCTTGCTTGAGGGCCCGTTCGACCCACTCGCGCACTTCCCGCGACAGCGAACTGTGATGCAGGGCGATGATGCCCGCCCAGTCCGGGCGCGCATCAAGGATGGCCTGGAACCAGATTTCGGACTGTGCACGGGTGTTGGTGAATATCAGGCAACTGTTGCTGCTTTCGACCTCCGCGACTACCTGGTCGAGCATGCGCAGACCCATGTGCCCACCCCAGGGAAATCGTTCGATGGCCGCCGGCAACAGCGTGTCGACCTCGATCGTCTTGGCCTGCGCGCCTTGTACGCTGACACTCGGCTGGCCGGGTAGCAGCACTTCCTGTGCATGCGCCTGGTTACCCAGGGTGGCGGAGATGCCCCAGACGATGAGCTGCGGGTTCCACTGCCGCAATCGCGCCAATGCCAGCTGCAACTGCACGCCGCGTTTGTTGCCGATCAGTTCGTGCCACTCATCGACGACGACCATGGCGACGCTGCTCAACTCCTCGCAAGCCTTGTCGCGGGCCAGCAGCAGCGTCAGGCTTTCAGGCGTGGTTACCAGCGCCGAGGGCAGGCGGCGCGTTTGCTTGGCGCGATCACTGCTGCTGGTGTCGCCAGTGCGCAGGCCCAGGCTCCAGCCGATCTGCAACTCATCCACCGGTACCTGCAGGGCGCGCAGGGTATCGGCGGCCAGCGCGCGCATGGGCGTGACCCATAGCACGGTCAGCGGCGCCATGACCGGCTTGCGCTTGCCCTTGGGAATGACGGGCCCGGCCTTGGCGAAGCGTTGCAGGGCGGCGAACCAGACGGCGTAGGTCTTGCCCGCGCCAGTGCTCGCGTGGAGCATGCCCGATTCGCCGCGTTTGACGGCGGCCCAGACGTCCTTCTGGAACGCGAAGGGCTTCCATTGACGGCTGGCGAACCAGTGTTTGGCAAAAGCGCTGGAGGTCGGCATGCCGTGACGGAGCGTCCTTAGGTATTTCTAAAAGGACCGCTGCGACCGAAGTTGGTTTGATATTTGTACAAAAACCCGTGCGTGTATCAGTATCCGGTCATTTCCAGATAGCCTTCGCCAGCATGGCTGCCCGCCAGGGTCACCGGGCCTTCCCAGTAGGGCGTGCCCACCGCCATCCAGGCTTTCGGGTTCAACGCGGTGGTTTGCACATGCAGGCCGTGGCTGGGGATGTCGATGGCCCAGCGCGTGGGTACCTGCCGACCGGCCACGCGGGTGTCCTGCAACGGGCGCAGGGTGATGCTGCCCGGGGCCAGCGGTGTGCTGCGTCCCTGGGCGTCGATCCAGTTACCGCTGAGAAAGTCTTGCCCGCCGGCGCCGCGCAGGCGAAACACCATCAACTGCTGGCCGTCGTCCAGGTGCAGCGAAAACCAGTCCCAGCCGGACTGATCGGCTGCCAGTGGCTGGCTGCTCCATTCCCGGTCAAGCCACGCGCGGCCCTTGACCTTATAGCGCTTGCCGTCGATCTGCAGCTGGCCGGCTGCGCTGAAGAACGGCTGGCTGTAATAATACGAGGCCTGTCCCGCATCGGACTTGCGGCTATAGCCTTGCTCGCCCTGCAGTAACAGAGGGCGCTCGCTGGTCAGGGCCAGTTGGTAGGCAAACCGTTCGCCAGTGGCCTGTACCGCCATTGCGGCGAGCGTGTGCTCGACGCCAGGCTGGCTGCGCAGGTGCCAGTCATCGATCCAGGCGTTGAACGGCATGATGCTCACACCGGCCTGGCCGATGCCTCCGCGGGCCAGGGTCTGTGCGCTGTAGTGGTCCGTTGCGGAAGTGAGTCCGGCGTGGCCGATCCACAGGTTGCGGTTACCCCAGCCCGGTTCGGTGCTGCCTGGTGCCAGGGCGCTGCGGAACAGGGTCCACTGCACGCCGAAGCGTTGCCCCTGGTCGTCTTCGAGGTTGGCGGTCAGGTACCACCACTCGATGCGGAAGTCGGGGTGAGCGCCATGGTCGGCGGGAAACTGGAAGACCTTGCCGGGGGTGACCTGGGCGAAGTCACCGGCCTGGCCGCCAAGCCCGGCAAAACCGGCAGGGGGTGGGGTTGGCTCGCAGCCGCTGGCTGCCAGCAGCAGGGCCAGCACCAGGATTCGGATCAACTTAACGCTCACTGGCCATCACTCGCAGCAGGTCGGTGGGTTGGCTGCGTTGCAGGCGCAGCATGGGCCAGGCCGAGGCCAGCATCGCTGCAATCAGCGCCAGGCCGCACAGCTGCAAGATCTGCCATGGGAACACCTGCAGGGGCAGGCGCCAGCCGAACGCCTGCACGTTGATCACCGCCACCAGGCACCATGCCAGCAGAATCCCCAGCGGGACCGCCAGCACCAGGGTCAGCAGAGCCAGGATCAAGGTCTGCGCCACACTGAGCAGGATCAGTTGGCGCCGTTGCACGCCCATTGCCCACAGCGGCGCGAGCTGACCCAGGCGACTCTGGCTCTGGGTCAGCAGGCCGATGAACAGGGCCACGCCGGCCACCCCCAGGGTCAGTGCATTCAGGGCAGCCGTGGCACTAAACGTGCGTTCGAAAACCTGCGAGGCCCAGCGCTTGAGTTGCCGTTGTTCCACCACATGGCTGTCGTCCAGGCCAAACGCTTGCTGCACTCGGCTTTTCAGGGCAGCGGTGTCGGCCTCGGCCATGCGCAGGGCAAAACGGGCAGGTGGGGTCCCGGGCCAGTGTTGCTGGAACTGCGCGGCGCTGACCAGAATATGGCCCTTGGGGTTGCCGTAGTCGGCATAGATGCCCACCACGGTCGGGTTCCAGCGCCCTTGGGCGGCGGGCAATGCAAGGCGCGCCCCGATGCCTACGCCCAGGCGCCGCGCCAGTTGCTCGCTGAGCATCAGGCTGTCACTGGAAAACAAGGTGTCCCATGGATTGCCGGCGGCCTGTTCGAGCAGCGGCCAATGCTCGCGGTACAGCGGCGCGTCGATCACGGCAGTCAGTTCGGTTGGCCAGCCTTGTTGACGAATCTGCATCTCCCAGCCGGGCAGCACCTGCTCGATCCCGTTCTGGCCTTGCAACCATCGTTGCAGCGCCTGGGCCTGCTCGGCGTGCTGTGGCCGCAGGTACAACTCGGCGCTCAAGCGCTGTTCCAGCCAGCCATTGAAGGTCTGTCGAAACCCCTCGGTCATGCTTGCAGCGCCGATGTTGGCGGCCAGTGCCAGCAGCAATGCCATGAGGGCCAGGCTCAGTCCCGGCAATTGCTGGCGGCAGTCGGCCAGGAACCACTGGCCCAGCACGCCCCAGCGGCGCCGGGCGAGCAGGGCGAGGACGCTGCTGAGCAGCACCGGCAAGGCCAACGCTGCCGCCAGCAACAGGCTGCCCATCAGCGCAAAGCCCGTGGCCAGACCGTTGCCCCATACTGCCAACAGCAGGGCCAGCACGGCTGCACAGGCCGCCACCACGCCTTGTCGCTGCAGCCATTGGCGGTGGGCCTGATGCCAGGCTTCGCCACCGGACAATGCCAGCAGTGGCAGGCGTGCAGCACGCCAGAGACTGTCGCCGCCGGCCAGCAACACGCCGCCCAGGCTCAGTGCCAGGCCGCCCAGCCACCAGGCCGGGCTCAGGTTCAGCTGCCCGGCGACTTCTGCGCCGTACAGGCCACGCAGGCTGGCCGCCACATCGGGCAGCAGCAGACTGGCCAGCCAGTAGCCGCTGACGATACCGGCCAGGCCGCCGAGCAGCGCCAGCAGGCCCAGCTCCAAGGCCAGGGCCAGCACCAGCAGGGCGGCACTCACGCCGCAGGCACGCAAGGTGCGCAGCAAGGCACGACGCTGTTCCAGTGCCAGGCCAATGGCAGCGTGGACGATGAACAGGCCGACCACGAACGCCAGCAGGCCCAGCGCGGTCAGGTTCAGGTGAAAGCTGTCGGTCAGCCGCGCGAGGTCGCCGTCGGCATCGCTGCGGTTGATTTGCAGACGATCGGTGTAGGCGTCGGGCAGAACGCCTTCGAACGTTCGTGGCAGCAGCAGGCGGGTCAGTCGTTCAGGCGTCTGCAGCACCGTCTGGGCCGCGCCGATATCCATCAGCAGCACACCGGGTGCCATCTGTGCCCGGGCCTGCAGGGGAGGAAGGGTTGCGCCAGTGCCGGCGGGCAACCGTGCACCTTCCTCCACGCCAAGCTCGCGCAAGGTCTGCGGCGCCACCCAGGTACGGCCGGGTGCGCCGATGAACGCGCTCAGGTCATCGCTGCTCGGCACCTCGCCGGCCACGGGGCTGCCTGCTGGCAGAGTCAACGGCTCGATACCCATCACTTGCAGGCGCAGTTGCGGATGCGAGGGGAGGGTGATCCGGCCCTCGAGCACCGGAGAGACTGGCCAGCCCTGCAGGCGCAGTGCGATGAAGGTCGATTGCGCAAGGTCGGCGCCGTCACGGGCAACGATGCTGGCCTGGGCTTGACCACCGACCATCTGGCTGGCCAGGGCATAGCTCTGTCGTGCCTGGCTGTTCAAGGCGAGTACGCCGGTGAACAACGCGGTGGCCAGCCACAGGCCAGTGATCAGCGCCACGCCCTGTACCGGATGCCGGCGCCAATGGCTGAGCAGGCTGCGCAGGGTCCAGTACAGCACCGCCACGTCAGCGATCCGTCCCGGCAACGATGCGACCGGCCTGCAGCACCACGCGTCGCTCCAGGCGGGCTGCCACCAGCGGGCTGTGAGTGACCATCAGTAGCGTGCTGCCACTGGCCCGCAGCAACTCGAGCATCAAGTCCAGCGCGTGCTCGCTGGTGGCTTCGTCGAGGTTGCCGGTAGGTTCGTCGGCCAGCAGCAGGGGCGGCCGCGAGGCCAATGCGCGGCCCAGGGCCACGCGCTGTTGTTGCCCGCCGGACAGTTGCTCCGGATACCGCTGCAGGAGTGCCGACAAGCCCAGGCGTTCAGCCAGTTCGCGCTGCCAGGCTGGGTCCAGGCGGCCGGCCAGGCGGGCCTGAAAGGCCAGGTTGTCGGCCACGCTGAGACTGCTGATCAGGTTGAACTGCTGGAAGATCAAGCCGATGTCGCAGCGCCGCCAGCGCGCCAGCTGGCGCTCGTTCATCTGTGTGAGCACCTGCCCGGCCGCTTCGATACGACCGCTGTCGGCCATGTCCAGCCCCGCGACCAGATGCAAAAGGGTGCTCTTGCCACTGCCCGATTCACCCATCAGCGCCAGGCTGGCGCCACGCTCCAGTTGCAGGTCGATGCCCTGCAGCACCGGCAGTGGGCCTTGCGGTGTGGCGTAGGTCTTGTGCAGACCCTGGATATGCAACATGGGCAGGTTCTTCATGACGGTGATGCTGCGGCCCTCGGGCCGCGGCAACGGCGAGGGGCTGTGACTGTGAGTCCGGCCCCCCATGCAGGTTCAAGCTTTGTTGCGTATCAGCCGCCGCAGCGCGAAGCGATTCGGATGGCAGGCCCAGGCCACTTCCCGAGGCAGCGGCAGCGGTTCGTCGTCCAGCCAGGCGGCAATCAGTTCACCCGACAGCGGCGCGGTGATCAGCCCGCGCGAGCCATGGCCGCTGTTGACGTACAGCCCCGGCAGCCAGGGGCAGGGCTGTTCAGGCACCTGGCGGGCATCCTTGGCCAGGATCGCAAAGCGCTCGGCGAATGCCTGCGCGTCGGCGACCGGCCCGATGATCGGCAGGTAGTCCGGGCTGGTGCAGCGAAATCCGGCCCGGCCCTGCAAGCGTTCGGCGGGCAGCAGCGCAGCGCCCAGACGCACGGCAAGGTCAGGGGAAATCGCCTCGAGCAGGGCCAGGTTGTCGAGGTTGTCCGCGTGGCTGGGCGTGAGGTCTTCACTGTGGAAGTCGAAACTGGCGCCCAGCGTGTGTTCGCCCGAGCGGGCGGGTGCGATGTAGCCCTCGGCGCAGACCACCGTCGACAGCGCAGCACTGCGCGGTGTCTCCGACAGGCGAGTGATTTGCCCGCGGATGCGCTTGAGTGGCAGGGCGCAGGTCTGGGCGAAGGCATTGGCCTGGGCGGCGCACGCCAGCACGGCTACTGGGGCGCAGGCCAGAAGGGTGTCGTCGGCGAACGCGTGCCATTGGCCGTCGAGGTGGCGCAGGTCTGCCACGTGGTGATGGCGCAGCAGGGTGATGCGTGGGTGACGCGCCAGGTGCTGGCACAGGGCAGGCGGGTGGACCCAGCCACCGTCGGGATAGAACAGGCCGCCGCTGGGCAAGTCGACGCCTGCCTGCGCCTGGGCCGCTGAACGGTCCAGCAGGTGCAGCAGTTCGGGTTGGAATGCGTCGGCCAGTTGCCCCTGGCGCTGCGCTTCCTTGTCGTCGAAGGCCAGCTGCAGAACGCCACAGGCGTCCCAGTCGCGACCGCGCTGCAGTTGCGCAAGCAGCCTGCGCGTGTGGCCGAAGCCCGCCAGAATCAACTGCGAAAGGGCCGTACCGTGGGCCGAAAGTTTCAGGTACAGCACGCCCTGCGGATTTCCCGAGGCTTCCCGAGCCACTTCGGCATGACGCTCGAGCAGCGACACCCGCCAACCGCGCGCGGCCAGGCTGGCAGCGGTGGCGCATCCTGCCAGGCCGGCACCGATGACCAGCGCGTGGCGTTCGCCGGTTACCGGCTCGGGGCGGGCGAACCAGGGCCTGACGGCGGGTGTTGCCACGGCGGCGTCGGCCACGAATACGCCTCTGGATACATGCCATTTGTTGCCGATGCCCGGCACTCGTTTCATCTTGAAGCCGACGGCCGCCAGGCCACGACGAACCCAGCCGGTGCTGGTGAACGTGGCCAGCGTTGCGCCGGGCGCCGCCAGCCGCGCCAGTTCGGCGAACAGCTGGGGTGTCCACATGGCCGGGTTGCACGCCGGAGCGAAACCATCCAGGAACCAGGCATCGACCTTCCCGTCCAGGCACGGCAGCTGTTCCAGCGCATCGCCTATGAGCAACGTCAAGGTCACCCGGCCGCCGTCGAACACCAGGCGCTGGAAGCCTTCATGCACCGCCACGTACTGCGCCAGCAACGCCTCGCTGCAGGCCGAAAGCTCTGGCCACAGCGCCAGGGCACGGGTCAGGTCCGCAGCGCTCAGCGGGTACTTTTCCACGCTGATGAAGTGCAGGCGCGCAGTCGGTGCAGCCGAGGCGGCGAAGCACTGCCACGCACAGAGAAAATTCAGCCCGGTGCCGAAGCCGGTTTCGCCGATCACCAGGCGTTCGCCGTCGGCGAGGGCGGCGAAGCGTTCTGCCAAGCGATTCTGCTCGATGAACACATGGCGGCTTTCGGCCAGGCCGTCGGCGGCGAAATAGACGTCGCCGAAGGCGCGCGATCGAGGATGACCGGTGTCGGTCCAGTCCAGCTGGGCGAGGATGCTCGGGGTTTTCATGACGGCTTCGGCAATAGGCGAGCAGGCATTGTAGCGCGCAGGCTCTGCTTCGCCAGCGCCAGGCCGCTGCGACGGCTGCGACGGCTGCGCAGCGGCGGCCACTGCGGTCTGCAGGTGGTTATTAATGCAGCCTCTGGCGGCTGTGGCGCGGGCTACCGTGCGCGCTCCCCTTTCGGCAAGGAGCCGATCATGCACGCGATCTACCCCCCAATGAGCCAGGGCGGCACCGCCCGGGACCGCCGCCATGCGCGCATCGTCGCGCAGCGGTTGCCGACCTGGCTGAGCCAGGCCAGCCCGGCGATGCGCCAGGCGTTGAGCGCCAGTCAGAATGAAAGCCACGCCGCCAAGCGCGCCCTCGCCCCTGTACTGGCCGGGCTGCGCGACGTCACCGAGTTCTGTGCCGACCTGGTCGGGCAGGAGATCCGCAGGCAGTGCCAGCTCGACATCGATCCGCGCGGCTATGTGCTGGTGCGCGCCATGCACAACGTCGGCATGGGCTTCAGTCATCGCTGGGCGATTGAACAGAACCTGCTGGTTGCCGCCATGCAGAATTTCGAAGCGAACCTGAGCTTTGCGCCGGGTTCGATGGTGCTGCCAAGCGGCGGTGTCGAATACTTCACTGCCGGCAAAGACATCGACTTTCGCGCCCGCCAGGAAAAACCGGCAATCGCCCTTGACCCCCAGCAATTCGCCACTGCCTGCCGGCGCCTGGACCTGGGCCAGCGCTACCAGGCTCACCTGGACACAGTGTTCAAGCCCGACGACCAACCCGAGCGGGTGGCGGCGCTGTTCAAACGCAATGACCAGGCCCATCTCGCAGTGCTGGCCCACATTGCCCGCTTGCGCGGCGATGTCGAGGAAGACGGCTATCGTCTGCTGCTGCAGGTTGCCCAAGCGGCTCCCCCGACCTGGGCGGGCAGCGCGGTGCGCTATCACTGGCTGCGCCTGCTGGGCAGCGCCGATTTCGCTGCCGTGGCGTTGTACGGCGTGCAACTGATCGAATCGACCGTCGACGGTCGCTGTGTGGTGCTGATGCCCGGCGAACCCGACCACCCGATCAAGCAATACCCTTCGTTCCAGGCCTTCGCCGAACGCCTGGGAGAAAAACTCCAGCGGCCCGATTTCCAGCGATATGTCTGCTCGTTGGTGGGCGAGAAGTTCGCTGCGCCGTTCGACCAGCGTCTGCAGCAGCGGATTGCCGGCTCCGGTGGCGCTTGGCTGAAGCGATTGAACCTGGAAAAGCGTGCGGTGGTCGGTGACCTGTTCGACCTGCAACATAATGATCGCTTGCTCAAGACCTACCAGGATGCTCGAGTGATGGCGGTGCCGACCGCCGACGAAGACGCCATCATCCGGGAGCGTGAACGCCGGCGTTATCTGGACGCCGGAACGACCCTGCTCAATATCGCCGGCCTGCTGGTCCCGGCGTTGGGTGCGGCCATGCTGACCTGCGCTGCGGCCCAGCTGTTGCAGGAAGTGTTCAGTGGCGTCGACGATTGGCGCCAGGGCGATGATCATGCCGCCTTCGGCCATGCCATGAGCGTGGTCGAAAATCTGGCGACCATGGCGGTGTTCGCCGGCGCGGTGCAGGCGGGCCGCAGCTGGGTCGCGCCCAGAGTGCCTGCCATTGCCGCCGATACCCAGCTGGCGGAACTGCTCCCGGTGACGCTCGCCGATGGCCGCGAGCACCTGTGGCGTCCCAACCTCGACGACTACGTTGCTGCCCAGGGCCTGCCTGCCGACCTGCTGCCCGATACCGATCGGCTCTATCACGACGAAGCACGTGACAGCGTGGTCATCGACGGGCGCGTGCATGACCTTCGCTTCGACGATCGGTACCAGCGGTGGCGCATTACCCATCCGCGCGACGCGAATGCCTACCTGCCACTGATCGAGGAAACGGGTGCCGGTTGGCGGCTGGCCGCCGAGCAGCAACCCGAGGTGACCGGCACCACCCTGCGTGACCGCCTGGGCTGGCGGCTGTCGGGCATGGAGTCACAGGATATCCATCGGGCGCTGGCCAGCACCGGGTTGCCGCCCACCTTGCTGGACGCGGTCTATGCCCAGGCCTACAAACCCACTGCGTTGCTGGTCGATGCCCTGCAACGTTTTGCCCTGCACCGCCAGGTGCAACGCGCCGGGCTTGTGGACACTGCCGCGCAGGTACGTTTCGAACAGCTCTACGACGCCACGCATTTTGGCAGCGGTCCGGCCACCCAGCTCATTTGCAGGGATTTTCCCGCCTTGAGCGTCGCCGCAGCCGAAGAGGTATTGCTCGGCGTGGCGCCTGGCGAACAGGCGCGAATGCTGGTTAATCGACGCATCCCCCTGAAGTCGAGTGAGCGCGCGCGTGCCTATCAACAGTGCCAACGGCTCAATCGCGCCTTCGAAGGCCTGTGCTTCGGCACCGCGCAGTCGCTGGACAGCCTCGAGCTGGAACGGGCCATCAAGCAGGTGCTGGGCGACACCGCGTCGGGCGATGCGGTGCGTGACTACGCCTTCGCTCACCGCGATGCCTGTGCACGCTGGCTGGGCCAGACGCCTCTGCCGGAAAGCTTCAGGGCACCGATGCGCGACGGCTACGGGCGCGTGGGTTACCCCATGAGCGGAAGGCGAGAGGTGGTCCTGTCGCGACGGGTGCTGGTGGCACGCATTCGCGGCCTCTATCCGGGCACCAGCGAGCCCGCTGCCCGCGAACTGCCGGGACTGTACGAACAAGCCGGCATGAGCCGCGCCGACATCATGCTGGGGCTGGACAACCTGGCCTCCGAGCGTTCGCAGATGCACGCTCAGCTGCAAGCGTGGGCGCACCGACCGGCCCCGGCCAACCTTCCGGCCCGCTACAACGCCAGCAGAGGCGACCTGATGCATTACCGTGCCGACGTCACGGCGCGTCTGGACATCGCCTGGCGCCGTCAGCTGCCTTCCGAACGTGCGGCCAACGGACACCACTATCATCTGAATCTGACCTACGCGCCGCTGCTGGATTTTCCTGGCCTGAACGCCGATCTGCGCTTCGTCACGCACCTCAACCTGACCGGCAGCACGGTGGACGCGCCGGCACTGACCAACTTGCTGGCCAGCTTTTCGCAGCTGCGCAGCCTGACCCTGCGTGAGTGCAACCTGGGCCAGTTGCCCGAAGCGGTCGATCGTCTGACACAGCTGACCGAACTGGACCTGACGCTCTGCAACCTGACCCTGGACCAGGCGCTGCTCGATCGCCTGGGGCGTCTGCCGGACCTGACCCTGTTGAGCCTGAGCGGCAATCTTCCGGGGCCGATAGCCACTTCCAGCGGTTTCTCCAGGCTGCAGCAACTCAATCTCGCCGGTCTGGTGCTGCCCAGCTGGCCACAGTGGGCTTCGCGGCTGCCCGCGCTGCGGACCCTGAACCTGTACCGCACCCGGCTGCGCCATATTCCCGACTCGGTGTTCACCGAGATGAGCCAAGGGCAGGGTGTGGACGTTTTCATGGATCGCAACAGGCTGGATGACTTCAGCTTGAGGCAGCTGGATAGCCCCAGGCCACACCGGCGTTTTCAGTTCTTCGCCCATCGGACCAACGATGTGCACTCGGCAAGTGCCGGCCGCCCGCTGGTCGATGTGTGGCTGCAGGGTGCCAGCGAGGTGGAGCGACGCCATCGCGCACAGTTGTGGCAGGGGCTGGTCGATGAAGACGGCTCCGAGGCCTTCACCCGCTTGATCGACAATCTGCGTCACACACCGGATTACACCCGCAATCCAACCGAACTGACCCGGCGCGTCTGGAATGTCGTTGCCGGTGCATCGGCCAATCGCCAGTTGCGTCAACGCCTGTACACCATGGCCCAGGGGTTGGACACTTGCGTGGATGGAGAGCGGTTGATGTTCAGTGATATGGAAGTGCATGTGCTCCAGCATTACGCCTTGCAGGGCGCAACCTGGGCTCAGCGGGGCGAACGCCTGTACGAGCTGGCCCGTGGACTGTTCCGGCTCGACCGGCTGGAGGTCATTGCCCGGCGCATCATTGCCGAGCGTCGGCGCCTGGGTGTGAGCGTCGACGAGGCAGAAGTGCGCATGGCGCTGCGGACCTATCTGGCCCGTCGCCTGGCCTTGCCCGGCCAGCCGCAGAGCATGGCCTATGCCGCCACGGCCGGTATCGGCGTCGACATCTACGACGCCGCACAGGCCGAGGTGCTGCAGGCCGAAGCCGCACCGGACTTCGCCGCGTTCATGATCCGCCAGGCATTCTGGACCGACTACCTGCGTGAACGCCATGCGAGCACCCTGGAACGGGGTCTGGCGCCGTTCGCCGAGGAGTTGAGCGTCCTCGACGAACGCCAGGAACCCGGCAGCAGCGGCGATTACCTGCGGCGCGCCAATGACATCGCCCGACGTCGCCAGGGTGCCGAGAACGCCTTGCTGGCCGAACTAACCCTGCTCGAGCGGGTCGGCTTCAGTAGCGATACGCAAAGCACCACCTCGCCCAGCGAGGCTCGCTCAAGCTAACCGAAGAGGAATGCCTGCCCCATGTTCGAATCCGCCGAAATTGGTCATGCCATCGACAAGGACACTTACGAGGCGCGTCTGCCTGCCCTGCGCGAAGCGCTGCTGGAAGCCCAGTACGAGCTCAAGGAGCAAGCGCGTTTTCCGGTGATCGTGTTGATCAACGGCGTCGAAGGGGCGGGCAAGGGCGAGACGGTC
Organism: Pseudomonas sp. CFBP 13602; assembly: GCF_014842725.1. Classification (NCBI taxonomy): domain Bacteria; kingdom Pseudomonadati; phylum Pseudomonadota; class Gammaproteobacteria; order Pseudomonadales; family Pseudomonadaceae; genus Pseudomonas; species Pseudomonas sp. CFBP 13602. The sequence goes on along the minus strand of NZ_JACYVT010000002.1, from coordinate 485,011 downwards.
AAGTTGCTCAATGAGTGGATGGACCCGCGCCTGATCGAGGTGCGCACCTTCGATGAAAAGACCGACGAGGAACTGGCGCGACCACCGGCCTGGCGCTACTGGCGCCAGTTGCCGGCCAAGGGCCGCATGGGGGTGTTCTTCGGCAACTGGTACAGCCAGATGATTCAGGATCGGGTGCATGGCGACATCAAGGATGGCCGTCTGGAGCAGGCCATCAACGGCGCGCAGCGGTTGGAGCGAATGCTCTGCGACGAAGGTGCCCTGATCTTCAAGTTCTGGTTTCACCTGTCCAAGCAGCAGATGAAGGCGCGGCTCAAGTCATTGCGTGACGATCCGTTGCACAGCTGGCGGATCAGCCCGCTGGACTGGCAGCAGTCCAGGACCTATGACCGCTTCGTGCGCTTCGGCGAACGCGTGGTGCGGCGCACCAGTCGCGACTACGCGCCGTGGCACGTGATCGAAGGCGTGGATGCCAACTACCGCAGCCTGGCGGTCGGGCAGATTCTGCTCGAAGGATTGCAGGCAGCGCTGAAGGCGCCCACCGAGCCAGTGCGCAAGGCCGTGGCGAACATCGGTGAAAGCATCGACAAACGCAGCCTGATCGGCAGCCTGGATTTGAGCCGGCATCTGCAGAAGGACGATTACGAACGCCAGCTGATTGCCGAGCAGGCTCGCCTGGCAGGCCTGATGCGCGACAAGCGCATGCGCCGCCACGCCCTGGTGGCGGTGTTCGAAGGCAACGATGCGGCGGGTAAGGGAGGAGCGATCAAGCGTGTCGCCGCCGCGCTCGACCCGCGTCAATACCACATCGTGCCGATTGCCGCGCCAACCCAGGACGAACTCGCCCAGCCCTATCTGTGGCGCTTTTGGCGGCAATTGCCGGCGCGGGGCAAGTTCACCGTGTTCGACCGCTCCTGGTACGGCCGCGTGTTGGTCGAGCGGATCGAAGGCTTTTGCAGTCCGGCCGACTGGATGCGCGCCTATGGCGAGATCAACGACTTCGAAGAGCAACTGACCGATGCCGGTGTGGTGCTGGTCAAGTTCTGGCTGGCGATCGATGAACAGACCCAGTTGAAACGGTTCAAAGAGCGCGAGCAGATTCCGTTCAAGCGTTTCAAGATCACCGAAGACGACTGGCGCAACCGCGAAAAGTGGGGTGCCTATCGCGACGCCGTGGGCGACATGGTCGATCGCACCAGCAGTGAGGTGGCGCCGTGGACCTTGGTCGAGGCCAACGACAAGCGCTGGGCGCGAGTCAAGGTACTGCGCACCATCAACGATGCGCTGGAAGCCGCCTTCAAGAAAGACAAGAAGCACTGAGCCATCGCGGCGCTTCCTTCGCGGCCGATGACCGCTCCTACGCAGGTTACGAGGTTGTCCGTAGGAGCGGTCCGTGGCCGCGAAGGGCGCGCCGCGGTGGGTCAGGGGCACCGCGGCGCCTGTTTCGCGGCCGATGACCGCTCCTGCGCAGGTTGCGAGGTTGTCCGTAGGAGCGGTCCGTGGCCGCGAAGGGCGCACGGCGGTGGGTCAGGGGCACCGCGGCGCCTGTTTCGCGGCCGATGACCGCTCCTACGCAGGTTACGAGGTTGTCCGTAGGAGCGGTCCGTGGCCGCGAAGGGCGCACCGCGGTGGGTCAGGGGCACCGCGGCGCCTGTTTCGCGGCCGATGACCGCTCCTACGCAGGTTACGAGGTTGTCCGTAGGAGCGGTCTGTGGCCGCGAAGGGCGCGCCGCGGTGAGGCAGTTGCACTGCGGCGCCTGTCTGCTGCGAGGACAGCGCGGCCGATAACCGATAAAGTGCGCGGCCTGTTCATTTCCCGAGGACCCTGCCCATGCCCAAGACTTTCGACATCGCCGTGATCGGCGCCACCGGGACGGTTGGCGAAACCCTCGTGCAGGTTCTCGAAGAGCGCGATTTTCCGGTGGGTGCGCTGCACCTGTTGGCAAGCAGCGAATCGGCCGGTGCGTCGGTGGCCTTTCGCGGCAAGAATGTGCGGGTGCGTGAAGTCGATCAGTTCGATTTCAGTCTGGTCAAGCTGGTGTTCTTCGCCGCCGGCCCTGCGGTGACGCGCAGCTTGGCGCCGCGTGCTACGGCGGCCGGTTGCACGGTCATCGATCTGTCGGCCGGCCTGGCGACGTCCCAGGCCCCCAATGTGGTCCCGGAAGCCAATGCCGCCGTGCTGAGCGATCTGCCGCTGCCCGTGCAAGTCGCCAGCCCCAGCGCTGCCGCCACTGCGCTGGCCGTGATCCTGGCACCCTTGCGCGCGGTGCTGGATCTGCAGCAGGTGCACGTGACCGCCTGCCTGGCCGTGTCGGCCCTGGGCCGCGAGGCTGTCAGCGAACTGGCCCGGCAAACGGCCGAGCTGCTCAATGTGCGCCCGCTGGAACCGCAGTTCTTCGACCGCCAGATCGCCTTCAACCTGCTGGCGCAGGTCGGTACGCCCGATGCGCAGGGCCATGTGCCGCTGGAGCGGCGGCTGGTCGACGAACTGCGCGAACTGCTTGGCATGCCTGCGCTGAAGATTTCGGTGACCTGCGTGCAGGCGCCGGTGTTCTTCGGCGACAGCTACAGCATCGCGCTGCAGACCGGCTCGACGCTGGATCTTGCGGCCATCAACCAGGCCCTGGCCATGGCGCCCGGGATCGAAACGGTGGAAGACGACTACCCTACAGCAGTGGGCGATGCGGTAGGCCAGGACGTGGTGTACGTGGGTCGTGTACGCACCGGTATCGACGATCCCCAGGCGCTGAGCCTGTGGGCCACGGTGGACAACGTGCGCAAGGGCGCCGCCTTGAATGCGGTACAAGTGGCCGAGTTGTTGATTAAAGGTCATGGCTAAAAGATACTTGCCGACAATTTGCAGACAGTTCGCCCGTTTTGCCCAGCTGTTCGCATGCGACAGCGCAAGCTTCTTCTCGCTTGCCGAGGAATGTTCAGACAAGGATTAGGCCATGGTTCAAGTTCGCAAACTGGTGTTAGCAATGGCTGCCGCTTCGGCGCTGTCCTCCGGTATCGCCAACGCCCTGGAGCTGGGTGAGTTGACCCTCAGGTCCGCGGTGAACCAGCCCCTGCTCGCCGAGATAGAACTGCTGGATGTGCGCGGCCTCACTGCCGCCGAGGTGCAGCCAGTGCTGGCCCCGGCCGAGGAATTCAGCAAGGCGGGCGTCGAGCGCCAGGCTTTCCTCGACAGCCTGCGCTTCACGCCGGTGATCAACGCCAGTGGCCGCAGCGTCATCCGCGTGACCTCGACGCAACCTTTGTCTGCGCCCTTGGTGAAATTCCTGGTCCAGGTCAATTTCCCCAGCGGCCGTCTGCTGCGCGACTACAGCATGCTGCTCGATCCCGCGCAGTTTGCCCCGCAGGCGGCCCAGGCGGCGCAGAATGCACCGCAGCCGGCGCTGAGCGCTCCCGCCGCCAGTGCCAACCAGGCGTCCTACACCACGGGTTCGCGTGACACCTTGTGGGAGATCGCGGCGCGCAATCGTCAGGGCAGCTCGGTCCAGCAAGCCATGCTGGCCATCCAGGCGCTCAACCCCGACGCGTTCCTCGACGGCAACATCAACCGTCTCAAGACCGGCCAGGTCCTGCGCATGCCGGACGCCCAGCAGACCGCGGCCACCGCGCCGGGCCCAGCCGTGGCTGAAGTCGCGCGGCAGAATGCTGCCTGGCGCGAAGGCCGTCGCCTCGGTCCGCGGGCGCAGCAGGTCGATGCCACGCGCCGCGGCAACGGTGCTCCGGCGCCGGCCGCCGCGCCGCCGCAAGATAACCTCAGCCTGGTGTCAGGCGCCAGCGAGGCCAACGGCCCGGCGGGCGATGCCAGGGCCCTCGACCAGAAACTCGCGGTGACCCAGGAAGCCCTGGACTCCACGCGCCGTGACAACGAAGAATTGCGCAGCCGTAACGCCGACCTGCAGAGCCAGCTCGACAAGTTGCAGAAACTGATTCAGCTCAAGAACGACCAACTGGCCAAGATGCAGGCAGCGGGCGCCGATGTACCGGTGCCGGCCGAAGCGTTGGCGCCGGCGCAGGCGCTGGCCCCTGCGCAGGACGACGGCGAGCCTGCCGAGGGCGATTCCGACGCCCCGGTCAACGCCGCGCTGGTTCCGGCACCGGCGGTACCCGGTGCCACCGAGCAGGTCAATCCCGACGCTGCCGCCAGTACGCCGGCCTTGCCTCAGGGCGAGCCGCTGGATGCGACCACCGACCCCGCCGACGACGCGGTTGCCGAGCAGCCCAGCGACAATTCGACCCTGCTGATGGTGGTGGGTGCCAGTGCCCTTGCAGCGCTGCTCTTGCTGCTGTTGCTGCTGGCCCGCCGCCGCAAGGCGCAGCAGGAGGCCGAGAAGCACATGCGCATGGCCCGCGCGCTGGCCGAAGAGCCCGATCACGGCCCGGATCTCGACTTGCCGCCCAACAGCTTCGAAGGACTGGAGCGCCCGGCGGCGACCGTGCACCTGACCCCGGCCATGGTGGCCGCCTCGGTAGCGGGCGCCAGGGCCAGTGCCGCACCGGCTACCTTCGCCGAGGCGCCCGCGCCGACCGTGCTGCCTACGCCGCCGCTGCGCCCCAGCATCGACACCGATGAAGGGCTGTTCGCCGAAGTGGAGCAGAGCATTGCTCGCGGCCGCCTCAATCATGCTGCCGAACTGCTGGAAGCGGCAACCGAGCGCGAGCCCAAGCGCAGCGATCTGCGCCTGAAATTGATGGAAGTGTATGGCCTGCAAGGTGATCGTGATGGCTTCGTCGGCCAGGAGCGGCAGTTGATCGCCACCGGCCAGAACCATGCCGACGTCGAGCGTCTGAAAGCGCGCTTCCCTGCCATGCTGGGCGTTGCCGCCGCCGCTGCCGGTGCAGCCGCCGCGGCAGCGCAGATGGACGCCGAGTACGTCAAGCAGTTGCTGCACGACGAGCCGGGGTCCGCCGACTCGCTGGACGGCACCTTCGATACCGATTTCGACCTCAACCTGGACGACACCCCGGACCCCGCGCCGACGGCAGGCGCGGACATCGACTTCGACACCTTGCTGGCCGAGCAGAAAGCTGCAGCGGGCAATTCGACCGACGAACCCGAGACGACGTTGCCGGAAGATTTCGATCTGTCGTTGGCCGATGACGCCGAGGAGCCACAGGCACCCGAATCGCGCCTGAACGAGATCAATGCCGAACTGGAAAAACTCTCCGACGGCTTTGCCCGCACACCCATGGCCGAACCGTTCGCCGTGCCCCCCAAGCCTGAAGACCTTCCACCGATCGAAGGCGAAGACGATTTCGACTACCTCGACGGGGGAGACGAGGCGGGCACCAAGCTTGACCTGGCCCGTGCCTACATCGAGATGGGCGACAACGACGGCGCCCGCGACATTCTCGGTGAAGTGCTCAAGGAAGGCAGCACCGGGCAGCAGGATGAGGCGCGCGAGATGCTTGGGCGCATCAGTCGGTAACGCGGTGCAGCGGTCGCCGTCCGACCCCCAAACCTGCTCCCACATCTGTACATCGAGGCCCTTTTTGTGGGAGCGGGCTCTGCCCGCGAAGGCAGCGCCGCCATTCGATGATCCGGTATAATCGCCGCCATCGCTTAACCAACAGGCTGCAACTTCGTGCAAAACATCGACAACGCGGTCGCCGAATCGGCGGCCGACGGCTTCTATCGCATTGCCTTGGGCGTTGAATACAAAGGTTCGCGCTACCGCGGCTGGCAGCGCCAGGCCTCTGGCGTACGCACCGTACAGGAAACCCTCGAAGACGCCCTGGGCAAGGTTGCCGCTTCGCCCGTCTCGCTGATGTGCGCCGGCCGCACGGACGCGGGTGTCCACGCCTGCGGCCAGGTGGTGCATTTCGATACCCAGGCCGAGCGCAGCATGAAAGCCTGGGTCATGGGTGCCAACATCAATCTGCCCCATGATGTCAGTGTCACCTGGGCGAAGATCATGCCGCCCACCTTTCATGCGCGTTTCAAGGCCATCGCCCGCCGCTACCGCTACGTCATCTACAACGACCAGATCCGACCCGCCCATCTGGGCGAGGAAATCACCTGGAATCACCGTCCGCTGGATGTCACCCGCATGGCCGCCGCCGCCCAGGCGCTGGTCGGTACCCATGACTTCAGTGCCTTCCGCGCCGGTCAGTGCCAGGCCAAGTCGCCGATCAAACAACTGCATCACCTGCGGGTCACCCAGCACGGCAAGATGATCGTCATCGACGTGCGCGCCAATGCCTTCCTGCACCACATGGTGCGCAACATCGCCGGTGTGCTGATGACCATCGGCACGGGCGAGCGCCCTGTGGAATGGGCCGCCGAAGTGTTGCAAAGCCGGGTACGCCGAACCGGCGGGGTCACGGCCCATCCCTTCGGGCTGTACCTGGTGCAAGTCGAGTACCGCGATGAGTTCCCACTGCCCGAGCGCTATATCGGTCCGCACTTCCTGACCGGGTTCGACACACTGGCTGACGTCGCCGACAGCATTTGCTAACATCCGCCGTTCCCCAGCCAAGTCGAGGTACTCGCCGACATGTCAGCCGTTCGCAGCAAAATCTGCGGTATTACCCGCATAGAGGATGCTCTGGCCGCTGCGCACGCGGGTGCCGATGCGATCGGGTTGGTGTTCTATGCCAAAAGCCCCCGGGCGGTGAACGTGCAACAGGCACGCGCGATCATCGCCGCGCTGCCGCCGTTCGTGACCACCACCGGCCTGTTCGTCAATGCCAGTCGGTGCGAACTGGGTGAAATCCTCGACGCCGTGCCGCTGGACCTGCTGCAATTCCATGGCGACGAAACGCCGGAAGAATGCGAGGGCTACCACCGTCCCTACATCAAGGCATTGCGCGTGCGCGCCGGCGATGATCTGCAGGCGGCCTGCCGGGCCTATCGCAACGCCAGCGGCATTCTGCTCGACACCTACGTGGCCGGCGTGCCGGGCGGCACCGGTGAAGCCTTCGACTGGTCGCTGGTGCCCGCGGACCTGGACAAGCCGATCGTGCTGGCAGGAGGGCTTCACGCCGGCAACGTCGCCCAGGCCGTCGCTCAGGTCAAACCCTGGGCGGTGGATGTCAGTGGCGGGGTGGAGTCGAGCAAGGGCATCAAGGACCATCGCAAAATCGACGCTTTCCTCAAAGCGGTGCGTGGGAGCAGCATGTGACGGCAGGCAGCTCGGCACCGTCCATACGTTTCGCGAAACGCGCGGCACGCAGGTGTGCAGCCTGCGCCACGCTCGCCCACGCATTCGTTTCATATCTGAACACGCTCAAGAGCATGCACGGGACCTGGCCAGGCCAGCAGTCCCCGGTACTGGAGAAATAAAGCATGAGCAACTGGTTGGTAGACAAGCTGATCCCTTCGATCATGCGATCGGAAGTGAAGAAAAGCTCGGTGCCCGAAGGCCTGTGGCACAAGTGTCCGTCCTGCGAAGCAGTGCTGTACCGTCCGGAGCTGGAGAAGACCCTCGACGTCTGTCCCAAGTGCAACCACCACATGCGCATCGGTGCACGTGCGCGTCTGAACATCTTCCTCGACGAAGATGGCCGCGCCGAGCTGGGTGCCGATCTGGAACCGGTCGATCGCCTGAAGTTTCGTGATGGCAAGAAGTACAAGGATCGCCTGACTGCAGCGCAGAAGCAGACGGGCGAAAAGGATGCGCTGATCTCCATGAGCGGCACCTTGCTGGGCATGCCCGTGGTGGCCAGCGCCTTCGAATTCTCGTTCATGGGTGGCTCCATGGGTGCCATCGTCGGCGAGCGCTTCGTGCGTGCCGCCAACTACGCCCTGGAAAACCGTTGCCCGATGATCTGCTTTGCCGCCTCCGGTGGTGCGCGCATGCAGGAAGCGCTGATTTCGCTGATGCAGATGGCCAAGACCTCAGCAGTCTTGGCGCGTTTGCGCGAAGAAGGCATTCCGTTCATCTCGGTGCTGACCGATCCGGTCTACGGCGGCGTTTCCGCCAGCCTGGCCATGCTCGGTGACGTGATCGTCGCCGAGCCCAAGGCGCTGATCGGTTTTGCCGGCCCGCGGGTGATCGAGCAGACCGTGCGCGAAAAACTTCCGGAAGGCTTCCAGCGCAGCGAATTCCTCATCGAGCACGGTGCGATCGACATGATCATTTCGCGCCAGGAACTGCGCCCGCGCCTGGGCAGCCTGCTGGCCCAGTTCATGGGCCTGCCGACGCCTACCTACGTGGCCGCCCCGATCGAGCCCATTGTGGTTCCACCGGCGCCCGCCAACGTATGACCGAGCGCAGCCTGAGCCAGTGGCTCGCCTATCTGGAGCAGCTGCACCCTTCGGCCATCGACATGGGCCTGGACCGTTGCCGCGAAGTCGCGCAGCGCCTGGGCCTGGGCAAGCCAGCCGAGCGTGTGGTCACGGTGACCGGGACCAACGGCAAGGGGTCGACCTGCGCGTTCATCGCGGCGCTGATGCAGGATCGCGATCTGAAAGTGGGGGTCTACGCCTCGCCGCATCTGCTGCGCTACAACGAACGAGTGCTGATCGACGGCCAGCAGGCCACCGATGCCCAGTTGTGCCAGGCGTTCACCGCCGTGGAAGCGGCGCGCGGCGCCACTACCCTGACCTATTTCGAGATGGGCACCCTGGCCGCGCTCTGGCTGTTCCAGCGCGCCGAGCTGGATGCCGTGGTGCTGGAAGTGGGCCTGGGCGGTCGGCTCGATGCGGTCAATCTGGTGGATGCCGATGTGGCCGTGGTCACCAGCATCGGTCTGGACCATGCCGAGTACCTGGGGGATACCCGCGAGTCGGTGGCGTTCGAGAAGGCCGGCATCCTGCGCGCTGGCGTGCCAGCACTGTGTGGCGATATCGACCCTCCGCAGCCATTGCTCGAGCAGGTTGCCACATTGAGTTGCCCCTTCTATCTGCGCGGCCGCGACTACGACTTCACCGCGCAAGGCGATCACTGGTCGTGGCGCGGGGTGGATGTCGAAGGCTACCCGGTCGAGTTGCTGTCGTTGCCATTGCCCAGCTTGCCGCTGGAAAACGCCGCGTTGGCCCTGCAGGCCTATGTGGCACTCGATCTGCCGCGTGACGCTGCACGTATGGGTTGGGCGCTGGCGCACACCCGCGTGGCCGGCCGCCTGGACCGTCACCGGGTGAGTTACGCCGGCAAGCCGGTCGAAATTCTTCTCGACGTGGGCCACAACCCGCACGCCGCTCGCTTTCTGGCCGAGCGGCTGGCGCGCCAGCCTCTTGCGGGGCGGCGTCTGGCCGTGTTCGGCCTGCTCGCCGACAAGGACCTAGTCGGAGTGATCGAGCCGCTGACAGCCGTCATCGCGCACTGGGCAGTCGCACCACTGAAAACACCGCGCAGTCGTCCGGCCGCCGAACTCGACGCCGCGCTCCTGAACCTTGGCGCTGCCACGACGTCTCATGGCAGCCTCGCCGATGCGCTCGAAGCGCAGTGCGAAGCCGCAGGCGAGGGTGACGAGATTCTGGTGTTCGGCTCGTTCCACTGTGTCGCCCAGGCTCTGAAATGGATGTATGGCAACGTAGAACGGGAGAACGTGGATGGCATTGCCCAATAAGGTGTTCAAGCAGCGCATGATCGGCGCCCTGGTGCTGATCGCGCTGGCGGTGATTTTCCTGCCGATGCTGTTTTCGCGCGAGGATCAAACCGTGCGCCAGGTTCAGGTACAAGCCCCGGCAGCGCCGCAGGCACCGGCAGCGCCTCAGGTGCAGGTCGAGCCGGTTGCCGTGCCCGAGCCGCAGATCATCGAGACGGAGCCGGTTCCAGCGCAGGCCGCGACGCAGGCTGCCCCGCCTAGCCAGCCGATCCAGTCGGTGCCTGCCGCGCCTGCCACACCTGCCAAGAAGCCGGTGGAATCGGTGCAGCCTTCCGCGCCCATCGCTGCGGCCAAGGTGCCACCGGTCGCCAAGACGGACACCGGCAGCAAGATCGACCCCAATGGGCTGCCGGTCAGCTGGTCGGTGCAATTGGCCAGCCTGTCCAACCGCGCCGGTGCCGACACCTTGCAGAAGAGCCTGCGTGCGCAGGGTTACAACGCCTACGTGCGTACGGCCGATGGCAAGAACCGGGTGTTCGTCGGTCCACTGGTCGAGCGCGCTGAGGCCGAGCGCCTGCGTGACGTGATCAACCGCCAGCAGAAGCTGCAAGGGTTCGTGGTACGTTTCGAGCCCGAGCGCGGCTGAGTCTTCTTTTGGCGTGGGACCGTGGCGCTCCCTTCGCGGCCGCTGACCGCTCCTACGAGAAGCTGTAGGATTGGTCAGCGGCCGCGAAGGGGCGCACTGCGGTGCAGGCGACAATCGCCGCTTACTCCCGCGCCCGCGCTCTGCTAAAATGCGCCGCCTTATCCGTATGCAGGCCGCACCGTGGCATTTACCTGGGTCGACTGGGCGATCATCGCGATCATCGCCATCTCCGCACTGATCAGCTTGACACGCGGCTTCGTCAAGGAAGCCCTGTCGCTGGTCACGTGGATAGTCGCAGGTGGCGTGGCCTGGCTGTTCGGTGGTTCCCTCGCCGGTTATTTCGAAAACTACATCCAGACCCCATCCGCGCGCGTCATCGCCGGGTGTGCCGTACTGTTCGTGGCCACCCTGCTGGTCGGCGCCATGGTCAACTATCTGATCGGCGAACTCATTCGCGTCACCGGGCTGTCGGGCACCGACCGCTTCCTGGGCATGGTCTTCGGCGCCGCGCGCGGTGGCCTGCTGGTGGTGGTGGCCGCCGGGCTGATGAGCCTGGGGCCCGTTCAACAGGATTCGTGGTGGCAGGAATCACGGCTCCTGCCCCAATTTCTTTTGGTTGCTGACTGGTCGAAAAACCTCATTCTGGGGATGTCCAGCCAGTGGCTCGCCAGCGGAATCAGCGCACCGGCTGACATTCCGTTCAAGGAACACCTCTTGCCGGCCAACAAGGCGCAGTGAGTGGTGCTCAGTTCAGATTCATTAAGTAGGGGTTGCGTCGCATGTGTGGCATCGTCGGTATCGTCGGTAAGTCGAACGTCAATCAAGCGCTGTATGACGCGCTAACGGTCCTCCAACACCGCGGCCAGGATGCTGCCGGTATCGTTACCAGTAGCGATGGCAAGTTGTTCCTGCGCAAGGACAACGGGCTGGTACGGGACGTTTTCCAGCAGCGCCATATGCAGCGGCTGGTCGGGCACATGGGCATCGGCCATGTGCGCTATCCCACGGCGGGCAGCTCGACCTCGGCCGAGGCCCAGCCGTTCTACGTCAATTCGCCCTATGGCATCACCCTGGCGCACAACGGCAACCTGACCAACGTCGAGCAGCTGGCCAAGGAAATCTACGAATCGGACCTGCGTCACGTCAACACCAGCTCGGACTCCGAGGTGCTGCTCAACGTGTTCGCCCACGAACTGGCCGTGCGCGGCAAGCTGCAGCCTACCGAGGAAGATGTGTTCGCCGCCGTCACCGACGTGCACAAGCGCTGCACCGGTGGCTACGCGGTGGTGGCGATGATCACCGGCTACGGCATCGTCGGTTTCCGTGACCCGCACGCGATCCGTCCGATCGTGTTCGGCCAGCGCCACACCGACGAAGGCGTGGAATACATGATCGCCTCCGAAAGCGTGTCCCTGGACGTACTCGGCTTCACCCTGATCCGCGACCTGGCGCCGGGCGAAGCGGTGTACATCACCGAAGACGGCAAACTGCACACGCGCCAGTGCGCACCCAACCCGCAGTACGCACCGTGCATCTTCGAGCACGTGTACCTGGCCCGCCCTGACTCGATCATCGACGGTATCTCGGTCTACAAGGCACGCCTGCGCATGGGCGAGAAGCTGGCCGACAAGATTTTGCGCGAACGCCCCGAACACGACATCGACGTGGTCATCCCGATTCCGGACACCAGCCGCACCGCGGCCCTGGAGCTGGCCAACCACCTGGGCGTGAAGTTTCGCGAAGGCTTCGTCAAGAATCGCTACATCGGTCGTACCTTCATCATGCCCGGCCAGGCCGCGCGCAAGAAATCGGTACGTCAGAAGCTCAATGCCATCGAGCTGGAGTTCCGCGGCAAGAACGTGATGCTGGTGGACGATTCGATCGTGCGCGGCACCACCTGCAAGCAGATCATCCAGATGGCCCGCGAAGCCGGCGCCAAGAACGTCTATTTCTGCTCGGCTGCTCCAGCCGTGCGCTACCCGAACGTCTACGGCATCGACATGCCGAGTGCGCATGAGTTGATCGCGCACAACCGCAGCACCCAGGAAGTGGCCGATCTGATCGGCGCCGACTGGCTGATCTACCAGGACCTGCCCGACCTGATCGACGCGGTCGGTGGTGGCAAGGTCAAGATCGAGAACTTCGACTGCGCGGTGTTCGACGGCAAGTACGTCACCGGCGATATCGACGCGTTCTATCTGAACAAGATCGAGCAGGCGCGCAACGACTCCAACAAGAGCAAGTCGCATGCGGTCAGCGCGATCATAGACCTCTACAACAACTGAATGGGAGCAACGGCATGACACAGGAATGGGATGCCGGGCGACTGGATAGCGATCTCGAAGGGGTGTCGTTCGACACCCTGGCGGTTCGCGCCGGCCAGCACCGCACGCCGGAAGGCGAACACAGTGATCCGCTGTTCTTCACTTCCAGCTATGTTTTCCGTACTGCGGCCGATGCCGCGGCGCGTTTTGCCGGCGAAGTGCCGGGCAATGTCTACTCGCGCTACACCAACCCCACCGTGCGCTCCTTCGAAGAGCGCCTGGCCGCCCTGGAAGGCGCCGAACAGGCGGTCGGCTTCGCCACGGGCATGGCGGCGATCACTGCCGTGGTCATGAGCCTGTGCAGCGCGGGCGACCACGTGCTGGTGTCGCAGAGCGTGTTCGGCTCGACCATCAGCTTGTTCGAGAAGTACTTCAAGCGCTTCGGCATCGAAGTGGACTACGTGCCGTTGGCCGACGTCAGCGGCTGGGAACGGGCCATCAAGGCCAATACCAGGCTGCTGTTCGTCGAGTCGCCGTCCAACCCGCTGGCCGAGTTGGTCGACATCACGGCCTTGAGCGCCGTGGCCCGGGCCAAGGGCGCCATGCTGGTGGTCGACAACTGCTTCAGCACACCGGCGCTGCAGCAGCCGCTGGCGTTGGGTGCCGACATCGTCGTGCACTCGGCGACCAAGTTCATCGACGGCCAGGGTCGTTGCATGGGTGGCGCCGTGTGCGGTCGCAGCAAGGAAATGAACGAGGTGCTGGGTTACCTGCGCACCGCTGGCTCTACCTTGAGCCCGTTCAACGCCTGGATCTTCCTCAAGGGCCTGGAAACCCTGAACCTGCGCATGCGCGCCCATTGCGCCAGCGCGCAGGTGCTGGCGCAATGGCTGGAGGCGCAGGATGGCATCGAGAAGGTGCATTACTCGGGCCTGCCGAGCCACCCTCAGCATGAACTGGCCAAGCGTCAGACCAAAGGCTTCGGCGCCGTGGTCAGTTTCGAGGTCAAGGGAGGCAAGGAGGGCGCCTGGCGCTTCATCGATGCAACCCGCCTGATCTCGATCACCGCCAACCTGGGTGACAGCAAGACCACCATCACCCACCCGGCCACCACGTCGCACGGGCGCCTGTCGCCCGCCGAACGCGAAGCGGCAGGGATTCGCGACAGCTTGATCCGGGTGGCGGTAGGCCTGGAAGACGTTGGCGACCTGCAGGCCGATCTGGCGCGCGGGCTGGCTGCGTTGTAAGGGCTGAAGGCCTCTTCGCGGGCAGAGGGCTCGCCGCCCGCCTCGCTCCCACACAAACCCAGTTCATCTGAGGATCCTGTGGGAGCGGGCTCTGCCCGCGAAGAGGCCCGCAAGGTTTCACAAGCTCTGACATTTAACACCTTTTTCAAAAAAACTTCATACAGGGTATTGACTTAGGTTCGGTACCTGCGTAAATTTCGCGGCCTCAGCGAAGCAAAGGGTGATTAGCTCAGCCGGGAGAGCATCTGCCTTACAAGCAGAGGGTCGGCGGTTCGATCCCGTCATCACCCACCATTTCGTTAGAATGCAGCTGAGAACGCAACGAAGAGCAACACGTGCTGAAACAAGAGAGCACACACTGCGCAGCGGTAGTTCAGTCGGTTAGAATACCGGCCTGTCACGCCGGGGGTCGCGGGTTCGAGTCCCGTCCGCTGCGCCATTTTTATACACTGATTCGGTTCGCCGGGTCAGCGATCGAGAACTTCGAAGTTCTGGGTCAACAGGTTTCAAACGGACGCAAGTCCGAGCGATACGCAGCGGTAGTTCAGTCGGTTAGAATACCGGCCTGTCACGCCGGGGGTCGCGGGTTCGAGTCCCGTCCGCTGCGCCATACAAAGCTTCGAGGCCCTTGAACTCCTTGAGGCAAACAAAGAAAGCGACCTTCGGGTCGCTTTTTTTGTGTCTGGATTTTTTCGAGACTCAGTCCTCCTGCACATTGGAAGCCAGGCTTAGTTGGAAACCGTCCTCCCCGGCTTGACCTGCATTGACGAGCCTTGCCTGATAGATGCTGTCTGGCATGTAGGCTTTCAGCTCGACGGTGTCGTAATCGAACAAGTGCATCTCGTGTCCCCCGTGACGCAACCCGGCGTATGCCGATCCTTGAGCGCCAATGGTGTGGAAGCCTGGGGACGTGGGTGTGTTTATCATGAACTCCCAGTGACTGCCGCGATCGGGAACATAGTTCGCTGAAAACGTCACACCCCGGGCGGTTTCGAAAATCTGTACATCTTTGAAAACGACCTGTCTGTTTGGAAACTCGCTGGCGTATCGGGCAGGGATATGACTGAACTCCACTGGCAGGTCCGCGACGCTGGCTACGCTGTTCTTCTGATCTCGTTTGACGGTTGAAAAATCAAACGGCTTAAAGTCTTTGGCGTTCATGCTGCACCTCGTATTCAATGAATAAATTGTTCTAATCATTACCCGTGTTGCAGGCGCATGGCGCGACCCCCGGTTAAAAAAAGTTAAGCACATGCTGAGAACTTCGACAGGCAGAAGAATGAATATGATTTTTCATATTTAACGTGTGTGAATCATTATTTAGTTCAGCGTTTCCTCGGTGGCGCTTGTCAGTTTTCAACGGTTTTCAACGGTTTTCAACGAGTGCCGCCGGATAGGTTCGAGCCTGCTGCGTTCAAAGAAAATGGCGCATTCGGCGCTGGCGGTTGTCAGAGCCTTATCCCTCCAGTCGCGCACCGGTGCCCCGTCCCATGAGCAGCAAGAACCCCTGTATCAGCGTCTGCAAGTTCACTGACGAGACGTGTATTGCCTGTGGCCGCACCAAGCCTGAATGCAAGGCCTGGAAGAAGATGGACAAGGACGAGCGTCGCGACGTGAACGCACAGGCGGTGCAGCGCCTGAAAGACATGAAAGGCACCGCCAAGCGGAAAAAGAAGAAAGCCTGAAAAAATCGGCTAGCCTTTGATGCGCAGGCGCCGTGTTGCGCGTATCATTCGCGGCCCTCCGGCGCGCCTGCGCCGAGCAGCATTCAATTCGACCCACCGGGAGGTGCTTACGATGAAAGATCTCGATCAGCAAGACGGCAGCCAGGAAATCGGCCCTGCCGGCGAAAAACTGCAGAAAGTATTGGCCCGTATCGGCGTGGGTTCGCGCCGAGACGTCGAGGCGTGGATCAGCGAAGGCCGAATCAAGGTCAACGCCAAGGTCGCGACCCTCGGCCAGCGCGTCGACCTGCACGACGCCATCACCGTCGATGGCAAGGTGATCAAGCGCGAAGAAGCCTCGGAAACCGTGCGCCGCGTGATCATCTACAACAAGCCCGACGGCGAAATCTGCACCCGCGACGACCCCGAAGGCCGCCCGACCGTATTCGACCGCCTGCCGCGCCCGCGCGAAGGCCGCTGGATCAACGTCGGCCGCCTGGACATCAACACTACCGGGCTGCTGATGTTCACCACCGACGGCGAGTTGGCCAACCGCCTGATGCATCCCTCGTTCGAAATGGACCGTGAGTACGCGGTGCGCGTACGCGGCGAAGTCGACGACGACATGCTGCTGCGCCTCAAGAACGGCGTCATCCTGGAAGACGGGCCCGCGCGCTTCACCGATATCCAGCAGGCACCGGGTGGCGAAGGCTTCAACCACTGGTACCACTGCGTGGTGATGGAAGGCCGCAACCGCGAAGTGCGTCGCCTGTGGGAATCCCAGGGGTTGGTGGTCAGCCGCCTGAAGCGCGTGCGCTTCGGTCCGGTATTCCTCAACTCCGACCTGCCGATGGGTCGTTGGCGCGAGCTGACCCAGGGTGAAGTCGATACCCTGAGCGCCGAAGTCGGCCTGACCGCCGTGGCCATGCCGTCGATGACCACCAAGACCAAGGACAAGCTGGAGCGCATGCAGCGCAAATCCTCGCGCCCGATGGGCCGCGGCGAGCGCGTGCGCACCTTGCGTCCTGCCCAGGACGGCGCGCCGTCCACCGACCAACGCCCGGCTCGCCAGCCGCGCGGCGATTCGGCGCCGTCCGGCGAGCAGCGTCCAGCCCGTCAGCCCCGCGGTGATTCGGCGCCGGCTGCGCGCAAGGACAGCGGTCGTGGCAGTGCCGTGGCCGAGCGTCCGGCGGACATGAACAAGCGTCCAGCCAGGCCTGCCGGCAAGCCGGGCGCCAAGCCCGCTGCAAAGCGCCCGGGCATCAAGCTGGTGGACGACGCGCCGTCGGGCAATCGTCGTGGCCCGGCCGCCGTCACCGGTCAGCGCCCAGGCTTTGGCCGTCGCAAGCCCAAGCCCGAGTAAGGACAACTGATGTCCACGTGCGCCAACCTTCCAGGGTTGGCGTTTTTTTGTGGGGTGTCGGTGGGGGCCTCTTCGCGGGCAGAGACCCGCTCCCACAAGGTTTGCCTGCGGCGGACCATTGCACTCTTGATACCTCGAACGTCGAAGAAGTGACTGCTCCCTGATGACTGAACAAAACCAGCTCAAGCGTGGGCTGAAGAACCGCCACATCCAACTGATCGCTCTGGGCGGTGCCATCGGTACCGGGCTGTTCCTGGGTTCGGCAGGCGTGCTCAAGTCCGCCGGCCCGTCGATGATCCTGGGCTATGCCATCTGCGGCTTCATTGCCTTCCTGATCATGCGTCAGCTGGGCGAAATGATCGTCGAGGAACCGGTTGCCGGTTCTTTCAGTCACTTCGCCCACAGCTATTGGGGCCGGTTTCCCGGTTTTCTGTCCGGCTGGAACTGCTGGGTGCTGTACATCCTGGTAGGCATGTCCGAACTGACCGCCGTCGGCAAGTACGTGCACTACTGGTGGCCGGAAATACCCACCTGGGTCTCCGCTGCGGTGTTCTTCCTGATGATCAATGCCATCAACCTGACCAACGTCAAGGTGTTCGGCGAGACCGAATTCTGGTTCGCCATCATCAAGGTCGCGGCGATCGTCGGCATGATTGCCCTGGGCAGCTATCTGCTGGTCAGCGGTGACGGCGGCCCTCAGGCCAGTGTCAGCAACCTCTGGGCCCACGGTGGTTTCTTTCCCAACGGTGTAGGCGGGTTGGTCATGGCCCTGGCGATCATCATGTTCTCCTTCGGTGGCCTGGAGATGCTCGGCTTTACGGCGGCCGAGGCCGACAGCCCGAAGACGGTGATTCCCAAGGCCATCAATCAGGTGATCTACCGCATTCTGATCTTCTACATCGGCGCGCTGGTGGTGCTGTTGTCGCTGACGCCGTGGGACGGTCTGCTGGCCAGCCTGAATGCCTCGGGCGATGCCTACAGCGGCAGCCCGTTCGTGCAGGTGTTCTCGATGCTGGGCAGCGACACGGCTGCCCACGTGCTCAACTTCGTGGTACTGACCGCAGCCTTGTCGGTTTACAACAGCGGCACCTATTGCAACAGCCGCATGCTGCTGGGCATGGCCGAGCAGGGCGACGCGCCGCGTGCACTGGCCAAGGTGGATGGCCGTGGCGTGCCGGTTCGGGCGCTGCTGGTGTCGGCGGCGATCACGCTGGTGGCCGTGGCATTGAACTACTTCGTGCCGCAGCAGGCGCTCGAGCTGTTGATGTCGTTGGTGGTGGCGACCCTGGTGATCAACTGGGCGATGATCAGCTACTCGCACCTCAAGTTTCGCCAGCACTTGCAGCGCCAGGGCCGGGTGCCGCTGTTCAAGGCGTTGTGGTATCCGTACGGCAACTACCTGTGCCTGGCGTTCGTGGCGTTCATCCTGA
Source organism: Pseudomonas sp. CFBP 13602 (assembly GCF_014842725.1). Lineage (NCBI taxonomy): Bacteria > Pseudomonadati > Pseudomonadota > Gammaproteobacteria > Pseudomonadales > Pseudomonadaceae > Pseudomonas > Pseudomonas sp. CFBP 13602. Next base: position 466,893 of record NZ_JACYVT010000002.1, on the reverse strand, counting down.
TCATCATGCTGATGATTCCCGGCATCCGCGTGTCGGTGTATGCCATTCCTCTGTGGATCGGCGGGATGTACCTGTGTTATCGCCTCAAGTCGAACCCCTCGTCCTGACCGGAGCGCTGCATGCTGGAAATCTCCAACGCCGTCCATCTGCCCGACGCTGAAATCGAACTCAGCGCCATCCGCGCACAAGGCGCGGGTGGGCAGAACGTCAACAAGGTTTCCAGTGCGGTGCACCTGCGCTTCGACATCGGCGCTTCGTCGCTGCCGCCGTTCTACAAGGAGCGCCTGTTGGCGCTGCGCGACAGCCGGATCACCGGCGATGGCGTGATCGTCATCAAGGCGCAGCAGTTTCGCACCCAGGAGCAAAACCGCGCCGAAGCCCTGCAGCGCCTGCGCGAGCTGATTCTGCTGGCCACCAAGGTGGAGAAGAAGCGCCGGCCGACCAAGCCCACGCTGGGCTCCAAGACTCGCCGCCTGGAAGGCAAGACCAAGCGCGGGGCGATCAAGGCCGGGCGTGGCAGGATCGATTTCTAGATCATGCCGTTCTAGACCAGCTTGTCTTGCGCTGGTGGCAGGCTTGCCGCTCGCCGGTATAGATAGAAGGTCAGGCCCAGGCCGGCGCACGCAGCCACGGCGGCAAACAGGAAGATCGCGCTGAAGCCGTAGCCTGCGGCGATGGCGCCTGCCACCGGCCCGGTGATGCCCAGCGACATGTCGATGAACAGCGAGTAGGCCCCCACGGCCGCACCGCGGCTGGACGCCGGCACCAGATTGACCGCTTCGACGCCGAGCGCTGGAAATACCAGGGAAAATCCGAATCCGGTCAACGCCGCGCCAGCCATCGCCAGCTCCTGGCTGGGCGCAAGCCACAGCAGCAACAAGCCCAGGGTTTCCACGCTGAGGCATACGATCGCCACCCGAAAACCGCCGATGCGGTTGATCAGGTTGCCGAACAGCAGCCGGGCGAGGATAAAGCTGGCACCGAACAGGCTCAGGCACAGTGCCGCGTTGTCCCAGGCATTGCTGGCGTAGTAAAGGGTGATGAAGGTGGCGATGGTGCCGAAGCCGATACCGCCCAGGGCCAGCCCGGTGCCATGGGGCAGCACGCGGCCCAGCACGTGCAGGAACGGTAGTCGCTCGCCCGCCACCACCGGTGCGGGAAGCTTGTTCCAGGCCAGGGCGATGCCCACGCCAGCCAGCACGATGATGCTCGCACCCATGCTCCACAGGCCCAGATGCTTGACCATCAGCACGCCCAGCGGCGCACCGATGGCCAGGGCGCCGTAGCTGGCAATGCCGTTCCAGGAGATGACCTTGGCGGTGTTGGCTGCGCCGACGCGGCCAATCCCCCAGCCAATGGACCCCGAGCCCACCAGGCTCTCCGCCGACCCCAGCAGTATCCGACCCGCCAGCAGGCTGGTCAGGCTCAGCGCCGGCCAGCTTTGCAACCAGCCGGCCAGCAGCATGAACAGCCCGCTGATGCCGCAGCCAACCAGGCCGTAGATGACTGCTTTCTTGCTGCCCAGGTTGTCGATGATCTTGCTCGCCTGCGGGCGGCTGAGCAGGGTGGCCAGGTACTGCACGCTGATCACCAGCCCGGCAATGACCGCGCCGTAGCCCAGGTCGCTGTGGACGAAGCCTGGCAATACCGCCAGCGGGATGCCGATGCTCAGGTAGCCGATGAAGGTGAACAGGACGATGGAGACGACTTGCAGCGTGACCGTCATGGGGCGCTGTGAGTGGGGCATAGGTAGATCCGTCGCGGAAGCAGGTGATGGGCGCAGGTGCGGGCAGGCTGGCTGGGTGTCCGGCGCACACGAGAAATGAAGACAGGCTTACGTGACGCTCATGATAGAGGCACGAGGCACAAAAAGAGAGACGGCGATGGGTGGCGCTTCATGCAGATGCTGCTGGCGGGGTTGCTCAGGTGCAGGCCAACAGCGGGGCCGCAGCCCCGACGCTGGGAGGTGTTCAGCTGTTCGAACAGCCGTTGCCCATGACCTGATATTCCATGATGTGGCGCTTGCCCTGCGAATCTTCGTAGGTCAGGCGTGCCGGGACCACGGCGCAGACGTTGGGAATCGCTGAAGTCGAGATGACGTGAGCAATATCGGGGTGCTGCGAATACTCATAAGGTTCCACCGTGGTTTTTTCGGTGGCAGCCGTGGTGGTTTCATCGGCCAGGGCCATGCCGCTCGCGCCAATCAGCGCCAGAATCAAAAAAGCTTTCATGTCGATTTTCCTGTTTTGCAGTCGTCAGGGTGCACGCAGCCCTTGTGAGGTCACGTGTGAAACTTGAGAGTGGGAAAGTTGCGATCGACAGGCCTTCGTGGGGGGATGCAGTCTTCGTCGATCGCGGTGCCGTTGCTGGCGAAATCGATTCTAGGCGTGCACGGTGGAGGTAAACAGAGCCGGTTCGGATAAACAGTTTTATTCGAATCTGCACTAATCCCGCGGGTCTGGGCGTGCATCGGTGCAAGCAGCGGTACTACCATCGTCGAATGGCTGCACGGGCCAGATACCCTTAAAACAGGTGTATAAAACAACAACTACTCAACCGAGGTATGAAAGATGAGTGCGGCTTCCCTGTATCCCGTTCGTCCAGAGGTGGCGGCGTCCACGCTGACCGATGAGGCGACCTACAAGGCCATGTACCAGCAGTCCGTGGTCAACCCGGACGGTTTCTGGCGCGAACAGGCGCAGCGCCTCGATTGGATAAAGCCCTTCACCAAGGTCAAGCAGACCTCGTTCGACGATCACCATGTCGACATCAAATGGTTCGCCGACGGCACCCTCAACGTCTCCTACAACTGCCTGGACCGCCACCTGGCCGAGCGTGGTGATCAGGTCGCGATCATCTGGGAAGGCGACGACCCTTCCGAAAGCCGTCACATCACCTACCGCGAGCTGCACGCCGAGGTGTGCAAGTTCGCCAACGCCCTGCGCGGCCAGGATGTGCACCGCGGCGACGTGGTGACTTTGTACATGCCGATGATTCCCGAGGCGGTGGTGGCGATGCTCGCCTGTACCCGCATCGGCGCGGTGCATTCGGTGGTGTTCGGTGGCTTCTCGCCCGAGGCGCTCGCGGGGCGCATCATCGACTGCCAGTCCAAGGTGGTGATCACCGCCGACGAAGGCCTGCGGGGCGGCAGGAAAACGGCGCTCAAGGCCAACGTCGACCGCGCCCTGACCAACCCCGAAACCAGCAGCGTACAGAAGGTCATCGTGTGCAAGCGCACCGGTGGCGAGATCGAGTGGAACCGTCATCGCGACATCTGGTACCACTCGCTGCTGGAGGTGGCATCGAGCACCTGCGCGCCGAAGGAAATGGGCGCCGAGGAAGCGCTGTTCATCCTCTATACCTCCGGCTCGACCGGCAAGCCCAAGGGCGTGCTGCACACCACCGGCGGTTACCTGGTGTACGCCGCGCTGACCCATGAGCGAGTGTTCGACTACAAGCCGGGCGATGTCTACTGGTGCACGGCGGACGTCGGCTGGATCACCGGCCACAGCTACATCGTCTATGGCCCGCTGGCCAACGGTGCCACCACCTTGCTGTTCGAAGGCGTGCCCAACTACCCGGACATTACCCGCGTCTCGAAAATCATCGACAAGCACAAGGTCAATATCCTCTACACCGCGCCCACCGCTATCCGCGCGATGATGGCCGAGGGCACCAAGGCAGTCGAGGGCGCCGATGGCTCGAGCCTGCGCTTGCTGGGTTCGGTGGGCGAACCGATCAACCCCGAGGCCTGGAACTGGTACTACAACACGGTCGGCAAGCAGAACTGCCCGATCGTCGACACCTGGTGGCAGACCGAAACCGGCGGCATCCTGATCAGCCCGCTGCCGGGTGCGATCGGCCTCAAGCCCGGTTCGGCGACCAAACCGTTCTTCGGCGTGGTGCCGGCGCTGGTGGACAACCTGGGCAACCTGATCGACGGCGCTGCCGAGGGCAATCTGGTGATTCTCGATTCGTGGCCCGGCCAGTCGCGTACCCTCTACGGCGACCATGATCGTTTCGTCGATACCTATTTCAAGACCTTTCGCGGCATGTACTTCACCGGCGACGGCGCGCGTCGCGACGAAGATGGCTACTACTGGATCACCGGCCGAGTCGATGACGTGCTCAACGTTTCCGGGCACCGCATGGGCACGGCCGAGATCGAAAGCGCGATGGTGGCCCATCCCAAGGTGGCCGAGGCCGCTGTGGTGGGCGTTCCCCATGAGCTGAAAGGGCAGGGCATCTATGTCTATGTCACGCTCAATGGTGGCGAGCAGACCAGCGAGGAACTGCGCCTGGAGCTCAAGAACTGGGTGCGCAAGGAGATCGGCCCCATCGCCTCGCCGGATGTGATCCAGTGGGCGCCGGGGCTGCCCAAGACGCGCTCGGGCAAGATCATGCGGCGCATCCTGCGCAAGATCGCCACGGCCGAGTACGACTCGCTGGGTGACATCTCTACCTTGGCTGATCCGGGGGTGGTGCAACAGCTGATCGACACCCACAAGGAAATGCATCGCGCTTCGGCGTGAGTTGACGCGACCTCGGGGGCCTCTGCCCGCGAAGGGGCCCGCAAGGCTGTTCAGGCAGCGCTGGCGTTACTGCGGTAACGCCATTGCCGCGCCGGGTGCCACCCAAGGCCCCATCGCCTGTCACATGCAACATCTCCCACAACCCCAAGCTTGCCGTCTGCCAAGGCTTTGCCAATAATGGGCGCGCTAATTGCTTGATGGACAGGTTGCGCGTCTTTTTGCTCAGCCACAATCGGCATGGGCTGTCAATCCCTTGGTCTGGGTGTCTCGGTGCTTCTGTAACTACTTGTCGCATTGAAGAAATATCGACTGGCACAGTGCCGTTAAAATGCGCTCACTCGCCGGACCTCGTGGCGTCGCCCGTTCAGCCTCATTTTTCGCATTCTGGGCCTGCGCTCACTTTGCCCATACTGCCCATTTTCGCTGGAGCTCACCCAATGAAGAAACTTGCACTGTTTGGCGCATTGGCACTGTCCGTGCTGTCGGCGACAGCGTTCGCCGATGAAAAGCCGCTGAAGATCGGTATCGAAGCCGCTTACCCACCGTTCGCGTCCAAGGCGCCGGATGGCAGCATCGTCGGTTTCGACTACGACATCGGCAACGCGCTGTGCGCTGAGATGAAGGTCAAGTGCACCTGGGTCGAGCAGGAATTCGACGGTCTCATTCCCGCCCTCAAGGTTCGCAAGATCGACGCCATTCTGTCGTCGATGTCGATTACCGACGACCGCAAGAAGTCCGTTGATTTCACCAACAAGTACTACGCCACTCCGGCGCGTCTGGTCATGAAGTCCGGCACCCAGGTGAGCGACTCCATGGCCGAGCTCAAAGGCAAGAAGATCGGCGTGCAGCGCGGCACCATCCATGACCGGTATGCCACCGAGGTGCTCAAGCCGCTGGGCGTCGAAGTGATGCCGTACGGCTCGCAGAACGAGATCTACCTGGACGTGGCCGCCGGTCGACTGGACGGCACGCTGGCCGATGCCACCCTGTTGCAGGACGGTTTCCTCAACACCGACGCCGGCAAGGGCTACGCATTCGTCGGCCCGTCGGTCAACGACCCGAAATACTTCGGTGACGGCATCGGTATCGCCGTGCGCAAGGGCGACAAGGCCAACGTGGATCGCATCAACGCGGCCATCGAAGGCATTCGCGCCAACGGCGAGTACAAGAAGATCCAGGACAAGTACTTCGATTTTGACATCTACGGCAAATAAGCCGGCAGGCGTCACCTGACTGATGGTGCAAACGGCGGGAAACCGCGGTCTGCACCATTTTTCATTCTTCGGGCGAGGATCTCTACATGTTGAAAGGCTACGGGGCCGTCATTCTCGATGGCGCTTGGCTGACGCTGCAGCTCGCCTTGTCGTCCATGGCACTGGCCATCGTGCTGGGTCTGTTCGGCGTGGCCCTGCGCCTGTCGCCGGTACGCTGGCTGGCCTGGCTGGGTGACCTGTACGCCACGGTGATTCGTGGCATACCCGATCTGGTGTTGATCCTGCTGATCTTCTACGGTGGCCAGGACATCCTCAATCGCGTGGCGCCGTTGGTGGGTTACGACGACTACATCGACCTCAATCCGCTGCTGGCCGGTATCTTCACCCTGGGTTTCATCTTCGGTGCCTACCTGTCGGAAACCTTTCGCGGGGCGTTCATGGCCATTCCCAAGGGCCAGGCCGAAGCCGGCATGGCCTATGGCATGAGCAGCCTGCAGGTGTTCTTTCGGGTGCTGGTGCCGCAGATGATTCGCCTGGCGATTCCCGGTGTCACCAACAACTGGCTGGTGTTGACCAAGGCTACGGCATTGATTTCGGTGGTCGGCCTGCAGGACATGATGTTCAAGGCCAAGCAGGCGGCGGATGCCACCCGCGAACCGTTCACCTTCTTCCTCGCGGTGGCGGCGATGTACCTGGTCATCACCAGTGTGTCGCTGCTGTTGCTGCGCGCCATCGAAAAACGCTACTCGGTGGGCATCAAGGCGGCTGAGCTATGATCTTCGATTACAACGTCGTCTGGGACAGCCTGCCGCTGTACATGAGCGGTATGCTGGAAACCTTGAAGCTGCTGGCGATTTCGCTGTTCTTCGGTCTGCTGGTGGCGCTGCCGCTGGGTTTGATGCGGGTGTCCCGGCAGCCGCTGGTCAACGGCATCGCGTGGCTCTACACCTACGTGATCCGTGGCACGCCCATGCTGGTGCAGCTGTTTCTGATCTATTACGGTCTGGCCCAGTTCGAGGCCGTGCGCAACAGCGTGCTCTGGCCCTGGTTGTCGAGCGCCACGTTCTGCGCCTGCCTGGCCTTCGCCATCAATACCAGTGCCTACACCGCCGAAATCATCGCCGGCAGCCTGCGGGCCACGCCACCGGGCGAGATCGAAGCGGCCAAGGCCATGGGCATGTCCAGGGCCGGGATGTACCGGCGTATCCTGCTGCCCTCGGCACTGCGCCGAGCGCTGCCGCAGTACAGCAACGAAGTGATCATGATGCTGCAGACCACCAGCCTGGCTTCGATCGTGACCCTGATCGACATCACCGGCGCAGCGCGTACGGTGAACGCCCAGTATTACCTGCCGTTCGAAGCCTACATCACGGCGGGTGTGTGCTACCTGTGCCTGACGTTCATTCTGGTGCGCCTGTTCAAGCTGGCCGAGCGCCGCTGGCTGGCCTACCTGGCACCGCGCAGGCACTGAGCGCGTGCAGCAAAAACCTTTTCGCCACGGGCCGCTGGCCCGTGACTGACCGATTTGCGAGACCCCCGATCATGTACAAACTCCAAGTTCAGGACCTGCACAAGCGCTATGGCTCGCACGAGGTGCTCAAGGGTGTCTCGCTGGCGGCGAAGGCGGGCGATGTGATCAGCATCATCGGCTCCAGCGGATCGGGCAAGAGCACGTTCCTGCGTTGCATCAACCTGCTCGAACAGCCCCACGCGGGCAAGATCCTGCTCAACGACGAAGAACTCAAACTGGTTGCCGGCAAGGATGGGGCGCTCAGGGCGGCCGACCCCAAGCAGCTGCAACGCTTGCGTTCGCGCCTGTCGATGGTGTTCCAGCATTTCAACCTGTGGTCGCACATGACCGCGCTGGAAAACGTCATCGAAGCGCCCGTGCATGTGTTGGGCGTATCGAAAAAGCAAGCGCTGGAAAAAGCCGAGTATTATCTGGCCAAGGTAGGGGTTTCGCACCGCAAGGATGCCTATCCGGGGCACATGTCCGGTGGCGAGCAGCAGCGTGTCGCCATTGCCCGTGCATTGGCGGTGGAACCCGAGGTGATGTTGTTCGACGAACCGACTTCGGCGCTCGACCCGGAACTGGTGGGTGACGTGCTCAAGGTGATGCAGGCCCTGGCTCAGGAAGGGCGGACCATGGTCGTCGTGACCCACGAGATGGGTTTCGCCCGTGAGGTGTCGAACCAACTGGTGTTTCTGCACAAGGGCCTGGTCGAAGAAACCGGCGACCCGCGCGAGGTGCTGGCCAATCCGCGTTCCGAGCGGTTGCAGCAGTTCTTGTCCGGCAGCCTCAAGTGATCGCCGCTTGAAACATCTGCCGGGTGTTTTCCTGCGAGCAGGTCGAGCATGCCTGGCGCAGTGCCATTTCCCATTCGGTTTTTGATACCTAAGGTTTCGGTCCGCATCAGATGACAGCCCAACGAATCGGTTTCCTCTATTGGCCCAGCACGCGAGCCCTGACCCTGGCGCTGGCCGAAGAGGCCCTGCGAGTGGCGCAGAAGGTGCACCCGGAAGTGACCTACGAGTTGCTTTTCCTGCAAGCCGAACCACCTGTTCCAGGCGGCTGGCAGCTGCCCGGTGAGGCGTGGAACGGTCGCCTGGAGGGTTGCCATAAGCTTTTTCTGCTGGCTGACGAGCCACCGTCGGCATTGGCGCCGGCACTGGCCACTGCGCTCAAGCAGACGGTCCGGGCCGGATGCCTGGTGGGCGGGCTGTCGGCGGGGGTCTACCCGCTGGCGCAGCTGGGGCTGCTCGATGGCTACCGCGCGGCCGTGCACTGGCGCTGGCAGGATGATTTCGCCGAGCGCTTTCCCAAGGTCATCGCCACCAGCCACCTGTTCGATTGGGACCGCGACCGCATGACGGCTTGCGGGGGCTTGTCGGTGCTCGACCTGCTGCTGGCGGTACTGGCCCGCGATCACGGCGCCGAACTGGCCGGGGCGGTGTCCGAAGAGCTGGTGGTGGAGCGTATCCGCGAGGGCGGCGAGCGCCAGCGCATTCCGTTGCAGAATCGTCTGGGGTCCAGCCATCCGAAGCTGACCCAGGCGGTGTTGTTGATGGAAGCCAATATCGAAGAGCCGCTGACCACCGACGAGATCGCCCAGCATGTGTGTGTTTCGCGGCGCCAGCTGGAGCGCATCTTCAAGCAGTACCTGAACCGCGTGCCCAGCCAGTACTACCTCGAGTTGCGCCTGAACAAGGCGCGGCAGATGTTGATGCAGACCAGCAAGTCGATCATCCAGATCGGCCTGTCGTGCGGGTTTTCCTCGGGCCCGCATTTTTCCAGCGCCTACCGCAATTTTTTCGGCGCCACCCCCCGCGAGGATCGCAACCAGCGTCGCAGCAGCAGCCCGTTCGAATTGTCTTCGGTCCCCGCCGAGCGAGGTTGACCCTCGCTCCGGGATGCGCTGTGCCAGGTGAAGCGCGGTGTGACTTTCGCGGCCACGGACCGCTCCTACGGGAGTGCGCGCAGAACCCTTGTAGGAGCGGTCATCGGCCGCGAATGGGTGGTGCGGTCGATCTGACACAACACGCTAGTCAGCGCCTTTCTATCCCTATATGTCGCATTCGCGACAACCCCCGTAGAATGGCGGTTTGGCGCTGTAACAAGTTGTCGCATGGCGGCAATGCCGCGCGTGCACCAGTCCTTACAATCCCCTATCGCTCGCCCATTCTGCGCTGAGCGTTCCTTGACAGGAGACTCCGATGTCCGTTGAGCAAGCCCCCGTGCAACGTGCCGATTTCGACCAGGTAATGGTGCCCAACTATGCACCGGCCGCTTTCATTCCCGTGCGCGGTGCAGGTTCCCGGGTGTGGGATCAGGCTGGTCGCGAGCTCATCGATTTCTCCGGTGGCATCGCCGTCAACGTGCTGGGGCATGCGCACCCGGCATTGGTAGGCGCGCTGACCGAACAGGCCAACAAGCTGTGGCACGTGTCCAACGTCTTCACCAACGAGCCCACCCTGCGCCTGGCCCGGAAGCTGGTCGATGCCACCTTTGCCGACCGGGTGTTCTTCTGCAACTCCGGCGCGGAAGCCAACGAGGCCGCCTTCAAGCTGGCCCGGCGTGTGGCGCACGACAACTTCGGTCCCGAGAAATACGAGATCGTTTCGGCCCTCAACAGCTTCCACGGCCGCACGCTATTCACCGTCAGCGTGGGTGGCCAGCCGAAGTACTCCGACGGTTTCGGCCCGAAGATCACCGGCATTCGTCACGTCCCCTACAACGACCTCGAAGCGCTGAAAGCGGCGGTGTCCGACAAGACCTGCGCCGTGGTGCTGGAGCCGGTCCAGGGCGAAGGCGGCGTGGTGCCGGCCGATCCGGCCTACCTGCAAGGCGCTCGCGCGCTGTGCGACCAGTTCAATGCCCTGCTGGTGTTCGACGAGGTGCAAAGCGGCATGGGGCGCAGTGGTGAGCTGTTCAGCTACATGAACTACGGCGTCACCCCGGACATCCTCTCCAGCGCCAAGAGCCTGGGGGGCGGCTTTCCGATCGGTGCGATGCTGACCACCGATGCCCTGGCCAAACACTTCGCGGTCGGCGTGCACGGCACCACCTATGGCGGCAACCCTCTGGCCTGCGCCGTGGCCGAGGCGGTGCTCGATGTGGTCAACACGCCCGAAGTGCGAGCCGGGGTCAAGGCACGGCACCAGCACTTCAAGACGCGCCTGGAGCAGATCGGCCAGCGCTACGGCGTGTTCAGCGAAGTCCGTGGCCTGGGCCTGCTGATCGGTTGCGCCTTGAGCGACGCCTGGAAAGGCCGCGCCAAGGACTTCTTCAATGCTGCCGAACGGCACGACCTGATGATTCTGCAGGCCGGTCCGGACGTGGTGCGTTTCGCCCCGAGCCTGGTCATCGACGAGGCCGACATCGACGAAGGCCTGGACCGCTTCGAACGCGCGGTGGCGCACCTGACCCAGGCCTGATCGGCCCGTTCGTGGCGTTGGCTCAAAGCCAGCGCCACCTCTGCAATCGACCCGCTGCAATCGACAAGGAGTGGCACCATGCTGGTAATGCGCCCTGCGCAAATGGCTGACCTGGCCGAGGTTCAGCGCCTGGCTGCCGACAGCCCCATCGGTGTCACTTCGCTGCCCGACGACGCAGGCCGGTTAAGTGACAAGATCGCCAAGTCCGAGGCGTCCTTTGCCGCCGAAGTCAGCTTCAACGGTGAGGAGAGCTATTTCTTCGTTCTTGAAGACCTGGGCACCCAGCGCCTGGTCGGCTGTTCGGCGATCGTCGCCTCCGCCGGCTACTCCGAACCCTTCTACAGCTTTCGCAACGAGACCTTCGTGCACGCCTCGCGCGAGCTGAAGATCCACAACAAGATTCACGTGCTTTCGCAGTGTCATGACCTGACCGGCAACAGCCTGTTGACCAGCTTCTACGTGGTGCCCGAACTGGTCGGCAGTATCTGGGCCGAGCTCAACTCGCGGGCACGCCTGCTGTTCATGGCCAACCACCCGGAGCGCTTTGCCGATTCGGTGGTGACCGAGATCGTTGGCTACAGCGACGAACACGGCGACTCACCTTTCTGGGACGCGATCGGACGCAATTTCTTCGATCTCAACTATGCCGAGGCCGAACGCCTGTGCGGCATCAAGAGCCGCACGTTTCTCGCCGAACTGATGCCGCACTACCCGATCTACGTGCCCTTGCTGCCCGACCAGGCGCAAGAGGCCATGGGCCAGGTACACCCGCGTGCGCAGGTGACGTTCGACATTCTGATGCGCGAAGGCTTCGAAACCGATCACTACATCGACATCTTCGACGGAGGGCCCACCCTGCATGCACGGGTATCGGGCATTCGCTCGATCGCCCACAGCCGCGTGGTGCCGGTCAAGCTTGTCGCGGCGTCGGACGAGCGCGGCGGCCCTGGCCGTCCCTACCTGGTTTCCAACGGTCTGCTGCAGGATTACCGCGCGGTGCTGCTGGAGCTCGACTGGGTGCCCGGCAAGCCGGTCGGGCTGGACCTGGCCACCGCCGAGGCGCTGGGTGTGGGCGAGGGCGCCAGCGTGCGTCTGGTTGCAGTTTGATACCTGGTTGAACAGGCCGAGTTCTGCAGGTACCACGCGGTGCCTGCTCGAGGAGAAAGCATGATCGTTCGTCCCGTACGCAGCAGTGACCTGCCGGCGCTGATCGAGTTGGCCCGCAGCACCGGCCCCGGCCTGACCACCTTGCCAGCCAACGAAGAACGGTTGGCGCACCGGGTCGGCTGGGCCGAGAAGACCTTTCGCGGCGAAGCCGGGCGCGGCGATGCCGATTACCTGTTCGTGCTCGAAGACGATGACGGCACGGTCGTGGGCATTTCAGCCATTGCCGGTGCCGTGGGCCAGCGCGAGCCCTGGTACAACTACCGGGTGGGCCTGACCGTGAGCGCCTCGCAGGAGCTGAACATCTATCGCGAGATTCCCACGCTGTTCCTCGCCAACGACCTGACCGGCAATTCGGAACTGTGCTCGCTGTTCCTGCGCGAAGGTCACCGCAAGGGCCTGAACGGGCGCTTGCTGGCCAAGGCGCGGCTGCTGTTCATCGCTCAGTTTCCGCACCTGTTCGGGCGCAAGGTGATCGCCGAGATGCGCGGCATTTCCGATGCCGACGGCCGCTCGCCATTCTGGGAAAGTCTGGGCCGGCATTTCTTCAAGATGGAATTCAGCCAGGCCGATTACCTGACCGGCGTCGGCAACCGCGCCTTCATCGCTGAATTGATGCCCAAGTTCCCGCTCTACAGCTGCTTCCTGTCCCCGGCTGCGCGCGAGGTCATCGGCAAGGTCCACCCCGACACCGAGCCCGCCCTGGCCATGCTCAAGGCCGAAGGCTTCAGCTACCAGGGCTACGTCGACATCTTCGACGCCGGGCCGGCGGTGGAATGCGAGACCAGCAAGATTCGCGCGGTCCACGACAGCAAGAGTCTGGTTCTGGCCATCGGCACCCCCGGCGACGATGCCCCACCGTTTCTGATCTACAACCGCGAACGCGAAGAGTGCCGCATCACGGCGGCGCCGGCGCGCTTCGCTTCCGGCACGCTGGTGGTCGATCCCCTGACCGCACGCCGCCTGCAGCTGAGCGCGGGTGACCAGGTGCGCGCGGTACCCATGACTCCGCCCGTTCGGGAGGTGCTTTGATGAATACTTTGTTTATCGACGGCCAATGGCTGCCTGGTGAAGGCGAGTTGCTGACGTCGCTCAATCCAGTGGGCCAGGCTGTGGTCTGGCAGGGGCGCAGTGCCAGTGCCGACCAGGTGGCCCTGGCCGTTCAGGCCGCGCGGCATGCCTTCGTCGGCTGGGCGAGCCAGCCGTTGTCGGCGCGCATTGCCGTATTGCAGGCGTTCGCCGAGCGACTGAAGGCCTGTACCGATGAGCTGGCGCAGTGCATCGGCGAGGAAACCGGAAAGCCCTTGTGGGAAGCGGCCACGGAAGTGACCAGCATGGTCAACAAGGTGGCGATTTCGATCCAGAGCCATGCCGAACGCACCGGCGAGAAGAGCGCGCCGCTGGCCGACGCCACGGCGGCCCTGCGGCACAAACCCCATGGCGTGGTAGCGGTGTTCGGTCCCTACAACTTTCCCGGGCACCTACCCAACGGCCATATCGTGCCAGCATTGCTGGCAGGCAACTGCGTGCTGTTCAAGCCCAGCGAGCTGACGCCCAAGGTGGCTGAACTGACCACGCGCTGCTGGGCCGAAGCCGGGTTGCCGGCCGGCGTGCTCAACCTGCTGCAGGGCGGCCGCGACACTGGCATGGCGCTGGCCGCCAATGCCGGGCTCGACGGGTTGTTCTTCACCGGTTCCAGCGCTACTGGCAACCTGCTGCACCAGCAATACGGCGGCCAGCCGGGCAAGATCCTGGCGCTGGAGATGGGCGGCAACAACCCCCTGGTGGTCGAGCAGGTGCAGGACCTGGATGCTGCGGTCTATACCATCATTCAGTCAGCGTTCATTTCTGCCGGTCAACGCTGCACCTGCGCGCGGCGCCTGCTGGTACCCGTCGGCGAGTGGGGGGACCGGCTGCTCGAGCGTCTGGTGCAGGTATGTGCCACCCTCGAGGTCGGCGAATACGACCGCACCCCAGCGCCTTTCATGGGCTCGGTGATCTCCCTGCCTGCGGCGCAGGCGCTGCTCCAGGCCCAGCAACAGCTGCTGGACAACGGTGCCGTCAGCCTGTTGAGCATGACCCAGCCCAGGGCGGATGCTGCCTTGCTCACGCCGGGCATTCTCGACGTCACCGGCGCCCACGGGCGTCGCGACGAGGAGCTGTTCGGCCCATTGCTGCAAGTGGTGCGCTACGTCGACTTCGACGCGGCCATCGCCGAGGCCAATGCCACTCAGTACGGCCTGGCTGCCGGACTGCTGTCGGACTCGGAGGCGCGTTACCGCGAATTCTGGTTGCGCAGCCGAGCCGGCATCGTCAACTGGAACAAGCAACTGACCGGCGCTGCCAGCAGTGCACCGTTCGGCGGCGTCGGCGCGTCCGGCAACCACCGCGCCAGTGCCTACTACGCCGCCGACTATTGCGCCTACCCGGTGGCCTCGCTGGAAACCCCCACACTCGGTTTGCCCTCGACCCTGAGTCCGGGCATCACGCTGTAGGCGGTCGTTGCACCCTTGCGTACAAGAACAGATCCACGGAGCCGAACCGATGAAACCCTGTGAAGTGAATTTCGATGGCCTGGTGGGGCCTACCCACAACTACGGTGGGTTGTCCTACGGCAACGTGGCGTCGCAGAGCAACAGTCAGCAAGGCTCGAATCCGCGCGAAGCGGCGCGTCAGGGCCTGGCCAAGATGAAAGCGCTGATGGAACTGGGCTTCACCCAGGGCGTTCTGGCGCCGCAGGAGCGCCCGGACGTGGCAGCATTGCGCCGCCTGGGCTTCGCCGGCAGCGATGCCGAGGTGATCGCCCAGGCCGCGCGTGATGCCATGCCGTTGCTGGTGGCCAGCTGTTCGGCCTCGAGCATGTGGGTGGCCAACGCTGCCACTGTCAGCCCCAGCGCCGACACGGCCGATGGGCGGGTGCATTTCACCGCGGCGAACCTCAACTGCAAGTTCCACCGCAGCATCGAACACCCCACCACCAGCCGGGTGCTGCAGGCGATGTTTGCCGACCCCTCGCACTTCGCCCACCATGAAGCGCTGCCTGCCGTCGCCCAGTTCGGCGACGAGGGCGCCGCCAACCATACCCGGCTGTGCCGGGACTATGGCGAGGCTGGCGTGGAGTTTTTCGTCTACGGCCGCAGCGCCTTCGACGCACGAGTGCCCGCGCCGCAGAAATATCCGGCGCGTCAGACCCTGGAAGCGTCCCAGGCCGTGGCTCGGCTGCATGGGTTGAGCGAGCAGGGCGTGGTGTTCGCCCAGCAGAATCCGGCGGTCATCGACCAGGGGGTGTTCCATAACGACGTGATCGCGGTCGGCAACGGCGAGCTGTTGTTCCATCATCAGGACGCCTTCCTCGACAGCGACCGCGTGCTGGCCGAACTGCAAACCAAGCTCGCCGCGCGCGGTGGTCGGCTGCAGGCGATCAGCGTGCCGCGCGCCGACGTTTGCGTGGACGACGCCGTGCGCACCTACCTGTTCAACAGCCAGTTGCTCACCCGCGCCGATGGCAGCATGCTGCTGGTGGTCCCGGAAGAGTGCCGCGCCAACCCGCGGGTCTGGAGCTACCTGGAGCAGCTGACCGGGCAGGGCACAGGCATTGCCGAGGTCAAGGTATTCGACCTCAAGCAAAGCATGCGCAACGGCGGCGGCCCGGCATGTCTGCGCCTGCGCGTGGCGCTCAAGCCCGAGGAGCTGGCGGCGGTCAACCCAGGCGTGATCCTCACACCCGCGCTGCACGACACCCTGAACGACTGGGTCGAACGTCACTATCGCGACCGTCTGGTCGAAGCCGATATGGCCGACCCGCAACTGCTGATCGAATGCCGCGAGGCATTGGACGAGCTGACCCGGATCCTTCGGTTGGGTTCGGTCTATCCTTTCCAGCTCTGATTCAACGAGCTTTGATTTTTTCCAACTCTAAACAGCATCGAGGTACACCTATGTCCGACGCCCTGCGCTTGATTCTCGAAGACACCGACGGCACCCAGCTGGAAACCTCCTGCACGCGCTTCTGCGTGGTCTGGCAGGGCAAGGAAGTCTGGATCCAGCATGACGGCCGCGGCCAGTTGCTGATCGGTGTGGACGTCGAGGAAGGCGACGCCGAATACGCCAACCTGTTGCTGCGCCCGCTGGCGACCAACCTGGTCAGCCTGCAGCTGGAAATGGAGCCGGCCGACGCCGGTGCCGAGGACGAAGACGGCCACGTTCACGGTCCCGACTGCAACCACTAAAATCTCATCCTTCAGGGACGCCGCCCCATGCTCGCTCTTGGCAAACTGCTCGAACTGACCTTGGCCGGCCACGAGCCGACGCAGAAGATCCAGCTGACCACCGGCGGCGTCTGCCTGCGCTGGCTGGGAGAAGGCGCCCTGGAGGTGCGGCCACCTGCCGCCACCGACAGCGGCCTGGACCTGCTGCTGTCGGCCGGTGTGCACGGCAATGAAACCGCGCCCATCGAGCTGCTCGACAGCCTGCTGCAGGCCATCGCCCGGGGCCAGCTGATTCCTCGCGCGCGCATTCTGTTCCTGTTCGGCAACCCCGAAGCCATGCGCCGGGGTGCGCGCTACATCGAGCGCGACGTCAACCGGCTGTTCAACGGCCGGCATGCCGCTGCCAGTGGCAATGAAGCCTTGCGCGCCTGCGAACTGGAACGCCTGGCCACGACCTTCTTCAGCCTGCCGCAACGCACGCGCCTGCATTACGACCTGCACACGGCCATTCGTGGCTCACGGATCGAGCAGTTCGCGCTGTACCCCTGGAAGCAGGGGCGCGAGCACTCCCGCAAAGAGCTGGTACGCCTGCAGGCGGCAGGCATGCGCGCGGTGTTGCTGCAGAACAAGTCCTCCATTACGTTCAGCGCATTCACCTACGAGCAGCTGGACGCCGAGGCGTTCACCCTGGAACTGGGCAAAGCGAGGCCGTTCGGGCAGAACGCCGAGGTCGATCTGACGCGTCTGGACGCCAGCCTGCGCGAGCTGATCGAAGGCCGCGAGGCGGACCTCGATCAACCGCTGGTGCAGCTGGAGCTGTTTTCAGTGTCGCGCGAGGTCATCAAGCACACGGACGCCTTCCGCCTGCACCTGGATGACGACATCGAGAATTTCACCGAGCTGGCGCCAGGCTATCTGCTGGCCGAAGACGGCGCCGGGCAGCGCTGGGTGGTAGAAGAGCAGGGCGCGCGGATTATTTTCCCCAACCCCAAGGTTGCCACTGGCCTGCGCGCCGGCATTCTCATCGTGCCGACTCCGCAGGCCTGAGGCTCAGGCGCTTTTCTGTTGCTGCTGCAGGCGACGCAGGGCGCGTACTTTCTGCACGGTATCGGCCACGGTGCGTGCAGCTTCCGCGCCTTTGTGCAGGAAGTGATTGAAGAAGTAGGTGTGGTGCTGTTCGCCGTCATGGAAGTGATGCGGGGTCAGTACCACCGAGAATACCGGCACTTCGGTTTCCAGCTGAACTTGCATCAGCGCGCTGACCACCGTCTGGGCGACGAATTCGTGACGGTAGATACCGCCGTCTACCACCAGGGCAGCGCCGACCACGGCGGCATAGCGCCCGCTCTTGGCCAGCAGCTTGGCGTGCAGCGGAATTTCGAAGGCGCCGCCGACCTCGTAGAAATCGATGTCGGCTTCCTGATAGCCCAGCACGCGCATTTCCTCGACGAAGCCTTTGCGGCTCTGATCGACAATATCCTTGTGCCAGCAAGCCTGGACGAAAGCGATCCGTTCGTGGGTGTGGCTTTTGCTGTCAATTGCAGTGGGTTGCATCGGTTCACTCCTGTTCAAGAAAAAAACAGGGCATGTGGATCGAAGGGGATCTATGGGTACATGCGCATGGCACGGCCCTGCGTTGGCCTTTTGAAGGTGTCGCAATCCCGTTCTCTCTTCATCCGGACTATGACCGTCGGCCCCGGGATCACACCGGGTCTGCTGACCTTACAGGCCGTTGCCGGCTTGCAAGCGCTCGCGGGCTCGGCGCATTGCGCGCCATTACCGCCGGTGGGGAGTTGCACCCCGCCCTGAGAACGTTTGCCACCCCAGTGGGTGGCGCAACTTTTGTAACATATTTGCGGGCGAGCTGAACAGCGCGTGAGCAAATGTTTCGACAAGGCTTGATTCATGGCCCTGCAATCCGCAGTAATAGAAGCTGACACGAACCCGAGGCCATCATGTCCATTATCGACCTGCGCAGCGATACCGTTACCCAGCCTACTCCCGCCATGCTGGCGGCCATGCACGCGGCGCCCACCGGCGATGATGTCTATGGCGAAGACCCGACCGTCAACCGACTCGAAGCCGAACTGGCAAAACGCCTGGGGTTCGCTGCGGGGCTGTTCGTGCCCAGTGGCACCATGAGCAACCTGCTCGGCCTGATGGCGCACTGCGAGCGTGGCGAGGAATACATCGTCGGCCAGCAGGCCCATACCTACAAGTACGAGGGCGGCGGTGCCGCTGTGCTGGGTTCGATCCAGCCACAACCGCTGGAGTTCCAGGCCGACGGCACGCTGGACCTGGATCAGGTCAGGGCGGCGATCAAGCCCGATGATTTCCACTTTGCCCGCACCCGACTGCTGGCGTTGGAAAACACCATGCAAGGCAAGGTGCTGCCGTTGAGTTACCTGGCCCAGGCCCGCGACTTCACTCGCGAGCATGGGCTGCAACTGCACCTCGATGGCGCCCGGCTGTACAACGCGGCGGTCAAGCTTGGAGTCGAGGCCGAGCAGATCACCCGCTATTTCGATTCGGTTTCGGTCTGCCTGTCCAAGGGGCTCGGCGCGCCGGTCGGTTCGGTGCTGTGCGGCAGCCTGGACTTCATCGCCAAGGCACGACGATTGCGCAAGATGGTCGGCGGCGGCATGCGCCAGGCCGGAATCCTCGCCGCCGCCGGCCTGTATGCGCTGGATCATCAGGTGCAGCGCCTGGCCGAGGATCACGCCCACGCCGCGCGTCTGGCCGAGGGTCTGCTGGCGCTGGGTTACACCGTCGAGGCAGTGCAGACCAACATGGTCTATGTACACCTGGATGGCCGCGCCGGCGCGTTCAAGGACTTCGCGGCCACCCGCGGTGTCACCGTGAGTGCCGCGCCACGCCTGCGCATGGTCACCCATCTGGACGTGGATGCGGCGCAGATCGAGCAGGTCATCGACGTATTCGCCGATTTCGCCCGCACCTGAGCGTCCTGCTGTCCAATAGAGTGGGCCAATCGTATAAACACGCTGTACCCCGGCCGCAGGGCCTATATAATGCGGCCCTTTGCCGTCGCACCGCCTGCCGGGCGTGCGCACTGGCCTCTGGCCGCAGCCTGTCGTGGAAGAACCTATGAAAAGCGCAGAAATCCGTGAAGCCTTCCTTCGCTTCTTCGAGGAGCAAGGCCATACCCGAGTCGCCTCCAGCTCCCTGATCCCGGGCAACGACCCGACCCTGCTGTTCACCAACGCGGGGATGAACCAGTTCAAGGACTGCTTCCTGGGCCAGGAAAAGCGGGCCTACACCCGTGCCGTAAGCAGCCAGAAGTGCGTGCGTGCCGGTGGCAAGCACAACGACCTGGAAAACGTCGGCTACACCGCCCGCCACCACACCTTTTTCGAGATGCTCGGCAACTTCAGCTTCGGCGACTATTTCAAGCGCGACGCGATCACCTACGCCTGGACCTTCCTGACCTCCGAGCTGTGGCTGAACCTGCCCAAGGAAAAACTCTGGGTCACGGTCTACGCCAGCGATGACGAAGCCTACGATATCTGGACCAAAGAGATCGGCGTGCCGGCCGAGCGCATGGTCCGCATCGGCGACAACAAGGGCGCGCCCTATGCGTCCGACAACTTCTGGACCATGGGCGACACCGGCCCGTGCGGCCCCTGCACCGAGATCTTCTACGATCACGGTGCCGATATCTGGGGTGGCCCACCCGGCTCGCCCGAGGAAGACGGCGACCGCTACATCGAGATCTGGAACAACGTGTTCATGCAGTTCAACCGCACCGCCGATGGGGTGTTGCATCCCTTGCCGGCGCCGTCGGTGGACACCGGCATGGGCCTGGAACGGGTCAGCGCGGTGCTGCAGCATGTCAATTCCAACTATGAAATCGACCTGTTCCAGAGCCTGCTCGACGCATCGGCCAGCGCCATCGGTTGTGCCAACCAGGGCCAGGCGTCACTCAAGGTCGTGGCCGACCACATCCGTTCCTGCGGCTTCCTGATCGCCGACGGCGTACTGCCGTCCAACGAAGGCCGCGGCTACGTGCTGCGCCGCATCATTCGCCGCGCCTGCCGTCACGGCAACAAGCTGGGTGCCCAGGGCAGCTTCTTCTACCAGATCGTCGCTGCGCTGGTCGCCGAGATGGGCGATGCCTTCCCCGAACTCAAGGGCCAGCAGGCGCACATCGAACGCGTGCTCAAGGCCGAGGAAGAGCAGTTCGCCAAGACGTTGGAGCAGGGCCTGAAGATTCTCGAGCAGGATCTGGCCGAGCTCAAGGGCAGCGTCGTTCCAGGTGATGTGGTGTTCAAGCTGTACGACACCTACGGCTTCCCGATGGACCTGACCGGCGATATCGCCCGCGAGCGCGAGCTCACCCTGGACGAAGCCGGCTTCGAGCGCGAGATGAACGCCCAGCGCGAACGCGCCCGTTCCGCCAGCTCGTTCGGCATGGACTACAACAGCCTGATCAAGGTCGACGTTCCGACCGTGTTCCTGGGTTACGACGCCACCCACGGCAACGGCAAGGTGGTTGCGCTGTACAAGGACGGTGTCGCCGTCGACGTGCTCAAGGAAGGCGAGGAGGGCGTGGTGATCCTCGACCAGACTCCGTTCTACGGCGAGTCCGGTGGCCAGGTCGGTGACCGTGGCTACCTGCTGGCCGGCGGTTCGCGCTTCGATGTGCGCGACACCACCAAGACCAGCGGCGCCTTCCTGCACCATGGCGTGGCCGTATTGAGCGATCTGGCGGTCGGTGCCGAGGTCAGTGCCGTGGTCGACCAGACCCTGCAACAGGCCACCGGCCTGAACCACTCCGCCACCCACTTGCTGCACGCCGCCCTGCGCCAGGTGCTGGGCGATCACGTGCAGCAGAAAGGCTCGCTGGTCGACAGTCAACGCCTGCGCTTCGACTTCAGCCACTTCGAGTCGATCAAGCCCGAACAGATCAAGGCCCTGGAAGACATCGTCAACGCCGAGATTCGCAAGAACACCCCGGTGCAGACCGAAGAGATGCCGATCGACGAGGCGCGCAAGAAGGGCGCCATGGCCCTGTTCGGCGAGAAGTACGGCGACACCGTGCGCGTGCTGACCATGGGTGGCGACTTCTCGGTGGAGCTGTGCGGGGGCATCCATGCCAAGCGCACCGGTGACATCGGCCTGCTGAAAATCACCAGCGAAGGTGGCGTCGCCTCGGGCGTGCGCCGCATCGAAGCGGTGACCGGCGCGACCGCCTTGAACTACCTGAACCAGGCCGAAGAGCAGCTCAAGGAAGCCGCGCAACTGGTCAAGGGCAGCCGCGACAACCTCATCGACAAGCTGGCGGCCGTGATCGAACGCAACCGCGCCCTGGAAAAGCAGCTGGAACAGTTGCAGGCCAAGGCCGCCAGCGCCGCTGGCGACGACCTTTCTTCCTCGGCGGTCGAGGTCAAGGGCGTGAAGGTGCTGGCCGCGCGCATCGACGGTCAGGACGGCAAGGCGCTGCTGGCGCTGGTCGACCAGTTGAAGAACAAGCTGGGCCAGGCCGTCATCCTGCTCGGCGGCGTGCACGACGACAAGGTCGTGCTGGTGTCCGGGGTGACCAAGGAGCTGACGGCCCGGCTCAAGGCCGGCGACCTGATGAAACAGGCCGCGACGGCCGTCGGTGGCAAGGGCGGTGGTCGCCCGGACATGGCCCAGGGTGGCGGCATCGATGCCAGCGCCCTGGACGCTGCGCTGGCCCTGGCCGTGCCTTTCGTCGAACACGCGATCTGATTCAACCCTCGCAGGGCTCGTGCTGTGCACGGCGAGCCCGGTGTTGTATTTAATGGGCGCCCTTCACGGGCTGAGGCGGCTTTGAAATGGCTTTGATCGTACAGAAATTTGGCGGCACCTCGGTTGGCACTGTCGAACGTATCGAACAGGTTGCCGACAAGGTGAAGAAATTCCACGATGCCGGCGATGACCTGGTGGTCGTGCTTTCGGCCATGAGTGGCGAGACCAATCGCCTGATTTCGCTGGCCAAGCAGATCAGCGACCAGCCGGTACCTCGCGAACTGGACGTGATTGTCTCGACCGGCGAGCAGGTGACCATCGCGCTGTTGGCCATGGCGCTGATCAAGCGCGGCGTGGATGCGGTGTCGTACACCGGCAACCAGGTGCGCATTCTGACCGACAGCGCGCACAACAAGGCGCGCATCCTGCAGATCGACGACCAGAAGATCCGCGCCGACCTCAAGGCCGGCCGGGTGGTGGTGGTGGCAGGGTTTCAGGGGGTCGACGAAAGCGGCAACATCACCACCCTGGGTCGTGGTGGTTCGGACACCACCGGCGTCGCCCTGGCGGCCGCGCTGAAGGCCGACGAGTGCCAGATCTACACCGACGTCGATGGTGTCTACACCACCGACCCTCGCGTGGTTGCCCAGGCCCGGCGCCTGGACAAGATCACCTTCGAGGAAATGCTCGAAATGGCCAGTCTCGGTTCCAAGGTGCTGCAGATCCGCGCGGTGGAATTCGCCGGCAAGTACAACGTCCCGCTGCGCGTCCTGCACAGCTTCCAGGAGGGTCCGGGTACCCTCATTACCATTGATGAAGAGGAATCCATGGAACAGCCGATCATTTCCGGCATCGCCTTCAACCGCGATGAGGCCAAGCTGACCATCCGTGGCGTGCCAGACACCCCCGGCGTGGCCTTCAAGATCCTCGGCCCGATCAGCGCGGCCAACATCGAAGTCGACATGATCGTGCAGAATGTTTCTCACGATAACACCACCGACTTCACCTTCACCGTGCACCGCAACGACTATCAGGCGGCCCTGGCCGTGCTGGAACAGACCGCCAGCGAGATCGGTGCGCGGCAGGTGGTCGGCGATGCCAAGATCGCCAAGGTGTCGATCGTCGGTGTCGGCATGCGCTCGCACGCCGGCGTCGCCAGCCGCATGTTCGAAGCCCTGGCCAAGGAAAGCATCAACATCCAGATGATCTCCACTTCCGAGATCAAGGTCTCTGTGGTCATCGAGGAAAAGTACCTGGAGCTGGCCGTGCGCGCGCTGCACACGGCCTTCGAACTCGATGCCGCCCGACAGGGTGAGTAACAGGCAGTGAGAGAAGGGCGCGGCTAACCGCGCCCTTCTTTGTTTTCGGGCTATGTCCATGGCTTTCCCACCATGGGTTCGTGCCCTTGTTTGCAGACTGTGTTGTCCCTGAAATGAAAGCGTAAGGAGAAAGGTATGCTGATTCTGACTCGCCGGTGCGCGGAAAGCCTGATCATTGGCGACGGCGAAATCACCATCACGGTGCTTGGAGTGAAAGGTGGCCAGGTACGAATCGGGGTGAATGCACCCAAGGAAGTGGCCGTCCACCGCGAAGAAATCTACCTGCGGATCAAGAAAGAGAAGGACGACGAACCAAGCCATTAATTTTTATCGTTTTTTATGTTTGCAAACGGGGAAGAAGGTGGTTAATATACGCCCCGTGTTGCGGAGAGCTGGCCGAGTGGCCGAAGGCGCTCCCCTGCTAAGGGAGTACACCTCAAAAGGGTGTCGGGGGTTCGAATCCCCCGTTCTCCGCCATTATTTGCGTAGTACGTTGAACCTGGCTTTTTTCGTAAGCTGTTGAAATTACTGAAAAAAGTGCTTTACAAAAGAATTCGACGGCCTATAATGCGCGGCAACAAATGCACTCGTAGCTCAGCTGGATAGAGTACTCGGCTACGAACCGAGCGGTCACAGGTTCGAATCCTGTCGAGTGCACCAATCAAGAAGTTGTTTTCAGCAATGTCTGCAGCTTCTGTTTCAACCAGTGGTAGCCTGGTCCAACAAAATACCACCTGCACTCGTAGCTCAGCTGGATAGAGTACTCGGCTACGAACCGAGCGGTCACAGGTTCGAATCCTGTCGAGTGCACCATACAAGTGAAAAGCCCGCATTTATTGCGGGCTTTTTGCTTTCCGCGTTTTGCGTTTTTTGGACGGTGGCGTCTGCTCCCCGGCCAGATACCTGGGTTTTCGCTTTTTCTTCGAACGGCTGGCTTTTTTCGTTGCCGACTGCGGCGCCGCGGCTGGCGCAGCCAGGGGCGTGCGCGTTCCATCTTCGACGATGGTCACCGGCAGAGGGCGGGGCGCAGCCTTGCGCGCCATGGGTTTTCTTCCGGACGAGGGATTCAGCGCGCGCTGATAGGCCCAGGGCTGGGTTTCGGGGCAGTTCGAGTGGGTGAACGTGATGTGGCCCTGAGGGCCTTCGCAGCGTTGCACCACGGCAGCGTTGGCCGAGTGATGGGCCGCCAAGGCCAGCAGCAGAAGAATGGAGGAGGGTATGCGCACCGGTGTTCGTCCTTGGTTGCGGTTCATGTCGTCCTGCAGCCTAGCCACGACTGTCGTTGCACGCATTGTGCTTTGTTTACCGAATGCGTCGTCCCACCCCCGTACTGCGCGAACATCGAGCGCCGCACGCAAGCAGTTGTTTCACCCAGTTTTTTTCACTATGAATCCGTACAAGTTGTGTATGATTGCGCCCGTCAGCCCCGCCGGGGCTTTGGAAAATTTCCATGGACTTACCCAGTAGTTACTCGCTGAAGCTGTATACCAATCAAGAATCGACTGATTGATTCTCCCGGCGTGCCCACTGCTGGGAGTGGAGTTCGCCTATGTCTGAAGTAGAAGCAAAGAAAACGCAAGAAAGCCTGCAGGATCGCCTGGCCCAGGTCGTCGACCTGTTGCAGCGCCAGCGTATCGTCGAAAGTCTGGCTCACCGCCAGGAAGGCCAGCACAACGAGCTGGTCGAGAATCTGGTTCACCGGCAGAACCTGGTCGAGTTGCAGCGCAAGCTCGATGATCTTCACTCCGCCGACGTCGCCTACATACTCGAAGCCTTGCCCCTGGAAGAACGTCTGACGGTCTGGCAGTTGGTCAAGGCCGAGCGTGATGGCGATATTCTTCTGGAAGTGTCCGACTCGGTGCGCGAGACGCTGCTCGCGGACATGGATGACCATGAGATTCTCGCTGCGGCCAAGGAAATGGACGCCGACGAGCTCGCCGACCTGGCCTCCGAACTGCCGCGCGACGTGGTTCACGAGCTCATGGAAACCCTCGACGCACAGCAGCGCGAGCGCGTGCGTTCGGCCCTCAGCTACGAGGACGAACAGGTCGGCGCGCTGATGGACTTCGAGATGGTCACCATCCGCGAAGACGTCAGCCTGGAAGTGGTGCTGCGCTACCTGCGCCGTCTCAAGGAGCTGCCGGGCCACACCGACAAACTGTTCGTGGTCGACTCCGACGGCATTCTCAAGGGCGTACTGCCGATCAAGCGCCTGCTGGTCAACGACCCGGACAAGCAAGTGGCCGATATCATGGCCAGCGACACCGTGAGTTTCCATCCCGATGAAGACGGCTACGAAGCGGCGCAGGCGTTCGAGCGTTACGACCTGATCTCTGCGCCGGTGGTGGACAAGCACGGCAAGCTCATCGGTCGCTTGACCATCGACGTGATGGTCGACCTGATTCGTGAAGAAAGCGAAAGCGAAGCGTTGCGCACCGCCGGTCTGCGCGAGGAAGAGGATATCTTTGCCTCGGTATGGCGTTCGCTGCGCAACCGCTGGTCATGGCTGGCGATCAACCTGATCACGGCGTTCATGGCGTCGCGGGTGATCGGCCTGTTCGAGGGCTCGATCGAGAAGCTGGTGGCCCTGGCGGCGCTGATGCCGATCGTGGCCGGTATCGGCGGCAACTCTGGCAACCAGACCATTACCATGATCGTGCGGGCCATGGCCCTCGACCAGGTCAGTCATGGCAACGGCAACACCAAGCGGCTGATGCGCAAGGAGCTGGGCGTGGCGCTGGTCAACGGCGTGGTCTGGGGCGGTGTGATCGGGGTGGTGGCGTATCTGCTGTATGGCAGCTGGTCGCTGGGCGTGGTGATGACCGCGGCGATGACCCTGAACCTGCTGCTCGCCGCGTTCATGGGGGTGTCTATTCCGATGGCCCTGGCCAGGTTCGGGCGCGATCCGGCGATGGGCGCCAGCGTGATGATCACCGCTGTCACCGACAGCGGCGGGTTCTTCATCTTCCTCGGCCTGGCCACTGTGTTCCTGATGTAGCGAGCTGCAGCGACGTGCCTCGAAAGCCGGTTTTCATTCGCCGCCGAGGGCGTCGCGCAGCGGTTCATGGCAGGCGGTTCACGCCTGCAATCCCCCGAAGAGTTTCACCGCCAGCGGCTTGCCGATGGGCCCGCGCCAGATGCGCTGTGCATCGCTGCCGTGGGCCTCTTGCCAGCGCAAGCCGAGCGTGCGTTGCTCGGCGCGCTTGATGTGCGCCTTGTCGAACTGCTCGAAGGCAGCCCGCTCCCGACGATAGTGAAAGTGCGCGTACCACAGGGGCACGGGCGGCTGGACGCCGATGTCGCGGATGACGTACTCCTGCAGGAAATCAGCCTCATCCCTCGCGCTCGCGATGTCGCGGCGCGTCCCCACCTGCACGATATCGACCTGGCGCTGTTCGACCAGATAGTCCAGATAACCCTCGGTCGGCGTTTGGCTGTTCATGGCCTGACGAATCCGCAATGCCCGGCCCTTGGCTCGGAGCTCTCTGGCGCGGGCGCGCAGGCGTTGAGCAAGTTCGTGCGCCGGCGCCTGCTGTTCGATCGCGTGGGCACGCAGTTCCAGCTGCCGGCCCTGATTGACCATGAGGTCTTCCAGATTCGCGGGCGCTTCCCCCGGCAGCGCATAACGCTGCACCCGCCGTTCATGGGCGGGGGTGGCGTCGAGCCAGGTCTGGCCCTCGGCAATCAGCGCGGGCAGGGGGCGCGATGGAGTGTGCGCCGAACCGTCTGACGGGGCATCTTGCAGGCGCCACTGGCCCGCCACGCGCCGATAGGTTTCGAGCCTGCCGCCCGCACCGGTCAGGGTGAAAATCTGCTCGCCGTCTGCCGCCTGGCCAGCGTCACCGATGAAGAAATCATGCTCGTGGGTTTCGAACACTCGTCGCGTGGCGCGACTCGCGGGTTTCGCCCGCTGCGCCCCATTGCTCAGTTGCGGCATCGTCCGGTCGGCATGTTCGATCAAGCGATTCAGGGACTGGATCATGCCTTCGAACGGAGCAAGCTCGAAGCGATCCGGACGGTTGCGTACCCACGTGTTCAGCTGGTTGCGGTACTCCACGTAGATCTGCCGTGAACTGCGCAGCACATTCTGCCTTTCGCGCAGCCCGGCGGCGGTTTCCAGCAGCTGGAAATGGCTTTCCAAGCCATGGTGGAAGCGGTTTCTCATGGCGTGGGTGTCGAGCAGGTGGAACATCTGCGCAATATCACTGGCGTTGGCGGTCTTGTGCGCCAGTTGGGTCAGGTTGGAGGCCCGGGCAATCTCCAGGTCGACTTCGGCCGTGCCCTCGAGCACCTCACGCAGGGGCGCGCGTTGGCTGCGCTGGGTCACGCGTTCGGCCCAGCTGCGCGCCTGCTGCAGGCGCTGTTCCATGAGGCCGAATTGCTCGTCCAGGGCCAGGCGGCTGCGGCGCTGTTCGAGCATCTGCCGTTGTGGCAGATCGAACAGTTCGCCGGCAGGACGGGTTTGATTGAGGGTGTCGGTCAGTTCGGTGATCCAGCGCCTGGCCAGGTTCGCATGGTTGATCCTGCGCCCGGCAACGATATAGGCCACCTCGCTCTGGAACTGCCGGTTGCGCTTGAGAAAGTCGCGCGACACATAGCCCTCATGCTCCTGCAGCAGTCGGTACAGCGCCTCGCCCCGGGCGATGTCACTGGCGCAGGCGGCTTCGGCACTGGCCCGTTGGCGCGGGTCGGCGGCGTGTTCCATGATCAGCGCTTCATTGCGGTTCAGCTGCTCGCGCAGCAGCTTGTTGTGGTGGTCGATGCTGCTGGACAGTTCGAAGTGGCGACGGTACTGGCGATCCACCAGCCAGCGTGGCAGGCGTTCGCGGATGGCGACGGGCCAGAGCGGTTGCAGGCCATCCGCCGCGCGGTGGCCCAGGTAGCCGAGCACGCCACCGCCGCCGGCCAGACCGTTCTCCACCAGTGTGCCGTACAGCGCTCCGTGGGTTTGCCAGCGCCCGGTCGGGTCCAGTGCGATGGGCTGTCGGTAGGTCTTGCCCGTGGTGCCGTGCAGCCGCCAGGTCTGGGGGCTGGCGTGCAGCGTGACCTGGTAGGGCAGGCCGTCGCGCAGGATGAAATCGCCTTTGGCGTGGCGATAGATGCCCCGGTACAGGCCATGGCTGGCGGGCTGCAAGCCACTGAGGTCCAGCGGGAGGGTGTATTGGTAGCCGGTGAATGGGCTGGGCAGGCCGGTCGGAGCGTGCTGGGTCGGGCCGGGTGCGCCTGCACGCCGCGCCAGCATCGACCATTGGCGATTGCGCGCGAGCATGCGGCCGCCACCAGGTACCGAAACGGCGCCCGGCAGGACGTCCATGGCCGCGTCGATCAGGGCGCAGAGCAAGGCCTCGAGCTGGTTGAGCGCTTCGCCGAACTGGCCGCCACGCAGCGCACCGACCGCTGCATTGGCGGCCGTCCAGACGTCGAACAAGGCCACTGCCGTGCCTACGAACGGCAGCACGCCGATGGCCATTTTCAGGTAGTTGAAGACATTGCCATGGGCCAGCGCCGCTTGCTGCAGATACAAGACGTCGTTGCTGCGCCCGCGTCGGCGCTGGGCTTCGACCAGCCGGCCCATGTGCGCGTCGAGCAGATGGCTGGCGAGCGAAGTCGTTGCCGGCCAGGGGCGACCTATGCCGATCAAGCGGTCGAAGCCGCGCAGGCCTGCCTGTTCGATCCGCGCCTTGTGGCTGGCGGTGTTGCCGACGATGGCCCGATCGGCCAGATAGTCGGCCATCTTGCCGTCGAACGTCAGGGCGAACAGGCGCAGACGCGCTTCTTCCAGGCTTGCGAACTCGCGCAGGCAGCGCTGGTCGGGGGCGTCGGGCAAGTACAGCAGGGTCTGGCCACCCTTGCGATCATGAATGAAGATGACCCCGGACAACGTGGTGGGGGAATCGTCGGTATCGCTGCCGCCGGCCATCAGCCGAGCCGGCAGCAGTTGCACGTCACGGCCACCTGCCTGATAGGCCAGAGCGCTGCCGGCATCGGTGGCAAGCAATGCCAGGGCGATGCCGCTGCGGCTGATACTGCCTTGATGGCGCGCGTACTCGCTTTGCATGTGCAGCATCAGCCGCACCGGTTCGAGCAGGCACTCACGTTGATGGGCCAAGGCGTACGGGGCCTGGTCCGTGCGGCCGAGAAACGCTTGGCGGATCTTGTCTTCGCACGCTTGCGCCACATTCAGGTCGGTGATCGTTCGTCGCAGGTAGTTCAGGTCGATACCTGCCGCCACTCGCACGCATTGTTCGTTATCGGCACCGGTCACCTGCACGCGCATGAAGCCCAGGCGCTGCAACATGTCGGCATCGATATTGTGCTGCGCCAGACGGCCGAGCGGCCACGGTGTGCGCTTGGCATCGGGTGTGGGCACGCTGTGCTGGGGTGTGCCGGGCGCCCCGGAGCCGGCCACCGGGTGCCTGCGATGGACTACCCGGTCAGGGATATCGATCACCACCGCGACGTCCTCGGTCAGGTTGAAATCGCTGCGCAGTCGCTGCTGCAGCAACGCGTCGGCGTACTGGTCCAGATCCGGCAGATCACGTTCCAATTGACGATTCGACGCGCGTGCGGCGCCGATGTAATCGCTGATCAGCGACTTGAGGCGCAGGCGATCATCGGCCTCCAGGGTTTTCAGCCAAGTGGGCAGGCCGCTTTCCAGGCGGTCACTGAAACCCTCCTGGGTCAGTTGAACATAGGCCCGGTCCCGCGCGGCGTGAGTGGGTACCAGCAGTTGCTCGCAGGTGTGTGTGGTGAGTCGTTGCAAGGCTTCCAGGCGCTGCGCCGAGTGAGTCGCGGCGGGCAGCTTTTCGATGAGCTCGCTGGCCTGCGCCTCGCAGGCGTGCAATTGACCTTGCAGGCCGTAGTCGAAGATATCGCCCGCGACCGGGGACAGCTTCAAGGTGATGGCGTCTGCGCTGCTGTCCAGGCGCAACAACGAACGCTTGAGCTGGGCCAGCGATTGGAAGGCCTGCAGCCCGCCGCCCAGCCCCGGCCAGTACAGCATTACAAAGCCTGTGCCTTCCAGGGCCTGCGGGTGCATGAATGCCGCCACGCCGTGCAGTTCATGGACATGGGTGGTGGTGCCGCTGCCCGTCACGTTCGACATGGACAGGGTCAGGGCGCAGGCAATACCGGCCTCGGCACCGCGTTTGCTGGCTTGCGGATGCGACACCACGGCGCGCATCAGTTGTACCTGAGCCGTGGTCAACAGGCCCAGCGCCTGTTGCACGGCCACTTCGGCGCGCAGACCGTCCAGACGGGCCTGGTAAAGCGCCGAATAGTGCACGTTGGGCAAGTAGCGCAGACGATAGAGGTCCTCCAGCCTTGCAGACTCGAGCAACCCTGCCGCGGCCTGGGCTGCGCGCTGCTGGGTGCCGGTCAGGGTCGTCAGCAATGCTTTCAAGCGCACCCACCCGGGACTGTCTGCGCCCGCGCGAAGCTCATCGCCGAGCAGGTCCAGCATTGCCTGGTGCTGGCGCTTGACCTCGGCCCATCGCTGGCTCTGGGGAATGTCCGGACTCAGACTGCCGAAGGCTGCAAAATCATCGCTCGGCTGCGCCGGTTCGGGTGCGTCGAACGAGGCCAGGCGGGCGAATGGCGGTTCGCTGGCCGACAGCATCGCGGCTTCGCCGGGGCTTGCGCTCGAGTTCCGTTCACGGGCGGCGAGGAAGGTGCGTGCCTCTTCCACATAGCGCCTGCCGCAGTCGTCCAGCCATTGCTCGCAGGCGCTGGCCAATTGTGCTGGCGGATAGCTCAGCTCGATCGCGGCATCGGTCTGCTCCGTTGCCCGAGTCCATATCTGCGAGCGGTGTTTCAGCAGATAGGTGTGCAACGCGGGCCGATCAGCGAATGCGATCAGCGCCGGATCGCCGCAGGGCAGATAGAGCAGCTGCGCCGCAGGCCCGTCGCCGACCTGGGTCAGCAGCAGTGCACCAGGCGCTTGCAGTCTTGCGCCCTCGGCCCTGTGCAGTGCAAGGGTGTGCACATGGATCGACGCTGTTGCGGCGGTGTTTGCGCCTTCCAGCAAGGTCAGCAGTGGCAGCAGTTGCGCGTGGCTCAGCTGTCCGTGGTAGTAGGCCAGGCGTGCGGCTGCCTGCAGATGGTCGAGGAAGGCCTGCTCGGCTGCAGCGCGGCGCGAGATGGCAGTATGCGCAGCGCGACCGTTCCAGTAGTCGAGCCAGCGCTGCTGCAGTGCCTGCTCCCGCGCAGGCGCCGCGTTGGGCATCGAGCGGGCATCGCGGGCGCGCGGGGCGCTGCGCAAGAGTGCTTGCAAGCGTGCGCGCGCGCGTTCCCAAAGCAGGGAGCCCTCCTGCAACAGATGGTCGTGGCGCATCGGATAGATGCGGTATGCGAGCGGGCGAGTAGTGAAGGTGTGATTGGCATCGCGCATGTAACCCGGTTCCTGAGGTCGAGGTGATGACCGGTGCGGTCATCGCGCTCGACATTACGAACCTTGCGCGCCAGGCCAGGGCGCTACTTAGATAGTCCATTGAGGGGATAGTCCACTGAGGGGATGGCCCGCTGAGGGCGTTTCCAGCAGCAGGCGATCAACGTACCGCGCTGACGCCGTCCAGGGTCGAAAACGAGGTGTCCTTGGCCGTGAGGAGAAAGTCGCGCATGTACGGAGCGTCGAGCATATCGGTACGCACGGCCGCGTACAGCGTGGCGAACAGGCCTTTGTCGCCCAGGCGCTTGGCCTTCACATAGCCCCGTGAACTGTACTCGTGCAACGCCCAGTGCGGCATGCCACACACGCCTCTGCCGCTGGCCACCAACTGCATCATCATCACCGTCAGTTCCGAGGTGCGCACTTGCGCCGGCTCGATATCGGCCGGCTCCAGGAAGCGGGTGAAGATGTCCAGTCGATCGCGCTCCACCGGGTAGGTGATGAGTGTTTCACTGGCCAGGTCTTCCGGCACGATGAAGGGCTTGCCCGCCAGCGCGTGCTGGTTGGCCACCGCCAGCATGGCTTCGTAGGTGAACAGCGGCACATAGGTAATGCCGGGCAGTTCCAGCGGGTCCGAAGTGACCACCAGGTCTAGGTCGCCGCGGGCCAGGGCTGGCAGTGGCGCGAAGGCGAAGCCGGAGGCCAGGTCCAGTTCCACTTCCGGCCAGGCATCGCGGAACTGGTCGATGGTCGGCATCAGCCATTGGAAGCAGCTGTGGCATTCGATGGCCATGTGCAGCCGACCCGCCGTGCCACCGGCCAGCCGGGCGATGTCGCGCTCGGCACCCCGTAGCAGTGGCAGCGTGGCATCGGCCAATTGCAGAAGGCGCAGCCCGGCGCTGGTGAAGCGGATCGGCTTGGTCTTGCGCACGAACAGCTGCAGGCCCAGGCGCTCTTCCAGCTCCTTGAATTGATGGGAGAGTGCCGATTGGGTCAGGTGCAGACGCTCGGCGGCTTCCACCAGGCTATCGGCCTCGCGCAGGGCGTGCAGGGTTTTCAGGTGACGGATTTCGAGCACCGGGGTCTCCATGAGCAGAACTTGTGATCAACACGAAAAGATTGAGTTTGTCTCATGTTGCCCAGGTTGTCGACAATGGCGCCATCATTTACAAGGAGCTGCACCCATGGCACTGGCCCACACCCTCGGCTTTCCTCGCATCGGCGCCGACCGCGAACTGAAGAAGGCGCTCGAAGCGTATTGGAAAGGCGACATCGACCAGGCAGGGCTGCGCCTTGCAGGGCGCGAGCTGCGTGCCCGTCACTGGCAGCTGCAGGCGCAGGCCGGTGTCGAGTTGCTGCCGGTGGGCGACTTTGCCTGGTATGACCAGATGCTCGCCCATTCGCTGGCTTTCGGCGCGGTGCCCAGTCGATTCGCCAAGGCCCTGGGCAGCGACGGCCGGCCCACGCTCGATACCCTGTTCGCCATGGCCCGCGGTGCCAACACCTGCTGCAACGGCGAAGCAGGCCAGGCGCAGCACGCACTGGAGCTGACCAAGTGGTTCGATACCAATTATCACTACCTGGTGCCCGAGTTCAGCGCCGACCAGCGCTTCCTGCTCAGCTGGGAGCAATTGTTCGAGGAAGTCGACGAGGCCATCGCCCTGGGGCACAAGGTCAAGCCGGTGCTGATCGGGCCGCTCACCTACCTGTGGCTGGGCAAGACCAAGGGCCAGCCCTTCGACAAGCTCGATCTGCTCGAACGACTGCTGCCGGTGTACGGTGAAATCCTCTCGCGCCTGGCCAGGCAGGGCGTCGAGTGGGTGCAGATCGACGAACCGATCTTGTGTCTGGATCTGCCCCAGGAATGGAAGAACGCGTTCGAGCGCGCTTATCACATCCTTCAGTATTCGCCGCTCAAGAAGCTGCTGGCGACCTACTTTGGCGGCCTCGACGATAACCTTGGCCTGGCGGTGGGCCTGCCGGTGGACGGCCTGCACGTCGACTTGGTGCGTGCACCCGAACAGCTGCCTGCCGTGCTCGACCGTCTGCCGACCTACAAGGTGCTGTCGCTCGGAGTGGTCAACGGTCGCAACGTCTGGCGCTGCGATCTGGCGCAGGCACTGGTGTCGCTGCACCAGGCCCGCGAGCGCTTTGGTGCCAACCTGTGGGTCGCAAGCTCGTGCTCGCTGCTGCACAGCCCGGTCGATGTGCGCCGCGAGGACCGGCTCGATGCCGAACTCAAGGGCTGGCTGGCCTTCGCCGTGCAGAAGTGCGAGGAGATCGCCGTACTTGGCCAGGCGCTGAACACGCCCGATGCTGCGCAGGTACGCCAGGCCCTGGCACAGAGCCAGGCGGTTCAGGCCAGCCGGCTGCAGTCGCCGCGCATTCACAAGCCTGCCGTGCAAGCGCGTCTGGCTGCGGTCACGGCCGCCGACTGTCGGCGGCCGTCGGCCTTCGCCGCGCGCATCGAAGTCCAGCGCGCGCAATTGCGCCTGCCGGCGTTTCCCACCACCACCATCGGTTCCTTCCCGCAAACCGCGTCGATTCGTCTGGCCCGTCAGGCCTACAAGGCCGGCAAGCTCTCGGCCAACGACTACACCGATGCCATGCATTGCGAGATTCGTCATGCGATCCAGGTCCAGGAGCGCCTGGGCCTGGATGTGCTGGTACACGGCGAGGCCGAGCGCAACGACATGGTGGAATACTTCGCCGAGCAACTGGACGGCTATCTGCTGACGCGGTTCGGCTGGGTGCAAAGCTATGGCTCGCGCTGCGTCAAGCCTGCGGTCATCTACGGCGACATCAGCCGCGACCACGCCATGACCGTGGACTGGATCACTTACGCCCAGCGGCAGACGGCCAAGTGGGTCAAGGGCATGCTGACCGGCCCGGTGACCTTGCTGGCATGGTCGTTCGCCCGCGAAGACCTGCCCCGGGAAGTCCAGGCGCGGCAGTTGGCCCTCGCGGTTCGCGACGAAGTGCAGGACCTGGAGCGCGCGGGGGTACGCATCATCCAGATCGACGAAGCGGCATTTCGCGAGGGCCTGCCGCTGCGCCGAGCGCAGTGGCCTGCCTATCTGGAGTGGGCCGTGCAGGCGTTCCGCCTGTGCTCCAGTGGCGTGGCCGATGCCACGCAGATTCATACGCACATGTGCTACAGCGAGTTCAACGACGTGATCCAGGCCATCGCAGCCATGGATGCCGATGTGATTACCATCGAGACGTCGCGCTCGGACATGGAGCTGCTGGAGGCGTTCGAGGCCTTCGACTACCCCAACGACATGGGTCCGGGGGTATACGACATCCATTCACCGCACGTGCCTGACACTGAGCAGATGCTGCGCCTGTTGACCTTGGCCGCGGCGCGGATCCCGGCCGAACGGCTGTGGGTCAACCCTGATTGCGGGTTGAAGACCCGTGCCTGGCCCGAAACCGAAGCGGCGCTGATCAACATGGTGGCGGCGGCGCGCCAGGCCCGTCAGCGGCTGGCCTGAGATCGGACGGAAGACCGTATGGCGGAGTTCATCAAACGGTCACAGAACTGTGGCAGCGCGCTGCATGAAAAGTCATCAGACTTGCGCCTCAATGGGGTTCTGCGTTCTGGTGTAAGTCATGCGTCTATTGGTGTTCCTGGCCGCGCTGCTGTGCGGGCAGTGGGTTTTTGCAGCTGCGCGCTGCGATGTCGATGTTCCGCTTCAACACGCTCCGCTGGCTCAGGTCAGCCTGGCCTATCAAAGTATCGGACGTGCGCAGGACCCTGCGCTGTTGCTGGTGATGGGGCTGGGTGGACAGTTGATCGATTGGCCCGACGAGGTGGTCAGCGCCCTCTGTGAGCAGGGCTTTCGAGTGATTCGCTTCGATAATCGCGATGTCGGCCTGTCCACCTGGTCACAGGCGCCGCCGTCGGCCAACCTCACATTCGAGGTGCTGCGCTACAAGCTGGGCTTGGCGGTGTCGGCCCCGTACAGCCTGACCGACATGGCCGACGACGCACTGGGGCTGATGGACGCCCTGCAGGTGCAGCGTTTCCACGTGCTGGGCGCCAGCATGGGTGGAATGATCGCTCAGCGCCTGGCCGATCGTGCGCCGCAGCGGGTGCAGAGCCTGACCTTGATCATGTCCAGCTCGGGTGCGCCGGGCCTGCCCGAGCCGCGCCCGGCGTTGCTGCAACTGCTGGCCAAGCGCAGCGCGCCGAACCGTGAACTGGCACTGGAGCAGCAGGCCGATTTGCTGGCGGCGCTGGGCAGCCCGCAGGTCGCCGACGACCGCGCCGAATTGCTGCATCAGGCACAGCTGTCATACGATCGGGCGTTCAATCCGCAAGGGGTGCAGCGGCAGATCCTGGCGATTCTTGCCGAGCCCAGCCGCGTGGCGCTGCTCAATCGCCTGCGGGTGCCGACACTGGTGGTGCACGGCACGGCCGATCCGTTGTTGCCGGTGATGCACGGGGTGCATCTGGCGGCGCATATCCAAGGCAGTCAGTTACGGCTCATACCGGGGTTGGCGCATCGTTTCCAGGAAGCCTTCAAGGCGCCGCTGCTGGGTGCGGTGCTGCCTTACCTGGCGCAGCAGCGCCAGCGCGAGGGGGTGTTGGCGGGGTTGTAGCTGACTGGGTGTCGGGGAGGGCCTCTTCGCGGGCAGAGCCCGCTCCCACAGCGGCTCCGTTTAGTCCAAACCCTTGTGGGAGAGTGCAGCGCCCGCGAAGAGGCCCGCAAGCCAATCACCTATCTCAGTTCAGCCCGTATTTCTTGACCTTGTCGAACAGGGTGGTCTTGGCCATGCCCAGCTCGAGGCTGGCCTGGCTGAGATTGCCCGCCGTACGCTGCAGGGCCTCGGTCAGCAGGTTGCGCTCGAACGCTTCCACCGCTTCGGAAAAGCCCAGGCTGACCACGGTGGCTGCACCGTTCTTCTTGAAGGCCGGCAAACCCAGTGCGTAGCGCTCGGCCACGTTGCGTAGCTCGCGGACGTTGCCGGGCCAGTCATGGCTCATCAGGCGCGACAAGGTTGGTGCATCGAGCTCGGGCGGCTCACGGTCGAAGCGCAGCGCGGCCATCTGCAGGAAATGCTCGAACAGCTCGAGAATGTCTTCACGGCGCTCGCGCAGCGGCGGCAGTTCCAGGGTCACCACGTTGAGGCGGTAATACAGGTCGCTGCGGAACTGGTTCTGTCGGCTCAACGCGTCCAGGTCGGCCTTGGTGGCGGCGATCAGGCGACAGTCGACGGCAATGCTCTGGTTCGACCCCAGGCGTTCCAGTGTGCGCTCCTGCAGTACCCGCAGCAGCTTGATCTGCAGCGGTATCGGCATGCTTTCCACTTCGTCGAGAAACAGCGTGCCCTGGTCGGCATGCTCGATCTTGCCGATGCGGCGCTTGCCGGCGCCGGTGAAGGCATTGGCTTCATGGCCGAAGATCTCGCTTTCGAACAGCTGTTCCGGCAGGCCGCCGCAATTGAGCGCCACGAATGGCTGCGGCTGGCGCCGGCTGAAATCGTGCAGGCAGCGGGCGACCAGTTCCTTGCCGGTCCCGGTTTCACCCTCGATCAACACGTTGGCCGAGGTGTCGGCGACGTTGGCGATCAGCTCGCGCAGATTGTGCATGGCGGGCGAGCGGCCAATGATGCGGCCTTCCAGCGAACTGCGTTCGGCCAACTGACGACGCAGCGAACTGACCTCGCGCGCCAGCCCGCGTCGCTCCAGCGCGCGGCGCACCACGTCCACCAGGCGCTCGGGCGAGAAGGGCTTCTCCATGAAGTCATAGGCGCCGCTGCGCATGGCCCCCACGGCCATGGAAATGTCGCCGTGGCCGGTGATCAGCACCACGGGCAGGCTGGGGTCACGCGCCTTCAGCTGGCTCAGCAGTTCCAGGCCGTCCATGCCGGGCAGGCGGATATCGCTGACCACGATGCCGGCGAAATCGTCGCCGATGCAGGCCAGCGCGGCCTCGGCGCTGGCCACGCCCTGGCTGGGAATGTCTTCCAGCGCCAGGGCCTGCTGGCAGCCGAGCAGTACGTGGGGGTCGTCTTCGACGATCAGGACGGTCAAGGCGTTCATGGCGACTCGCTGGGCGACGCTGCCGCAAGCGGCAGGCTGAGAATGAAAGTGGTGCCACCGTCGGCGGGGTGCTCGACGGCCAGGTTGCCACCGGCGGCCGCCGCCAGGCTGGCCGACAGGGTCAGCCCCAGCCCCAGCCCGTGCTCGCCGGGCTTGGTGGTGAAAAAGGGCTCGAACAGATGCTTGCGTGTCTCGACGTCGATGCCGTGCCCGTTGTCGCGCACCTGCACGGCGTAGCGCTCACCCTCCATGCGGCCGTCCAGCCAGAGCGTGGGCTGCGGCTGGCCGGCAGTGGCATCCAGGGCGTTGCCGATCAGGTTGACCAGAATCTGTTCCAGACGGGTCTGGTCGATCGCCAGCTGCATTTCGCTGCAGTTGCGCTGCACGTTCAGGCCACTGGCCTCGATGCGACTGGCGAGCACCTGCAGCGCACCGTCCAGCGCCTTGCCCAGGCTGGCCTGGCCCTTGTCGTCGCCGCGGCGGGCGAAAGAGCGCAGGCTGGCGGTGATGCGCCCCATGCGGTCGATCAGTTCATTCATGGTGCTCAGGTTGGTGCTGGCCGTGTCCAGCGCACCGCGTTCCAGAAAGCGCACGGTATTGCCCGACAGGGTGCGCAAGGCTGCCAGCGGTTGATTGAGCTCGTGGGCGATACTGGTGGACATCTGGCCGATGGCGGCCAGCTTGCCTGCCTGCACCAGCTCGTCCTGGGCCTTGCGCAGGGTTTCCTCGGCCTGGCGGCGTTCGCGAATCTGGCCCTTGAGGCGTTCGTTGCTGGCGCGCAGGTCCTGGGTACGCTCGGCGATGCGCCGCTCCAGATGGCTGTTGGCCTGTTCCAGCGCTTCACGGGCGGCAAGGCGGGTGGCCAGCACCTTGCGTCGCTCGTTCCAGGCAATCAGCAAGAAAGCTAGCAGGGCAAAGGCCACGGCCACGAGCACGCCCTGCACGATGGCTTCGTGCCGCAGATCCTGCATGGAGGTCAGCAGCGTGAAGCGCCAAGGCGTGTCGGCCAGGCGCCGCGACTGCGACAGGTAGGTGACGTCGATGTCCTTGCCCGGCTTGTCGGTGTGGGTCGTGAAGGTGAGCAACTCCACCCCATCGGCCAGACGCTGGCGAGCGAGCGGTTCGAGCTCGTTGAGCGGCCACCAGTAGTACTGCAGGCTGCGCGCCAGGCGTTCCTTGATTTCCGGAGTCAACGGACGCACCGACTTCAGGCGCCGCGCCGGATCGCTGGAAAGAATGATGATGCCGTTCTCGTCGCTGACGAAGGCCTCCAGGCGAGCCTTCTGCCAGCGCTCTTCCAGTGCTTCCAGGCGCACCTTGATCACGGCCACGCCGATCAGCTTGCCGTGCTCCTCCAGGCCGTGGGCGAGGAAGTAGCCGGGCTCGCCGGTGGTGCTGCCGATGCCGTAGAAACGCCCGGGCTGGCCGCGAATGGCGGCCTGGAAATAACCGCGGAATGACAGGTCCTCACCGAGAAAACTGTCGGCATCGCGCCAGTTGCTGGTGGCCTGTACACGGCCGGTGGTGTCGAGCACGTAGATGGCGCGGCTGCGGCTGCGCCGATTGAGGCCTTCCAGGTAATCGTTGACCGCCTGGCGGTGCTCGCCGTCGGGCTCGTTGAGCAGGGTCGAGACACTGTCCTCGAGTTCCAGCAGGCTGGGCAGGTAGGTGTACTTGGTGATTTCGCTTTCGACGGCGCGCGCGTGCAGTTCAAGCTGCCGTTCGCCGTTTTCGCTCAGGGCGCGAATGCTGTTGTGCTCGCTGACCAGAAAACCCACGTAGCCCAGGCCCAGCGTCAACAGCAGGATCAGCGGCGGCAGGAACAATTGGCGAATCAGGCGGGGCTTCACGATCAGGTCAGGCTTTGTGGCGGGCAGGCATTTCATCACAGTCGCCTTCATGCAGCCAGCGTCCTGCGCCCGGCAGTGCGGGCGCAGGACGGCCGGTCATCAGTGCTGCAAGATCTTGGCGAGGAACTGCTGGGCGCGATCGGACCGCGCGCTGACATCGCCGAAGAATTCTTCCTTGGGGCAGTCTTCGACGATCTGTCCCTGGTCCATGAAGATCACCCGGTTGGCCACCTTGCGGGCAAAGCCCATTTCATGGGTCACGCACATCATGGTCATGCCTTCGTGGGCCAGTTGCACCATCACGTCGAGCACTTCGTTGACCATTTCCGGGTCGAGCGCCGAAGTCGGTTCGTCGAACAGCATGACTACCGGGTCCATGGCCAGGGCGCGGGCAATCGCCACGCGCTGCTGCTGGCCGCCGGACAGCTGGCCGGGGTGCTTGTGGGCGTGGGCGGAGAGGCCGACGCGTTCGAGCAGCTGCAGGCCCTTTTTGGTGGCTTCTTCCTTGCTGCGGCCCAGCACCTTAATCTGCGCGATGGTCAGGTTTTCGGTGATGGTCAGGTGCGGAAACAGCTCGAAGTGCTGGAACACCATGCCCACGCGCGAACGCAGCTTGGGCAGGTTGGTCTTGGGATCGGCGATGGACGTGCCGTCGACCACGATGTCGCCTTTCTGGAAAGGCTCCAGCGCATTCACGCACTTGATCAGGGTCGACTTGCCCGAACCCGAAGGCCCGCACACCACGACCACTTCACCTTTCTTGACGTCGGTGCTGCAATCGGTGAGCACCTGGAAGTCGCCATACCACTTGTTGATATTCTTGATGGAGATCATACGGCTAACCTTTTTTGCAGACGCTTGACCAGAAGGGAGGCGCTGAAGCTGATGAGGAAATACACCACGCCGGCGAAGATCAGGAATTCATTGGCCCGGCCAATGATGTCGCCGCTGGCGCGCGCCGAGTTGAGAAAGTCCACCAGGCCCACGGTGTAGACCAGCGAAGTGTCCTGGAACAGGATGATGCTCTGCTGCAGCAGCAGCGGGGTCATCTTGCGGAACGCCTGGGGCAGGATGATCAGGCGCATGGTCTGACCGTAGTTCATGCCCAGCGCTTGCGCGGCACCCATCTGGCCCTTGGAGATGGACTGCACGCCGGCCCGCACGATTTCACAGAAGTACGCGGCCTCGAACATCATGAACGCCACGAGGCACGAGGTGAAGGCACCGACCGGGGTGTCTTCGCCGGTGATCCAGCGCAGCACGAAAGGCACCGCCAGGTAGAACCAGGTGATGACCAGCAGCAACGGAATGGAGCGGAAGTAGTTGACGTAGGCACCGGCGAAGCGCGACAGCAGCTTGTTCGAAGACAGGCGCATCAAGGCCAGCACCGTGCCCAGGGCAATGCCGCCGATGACGCCCAGCACCATCAGCTGCAAGGTCATGACCATGCCGTTCCACATGCCCGGCAGCGCCGGAATGATTCCACTGAAGTCCATCATTTACCTCCCAGGGAAATCAACCCAGGCACGGCGAGTCTGCGCTCGAACACGCGCATCAACAGCATCAGGCTCATGTTCAGGGTGAAGTAGATCAGCGTGGCCAGGGTGAAGGCCTCGAACAGGTTGGCCGAGAACTCCGCGGTCTGCTTGGTTTGCGCCAGCAATTCCATCAGGCCGATCAACGATGCCACCGACGAGTTCTTGAACACGTTGAGGAATTCGGAGGTAAGCGGTGGAATGATGATGCGGTAGGCCTGTGGCAGCAGCACGTTCCAGTAGATCTGCGGCAGGCGGAAGCCCATTGCCCTGGCGGCGGATTCCTGACCGTGGGGCAGCGCCTGAATACCGGTACGCACCTGCTCGCAGACACGCGCCGCGGTGAACAGGCCCAGGCACACCACTACACTGAGGAATGCCGAGGTAGTCGGGTTGAGGTCCTGCTTGTACCACTCTTGCATGCCTTCGGGCAGCAGGTCGGGGACCAGGAAATACCAGATGAACAGCTGCACCAGCAACGGCACGTTGCGGAACAGTTCGACGTAGCAGGTCGCGATGCCCGAGACCCAGCGGCTCGGTACGGTGCGCATGACACCCAGCACGGAGCCCAGCAGCAGGGCGATGATCCAGGCGACCACGGCAATGGCGATGGTCCAGCCCAGGCCGGAGATGTACCAATCCAGGTAGATCTCGCTGCCGACGCCAGTGGACTTGAAGAAGACGCTCCAGTCCCAGTTGTAATTCATGGGGAATACCCCTCGGAAATTGATTCACGGGCACAGGCTTTCACTCGAACGCCGGGCGGCGCTCGAGTGAAGGCAGGGTGGTGCTTACGACTTCTTGTCGGGAGCCGGCTTGTCGTTGGGGTTGGCGATCAGCGCCTTGAGCTCGTCGCTCATGGGGAAGCCCAGGTTCAGGCCCTTTGGCGGGATCGGCTGGCTGAACCACTTGTCGTAGATGCCGTTGATGTCGCCGGAAGCGAAGGTGGCCTTGATCGCGTCGTCGACCGCTTTCTTGAACGGCTCGTCACCCTTGCGCACCATGCAGCCGTAGATTTCATAGGACTGCGGCGTGCCGGTGACTTCCCAGTCGGTGGGCTTCTTGGCCTTGGCCATTTCGCCGGCGAGCAGGGCGTCGTCCATCATGAAGGCGACGGCGCGGCCCGATTCGAGCATCTGGAAGGACTCGCCATGGTCTTTTGCCGAGACGATGTTCATGCCCATCTGCTTGTCGGCGTTCATGGACTTGAGGATACGCTCGGAGGTGGTGCCGGCGGTGGTGACGACGTTCTTGCCTTTCAGATCGTCGAAATCCTTGTAGGAGGAATCTTTCTTGCTCAGCAGACGGGTGCCGATCTCGAAAATGCCTACGGAGAAATCGACCTGCTGGGCGCGTTCGGCGTTGTTGGTGGTGGAACCGCATTCCAGGTCGATGGTGCCGTTCTGGACCAGCGGGATACGGGTCTGCGACGTCACCAGGTTGTACTTGACCTTCAGGTCGGGCATGTCGAGGTCCTTTTTCAGGGCCTCGACTACCTTGAGCTGGATGTCGTGCGAGTAGCCGACCGGCTTGCCGGACGCATCGGCGATGTACGAGAAGGGGATGGATGCGTCGCGGTGACCGAGGGTGATGGTGCCCGAATCCTTGATTTTCTTCAGAGTGCCGGTGAGTTCGGCAGCCAATGCTGGAGTACTGATCAGCGCGGCGGCAATGGCGGCGCTCAGGAGTTTTGGAACGATACGCATCAATGAATCCTCGACTTTGTTTTTTTTATCGAGCCCGCAGGCCCTCGGGGTACGGCGAAATCCGGCGGCTGGGTAGTTACCGGCTTCGTTGAAGAGTGTAGAGCATGAGTCGTGCCAAAGGCAGGGATGTGGCTCGCAGCCAAGCCGGCTGGGGAGGTTGGGCATGTAGCAGGGGATGAGGAGCGAAAGCTTCGTTCGGAAATCCGAATATCGGCAGGTGCAAAAGACGGGTTTCCGAGTGGCTGAAACATTCGCGGGCAGTGGGCTCGCCGCTTGTCCCGTTCCCACAGGCGAGACATAACCATTCGCGGGCAGATGGCTCGCCGCCNAGGCGAGACATAACCATTCGCGGGCAGATGGCTCGCCGCCCGCGAAGAGGCCTCTGGATCAAACCGGGACCCATCAAAACCGTGGCTTTACCGCTTTCCAGTCCGGCTTGTACTTGGCCATCTGCCGCACATCGTCGCGAGAACGAATCCCGCAGCGCAGAAACTGCTCATGCAGCATGCCCAGCTGGTCGCGATCCAGTTCCAGCCCCAGCCCTGGCGTCTTGTTGATCTTCACGCACCCGTCGACGATGGGCAGCTTGCCGCCCTTGATCACTTCTTCATCCGGCTCCTGCCACGGATAGTGCGTGTCACAGGCGTAATCCAGGTTCGGCACCGACGCCGCCACATGGGCCATGGCCATCAAGCTGATGCCCAGGTGAGAGTTCGAGTGCATGGACACGCCCAGGCCCCAGGTGTGACACATGCTCGCCAGCACTTGGGTATCTCGCAGGCCACCCCAGTAGTGATGGTCGGCGAGCACGATCTGCACACTGTTGCGCTCGACGCTGCGGCGAAACTCGGCGAAGTCGGTCACCACCATGTTGGTCGCCAGGGGCAGCCCGGTGCGCTTGTGCAACTCGGCCATGCCGTCCAGCCCGGGGCAGGGGTCCTCATAGTATTGCAGGCTGTCGCCAAGCAGCTCGGCCATGCGGATCGAGGTCTCCAGTGACCAGTTGCCGTTGGGGTCGATGCGCAGCGGGTGGTCGGGGAAGGCTTTCTTCAGGGCCAGAATGCACGCCACTTCACGCTCGGGTTCAAGGGTGCCGGCCTTGAGCTTGATGCTCTTGAAACCATACTGCTCGATCATGCGCCTGGCCTGGGCGACGATCTGCTCCTCGTTCAAGGCCTCGCCCCAATTGTCCGCAGGGTAGGGCGAGTCGACGTGCTCGGCGTACTTGAAAAACAGGTAGGCACTGAATGGCACTTCGTCACGCACCGCGCCACCGAGCAGATCCACCAGCGGGCGGTTCAGCGAACGCGCCTGCAGGTCGAGCAACGCCACCTCGAATGCCGAATAGGCATTGGTGACCGCCTTGCTGGCATGGGAGCCCGGTGCCAACTCGGCGCCGCTCACGCTGGCCGGCTTGTGCCGGGCCACCGTGCTGGCGACGATCTGGCGCAGACCGTTGAGGTTGAACGGGTCCAGGCCCGGCAGTTGGTCCTTGATGGCCATCTGAATGGCCAGCGCCGGTGCGTCGCCGTAGCTTTCGCCCAGCCCCACATAGCCGTTGTCGCTCTCCACCTCGATGATCGAGCGCAAGGCATAGGGTTCGTGGATGCCGCTGGCGTTGAGCAGTGGCGGGTCGCGGAAAGCGATCGGGGTAACGGTTACGCGTTTGATTTTCACAGGCATTCTCCTCGGGATGCAGGCCCCGCCTGGCGGGGCGTTCCTTGTCAGTGCGCGGCGGCAGGTTGCAGCGGCTTGTCATCGGGCTTCTGCCCGCGGGGTCGGGTGCGGGCGAAAAACACCACGATCGCGGCCAGCACGGAGGTGGCGGCCAGGCCATACAGGCCGCCCTGGATCGACCCGGTCTTCTCTTCCAGAAAACCGAACACGGTGGGGGCGACGAAGCCGCCCAGGTTGCCCACCGAGTTGATCAGGGCCAGCACGGCGGCAGCGATGCGTGCGTCCAGATAGGCTTGCGGGATCGGCCAGAACAACGCCGAGGCGGCCTTGAAACCTACCGCTGCAAA
Organism: Pseudomonas sp. CFBP 13602; assembly: GCF_014842725.1. Classification (NCBI taxonomy): domain Bacteria; kingdom Pseudomonadati; phylum Pseudomonadota; class Gammaproteobacteria; order Pseudomonadales; family Pseudomonadaceae; genus Pseudomonas; species Pseudomonas sp. CFBP 13602. The sequence goes on along the minus strand of NZ_JACYVT010000002.1, from coordinate 422,241 downwards.
ACAGATGGCAACGAAGGCGAACACCGGGCCGCCGTAGGTCGACATGAACATGCCTGCGGCCGCGATCAGCAAGGTCGTCGCCACCCACGCCTGCTGATGCTTGAAACGTGCAGCCAGGGCGGCGAAGCCGTACATGGCGGCAATCGAAATGATCCAGGGAATGGAGTTGAACAGGCCCACTTCGAAGTCGGACACGTTGCCCATCTTCTTGATCATGCTGGGCAGCCAGAACGTGGCGCCGTAGATGGTCAGGGCCACCGAAAAGAAGATGAAGCAGAACACCAGGATCTGTGTGTCGGCGAGCAACTTGAAGATCGACGGCTTGACCACGTGCTCGGCTTCACGGGCACGTTGCTCGTCGGCGATGACGCGGCTCAGGGTCGTCTGCTCGGTGGCGGTGAGCCACTTGGCTTCGTGGATGTGCGACTGCAACCAGTAGTAGACGAACCCGCACAGCGCCACCGAAGCGCCGCCCTCGATCAGAAACATCCACTGCCAGCCATGCAGGCCCAGCCCGGTCACGCTCAACAGGGCGCCGGTGATGGGTCCGGAGATGATCGAAGCGATGGCCGAACCACTGAGGAAGATCGCCATGGCCTTGCCGCGCTCGCTGGCCGGCAGCCATTGAGTGAAGTAGTAGAGCACGCCGGGATAGAAGCCCGCTTCGGTGACGCCGAGCAGAAAGCGCATGACGTAGAAGCTGGTTTCGCCCTGGACGAAGGCCATGCCCATGGCCACCAGGCCCCAGGTGAACATGATCCGCGTAAGCCAGGCGCGGGCACCGAAGCGTTGCAGGAGCATGTTGGAGGGCACTTCGAACAGTGCGTAGCCAACGAAGAACAGACCTGCACCCAGGCCATAGGCGGCGGCACCGATACCCAGATCGGTTTCCATGTGGGTGCGGACGAAACCGATGTTCACCCGGTCAATGTAATTGACGATGAACATTACGACGAACAGTGGCAGCACATGCCGCTTGACCTTGGCCACCGCGCTGGCGAGCACGCTGGGGTCGATGGCACCGGATTGAACGTTCAAGGGCGACTCCGATGGTTATTTTTTTTGGAGGGCTCGATCATGAACTTGGGGTATTGTTTCAGTCCAATTCAAGTTGGCACTTGATTGATACCGAGGTTGAATCAATGTTCGAACTCAGCCAGCTCCGTTGCTTCACTACCGTGGCCACGGAACTCAATTTCCGCCGCGCCGCCGAACGCCTCAACATGACCCAGCCGCCCTTGAGTCGGCAGATCCAACTGCTGGAGCACCACCTGGGCGTGGAACTGTTTACGCGCAGCACGCGCAGCGTGGCACTCACCGCGGCCGGCCGGGCTTTTTTCGTCGAGGCGCAAAACCTGCTGGAGCGAGCGCAGCAAGCGGCGGTGTCGGCCAGGCGTTTTGCCGAGGGCGATATCGGCTCGGTGAATATCGCCTTCGTCGGCAGCGCAGTGTACGAATTCCTGCCCAAGGTCATCGCCGAGGCGCGGCTCAAGCAGCCGCAAGTGAAGATCGACCTGTCGGAAATGAACACCTACCAGCAACACGAAGCCTTGCGTGCCCGGCGTATCGATCTGGGCATCGCGCGCGCACCGTTGCTCGACAGCGGCTACCTGACCGAATGCCTGGTGCGCGAGCCGTTCGTCCTGGCAACCCCGGCCGGGCATCCGCTGGCCGACGCCGGCGTGGTGCGCGTGCAGGATCTGGATGGCCAGCCGTTCCTGATGTACTCGCACTCGGCCTATCCACCATTCAACGAGCTGCTCACCGGAATGCTGCGTTCGGCTCAGGTGACCCCGCAATACGTGCAGTGGCTGGGTTCATCGCTGACCATTCTGGCGCTGGTCAATGCCGGCATGGGCGTTGCGCTGGTGCCACGTTGCGCCACCAGCGTGGTGTTCAAGAACGTGGTGTTTCGCGATATCGATCTGGGTGAGGGGGTGCAGAGCGAACTGCATCTCATCTGGCGCGAGAACAACGACAATCCGGCGTTCGCCATGCTGCTCGAGGCCATCAGGAGTGCGGCGCGTAATGGATGGGGCGGCGATATTCACTGATCATAAATTGATCAAGGTCGGCAAAGCCTTGCGGTACGTGGCCTGCGGCCTGTTCTCCCAAGCTTATCCACAGGCAGGTACACGCCGAATGTGCATAAACCCTTGAAACAGCTCGTTTTTTGAGCAGGCCGTGAAAACGCTTGCGGGCCGTGGCCTGCAGGGCATTGCACCCAGGTTATGCACAGGCTCATGCATGTTTTCAGGGGATAAGCTTCGGCCTGCCGACAGAGCGTCCCAAGTGCCGGCGCACTCGGGACTTCACGCGTCTGTCAGCGGTTGCGTGCGTCCTTCGCATCCATTTCGGCGTTGCGTTCGTGCACTTTCTTGAGCTGCTCATCGGTCAATGGCAGCTTCTGGGCACTTTGCTTGAGCACCATCAAGCCACCGACGATCGAGCCGATGGCCACCAACAATATCAACCAGGCATACCAGGGCATGGGACACTCCTTGCGCGGTGCGCCGAGAATGCGCGGCGCTTGTGAAGGTTGGAGCGACAGTGGGTCGCAGTGGTTCCATCATAGCCCTTGGCGATCGCGCCGGGGCGTTGCTTCGAGCCGGTGGTGGTGGCTGTGCAGGGCGCCCGCGGCCGGGCAAAATCCGCTACAATGCGCGCCGATTTCGACCTGCCTCCGAGAACCCGCCATGTCCGTCTGCCAGACTCCCATCATCGTCGCCCTGGATTACCCGACCCGCGAAGCGGCCCTGAAGCTGGCCGATCAACTGGATCCCAAGCTGTGCAGGGTCAAGGTGGGCAAGGAGCTGTTCACCAGCAGCGCCTCGGGCATCGTCGAAACCTTGAACGCCAAGGGCTTCGAGGTGTTCCTGGACTTGAAATTCCACGATATCCCGAACACCACCGCCATGGCCGTCAAGGCTGCTGCCGAAATGGGCGTGTGGATGGTCAACGTCCACTGTTCCGGTGGCCTGCGCATGATGACGGCTTGCCGCGAGGTGCTGGAACAGCGCTCTGGCGCCAAGCCATTGCTGATCGGCGTCACCGTGTTGACCAGCATGGAGCGCGAAGACCTTGCCGCCATCGGCCTGGACATCGAGCCGCAGGAGCAGGTGTTGCGCCTGGCGGCGCTGGCGCAAAAAGCCGGCATGGATGGTCTGGTCTGTTCGGCGCTCGAAGCCCAGGCCTTGAAGGCAGCCCACCCGACCCTGCAGCTGGTAACCCCAGGCATTCGCCCGGCCGGCAGCGCCCAGGATGACCAGCGGCGCATCCTCACACCTCGCCAGGCGCTGGATGCGGGTTCCGATTACCTGGTGATCGGGCGTCCGATCAGCCAGGCTGTCGATCCAGCCCAGGCGTTGGCCGATGTGGTTGCGCAGATCAACGGCTGGGCTTGCCCGCGTTGAGAATCAGCAACGTCAGTACGCCGGCAATGATCCCCCAGAACGCCGAGCCTACCGAAAACAGCGTCAGGCCCGAGGCGGTGACCATGAACGTCACCAAAGCGGCCTCGCGCTCCTTCGGCTCGCTCATGGCCTGAGTCAGGCCATTGATGATGGAGCCGAACAACGCCAGTGCGGCGATCGACAGCACCAGCTCTTTGGGCAAGGCGGCGAACAGCGCTGCCAGTGTGGCGCCGAAGGTGCCCGCAATCGCATAGAACACGCCGCACCAGACCGCCGCGGTATAGCGTTTGGCAGGGTCTTCGTGGGCATGCGGGCCCGTGCAGATGGCCGCGCTGATGGCCGCAAGGTTGACCCCATGGGAGCCGAACGGCGCCATCAGCAACGAGGCGATACCCGTCACCGAGATCAATGGCGAGGCCGCTACCTGATAGCCATCGGCGCGCAGTACGGCAATACCCGGCATGTTCTGCGAGGTCATGGCCACCACGAACAGGGGAATGCCGATGCTGATGGTCGCAGCCAGGGAAAAGGACGGCGTGGTCCACTGCGGCACGGCGACCTGCAGGCTGAAATGGCTGAAATCGAGCAGGCCGAGCGCGCCGGAAACCAGCGTGCCGATGACCAGCGCCGCCAGCACCGCATAGCGCGGCGACAGCCGTTTCACCATCAGGTAGGTGAAGAACATGCACAGCACCAGGGCTGTGCGATGCTGCGCGGCGACGAATATCTCGCTGCCGATCTTGAACAGGATACCGGCCAGCAACGCTGCGGCCAGCGAAGCAGGCAGGCGCTTGAGCAGGCGTTCGAAACTGCCGGTCAGGCCGCAGATCGTGACCAGCACCGCGCAGGTGATGAACGCGCCGATGGCTTCGGGGTAACTCACGCCGCCCAGGCTGGTGATCAGCAGGGCAGCGCCCGGTGTCGACCAGGCGACCGTGATGGGGGTGCGGTAGCGCAGCGACAGACCGATGCTGCACACCGCCATGCCGATCGACAGTGCCCAGATCCACGAGGATATCTGCGCGGTGGTCAGGCCGGCGGCCTGGCCGGCCTGGAACATCAGGACCAGCGAGCTGGTGTAGCCGGTCATCATGGCGATGAAACCGGCCACCACGGCAGATGGCGCCGTATCGGCCAGCGGACGCAGCGGGGCGACGGTGGTGGGGTTGGGCATGGCGGTCCGATCCTTGTCCTGAGCAGCGTCGGTCAAGGGTAAGCCAAGGTGTACAGGCGCATGCGGTACAGCGGCGCGATCAATCGGCGATACAGCTGGGCGACAGCACTCAGGCTGCCGCGAAGCGGGTGTTCAGGTAATCGATGATCACTTTGGAATCGTACATCCAGGTGACCTTGCCGGCCTCCTCGATACGCAGGCAGGGCACCTTGATCTTGCCACCCTCGGCCAGCAGGGTATCGCGCGCCACCGGGTCGTTTTTCGCGTCGCGCAGGGGTACCGGCACATTGAGCTTGTGCAGGGTGCGGCGGGTCTTCACGCAGAACGGGCAGGCGTGGAACTGATAGAGAGTCAGCCCGCTGGCGGCGCGGTCGACCTTGGCCTGCGCTTCGGTGCTGCGCTTGCGACGCGGTGGGCGGGTGAGCAGGTCGCCCGCCACGATCACCTGGCCCAGTCCGATACGCAACGCTTTCATCAACATGTGGCAGCCCTCGAGGTTGGGGTACGGCTTACTTGATCAGGCTGAGAAATTCGCTGCGGGTCGCCGCGTTGTCGCGGAACTCGCCCAGCATCACCGACGTGATCATCGAAGAGTTCTGCTTCTCGACGCCACGCATCATCATGCACATGTGCTTGGCTTCGATGACCACGGCGACACCCAGTGCACCAGTGACCTGCTGCACCGCGTCGGCGATCTGCCGACCCAGGTTTTCCTGGATCTGCAGGCGGCGAGCGTACATGTCGACGATACGCGCCACCTTGGACAGCCCGAGCACCTTGCCGCTGGGAATGTAGGCGACGTGAGCACGCCCAATGAACGGCAGCAGATGATGCTCGCACAACGAATAGAGTTCGATATCCCTGACCAAGACCATTTCGCTCGCATCGGAGCTGAACAGCGCACCGTTGGTGACTTCATCGAGAGTCTGCTCGTAGCCGCGGCACAAGTACTTCATGGCTTTGGCGGCGCGTTTGGGCGTATCGAGCAGGCCTTCGCGGTTAACGTCCTCGCCGAGCTGGCCAAGGATCTCGGTGTAGTTCTGTTCCAGGGACATGATCAAACCTGTGGGGAAATATTTCGCAGACGCGAAGGGTACGGCTCCGCTCGCACGGGTGCAAGCGAAGCGTTATTCGTCGCGGCCTTCGAGCATGGTGCGCTTGAGCATCACGTACACCGCGCCGGCACCGCCGTGGCGTGGCTGACAGGAGGTGAAACCCAGCACCTGCGTGTGCTGGCGCAGCCAGGTATTGACGTGGCTCTTGATCATCGGCCGCTTGCCGTCCAGGCGCACCGCCTTGCCGTGGGTCACGCGCACGCAGCGGATCTCGAAGCGAGTGGCTTCGGCGAGGAATGCCCAGAGCGTTTCGCGAGCTTTCTCCACCGTCATGCCGTGCAGGTCGAGGCTGCCTTCGAAGGGAATCTGGCCGACCTTGAGCTTGCGCATCTGGCTTTCCTGGACGCCGTCGCGCGCCCAGTGCAGGTCGTCCTCGGGGCCGACGTCGATGACGAACTGATCGGACAGCCCGTCGACCGTCGTGCCCTGGGTACCCACCGTGGCTGCCTGGCGCAGTGCCTGCAGCTTGAGCTTGTCGGCTTTCGGCCTGCCGGTGTCGGCGCGATCGTGCTGGATGCGCCGTACGCCGCGCATCTGGTCCTTGAACAGGGAAAATTCGTCGTCTTGCATGAAGGTCTCCACCACGGGAGCGCTAGTCTACGCGACTCAATCGTGCTTTTTCATCAGGTGCGGGGCCAGGCCGAGTTCACGGCTGCGGCGCATTCCACGGCGGCTGCGGCGCCAGAGCCACAGGCCAAGATAAAGCACCAGCAGCCCCATGCCAGCGAGTATGGCCGCGCCGCTGGTGGTGGTGTCCAGCCCGATTATCTGCGGCGGATGCCCCAGCAGGGTGGCGACGCCAGCCATCGCCAACAACAAGCCAAGGGTCAGCAGCACGGCGCCCAGCCCCGCGCCCAGGCGATAGCGCCAGCCACCGGGAGCACGTTTCCTGAGTCTGCGCGCATTGAAACCATGGGATGACTTCATTGATTCCTCGGTGGCGATCGGGCCGGCTGGGGGTCAGAGCAAGTCGCCGGTCATGGCAACCGCGGCGAAGTTGTCACGCATGATGGCCATTTCAGCTTCCTGCACCTTGGCCGCGGCAAGCACGCCATCGCCCTGGGGCAGATCGCGGGTCGCGCAGGCGTCGGCCACCAGGGTGCAGCGATAACCGTAGTCCTTGGATGCACGCACGGTGGTGCTGACGCTGGAGTGGCTCATGAATCCGCAGACGATCAGGTCCAAGTGGCCATAGCTCTGCAGGAGCTCGTGCAGCCCGGTGTTGTTGAAGGCATTGGGCATGCGCTTCTCGACCACGGCTTCGTCGCCCTGCGGTTCGAAACCTTCGATGAACTCGCCGCGCCGGCCCTGGGGGTCAAACAGCCCGCCAACGGTGCCCAGATGGCGGATATGCACCACCGGCCGCTTGGCCGCACGCGCCGCAGCTACCAGGCTGGCGATGTTGGCCAGCGCATCGTCCATGCCCGACAGGGCCAGGTCGCCACTGAGGTATTCCTTCTGCGCATCGATGATGATCAGGCTGGCGTTGGCGATCCGGGTGGGCGGGAAACCGCGGCCACTGAGTTGGAACATCGTCTTTGGAACGGACATCTGGGGCTCCTTTGGCTAGGGCTTTTGCCGCATTGTCCTCTGCTCGAGCCGTTCTGTGAATCGGATTGAGCGAACATCGCGAAAATCACCCACGGGCCTCTGTTAATATTCCGGCTTGATTCGACCGAGGAGCTTTTGTGATCACTTCCCGCTTGCGCACCGTGCGCGACCACATCCGTTGGGCCGTCAGCCGTTTTCATGGCGAAGAGCTGTTCTTCGGCCACGGTACCGACAACGCCTGGGACGAAGCCCGTCTGTTGGTGCTGGGGGCGTTGAACCTGCCCTATGAAATCGCCGACAGCTACCTGGATTGCCGCCTGGAAGACGACGAGATCGTGCGTGTGCAGCACCTGCTCAAGCGGCGCATGGAAGAGCGCGTGCCGGCCGCCTACCTGATCGGCGAGGCCTGGTTCTGCGGCATGTCTTTCATTGTCGATGCGCGGGTGCTGGTGCCACGTTCACCGATCGGCGAGCTGATCGAGAACAGCTTCGAGCCCTGGTTGAGCCAGCCGCCGGCGCGCATCCTCGACCTGTGTACCGGTTCGGGCTGCATCGGCATCGCCTGCGCCGACGTTTTTCAGGACGCCGAAGTAGTGCTGGCCGACCTGTCGTTCGAGGCGCTCGAGGTGGCCAATCAAAACATCGAGCGGCATGGCCAGGAAGAGCGTGTCTATACGGTGCAGGGCGATGGTTTCGAAGGCCTGCCGGGGCAGCGTTTCGACTTGATCGTGTGCAACCCGCCCTATGTCGATGCCGAGGACTTCGCCGACATGCCCGCCGAGTACCAGCACGAACCCGAACTGGGCCTGGCCTGTGGCGACGACGGCCTGAACCTGGTGCGGCGCATGCTGGCCGAGGCGGCTGATCACCTCAACGACAGAGGCCTGTTGATCATCGAGGTCGGCAACAGCCAGGTGCACGTCGAGGCGCTCTACCCGGAAGTGGACTTCAACTGGCTGGAGTTCCAGCGCGGCGGGCATGGCGTGTTCATGCTCAGCGCGGCACAGTGCCGTGAGCATCAGGCGTTGCTCGCTTCGCGTATCTGAGAACGCATGAACTGTAGAGCGGGTTGCGCTCGCGAACGTCTGCAGCGGTTTGGCTCGATACCGCAGTGACGCCTTCGCGGGCAGAGTCCGCTCCCACACAGTTTTTGCCAGTGCCGCTGTCAACGGTGGGTGGCGATCCAGATCAGCAGCGCGGCCTGGAACACGGCGAAGGCAATCAGGCAGGCGATGGTGAAGCGCAGGCCGCTTTCCTCGCGCGCGAATTTCCCGATACGTTCCTGCTGCCCATGCAGCTTGAGTTCCATCTCCTGCAACTGCTGCTCGGCCATCTGCAGCATCTCGCTGGCCGCCAACACCTCGACCACCTGCACTTTCTCCGCGTTCCAGGTGCTCAGCAACTGGCTGACGGCAATCGGGTGATACTGGCCCTTGAGGCGTTGCACGTCTGCGTATTCGACGTTCAAGCCTTGGGTGCGCAGTGCGTGATCACGACGATCCAGGCCCGCCGGTTGCAGCGCCTCCTTGCTCGACAGCGCCGCGCCTTGCAGCGTGTAGTGCGGCCAATGACGCTGCAGCCAGGCGGCGGCTTGGGCCATGACGAAGCGCCCCAGGCCACGGTTGACCGGTTCCAGTTGCAGGCCTGCGTCACTGCCCAGGCTGACCTGCCGCAGCTGATGATCGACCCAGACATCCAGCCGGTTCTGCTCGCTGCGCACGCGCTGGGCAGGCAGCTGGATGTCGAGGCGCAACAGGCTCAGGGCAGGGTCGTGGCGCTCGGCCATGCCGAACTGCACGAAACGCAAGGGGCGCGGGCCGCTGGCACGGTCGGCGGGCAGGGGCGCCAGGCGCAGCATCCTGAACTGCTCGGGGGTCACCTCGGCCCACGGCCGCGGCGGCGCTGCAGGTTCTTCGACGACGGCTTCTGGCGGGGCTTGTTCGGTCATGGCGCGATCCTCTTCACGGACCTTGTATCGGCCATGCCTGCCCACTCTTGAACGCTGCCATGGGTCCCCTGGCGCGTTGCGTCAAAGCCCGTCGATGAATTTCACTACTGCCTGACCCAGTTCCGCCGCCAGCGGACGCTTGTGGTCACGATACGACTTGAGTTGCGAAGGCAGGTCCATCGGCACGATACGCAGCACGTGGTTCATGCCGGGAATCAGCGCCAGCTGCGCATCGGGCTTGGCGCGTTGCAGTGCCTGCGCATCGCCAATCCCGACCTGGATGTCGTTGCTGCCCTGCACGATGAGGGCGGGGATCTTCAAGGCGGCGAAGGCCTGCGCAGGGTCCTGGCGCAACAGCGAAATCAGGTAAGGCTGCACGCTGGGGCGAAACAATACCTGCAGGGGCTTGGGCACGTCCGGGTCATACTGCCCGGCTTCCAGCCGCTCGATCAGTTGGTAGCTGCGCGGTTGCAGTTCGGCTGGCAGGCGTTCGCCGATCTGCTCGCGCAACACTTCGCCCAGGGGACGACCGCTGCCCGACAGCGAAATCACCGCATCGGCATTGGCGCGCGGCGCTGCCAGGGTGGCGATCAGCGCACCTTCGCTGTGGCCCAGGATGATCAGCGGGCCGAAACGCGGGTCGCGCTTGAGCTGCGCGCTCCAGGCCACGGCATCGTCGACGTAGCCTGCCACGCTCAGATCACGCTCGTCGGGGGTGGCCTTGCGCCCGGTGGCCACGCCGCGTTTGTCATAGCGCACGCTGGCAATGTTGTTCTGCGCCAGTAGCAAGGCGAGCTTCTTCAGGCTGTCGTTGCGACCCGCCTCGGGATTGTTGCCGTCCCGGTCGGTCGGACCGGAGCCGGAAATCATCAGCACCACCGGCACCGGCCGATCCGCGCGGGGCACCAGCTGCGAGCCGTACAGCTTGCCCTGAGCGGTCTGCAGCTCGATCGGGCGCCTGGCAATATCAGGGGTGGCGGCCAGTGCAGCGGTGCTGCTGACGAACAGTATCAAGGCCACCAATCGGAACGTCATCTGCAACATCATCGAGCCACTATCGAGGGAAGTGCGCTTTGGACTGGGGCGTCCGGCTAAGGTTCAGGGATGAACTGGCCGTCGACCCTGCGTATACTGGCGCTCTGTCTGATTCGGTTGATTTCGCGGAGCGCCCTGCATGTCCGGCAATACCTTCGGCAAGCTGTTCACTGTCACCACCGCTGGCGAAAGCCATGGCCCGGCGCTGGTCGCCATCGTAGACGGCTGTCCGCCAGGGCTCGCAATTTCCGTGGACGACCTGCAGCGCGACCTCGATCGACGCAAGCCGGGCACCAGCCGGCACACGACCCAGCGTCAGGAGCCCGATGAAGTCGAGATTCTTTCCGGGGTGTTCGAAGGGCGTACCACCGGTACCTCCATCGGCCTGCTGATTCGCAATACCGATCAGAAATCCAAGGACTACTCGGCGATCAAGGATCTGTTTCGCCCGGCCCACGCGGACTACACCTACCATCACAAGTACGGCGAGCGCGACTACCGTGGCGGTGGCCGCAGCTCGGCGCGCGAAACGGCCATGCGCGTGGCCGCAGGCGCGATCGCCAAGAAGTACCTGGCCACCCAGGGTATCCAGGTCCGCGGCTACATGAGCCAGCTGGGCCCGATCCCGATTGCTTTCAAAAGCTGGGACGGCGTGGAAGACAACGCCTTCTTCAGCCCCGATCCGGACAAGGTCCCGGAGCTGGAGGCTTACATGGACCAGCTGCGCCGCGACCAGGATTCGGTCGGCGCCAAGATCACCGTAGTGGCCGAAGGCGTCATGCCGGGGCTGGGCGAGCCGATCTTCGATCGCCTGGACGCCGAGCTGGCCCATGCCTTGATGAGCATCAACGCCGTCAAGGGCGTGGAAATCGGCGCCGGTTTTGCCTGCGTCGCCCAGCGCGGCACCGAGCACCGCGACGAGATGACGCCCGAAGGGTTCCTCAGCAACCATGCGGGGGGTGTGCTGGGTGGTATCTCCTCGGGCCAGCCGATCGTTGCCCACCTGGCCCTCAAGCCAACGTCCAGCATCACCACGCCGGGTCGCTCGATCGACGTCCACGGCCAGCCGGCGGACGTCATCACCAAGGGCCGCCATGACCCGTGCGTGGGCATCCGCGCCACGCCCATCGCCGAAGCCATGATGGCCATCGTGTTGATGGACCACCTGCTGCGCCATCGCGGGCAGAATGCCGAGGTCAAGGTCGACACTCCGGTACTGGGCCAGCTTTGAGCGCGGTGCCGCCGCCGGCGGGGCATTCGGTCCCGTATTGGCGGCTGTCCACTTTCTACCTGTTCTACTTCGCCCTGCTCGGGTCGACGGCGCCGTTCCTGGCGCTGTACTTCCACCATCTGGGCTTCGACAGCGCGCGCATCGGCGAGCTGGTGGCGATTCCCATGCTCATGCGCTGCGTGGCGCCCAACCTGTGGGGCTGGCTGGGCGACCGCACCGGTCGACGCCTGGCCATCGTGCGCATCGGCGCGGTCTGCACCCTGGCCAGTTTTTCCCTGATCCTGGTGGACACCGGCTACGCCTGGCTGGCAATGGTCATGGCCCTGCATGCCTTCTTCTGGCACGCGGTACTGCCACAATTCGAAACCCTGACGCTGGCACACCTGCAGGGGCAAACCGCACGTTACAGCCAGGTCCGCCTGTGGGGCTCGATCGGCTTCATTCTGGCGGTGGTGGGCCTGGGCCGGGTATTCGAGAGCCTGAGCCTGGACACCTATCCCTACGCGTTGCTGTTGATCATGGCCGGTATCGTCGCGGCCAGCGCGTGGGTGCCGGATGTGCCCGCCGGCGAGGGCCCTCGCCGCACGACCGGGGAGGGCTTCATGAAACAGCTGGTGCGCCCCGGTGTATTGGCGTTCTATGGGTGTGTGGGCCTGATGCAGCTCAGCCACGGCCCGTACTACACGTTTCTTACCTTGCACCTGGAGCAGTTGGGCTACAGCCGTGCAGTGATCGGCATGCTGTGGGCCGTCGGAGTCGTGGCTGAGGTCTTGATGTTCCTGGCCATGAGCCGGATTCTGGCGCGCTTTTCCCTGCGTCATGTGCTCATCGCCAGCTTCCTTCTGGCGGCCGTGCGCTGGCTGCTGCTGGGCAGTTTCGCCGAACACCTGTGGCTGCTGGTGCTGGCGCAGCTGATGCACGCCGCCACCTTCGGCAGCTTCCACGCGGCGGCGATCCATTTCGTGCAGCGCAGTTTCGGCGCCCATCAGCAGGGTCAGGGGCAGGCCCTGTATGCCGCACTGGCCGGTGTCGGCGGCGCCCTGGGGGCGCTCTACTCCGGCTACCTGTGGCAATCCCTGGGCGCCACCGGCACCTTTGCCCTGGCCAGCCTCGCCGCGTTCGCTGCCGCGTTGATCATGCTCAGACGCACACCCCATGATCTGCCACCTGTGGCCAGTCACTGAAACCATTCGAGGAATTTGCATGAGCCGCCTGAGCGTCTATCACCACAGCACTGCGGACATCCCCAACAAGGTGCTGAGCCATGCCGAAGACATTGCGGCCACTTTGGCCGAGCTCGGTGTGCGCTTCGAGCGCGCCGGATCGACGCTGCCCGTGTCGTTCGAGGCAAGCCCCGAAGAGATCGTCGCGACCTGCCGCGCCGAGGTCGACACCTGGATGGCCCAGGGTGGCTACATGAGCGTGGACGTGCTCAGCCTTGACGATAGCAACGTGCAGCACACCTCAACGCAGGCCGAACTGCTGCGCGAGCATCGTCTTGTCGGTGAATGGGTGCTGTGCGTGCTGGCGGGCCGCGCGCTGTTGAACCTGCACGTTGGGGGTTACGTGTACGCGCTGCTGTGCGAGCGCGATGATCGCGTCGTGGTTCCAGCGGGCATGGCCCACTGGCTGGACATGGGCGAGCGGGGGCGGTTGATTGCGTTGCGTGTGTTCACCGATTCATACGGCTGGTGCCCGGAGTACGTGGTGCAGCCAGCGAACGATCTGTTTCCAGGGTTGGACGACTGATCCGGCTTTTATCGAGGCGAAAAAAAACCCGATACCAGGATGCGCCAGGTATCGGGCTTTAGAAGAAACAGAGGTCAAGCAACAGCATTCAATCAAACAGCAGGGGTCAAACGAACAGCGGTTCAGCGAATACGTGCCAAGCAACGCTTGCCAGGCAGATCAGCTCGCGCTGATCTCGCGTTGATCAGGCCGAGTGGTAGGTCGGCAGGGCGAAGCGGTTCTGGCTTTGCAGCATATTGATCGCTGGCAGCTGGCTGGCTTCGCCGGCCAGGTCGCGACGAATCGCGCTGATGACCCAGGTCAGTTGCTCAGGGGTGTGCAGCTGAGCGTAGGAAATCGAGCGTTTGATCTGTTTGCCATCGGTATCACGCAGGGTCAGCAGGACAGCACCATCCGGACGCGGCTGGGTGGTCACTTCGTACTCGGAGAAAACGGAAACGAATTTTTCGTGGAGGAAGTTCATGTGCAGCTCCTAGCAAGTTGGCAGGCATGTCTAGGTAGTTGCAGCGAGTGTGCCAAGTTTCGTTAAATATAAAATCCTTGTAAATCAACAGCTTGTGAATATCGCAAAATTCGGGCTCCGTGCAATTTGCATGAATGGTCGTCGGGCATGCTGCATTTTGCGCGGCGTGGTGGGTCTGACGGTAAGTCGCCCGAAGGGAATGACAGGCACAGCACGGATTTTTTCCCGCGTCACTACTGTCTATGACCACAAATCGCCAATAAATTCCCGCTTCCAGGGGCGATAGCCAGGCTCTGTTGCAGGCTTGAAGCCCAGCGGGAACACTGCCTACCGTGAACCATTTGCCAGGAGGTTTTGCCATGACCCAACCCGACGCTCGCCAGATGAACGACGAAGAAGCGGCCGAGTTCGCTGAACAAGTGTTCGACGTCGCTCGCAACGGTGATGCACAGATGCTCGAGCGCCTGCTGGAGAAGGGCCTGCCGCCCAATCTGCGCAACCACAATGGCGATACCTTGTTGATGCTGGCGACCTATCACGGCCACCTCGATGCGGCACGCGCGCTGCTGCAATACAAGGCCGACCCGCTGATTGCCAACGACAAGAACCAGCTGCCCATGGCTGGCGCCGCCTTCAAGGGCAACCTGCCGATGGTGCAGTTGCTGATCGAGCAGGGCGCCCCGGTCGATGGTGCATCGGCCGATGGCCGGACCGCGCTGATGATGGCCGCGATGTTCAATCGCACGGAAATGGTCGAATACCTGCTGGCGCAAGGCGCCAACCCGAACGCGGTGGACGCCCAAGGCATCGATGCGCTGGGCGCCGCGCGTGCCATGGGGGCCACGCTGACCATCGAACAGCTGCAGAAGCTGGCGGCCTGATACCCGCCTGGCTGAATTGCGGCTATCCTTGCGGCCTTTTTCCAGCGCCGCAGGGGTTGCCTCATGAAACAGTCACTTGTCGAACTCATCGGTAAAATCGGTTCGGGCTGCATGCGCGATGAAGACATCGAACGCATTGCCGATGAGGCCGCCCAGGCCTACGCCGATCCCCAGGCCTTCCTGGCCGCCAACCCCGACATCAACTACGACGACAGCTTTGCCATCCCGCTGGGCGAATGGGTGGTGGTGGGCAGCCTGCCCGACACGGTCATTTTCCAGGCCGACACCTACCCCGAGCTGCTGCAGCAGATCATCGACTCGTTCGGGCCCGATGTGACCTTCAACATCAAACCCAAGCAGCTGAGCAAGGTCGAGGCGCTGACCGCACTCAATCGTATCCAGGTGCAACTGGGAGCCATGAGCAAGGAGGAGGGCGGCTACGTGCTGTTCAACTTCAGCCAGCCGCTGGACGATGAACTGCAGATGGTGCTGGTGTACGGCAAGGATGTGGATCGGGTGATGGCGCTGGGTGCCGAATTGCACATCGTGGCAGTACCTGCCCTGGAGGCATTGCGCGTCGCACTGCACGTCTGAACGCTAGTTCCAGCTTTCGCTCGGTTGCCACGGAACCCCTGCGACACGCCGCTATCCTAGTTGATGCATGCCATCCACAAGGAGTATCACATGGGTTCCACTTTCAATAGCCTGATCGGCCTGATCATCCTCGCGCTGGACATCTGGGCGGTCATCAACGTCATCAAGAGTGGTGCCTCGACCGGGGCCAAGGTCCTGTGGGTACTGCTGATCATCCTGCTGCCGGTATTGGGCCTGATCATCTGGGCAATCGCCGGTCCACGCGGCAACGTGCGGGTCTGAATACAACAGGTCGAACCTGCAACGGGTTCGACCTGCCAGCCCTACCGACGTATCATCCTCGGCCGGACCGCCGTTTCGCGGCCGCAGCAAAGAATCTGAACGGAATTTTCACCTGTCTTCACGGACAATCCGCGCCCAGATTTCACCTTCGCGTCACGCATAGACCCTAACCGACAGACCTCAACGGACCTTTCCCACACATGGCTACTCCGGACGCCTTGAGTCAAAAGCAGGCCGCGCGCGGCACCCTGCAACCGACCGTCAAATCGCACCTGGCTTATACCCTGCTCAGCGGCCTGGCAATCATGCTGATGCTCAGCGGATTGCGCCTGGCCTTGCTGATGTACAACCGCGAGATGATCGGTGATACGCCTGCCAGCACCTTCGTCGAAGCTTTCCTCAATGGCTTGCGCTTCGACCTGCGCCTGGTGGTGTACCTGCTGATTCCACTGCTGCTGGCGGTACTCAGCGCTCGCGCCATGCGCTGGCGCGGGCTGTTCCGCGCCTGGCTGACGGTAGTGTCCAGCGTGGTGCTGCTGTGCGGCCTGATGGAGATGGACTTCTACCGCGAGTTTCACCAGCGCCTCAACGGCCTGGTGTTCCAGTACGTGAAGGAAGACCCCAAGACCGTGCTGAGCATGATCTGGTATGGCTATCCCGTGGTGCGCTATCTGCTGGCCTGGGTCTTCGTGACCTGGCTGCTGAGCCTGGTGTTCAAGGGCTTCGACCGCCTGACCCGTCCGCGCTTCGCCACGGCGGCCAGCGTCGGCAAGCCGGTGGCGCCGTGGTATGCACGCGTCGGTGTGTTCGTGGTCATCCTGCTGATTGCCGTGGTGGCCGCGCGCGGCACCTTGCGCCAAGGTCCGCCGTTGCGCTGGGGCGACGCCTACACCACCGATTCGAACTTCGCCAACCAGCTGGGCCTCAACGGCTCGCTGACATTGATCGCCGCCGCGAAAAGCCGCATGTCCGAAGACCGCGACAATATCTGGAAGGCGACCCTGCCGCAGGACGAAGCGCAGAACGCCGTCCGTGAAATGCTGCTGACGCCCCACGACACCCTGGTGGACAGCGACACCGCCGCCGTGCGCCGCAACTTCCAGCCGCCTCAGGCCAACACCCTGCCGATCAAGAACGTGGTGGTGATCCTGATGGAGAGCTTTGCCGGCCATTCGGTGGGCGCGTTGGGCGCCGAGGGCGGCATCACGCCGTACTTCGACAAGCTGGCCCAGGAAGGCCTGCTGTTCGATCGCTTCTTCTCCAGCGGTACCCATACCCATCAGGGCATGTTCGCTACCATGGGCTGTTTCCCCAACCTGCCGGGCTTCGAATACCTGATGCAGACTCCCGAGGGCAGCCACAAGCTCTCCGGCCTGCCGGAGATGCTCAGCGCCGCGCGAGGTTACGACGACGTGTATGTCTATAACGGCGACTTCGCCTGGGACAACCAGTCCGGGTTCTTCAGCAACCAGGGCATGACCACGTTCATCGGCCGCAACGACTTCGTCAATCCAGTGTTCTCCGATCCGACCTGGGGCGTGTCCGACCAGGACATGTTCGACCGCGGCAACGAAGAACTGGCCAAGCGCGGCGCCGCCGGCAAGCCGTTCTACGCACTGCTGCAGACCCTGTCCAACCACGTGCCCTACGCTCTGCCGGCGAATCTGCCAGTAGACAAGGTCACCGGGCGCGGCAGCCTGGACCTGCACCTGACCGCCATGCGCTACTCGGACTGGGCCCTGGGCCAGTTCTTCGAGAAGGCGCGCAAGGAGCCGTACTTCAAGGAAACCCTGTTCATCGTACTGGGCGACCATGGCTTCGGTAACCAGAAGCAGATCACCGAGATGGATCTGGGCCGCTTCAACGTACCGCTGCTGCTGGTCGGGCCGGGCATCCAGGAGAAATTCGGCAAGGTCAACCACACCGTCGGCTCGCAGCCCGATGTGGTACCGACCATCATGGGCCGCCTGGGCGGCGCCGGCCAGCACCAGTGCTGGGGACGCGACCTGCTCAACCTGCCTGCCGGCGACCCCGGCTTCGCCGTGATCAAGCCTTCGGGCAGCGAGCAGACCGTGGCGATCATCAAGGGCGACCGCATTCTGGTCGAGCCCCGTGACATGGACACGCGGCTGTATCGCTATCAGCTGGGCCGTGAATTCGACGCCCAGCTGATCCCCGATGCCGACGATGTGCCGCAATTGCGGGCCAAGCTGGACTCGTTCATCCAGACCGCGACCAAGAGCCTGCTGGACAACACCGCAGGTGCGGTGGAGAGCAAGCAGGAGTAAGTACCTGGTGTACTGTAAAAGGCCCTTCGGGGCCTTTTTTCATGGCCGTGTCGGCGCTGCGTGGCACGCCTCCGGCAATCCGCTGGCCGGAACGAATCCCCGCCGCTGCGAGTCAACGTTGTGTGAGCGTATCAAGCAGATTCCTGCCTGAATTCCGTCGAGGAGATGTACACCGATGAAAGAGTGGAAAATCAGCTTCGTCAACAAGGATGGCGTGCTGGACAGCATGGCCATCCGTGCTGACACCTGCCCGTCGATCGAAGAGGCGGCAACGCTCGTTCGCTCCAAGCTGTACCCCGTCGCAGCCGGACTGGATGAAGTCAATCTTCCCGACAACGTTGCCTCGCCGGTCGCCAAGACCCTCAAGTCGCAGCACAGCGTGGAAATCACGGCCATCACCGAAGTCGCTTGAATTTCATCTGATCCGGGCCATTGGCACGGGCCCGGCCTTCGCGCTACTCTGCGGGCAGGGTCCCCACGGATTCTGCTGCTCGTTTTCGTACCATGCTTCTTGCAACAGGCTCGATTCCAGGCGCCGCGTCCTCGACGCTGCACCGCACCCATTCCTTGTTCCGAGGAGGTTCTGGAAGTACTGAAAGTCTATCCGTCGTTATTGCTGAGGGAGACGATTCATGAGCACAACCTATCAAGAAGACATCAGCAGCAATGTATTGCGCCGCATGAAAGAGGGCGGTTTCGATTTCGCACGCATTCATCCTATCGAGTTCTATGCGGTCTTTCCCGATGAAGACCGGGCGCGGACGGCTGCCGGCAAGTTTCGCGGCGAGTCGCTCAATGCCCAGATAAGCGAGCGCGACGACGGTGCCTGGCACCTGGAGTTGAGCAAGCTGATGTACGCGACCTACGGCGGCATCGGTGAATTCGAGCAGGATTTCGAAGCCGTGGTCGAGCCTCTGGGAGGCGAAATCGAGGGGTGGGGCGTGAAGCACGAGGTCCAACGCCCGCAGGCCTGAAACCAGGTGGACCACGGCAGCGCCGTGGTTCACCTGCTCAGCGAATTGCAGGCAAAAAAAAGCCGCTCACAAGGTGGCGGCGAAAGGGAATTCGGTGACTCGCAATGGGGCGCCAAGCTTTTGCCGGTGCCGATGAATTAAATATGCACTAACGCTGCAAGCTATTGAATTCAACTCTATCTATGCTGGTCATAGCCTCAAGCCGCTTGAAATATCCGCTTCGCAATGAAGCGTATGTCAGCGGCGTTCGGACGTTGCCGCACAATAACGGTGCACGGTTCCCGACTGGGAATTCCAAGCGCTTGATTTAATGGCACATATGCCGATGGCACGGGCCTTGCGAAGGCTCTTGGGTCCGGGTGACAAGGAGTACGGCATGAGCCGCACCTATTATGATGAGATGTACGATGCCGATGGCCAAGTTCGCCCGCATTACCGGGAGTTCGCCCGTTGGTTGGCCGATACGCCGCAGGAACTGCTTGCCCAGCGTCGACGCGAGGCCGATTTGTTGTTTCATCGAGCCGGCATCACCTTTACCTTGTATGGGGACGAGCAGGGTACCGAACGGCTGATTCCCTTCGACACCATTCCACGCAGTATTCCTGCCAGCGAATGGCGCATCGTGGAGCGTGGCTGTATCCAGCGCGTCAAGGCGCTGAACATGTTCCTCGCCGACCTGTATCACGACCAGCGCATCATCAAGGCCGGGATCATCCCTGCCGAGCAGGTGCTGGCCAACGAGCAGTATCAGCTGGCGATGCAAGGACTGGACTTGCACCGCGATATCTATTCGCACATTTCCGGGGTCGACCTGGTGCGCGACGGTGACGGTTCCTACTACGTCCTGGAAGACAACCTGCGCACGCCCAGTGGCGTGAGCTACATGCTCGAAGACCGCAAGATGATGATGCGGCTGTTTCCCGAGCTGTTCGCCGCGCAGCGCATCGCTCCGGTGGATCACTACCCCAATCTGCTGCTCGATACCCTGAAAAGCTCCAGCGCGATCGACAATCCCAGCGTGGTGGTGCTGACCCCGGGCCGGTTCAACAGTGCGTTCTTCGAGCACGCCTTCCTGGCGCGCGAAATGGGCGTAGAGCTGGTGGAAGGTGCTGACCTGTTCGTGCGTGACGACAAGGTGTTCATGCGCACCACCGACGGACCCAAGCCGGTGGACGTGATCTATCGACGCCTGGACGACGCCTTCCTCGACCCATTGGCCTTCAACCCCGACTCCATGCTTGGCGTTCCCGGCCTGCTGGCCGCGTATCGCTCCGGAAATGTGGTATTGGCCAATGCCATCGGCACCGGCGTGGCCGACGACAAGTCGGTCTACCCCTTCGTCACCGACATGATCCGCTTTTACCTGGATGAAGAACCCATCCTCAAGAACGTGCCGACCTGGCAGTGCCGCAAGCCTTCGGAGCTGTCCCATGTGCTGGCCAACCTGCCCGATCTGGTGGTCAAGGAAACCCAGGGTTCGGGTGGCTACGGCATGCTGGTAGGCCCTTGCGCGAGTGCCGCCGAAATCGAAAACTTCCGGGCGCGCCTCAAGGCCCGACCCCATGCCTACATCGCCCAACCCACGTTGTCGCTGTCAACCTGCCCGACGTTCGTCGAGAACGGCATCGCACCGCGCCACATCGACCTTCGCCCCTTCGTTCTGGCCGGCCGTGAAACCCGCGTGGTGCCAGGCGGCCTGACCCGCGTGGCGTTGCGTGAAGGCTCGCTGGTGGTGAATTCGTCGCAGGGCGGCGGGACCAAAGACACCTGGGTGGTCGAGGATTAAGGATGCCTGCCAATGCTAAGTAGAACTGCCTCTGATCTGTATTGGATGTCGCGCTATCTGGAGCGCGTCGAAAACCTGGCGCGCATGCTCGATGTCAGCTATTCACTGTCGTTGATGCCGCAGGATGGCCGCGGTGACGGCCTCGACGAAATTGCCATGCCGCTGTTGATCACTGGCACCCTGGAAGACTACCTGGAACGCCACGGCCAGCTGCATGCCGAGCGCCTACTGCATTTCTTCGCCCTGGATCCGGCCAATCCGGCCAGCATCTACAGCTGCCTGGGTGCGGCACGGGCCAGCGCCCATGCGGTGCGCGGGCGGATCACCGCCGACATGTGGGAGAACATCAACTCCACCTGGCTGGAGATCCGCGGGATTGCCGAGCAGGGCGTGGGTCGCTATGGCATGAGTCGGTTCTGTGACTGGGTCAAGGAGCGCGCCCACCTGTTTCGTGGAGCGACCTATGGCACGCTGATGCGCAACGATGCGTTCCGCTTCATTCGCCTGGGCACCTTCATCGAGCGCGCCGACAACACCCTGCGCTTGCTCGATGCGCGTTACGAGATGCTCGGCGACGATGCCTATTCGGTCGACGACAGCTCGGCCCGTGGTTACTACCAGTGGAGTGCGCTGCTGCGCGCGCTGTCGAGCTTCGAGGCCTACACCGAAATCTATCGCGATGCACCGGCCGCCAAGCCGGTGGCCGAACTGTTGCTGCTGCGCGCCGACGTGCCCCGTTCGCTGCGCGCGTGTACCGAGGAGATCAACCAGATTCTCGCCGACCTGCCCGGCGCCAATGGTCGCCCGGCGCAGCGCCTGGCCGCCGAACTGGATGCACGCCTGCGCTACACCGGTATCGATGAGATCCTCGACGAAGGCCTGCACGAGTGGTTGAACGAACAGATCCCGCTGGTGCGCCAGTTGGGCAATGCGATCCACAGTGCCTATCTGGAGGCTGTATGAGGCTTAACATCAGTCACGAAACCGCCTATCACTACGATGACGAGGTGCGCGCCAGCATCCAGTACCTGCGCCTTACGCCGCACGACAGCGAACGCCAGCGCATTCTCAGCTGGCAGCTTGACCTGCCGCGCCCGGTGCGCGCCCAGCTCGACCCGTTCGGCAACATCCTGCATGTGCTGACCCTGGACGAGCCGCACGACGCGATCATCATCGGCGCGCGTGGCCAGGTCGAGATCGACGAAACCCGCGAGGCCGAACACGAAACACAGTCACCGCTGCCGTTCCTGCGGTTCACCCGGCTGACCGAGGCCGACGACGCCTTGCGTGCCTTTGCCGCCGAACAATGCCACACGCGGCGCGACCGCAATGGCCTGATCGACCTGATGCAGGGCCTGCACCAGCACATCACCTACACCAGCGGTGCGACGGCCGTGGACACCTGTGCCGCGCAAGCCTTCGCCAGCGGTGCCGGGGTCTGTCAGGACCACACCCATGCCTTTCTTGCCTGTGCCCGCAGCCTGGGGGTCCCGGCACGCTATGTCTCTGGCTACCTGTTTACCGAGGACACCGAGCACATGGCCAGCCACGCCTGGGCCGAAGCCTGGCTCGACGATGCCTGGTACAGCTTCGATGTGACCAACCAATTGGCGCGCCCGGAACGCCACTTGAAACTGGCGATAGGCCTGGACTACCTGGATGCCTGCCCGGTGCGCGGCATGCGTCGCGGTGGCGGTTTCGAGCAGATGCACGCCAAGGTACTGGTCGCGCCGAGCGCACCTGTGGTCAGCGTGGCCACTGCGCCGCAGTCCCAGAGCCAGACTCAAGGCTAGATTTCGGACGTGCGCCTGCACAGGCGCCGCTGCGGCGAGAGCGCCCTGAGGTTTGGCCGCGAAACGTCAGCTGAACAGCCTGCCCAGATTGGGCAGGATCAGCACCAGCGTCATGGTGAACACGATGAGTCCGGCCTGGCGGATTTTTGGATGTTTGAACATGGCAGACTGCCTATGAGTTATGTTCTTCCTGGCGCCAACCCATGCTGCAACCGCGGTTGAGCTTGGCGAAAAGGTGCACCCCCCACGACTCGATGTACCCATACGGCTGCATCAATAGTCATGCTTTTACCTTAGAACCCTTGATTGACGGGCCTTAGAACGCTTTGCCACGGTAGGCAGGGTCGTTTCGATCAAATTCGACTAAGGAACTCTTTTGCCGATTTTGAACATGCCGTGCTAGACGCCCAAGAAGGCAAATGCAAGCTCTGCGATGTGAATTACCGTTCATCGGGCAAATCCGGCGCAGCTTCACTTGCCAGCCAGCGCCGATAACGGGCACGCTTGCTACCTGCGTTCCCTCTCCATCGAGTGACCTATGACCCTCAACATCTGCATCCTGGAAACCGACGTGCTGCGGCCCGAACTGGTCGAGCAATACCATGGCTACGGCCGCATGTTCGAAACGTTGTTCGCCAGCCAGCCCATTCCTGCCAAGTTCACCGTGTTCAACGTAATGAACGGTGAATACCCACCGGCCGATGCCCACTACGATGCTTATCTGGTCACCGGTAGCAAGGCTGACTCCTTTGCCACCGACCCGTGGATCGAAACGCTCAAGACGTTTCTGCTGAAGCGCTACCAGCGCGGCGACAAGCTGCTCGGCATCTGCTTTGGCCATCAGTTGCTGGCGCTGCTGCTGGGCGGCAAGGCAGAGCGCGCGACCCAAGGCTGGGGCGTGGGCACCCATGAATACAGCCTGGCCAACCGTGCGTCCTGGATGAGTCCGGAAGTCGAAACGTTGACCCTGCTGATCAGCCATCAAGACCAGGTGACGTCGCTGCCGCAGAACGCATCGGTCGTGGCGTCGAGCGAATTCTGCCCATTCGCGGCGTATCAGATCGGTGATCAGGTCCTGTGTTTCCAGGGGCATCCGGAATTCATCCATGACTATTCCAGAGCGCTGCTCGACATTCGTCAGCAGCATCTGGGCGAGCCGGTGTATCAGAAAGCCATTGCCAGCCTGGACCGTGATCACCACGGCATCACCGTGGCTGAATGGATGATGCGTTTCGTCGCACAGGGCACCCCGCCCGCGGCGTGACGCTCGTGCCCTGTGGCAGGGTCGGACAGCGCGCGGCTACAGCCAGCCAGCGCGCTTGAAGCCGGCGAACAGGCCGGTGCAGCCGGATGCGATGACCCCCAGCACGATGTAGTAGCCGTAGTGCCAGGTCAGCTCCGGCATGTTTTCGAAGTTCATCCCGTAGATACCGGCGACGGCCGTGGGAAAGGCCAGGATCGCTGCCCACGCGGCAAACTTGCGCTGGGTCAGGCTTTGCCGCGACGACTCCAGCAGCAGGCCGATCTCGATGGTCTGCGTAGCGATGTCACTCATGGTCGCCAAGTCTTCCATCTGCCGGTTCACATGAATCTGCACGTCGCGGAAATAGGGGCGCATGTTCTTGTCGATGAACGGGAAGTCCAGCCGTTGCAGCTCTTCACTGATCTCGACCATGGGCGCCACATAGCGGCGCATGCGCAGCAGCTCGCGGCGCAGCCCGTGCAGGTGCTGGATATCGGCTTCGTTGAGCGAGCCACCGAGCACGCGGCGCTCCAGCGATTCGATTTCGCAGTGAATGGTCTCACTGACCGGTTGGTAATTCTCGGTGACGAAATCGAGCAGAGCGTAGAGCACGAAATCTTCGCCGTGATCGAGCAGCAATGGTCGCGCTTCGCAACGCTTGCGCACCGAGGCGTAGGAGGCCGAGTGACCGTTGCGGCAAGTGATGATGTAGCCGCGCCCGGCGAAGATATGGGTCTCGACGAACTCGACTTTGCCGTCTCGACGGATCGGCGAATAGGTCACGATGAACAGTGCATCGCCGAAGGTTTCGAGTTTGGGTCGACTGTGCACCTCGAGGGCGTCTTCGATGGCCAGCTCATGCAGGTCGAACTGTTTCTGCAGTTGACTCATCTGTTCGGCGTCGGGCTGTTCCAGGCCGATCCATACGAAATGCCCCGGACGCCGCGCCCACTGCGCGCCGTCGTCGAGGCTGATGTCGGTAATCTTCTTGCCCGCGCTGTATACCGCGGCGGCGACCACTCGGCCCATGATGCTCACTTCTTCGATTGGCAGGGACACCCGGGATGGGCCTGCTGTGGATAGGAGTGTTCCGGCGCGGCGCAGTTCGCGGTTCAGTTCATCGATCGCGCATTGCACTGCGCAGCGGCCTGCTCACGCCCGCCGCAGTGAAGGCCCAACGTGTGGGCAAGGGTCCCTACCGCTCGTACTGACGCGCCTTAGAAGCCTTGCTCTTGGTCAATCCGGATGGCTTCGTCCAAGGTCTCCAGGAACGCTTTACGTGCCTTGAGCTTGGTCCTGGCGTGGGCCTTCATGTTGAGCTTCTGCAAGCGTTGCGCTGCAGCGAGGGCGGCGGCCTGCAACTGCTCGGGCGGCACCACCTCATCGAGAAAACCGGCCTGCAACGCCCCGGCAGGGTCGAACATTTCCGCACCGATCACCGAGCGCTGAAAGGCTGAACGGCGCAGGCGATCCCTGGCCAGCTCGATGCCGGCGTGGTGCATGGTCATGCCGATCTGCACCTCGTTCAAACCGATATGGAACGGGCCTTCCACGCCGATCCGGTAATCGGCCGACAGCAGCAGGAACGCACCCTTGGCCACGGCGTGTCCTGGGCAGGCCACGATGACCGGGAACGGATGGCTCAACAGCCGACGGGCGAGGGTAGAGCCCTGGGTGACCAGACTGATCGCATTCTCCGGGCTCGAGGTCATGACCTTGAGGTCGTAGCCTGCCGAAAGGATGCCGGGTTGACCGGTGATGACCACCACGGCGCGCGCCTCTACGGCCCGATCCAGAGCCTCGTTGAGCGCCGCGATGACGGCAGGCGAGATGGCGTTCACCTTGCCGTTGTTCAGGGTCAAGGTGACGATGCCGCCCTCGAGTTGGTAATCGATCAGCTCACTCATGCCGGTATTCCTTGTCGTGTTGTGGCGCCGACGTTACCCAGCCTTGCCGGCCGGGTAAAGCGCCGTGACTGACTGGCCGGTCACGCTGACAGGCCCGAGGGAATTCGGCGCTGGGCTTAAGCGCATGAAAAACTTGCAGAAAAGCTTTGCCATCACGAACGCTATCGACTACATTAGCGCGCCTCGACACACCGAACAGGTGCGCCGAGAAACGGTGAAGTGTCCGAGTGGCTGAAGGAGCACGCCTGGAAAGTGTGTATACAGGAAACTGTATCAAGGGTTCGAATCCCTTCTTCACCGCCATATTGTACCTAGAGAGCCCCGCTATGCGGGGCTTTCTGCATTCTGAGGTTCGTTGTTCCCCCATCCGGTCCCCCACTTCAATGTCGCGTCTCCCCGAACCTCTATCCGCCTACAGCGCTGCAGACTAGCGAAGGTCCTCACAGGTTTCAGGTGGCGTGGACAGAGCGTTGATAAAGCTGCAGAGCAACGCGATCAGCATTGCGCAGCACATCACTGCGAGTGCTAGGTTGATCTTCACCGCTACGACTAGGGTCGCCGAGTACAGTGCGACTGCAAGCGTGAGCAGTGCGCATACGATTTTGAGTTTGTGCATTCTGGTTCTCACGTAATTGAGCTGATGTTCAGTTGCAGCAGCCACATAAAGCCCGCCACATGGCGAGCAGGTATCGGTTGGTGGTCTGCTCTTGCTACGCCGCTAAGCTTAATGCGCTGTGAAGGGCTCTTTGCTTGAGGGCAGCGCCCTGGCCGAACCAGGCGGAGTCCATCCGGTAGTCGGCGGATCGAGCTCGTTTTTCGTGATCAACGAACTCGGTCACCGCATTCAGCAGCCCCCATGCGGTGCCTTTGGCTGATGTCAGGTCTGAGCCTTTGCCTTTACCCTCGAATAAACTGTTTGCTTTCGCAATGGCGTGGCGGTTGTTGTGTTGGCCCTGTGGAGAAGCGCTGGTGCCGGCGACGCTGAGTACCTGATTGAAGAACGCGTCGGCTTCCTTGCGCGAGACTTTTCGCTCACTGAGGATCCGCATCTCGTACATGAATTGCTCCCAGCGTGATACTGCAATACCTAACTGCTTCTTGACGAGGTCAGGGTTGAAACTTGTGCTGTGGGGGACTTTGATAGCGGTCGTACTGCCATTGAGCGATAATGCCAAAGTATTATTGCACACCACGCGGACAGTCGTAGGCGTTGCCGTAGTGGCAAGGGTGCCGTCACAGGAGGTAGCAAGCAACAGATAACCTCCGACATGGTCACCTCCCTTGAGCGCTACCGACTGGCCCGTTCGTGCTAGCGCCCAGAACTTCCGGCCGCCTTTCAATACGCCTGCTGTCTCCAGCTCATACCCCGAGACCTCTGTGAGGTCTCGGTAGAACTCGAGCACTTCGTTTGGCTGAACGACCTGGTAGCGTTGCGACACTACCGAGAGCGGCTCTTGTGTGTCGGAGCGGTACAGAACCTTCTGATCAGGGAAGGTATGGATCGGAGCCAGTAGCCCTGATCCAGTGGATTTGAAATGAACGGCGCTGGATTCAATCCGCCAGTCCATGCCTGCCTCACGCTGCCAGATCTCAAGCGATTGATTCGGCGAGAGACGATTCCCTAAGCCATGCCAAGGTGTTTCGCCGATATACGCCATTTGGTGTACTTCATGAGCCATGATTAATTTCCTTGGGCAGGGTTTGATTGGTTGTGGTTATCGGGACGCTGGGCGGACTGGCTGACTGGATCGAACATGCATCCGCAGCCTAGGCAAACATGCGTATGGAGATCACCGTCTGGTATGTTTCGCAGCTTGAGTTGCACTGATCTAGCGAGTGCTTCAACCAAGTTCTGAGAAAGTTTCTCCAGTGTGTGATAGGCAGCGGACTGTGGTATGGCGGGATAGCACGCTTTCAAACGGCTGAGGATGAGTACATTCACCGCTTCAGCACACAGTGCGAGACGTTGTGTGGCTTTGATTGAAGCAGTCTTTCTTGATTGGCATTGCGGGCATATAGCGGGCATGGCGATTCCAGGATGGTTGGTCGCCTTGGTGATATAGGTTTCAAAAATCATGCAATCGCCAGTTCTTAGTTAAATGGTAGGCGACGGGCGTCTCTATGGTAAGAGAACTGATCTTATCACGCTGTGAGAAAAGGGAGGTGATCCAGTGGGTTCAATTCGAGAGGAGCGCTAGTTCTCGTCGGGAACATATTGAAAACCTGCTAATCGGACACGAATTAGCAGGTTTACAGCTAAGCGCCGACATCGCGACGAGCGTGAAATATTCGATCTCATACTTGGGCTATTTTCGGCAAAAAAAACGCTGCAGGCCAGACGTGGCATGGCTTAGGGAGTTTCTACTGGAAGCAGAAGCGAGCCTGGGTTCGCGGGTACAGGTAGCTTAAGACTCGTTCTGACCCAGCCCTTGAGGTGATTTATGAATGATAGTCGAGTGAAGTCAGTGCTGTCGCTTCAGCAACTGGTGAAAATTTTGCAGATTAGCCGATCCACGGTATACGGTCGGCTTGATAAAAAATCTTGTCAGTATGACTCCACATTTCCAAGACCGATAAAGCTATATTCTTCCGTTACGAGTAACGGTCGTATTGGGTTTATAGAGGAGGAGGTGATGCACTGGGTGTTCCAGAAAGCGCAGCAGAGGGATGAAGCTGTATGAGTATTCAGGGTGCCCTTGGGGGTAATTATCCTAAGTTAGATTTTCCTTACTTGCAATCTCTAGAACTCTTAGAGTTTAGAGATCTAATAAGCGAACTGCATATATCAACTCAAGCTCCTGTTGGAATTGTAGCCGCGTCGCTCATTTCCGCGCTTTCAACAGTTTTTCAAGGGTTGGTGGATGTAAGAAAGCCACCAGGGCAGGTAAGTCCTGTTTCAATATTAACGCTGACTATTGCCAATGCAGGGGAGAGAAAAGGGACTGTGGAAAAACTTTGCTTTGAACCAGTTATAAAATTTCAGGAAAAACTGCGGAAAGAATATCGAGAAAAAATCTCTGACTGGGAAATCTCTCTCGAATTATGGAAAGGAAAAATAAAAAAAGCCCAACAGAGTAATTTTAAATCAAAATTGAAAATGGAGGATGAATTCGATGAACAGATTGCACACTTAATGAGCGTGAAGCCTATCCAGCCCCGAGAGCCCCAGATAGTCTACAACGAGTCGACTCCTATTGCGCTATTTGAGGGAATGAGCAAAAAGACTGAAAATGCCGTACTACTGTCTAGCGAAGGTAGCAGTATGTTGAATGGACGGGCATTTTCGGATATGACGAAATTCAACAGCGCATGGGATGGTGATGAGATTCCTATAAACAGGATCAGGGGGAGCTTTATTTGGAAAGGAAGGTTATCCGTCGCAATCCAAGTCCAACCAGGACCTTTTATTCGGTTTCTTGAAAAGCGGGGCGTTGAAGCGAGAGACTCGGGTCTGCTAGCTCGATTTCTGGTGTCATATCCGAGAACTACCCAAGGATCGCGTTTTACCACAAATACTGGTTCATTAGGGGATAACTATCAACGGTATCTGTTAGCTATGGCATCGCACTTGGAGTTAGTTAAAGAAAAAGCTGAAGTTTTTAGCGGGCGTGACATAATTGGGTTCGATGCCAAAGCTGTTGAGCTGTGGAATCAGACCTTCAATAACGTTGAGTCTTTAATGCAGGTTGGGGGGTTATTATACGAATCTAAGGATATCGCTAATAGATTGATGGATAATACCAGTAGGTTGGCCGCACTATTCCACTGCTACAGCAGCGGCATTGACGGAAGCATTTCGGTAGAGGTGTTGCGCGATGCAATTAGTGTTGTTAATTGGTATTTGGCCGAAACTATGGATATATTACATCAGCCATCGCAGCAGCAGATTGATGCAGTTGCGTTAGATGGCAAGCTGAATGAGTATCGTCACGCTAATCACCGTTATGTTCGTAAATCAGTTGTAATGCGAGTGGCTCCAGGGGCTGAACTGAGGCGGAAAGACAGATTCAATCGAGCATTGGACGCGCTCATTGACGACAATCGAATTAGAGTTGTTCCTTATCTAGACCATCTGGTGATAGACCTAATTCCATGGTATCCCGATGATCAGGCTGCTTTGAACAATGTAATACTACAATTTAGAAATAGAAATAATTAGTAGAAAATCACTGCTTTAGTGTTTTTCCCGGATTGACAATATTTCTCAACTTTTCATTTGAATTGATCATTTCTGAAAGCTGGTCATAGCATTTCATGGCGCTAGATGAAAGATTTAAACTTTTACTTATTTTACGAGATACGACTACCTTAGCAATCATTGAGGCTGCTTGTGCTTCGCTTGACCATCCGGCAGGAGGTGATTCTTCTTCTAAAAGGCTTGCGATGGCTTCAATTCGTGCTGTGTATTTATCCGATTTGGTTTTGCCTCCTTTGCTGGCGCGAGAAAGCTTAACCGTTGTCATAGGGCCTGAAGTAGAATACTCCATCCCCTCAACTAAGCCAGCGTGATACCAGAAATGTTGCAGTGCCTGGTGGGCTTTGTCAGAATCGAGTTCATTAAAATATATGGCATACGAAAGATGCCATATACCCCTTAGGATTTCGTCCCTAATTGCATTTTGCTTGGTGTTTTTTTTGGGTGTCTCAGCTTTGAGGTATCCTAATTCGTTGAGGAGTTGATCGATTTCAGGTAGCTCTGCCGGGTTGGTTTCGATAAATTTTTCCAATTGTTTTATCGCGGAATCTTTCAACTGGACATGAACTAGGGTACCAAGTTGTTCTATAGCAACCAGTAAAGACCAAGTGACCGATTTTGAGGCGCGATATTTGATGTATAATTCCAGATGAGTCAGGTCTTCATCGCCGGAATAAAATTCTCTTCCTTGTTTGTCTTTCATACGGAAACTCCTTGGTTGTGCGCACCTTGTCAAGGTTAGGGTATGATTTTCGCCCCGTATGTGCAAGCAGTATGCATTCCAGCACGCCGCTAGCGTCAAAGTTTTAATCGCTGCATGCCTGGAAGTCGTTATAGCGCAAAGTACTTTGCAGGGTTCTAGAACCGTGATTATGAAGGCGTTAACTACTGTTGGCGCCTGCTGCTGCGTGGGTTTCAGTAGTTTATAAATATGGATCTTTTCATATACCGTCTTAATGCCGCCTAGATTTATTTGTTGAGGTGTAAAAGTTTAGTGTGTGGGGCGTGGATGTGTTCAATTCTTTTTCATGTATTCCGGGGTATTGTTTATGTCTACTGTCAATGTTAGCTGCGTGCGTCCTGATCCGCTCGCATCTTCAATTAAAGTGCTAAGTGATGCTGCATTATTGTTCGTGAAGCAAAGCATGCCTGAGGTAAAACCTGGAGTAGTGGAGCTCGATGAGGAATATGATGCGAGAAGCTGGTTGGCTTTTAGGTTGTTGCCTTTGTTGCAAGATCTAGTTGCGACCAAGCATCAGTTGTATTCAGTCGGCCATGCTAAAAATGTTGAAGCTAGAATCACCTTTCATTCGTTGGGGCGTAGGTTTATTAACTGCATCAAAAGAGATATTCGAATCTCATTTGAGATGTTTCCAAGTGCTCAATTCAATCCTTACTTTGAAGTATTCTACAACGCGGTATTAAAGCATCACTTGGTGCCATCGGAAACTTCGTTCTCTGGAACCAAAGGGGAACACGTGAATGAAGTAGTCCATAGGTTGAATGCCTGCATCTCTGAATTTCGTGCTGAGGTCAGTACCGTAGAGTTTCGAAGTAGGCTTAAAGCTTTTAGGAGGCCCATTAAAAGGCAATACGATACGCTCATGAGGTACACGGCTGAGCTCTTTGCAAGATATTCGAGAATGTTGATCTTGAGGGTTGATTTATCCTACTTACAAAAATACCGATTGGCCAAACATATCACTGGCACAGATGCGTGTAGACATCGAGATATGCTACTGAAAGATCTGCAAAATGGCGCATTTGGGCCAATGCTAGGTTACGCATGCAAGCTAGAGTTGGGGCGATACAAAGGCTATCACATTCATGGCTTGTTCTTCTTTGATAGCTCAGCAATGTGTAAGGATGTAATTTTGGGGAAGCGTATTGGCCAGCATTGGGATAAAGTTATTACTGGAGGGATGGGCAGTCATTATAATTGCAACGCGCGCAAGGAGCGCTATAAAAAATGCTTTCTGGGCTTGGCACATTGCACAGACCCAATAGCGCGAGAGGGCTTTGAACTATATGCAGCCTATGCGACAAAGCCTGATGAACTATTGCGGCTTGCGTTACCAGGTATACAGGCGTTCATCAGAGGTCGGCTGGCTCCTCGGAAGGAAGGCCCGAGGAGGGGGAGGCCTCGGGCAGCCGAGAAGGGTAGGGATCAATGGCCTGAGTCACTTAGATAACTGCTGTCCAGGTAGCTAATAGGCTTCGTCGAACACGTTGGGCCGGGCCGGGTTTGGTAAGCAAATTCTCAGTACTGGCAGCTCGACCGGTAAGCTCGGGGCAAATAGCGCCAAGGTTGGTCCATTGAGATCAGATCTCTTTTGCTCCGGGAGCGACTGTCTGCGCTCTTCAGGGGAGGTCCTTTAGCGCAACGGGACATCGGTCGGTATCTGATGCAGCAGTACAACTGTCGGCGACCGCATCAGTTCAATGGCGGGTTCGCGCCTGCGGTCGCTGAGGAAAAACTTAATTCAGTGTCCGGAATCAGTTGACCACTACACTTTTGTCAGACGATCAATTCGAATGCTGTCCCTGCGTGCACCATTTTTCCCATTCTCCAAGCTGCTCATTATTGATCGGGACATTCTCGCCGTTGGTAGAATGGAACTTGTCGATGTAGTCACTCACGCAGCTATCAAGCTGCGTGCTGTCCGACGGTCCAGCGGCGGAGGCAGTATAGAACACATTATCTCTGTACTCCCCAACCTTCATCACTTCGCCATTTTTAGACCATTCCTTGCTAGGGCCGTCCGGAGAGCCATCTCTGAAAGTAGTTTCCTCGATCAATTGTCCGGTGCCAGCATCCCATGCCCTCACAACCCCGTTAACACGACCGGCCTGATACGGCACCTCACCGGTTTTTCTACCATTAGGCCCCCAGCTTTCTGCAACTCCGACATAGAACCCTTTTTCTGCTTTGGCTTGGTACGTGAGCTGACCGGTCTTATCGTCCCATCGCTGGTCAAGCCCATCGATTACGCCAGCGCGAAGCTGGATCTGCTGAATAAGCGTTCCGGTATTCGGGCTGTAGATTTGGACGTCTCCATTAGTTCGGTCTTGTTTGAAGGACGCTTTGCTCAGGACGTTGTTGTGCTTTCCCCACGTAGTGAAGTCGCCGTCCATCGCGCCTTGCTTGTAGTGGGCTTGGTAGCGAAGGGTAGTTGTGCCTGGCTCGTAGCAACTCACTTCGCCGTCCAAGTGGCCCTCACTTGTCCGGCCATTACAGATCAACTTCAAGAAACGCAGAGATTCGTCAGGGCGCTGCATGCGATCCAGTGTTGCGGCCAATCCCGCTAGGATCCCGGTTAGGTCACCAGTCTGTCTGATCAGTGTGTGCGGAAAATTCGTCAGGCTTCCCGTAAAAGGCTCATTGCCACCCTTCTGGTACACCTTGCCGTTCGATAACTCCGCATTGCGAAAATCTAGGGTTGCGTCACCGCAGCCTGAGAGAATAAGAGCAGCAACTGCCGCGAGTGAGATTCTGCTGTACGCCATGAAAAACCGTCCTAATACGCCACCAATCAACCTTTAGGGTTGAGTCTCAACGTTAGAGGTCCTTCATGTCAATGAGTGGCTCCTCAACCATTCAGGTTGACTAAAGGGAGCATGCCTAGTGGCTGTAGATGATCACCGAGACCTTGCCGAGTCGATTGGTAAAGCGATCGCCAACCAACGTACTCAGACGGGTTTGACACAGGATGAGGTAGCGGAGAAGCTGGGGATTGGCAGCGAAGCAGTGTCCCGGATCGAGCGGGGGCTGGTCGTCCCCAACGTCGCACGTCTTTTCGATTTCGCTGATGTATTCGGTTGCGAGGCTGCGGAGCTGTTGATGAAAACAAGTTCGCGAAGCAGTGACCAGACCCGATACATTAGCCAAATGCTTCAAGAGCTAGCTCCGTCGGATAGGCAGTTGATCCTAGCATTAGTTGAGTCGTTGGCAGAACGGCTCAAGCGGCCGGGTTGAATATGGGCCATAGCTGCGTATAGACATCGAGGCTTGCATCGCGCGCCAGTCCTAGATTAATTGTCGTAGCTGACCGTGCGAGGGCTGTGTGGCCGATCTCAGGCCTCGAAGTCGGCAATTGCCCTCATGAATTCCTTGGCGCACGGCCAACCTCCGTTTTCCAGTCTTTGAGAATGCGCACCAGCTCTTGCCAAGGAAACTGCGGGAGATCGCTGCTTCGGGCGCAGCCCGGTGTGTGGTGAGGGTAGAAGGACAGGTAGGACTCATCGATCGGCTGCCTGCCGCTGCAGTAGCGGCAGTGAACATCCGGATCATAGATGTCCCACCACGCTTTCCAGTGCACCAGACGATTGTCGGCCGACGGTCGGTTTCTCATCCTAATCTCCGTATCGATAGCCGTGTTAATTCTCAACTCTGGGAATGACGGAAGCGTCTGTAGCAGGCGGTGAAAGACGCGTGCTCATTCTGGGGATTTCGCCAGCTTCTTCGCCCGCAGCCAAAAGGCATCGGCCTGTGGCTGAGCGAGCGAGCCCTCTTTGACAAACCGCCGAAGCCATACCTTCAGCTTCCCGGCCTGTGCTGGCTTCTTGGCTAAAGGTATACAGAGGGAGAACACCATGCCACGCGCCACGGCTCGATCGCGTATCACCATCTTTTTAAAGTCCAAGGCGACAAAAAGGTCCTCCGCAAACTGCCCGGCGATCACGCAGCTCGGCCAACCGTTGCTGTAAAACGCCGCCATGCTCATGTCACGATTCCTTATGGTTAATGCCGTTAACACTTGAACCAGACGGTAGCACGGCGGCGTTGCAGTGCCCGGGGCTCTGGCGTCCAGAAGGCGCCAAAACGCCCGCCAAGGCGGGCTTTTGATAGGGGGGGAGTTTGAAAAAAGCACCTGATATGGAAACCTTCGTAGCCAGCAAGCGTTGACTTGTTGAGGGCCTATTAAGGACCTAATCAGTCACTGAAATGGTCGCTATAGAAGGTCAGTTCGGGATTATTAGACAGACGTGTCTATGCGTCTTGAATACGTCTATTTCCAAGCGCTGGTAAGAGCCCAACTTGATCTGGATACCAACCCGGCATTCGAGGAAAACGAGGAAATACCCATGATCCTTCGTGGAGAGACTCGCACGGAATACCTCACACTGAAGGAAATTGCGCTACTAGGGCAGATGTCTGAGGGTGCGGTGCGGAATGCGGCCCAGCCTACGGCGACGGATCGTCTTCAGACTCGCATGGAACAGAGCCAGACGATGGTCGACGCCCGGGAGGCGTTGCGCTGGTTGAAAGGGCGCCGGGGGATTTGTTGCCACCCGCGCAGATTGGTACCGAAACTCAAACCTATCGCCATCGCAAAAAGGACATCGTCATAAGCCTAGAACGCTTCAGCCGCATGATTTCTGCCTCGACCCACAATTTCGCTCATCCCCTGCCAGCGGAACTCCTGCTGGCATCAGAAGGCGATCTGCAGACCTTCCATGCGCCCTTCGACCCCGTCAATTCGGCGGCTCGAATCGTGCTGTGCGGCATCACGCCGGGGTTGCAGCAGGCCATGCTTGGCCATATCCGGAGAAGTTGATAGTAACCGAGTAATTACGCTACACATGGTAGCAGCGTAGACGGAAGGGCGGCTTCTGGCCGAGAGCAGCCGGTTGCGAGTACACCAGGGCGCGGCATGTCACCAGTCATCCGCACTCCCCTGTGAGGCTTCCGGGTATCGGCCCGCACTGTGCAAAGTGAGGCGTTATGATCAAGAGCAGCTTTTGACTTCGTCCAAGGTCAAGACGTGTTCAGCCTCTTGTCTCCAGCGACGCACGACACCCAAATCTATATCGAACATATCCAAGACTCGTCCGACACTGTGGTCAATCATTTCTTCCAGGTTCTGCGGGCGGGCATAGAACGCTGGCAATGGCGGCGCGATGATGGCACCCAGTTCGGCCAGTTCGGTCATGCTGCGAAGGTGATTGCGGTGCAGCGGTGTTTCACGAACCATCAGTACCAGACGCCTGCGTTCCTTGAGCACCACATCGGCGGCGCGGGTCAGGAGGGTGGAGGTGACGCCGCTGGCGATCTCGGACAGGCTGCGGATGGAGCAGGGCGCGACAATCATGCCCATGGTCTTGAATGACCCGCTGGCGATGGCAGCACCAATGTCCTGGCTGGAGTGGGTAACATCGGCCATGTCCTTGAGTTGCGACCAACTGACATCGGTTTCGTGGGCCAGGGTGATCATCGCCGATTTGCTGACCACCAAGTGCGTTTCGATGGGCGTGTCGCAAAGCAGTTGCAGCAGGCGTACGCCATAGATGGCCCCCGATGCACCGGAAATACCGATGATCAGTCGCTGCGGGCGGTTATCGTTCATGTGTTTCTCCCGGGGCTGAACCCTCTTTGTAGTAAGGAATGGTGCTCAAGGTGGAGTTCAGGGTCTTGCCGATGACTTCGATGAATAGCAATGCCGCCGGGGTTAGCGGACGGCGTACGTCATGGACGCACATCATCCGCCGGGTTATTCCGGGAGCGGTCAGGGGGTAAGCGCGCAACGCACCTTGATGCAGACCACGTTGCAGCACCGTGGCAGGCAGAATGCTGACCCAGTCGCTACGGCGCAGAAACTCCTCGATGACCGCCAGGTCATCCACTTCCAGTCGTGGCGTCAGCTCAAGCCCTTCGGCGGCCATTCGTTGATCGATGACAATTCTCAGCCCGTGTCGCCTTGACGGCAGCACCAGCTTGAGATCCTGCAGCGCCGTCAACGGAATCGGCACCGGGCAATTCAGACGATGGGCCGCGCCACCCGCTACCAGCAGTTCTTCGTTGAGGATGTCGTGACAGTGCAGGTGATCCTGCTGAAAGCTTTGGTTGATGACAGCAAAATCCAGCGTCCCGGCCAATACCTTATCGATCAACTCCTGACTGTAATCTGAGGTGACGCACAGTTGCACATCAGGATGGTATTCAACAAAGTGCGCCAGGGTTGCCGCCAGGGCGTGATTGGTCGCTGAAGCAATCAACCCGGCATGCACCCGTCCGCCGATCTGCCCGCTACGGTCGATGAGGGATTGTCGCGCTTCAAGAAACTGTCCCAGGATCGGCATGAACAGGCGGTAAGCCTGATCACCGGCTTCGGTCGGGTGCATGCCTTTTGAGCTCCGTTCGAACAAGGTCTGGCCCAGTTCTTCTTCGAGCTTGGCAATCTGCATCGACAACGCGGGCTGGACGATATTCAGGCGTTGCGCCGCCCGAGTGACCGAACCCTCCTCGTAGAGGCAGGTAAAGTATTTCAGTTGGCGCAGCTCCATGGCTGTGTTTCCTCGGTATGGGGTTCAGCCCAGGGTGCCGACGCTCTGATAAATATGCTTGAGCTCGCTGAAGTCCAGCAGGGCATCGACGCCGTGCAGGCGGCCAAGGCCACTTTTGCGATAGCCGCCGGTTTCGGCTTCGGCAAACAGTTTGTTGTGGTCGTTGATCCAGACGGTGCCGTTGCGCAATGCCCGCGCCACCCGCCAGGCACGTGCGCCGTGCTCGGTCCAGACGCTGGCCGAAAGACCAAACTCGGTGTGATTGGCCCGCGCAACCGCTTCGGCCTCATCCTCGAAAGGCTCGATAACCAGCAGCGGGCCGAAGATTTCTTCCTGGCAGAAGAATGCACCGCTGTCGCGATGGGTGATCAGGGACGGCGCAAGGTAAGCCCCCTTGCTCGACACCCCTTGCGGGCGACCACCAGACAGCAGCACTTGATCACAGCTGTCCAGTGCCTGGGCGATACGCTGTTCGACCTTATCCCTGGAATGCCAGTCAATCAGCGGGCCCATTTGTGTGGCAGGGTCGGTTCCAGGGCCAATCCTGATCTCTGCCAGCGCGGCCTTGAGGGCCTTTTGCATCTCGTCGAAACGGCTCGCATGCACCAGAATTCGTCGCGCAGCGGTGCATTGCTGTCCGGAAATAATCGTCGCTGCAGCGGCAAGTTTCGGGGCGATGGCCGCGATATCGGCATCTTCGAACACCAGGCAGCAGGATTTTCCCCCCAGCTCCAGTGAGAGTTTTTTCATCGTCGCGGCAGCGTCCTGCATGATGCGCTGGCCGGTTGCCGTTGAGCCGGTGAAACTCAGCACGTCGACATCGGGCGAGGCGACCATGAAGCCAGCTCCTGCATGACCAGTTTCGGCGAACAGATTCACCGCACCGGCCGGCAGCCCAGGCAGATTGAGCAGCGGTTCAAGAATCGCCGCATTGAATAGCGCGGTTTGCGGCGCAGGTTTGATCACCGAGGTGCAACCCGCAGCGATGGCTGGAGCCAGGGCTCTGATCAGCAGTACAGCCGGTGCATTCCAGGGAATAATCAGCCCGGCGACCCCCGCCGGTTCGCGCAACAGGCTGGAAAACTCCCCCGGCGCGACTTCCAGAACATGCCCAGGGTTATGGCGCGCCAGACCCGCGTAATAAATGATTTCCGAAATCGCCCCGGCGATCTCACCCCGGGATTGGGTCAGGGCTTTGCCGTTTTCGCGGCTCAGGAGTTGCGCCAGTGATTCGTGACGAGCCTTGAGTTCAACCGCCCAGTCCAGCAGCAATTGCTGGCGCAGGCGTGGATTCTGCGCCCACTGTGGCTTGGCAAATGCCGCTGTGGCGGCCGCAACCGCGGCTCGGGCCTGAGCCTCGCCGCCATCGGCAAAACGACCAATGGCCTCACCATTGGCGGGGTCGAGGCTATCAGCCCATTGACCATCAGACACCCAGTGACCGTCGATAAAATGTTGGCTTTGCATGAATACTCCTCGATTCGCGATCAATGGGTGACCGAGCCGCCGTCGACCACGATGGTCTGGCCGCTCATGAAGTCACTGTCGGCGCTGCTGAGGAACAGCAACGCGCCGATCAAATCCTCAGGTACCGCCTCACGCTTGATGCAACGGCTGGCGATGTTGGTTTTGACCATGACGTCAGCCCAGTCGGCGTTGGCCTGCACGTTGGCGCTCATGGTCAGTCCGGGAGCCAGGCAGTTGCAGCGGATGCCGGCATCGCCAACCTCCCGGGCGATGGAGCGGGTCATGGCAATGATCGCGCCCTTGGAGGCGACATAGGCCAGCATCATCGGCGCGCCCTTGAACGCGGTCGCCGAAGCAATGTTGACGATCTTGCCGTAGCCCTGCTGACGCATGACGGGCAATACCGCCTTGGCGCATTCGAAGGAGCCGCGCACGTTGACCGTCATGATCCGGTCCCATTCGGCGGACTCGGTCTGTTCGAAGGGTTTGAGTTGCAGGGTCGCGAAAAGGGCAGCGTTGTTGATCAGGATATGCACGCCGCCGAAGGCTTCGACTGCCGCGTAGACCATGGCCTGGACGGCATTTGCGTCTGTGACATCGCAAGCAACTGCCAGCGCCGTGCCGCCCTGAGCGTGTATTGCATTGGCGGTTTCTTGTGGCGCGTGAAGGTCGCATATCACGACGCTGGCACCCTCTGCGGCCAGCGCCAGGGCATAGGTGGCACCGATTCCCTGAGCTGCACCGGTGACGATAGCCACCTTGTCGTTGAGCCGATTCATGGCATGTCTCTCTTGTTTTTATTGGAATGAACTGCCGCACCGCTGGCTGCGGGTTGATCCACGGCAGAGGGTTGTCTGCGCCGAGTCTGGTAGATCATCACGCCCTGCGCCTTGCCCTGAGGGCTGGAATTTCGCGCCACAGTCGGTGAATTTGCCTTGCAGTCTGATTTGCGCTCGAACCGCGCAAACCCGCCGGATGGGTAAGCAATTACTGATGGCTCGAATCAACATTTGTTAATAGGCAGCGGCCGCAAATGCCTGTTTAGCTTGATCCCAATCGAAGCCGCCGACGCAGTGGCTTAGTCCGACACAACAACAAAAAATCGGAGAAATATCATGGGTTCCAGCTGGCTGGTGCTATCCATCACCGTTCTGTACATGTTCGCGCTTGCCCTGATCAGTTACGCGGTGCGCCGTCACTCGCGTAGCGCCGCCAACTACACCACCGGTGGTAGTCACTTTCCGGCGATATTGATCGGCTTTCTGATGATGTCCGAGTTCATCGGCACCACGGCCAGCGTCGGTACCGCTCAGGCGGCTTATACATCAGGCATCTCCGCCGCCTGGAACCTGGCGTCGCTGGGGGTCGGGTTCGTGTTGTTCTCGCTGTTGCTGGCGCACAAGTATCGCAACCTGGGGGAGAACACGATTTCCGGGGCATTGGCTCTCACTTATGGTGAGCCTGTGCGCTTCGCGACTTCGGTGATCATGATCTTCGCCCTCATGATTGTTGCCGTGTCGGTCTATGCCAGCGGCGGCGCGGTATTGGCTGGGTTGCTGGGCATTGGGAAGGCGCCGGCAATTGTCATCACCGGTGTCGTAGCGGTGATTTTCGTCAGCGTTGGCGGCATGCGCTCGGTGGTGTACACCAACTTTCTCCACGCACTGATCAAATACCTGGGGATCATTCTGACCCTGGGTTTCGCCCTCAGCCGCGTCGGCGGTATGGAGGCGCTGCTGGAAAAACTGCCCGCGCCGATGCTCACGGTCGACAACGTCGGCTGGAGCCAGATCATGGCGTGGATGGTGGCCGGTATTGGTGCGACCTTCGCCACGCAGTACGTGATTCAGGCGGTCAACACCGTGAGCAGTGGCGACAAGGCCCGGCATGCGGCTTTCTACTGCGCGGTGATGCTGGTGCCCTTTGGCATCTGTGCAGCACTGATCGGCATGTGCAGTCGCGTGTTGTTTCCGGCCATCGCGCCGTTGCTGGCGTTCCCGGCATTGATCGGCGAGATGGACAGCATCATGGCCGGCGTGGTGGTGGCGGGGCTGGCCGGGTCGCTGTTTGGCACTATCTCGGCGCTGACCATGGGCATCGCCACCCTGGCGCTCAAAGACTTTTATCAGCCGTTCTTCAACAAGACCAAGCAGGTGAAACGTGACTTGGTGTTCGTCAAAGCCGCCACGGTGGTGGCGGGTCTGCTGCCCATCAGCCTGGCGATTTTTGCCTCTGGAGTACTGGAAGTGACGTTCCTCGCCAAAGCCTTGCGCGCCTCCCTCGCGGTGCTGGTGATCATGGTCTTCTACGCGCCGACCTTCGGCACCCGGCGGGGTGCGTTCCTGAGCATCATCGCCTCGCTGATCGTGACCGTCAGCTGGTTTCTGATGGGCAACCCTTATGGCATCGACAATGCCTATGTGGCGCTGGCGACGCCTCTGGTGATCATGACCTTGAGCCACATCATGCGCCGCGGTGAAGACGTGCCCCTGCAAACCGAGCCGTCGCTGAAAACCGAAGGAGTACATCCATGAAGATGTCTGGAGCTCAGGCCATTCTTGAAGTGCTCAAGCGCGAAGGGGTGCGGCATTTGTTTGGCGTGCCAGGTGAAAACTTCACACCGCTGATGGACGCTTTATACGACGAGCCCTCCATCGAATTCATCGTCGGTCGTCAGGAAGGTGGTGCGGCCTTCATGGCTGAAGCCTATGCAGGGTCCGGTGGCGGGGTGGGTGTGGTGCTGGGCGCCCTGGCGGTGGGTGCGACCAACCTGAGTATCGGCGTGCATACGGCGATGGAAAACTCTACGCCCATGGTGGTGTTGCTCGGCCAGCTGGATTCGAAATTTCGTGGTCGGGAAGGTTTCCAGGAAATCGATCTGGACCGCATGTTCGCGCCGCTGTGCAAATGGGCGATGGAACTCAGCGATGCCCGGCGGCTGCCAGAAATCCTGCAACGGGCGTTTCGTCTGGCGCGCAGTGGCAGGCCGGGGCCGGTGGTGGTGTCGTTGACCGAAGATGCGTTGCACGACGAACTGGAGGCGAACTTCAGTACGCCGCTGGCCGTCAGCCGCCCGCGCCCGTCACCGGACGAAGTCAGCGCTTTGGTGCGGTTACTGGCCCAGGCCCGGCGGCCGGTGATTGTCGCCGGCGCAGGGGTCAAACGTGCCGGCGCAGAGTCACTGCTTGTGCAGTTCGCCGAACGCTGCGCCATTCCGGTCATGGCTGCATGGCGGCGCCACGATGTGTTTCCCAACGGCCATCCGCTGTATTGCGGGCATTTGCAGATGGGGACTCATCCGGCCTTGGTCGATACCCTGCGCCAGGCTGACATGCTGATTGTCATCGGCGCGCGGCTCAATGAGATCACCACCCAGAACTACACGGCAGTCAATGCCGGGCAGCGCATCCTGCAAATCGACATTGACGACCGAATATTGGGCAAGGCGTATCCCATCGAACACGGCGTAGTCGCCGATGCACGCCAAGCCCTTGAAGCGCTGCTGGAGCAAAGATTCGCCGCGCCCTCGCCAGACTGGGCGAAATCCCGGCGGGCAATTTATGAAGACGTCACCGGCCTGATCGTCGAACCCCATGACGACTACGTAGACAATCGGCAGATCATTCGCGAGTTGCGCGCCCAACTGCCAGACGATGCGATCCTCACCAATGACGCGGGTAACTTCGCCGGCTGGATGCACACATTTTTCAGCTTCCGCCAGTCCAACACCTATGTCGGCGCCGCATCAGGCGCCATGGGCTACGGCATGCCGGCGGCCATCGGTGTGCAGCTCGCACAGCCCAGTAGAACCGTGGTGTCCCTGTCCGGTGACGGCGGGTTGATGATGACCATTCAGGAGCTGGAAACCGCAGTGCGCCTCAAACTGCCGGTCATTGCCCTGGTGTTCAACAACAACATGTACGGCTCGATCCGCATGCACCAGGAAAAGGCCCACCCCGGACGGGTCATCGGCTCGGATCTGGGTAATCCTGATTTTGTCCTACTGGCCCAAGCCTTCGGGGCACAGGGTTTACGGGTCAGCAACGATGCCGCTTTTGCCCAAGCCTTGCAAATCGCGCTCCAAGGCACTGGCCCGGTGCTGATCGAAATTGTCTGTGATCCGCAACGTATATCCGTGCGCCAGACCATCGAGCAGATCCGGCAGTCCGGCACTGGGCAATGAGCGAGGTGGTCGAGATGGAAGTCAAACTTGAACAACCAGTCGCGCCTGTACAGGCCTGGGGTGCGGGCAGCGGCACCAGCAGATCGGCGAAGCTCAAGCAACGCCTGCCCACCTTCAGTTATCTGGAGAAAGCAGCGCGGAGCCGGATTCCGGGTTTTGCATTTGATTTCGTTGACGGCGGAACCGGCGAGCACCTGGCCGC
Organism: Pseudomonas sp. CFBP 13602; assembly: GCF_014842725.1. Lineage (NCBI taxonomy): Bacteria > Pseudomonadati > Pseudomonadota > Gammaproteobacteria > Pseudomonadales > Pseudomonadaceae > Pseudomonas > Pseudomonas sp. CFBP 13602. Next base: position 379,483 of record NZ_JACYVT010000002.1, on the reverse strand, counting down.
CGAACGCAATCGCAGAGCGTTGGACGCCGTGCAGATCATCCCGCGCTATGGTGCCAGTGCCGTGTTGAACACCGAAGTGCAGCTGTTCGGGCGCCGCTACGCCAGCCCCATCGGTATAGCGCCGGTCGGGGTGGACGGCCTGGTCTGGCCGGGCGCGACCCAGTTGTTGGCCAAGGCGGCCCATCGGGCGCGGATCCCTTACATCACCGGCACCTTGGCCAGTGGCTCGCTGGAGGAGGTGGCGGAGCTCTGTCCTGACAGTGTCTGGCTCCAACTGTACGGCCTGCCGAGGGATCGGCACCGCGTAACCCTCGACCTGATCCAGCGAGCCGAGGCGTGTGGGGTGCATGCCTTGGTTGCCACCCTGGACGCGCCGGTTCGTGCCAAGCGGCCAAAGGATTTGCACAACGGTCTGATTGTCCCGTTCCGCATGACCCCGCGCACGGTCTGGCAAGTCGCCACTTCCTTGCCCTGGGCTCAAGCCTTGCTCAAGAACGGAGCACCTGGCTTCGCCAATATCGAACGCTATGTCAGCGGCGGTAGCAGCATGGCCGCCACCGCGGGTTTCGTGCAGAGCGAGATCAAAGGCACGTTCGACTGGGAGACCCTGGCCCGCATGCGCGACGCCTGGCCCAGAGCGCTGGTGGTCAAAGGGGTGTTGCATCCCGAAGATGCTGAGCGAGCCATCAGCCTGGGTATCGACGGCATCCTGATTTCCAATCATGGCGGGCGACAGTCAGAGGCTGCGCCGCCTTCCATCGACATGTTGCCGAGCATCGTGCGGGTCGTAGGCGAGCGCGCCACCGTGCTGTTCGACAGCGGCATCCGTAGCGGCCTGGATGTGGCCCGCGCTATCGCGCTCGGTGCTCATGGCACCTTTTGCGGGCGAGCGTTCCTTTATGGTCTTGCCGCATTGGGCGCCGAGGGTCCCGACCACGTGGCGCAATTGCTCGACGATGAACTGCGTACTGCGCTGGCACAACACGGCGCCTACACCTGCGCGCAATTGCGCAACGCTGCGGTGCGCCATCCGGCGGCCTGGTAGGCTTGATCGCGGGTGATCAAGGCCAATCGATAACAATCCCAATAGCGAGATCAGCGATGTCAAACGACCACATTTCTGCCTACGATCAACCCCTGCCGCCTGGCGCTACTTTGCGTGGCTGGCTGGATCATTTGCAAAGCAGCCAGCGCCTGACGCTGGTCGAGCCCGGCACATCTTTACGCTTTGGTGTTGCTGCGGTCGCCAACCGTCTGGATGGCCAGAGCGCTTCGCTGTTTCTTGCCCCGGACCAGCACGAAATCCCGGTGATTTCCGGGTTGCTCTCGGATCGCCTGTGGATGGCCGAAGCGATGGGCGTCAAGCCTGCTGAAGTGCTCAACCGCTTTCAGGACGCGAGCCTCAACCCCATTGCCAGTCAGGAAGTGGCGGATGCACCGTGCCAGACGGTGGTGCACCATCAGGTGGATCTGTTGAAGCAGCTGCCGATTCCGACTCATAACGAACATGACAGCGGCGCGTACATCACTGCCGGTTTACTGATTACCCGCAACCCGCGCACCGGTATCCAGAACGTCTCCATCCACCGATTGCAGGTCAGCTCCGCCAATCGTCTGGGCGCATTGTTGTTGCCTCGCCATGCCTTGGCGTTCTTTCAGGAAGTTGAAGGCACGGGAGAAGATCTGGAAGTCGCGGTGGTGATTGGTGCTGACCCGCTGACCCTTCTGGCGTCGCAGGCAATCGTGCCCATTGATCACGATGAGCTGGAAATTGCCGGGGCTCTGCATGGCCGTCCGCTGCCCGTGGTGCGGTGCGTGACTAACCGGATTCGGGTCCCGGCCGAGGCGGAGATCGTTCTGGAAGGACGTCTGTTGGCTAACGTTCGTGAGCTGGAAGGGCCTTTCGGCGAGTTTCCGCAGTACTACGGCGAGCGTGCCGAGCGCCATGTGATTGAGGTCGATGCCATCACTCACAGGCTCGCGCCGCTCTTCCACACCATCGTTGGCGGCGGGTTGGAGCATCTGCTGCTGGGCGGCATTCCTCGGGAAGCGACGCTACTGGCCCATCTGCGCCGCAGCTTTCCGGGCGTCCGCGATGTGCACCTGGCCAAGGGCGGGGTCTGCCGTTATCACCTGTACGTGCAGCTGTACAAGCGCTCCGAAGGTGAAGCGAAAAACGTCATCCTCGGCGCATTTGGCGGCCACTACGATCTCAAACATGTGGTGGTGGTAGACCTCGACGTGGACATTCATAACCCCACCGAAGTGGAGTGGGCAATTGCCACACGCTTCCAGGCCGACCGCGATCTGGTGCTGGTGCATGAGGCCCAGGGTTCGAAGCTCGATCCCTCAACCCGGGATGGCGTCGGCTCGAAAATGGGCTACGACGCCACGGTGCCGTTGTCCGCGCCGCCGATGCGCTTTACCCGCATCCGCGTGCCCGGCGAGGCAGAGGTGGATCTGGACGCCGCGACGCGCCCGGCACCTGCAGACTGGCAACGTCTGTTCTGATTCAGGACGCTTGATGCAACGATGCCGAATCTCCTCGCGGGGATTCGGCATCGTTGTTTGTGCGGTAAACAAAAGCTTCTGCTGCCAGTGGTCTATGTAACGGTGTAGCTGTCCACCACACGACGATACTGGCTTGGAGACGCCCCGATGTGCTGGCGGAAAAATCTCGTGAAGTGGCCTTGTTCAGAGAACCCGAGGCTTTCCGAGAGCAGCCCCAGGGTACCGCTGCGTTCATGTTCGAGCCAGGTGAAGGCGCGGCGCATCCGCGCATCGTTGACCATCAAGGTCGGCGTCATGCCGGTGTCTTTCTTGAACAGGGCGAAAAAGTGCGCACGGGACAAGCCGCTGGCGCGAGCGGCATTTTCGATCAGGTCAGGATCTTCAAGGTGTTCGAGCATATACGCTGTGCCACGGCGGATGCGCGCGTCGCGGAACTCGCCATGGGTCGGTGCACCCTGGCGCCAGAGCTGTCGCCACTGGGAGAAGTCTTCGATCAGTTGAATCAGAAAGTCGAACAGCAGGAATTCGATCCGCTCTTTGGGGACCAGGCCATAACCGTGCATTTCAGCGATCAGGATGTCGGCCAGGGTACGGTTCTGCATCGATAGGTCAATGCAGGGGTGGGCGAAAAAATCCGGCCGGGCGCTGAGCGCCAGGGACTGCTGCGCGGTGGCCAGCCAGGCCGGCTCGATGTAGAGCGCCAGGATCAGCGTGTTGCCTGCCTCGGGTTGCGGCGCGTAGAAGTGCGGTTCCCAGGCATTGACCAGCACCGCAGTGCGATCCGCCAGCGGCACCACACGACCATTGACGTTGAAATAGGTGTCCTGGCCAGACACCTTGACCAACACATGGCATTCGGAGTGGGTGTGAGTCACTAGCGGCCAATCCATGTTCAGCAGCGCGACACGGCCGAATTTACCGTGAAACACCCGTTGGGCAATCGACATTGTGTAGCTCCCTCGCTCGCTTCTAGCGGCTATTGTTGTTCGACTGCACCGAAGGAGCAGGGCAGTCGTTTGTCGTTTGCGCTCCTGTCTGAACGGTGCAGGATATGCAGCGGCGCAGCACGGCGAGACATCTGGTTCGTGAAGGCTAAATATCCCGCAAAACGGGGGCGGGCGTCCAGTCAGACCTTGGTCTGCAGGGCATTTTTATGACCATTGACCTCATAGTGCGTTGCGTGGTTTACCGTGGTACACGCGAAGCACATCGGCCATCACCGCCAGGGCTATCTCGGCAGGAGATTTACTGCCCAGATTCAGGCCGATGGGCATGTGCAATCGGGCAATCTGCGAATCGTCAAGCCCGCCGATACGCTTGAGACGTTCGGCACGCTTGGCCGAGGTTGCCTTTGAGCCCATGGCTCCAATGTAAAAGGCTGACGTGTGGACGGCCTCCATCAACGCCAGGTCGTCGATTTTTGGATCGTGGGTCAATGCTACCACCGCCGTTGCCGAGTGGCAGCCGCCTGCTGCTATGAACATTGACGGCAACACCCGTTGCATTTCGACCCCCTCAAGCTGCACATGCAGCATTTCTTCCCGGGGATCGCAGGCAATCACTTCACAGCCGATCGCCCGGCCGAAACTGGCGCAGAACTCGGCCACCGGCGACAGCCCGGCCAGAATCAACCGCAGCGCAGGCCCTACGCGAATACGCACCTGTTCGTCACTGAGCGATACCCTTTCACCCGACTGATGGGTGCCCGGTTCCAGCTGCGTTAACCCCGTGGTCAGGTCGATGTGGCGAACTTGTTGATGCTGCCCGAGCAAGGTGGCCTGCATTTGCCGCAAGTGATCGATCCAGGCCGTCGTGGCGGGGCGATGCTCCACCAGAACGATCAGCATGCCGCCGCAGGGCAGTTGCAGGCGTCGGCTTTGCTCGGCGTTTTCGCCGTAACGGACGATTTGCGCCGCTTCAAGCAGTTCGCCTCGGGCCAGACTATCGCGGAACTCGTCCTCGACGCAGCCACCGGACAGTGAACCGACGAATTGTCCCTGCGCATTGGCGACCAGCATGGCGCCTGGCGCACGGGGTGCTGATCCGTAGGTGGAAAGCACAGTGCATAGCCATAGCGCCTGGCCAGACTGCGCCCATTGCAGGGCCTGCTCGATGACCTGTATGTCGAGATGTCGCATGTCGGTTCACCTCATGGCAGACGATTGCGTTAATCTTCGGGCCTTGTTTTGAAAGCCAGCCCCTTTATGTCCTGTGAAATCGTTGTGCAGCCTGATCTTCTCGACCTGGGCGAAACCCGGATCGAATACCGCCATCTGCCGGCTACGATCCCGGCACGGCCGACCCTTGTGCTGTTGCATGAAGGCTTGGGTTGTGCGGCTCAGTGGCGGGACTTTCCCGAACAATTGCTCGCCGCTACCGGCTGTGGCGTGCTGGTCTACAGCCGTCAGGGCTATGGTCGATCCAACCCGGTGAACTTGCCGCGACCGCTGGATTACCTCACGCAGGACGGCCCCGCAGAACTGGCCCGGGTGCTTGATGTTCTGTCGCTCGATGATGTGGTGCTGCTGGGCCACAGCGACGGGGCGTCGATTGTTCTGGCCTATGCCGCGCTCAATGATCCCCGGGTACGGGGCAGCATCGCCCTCGCTCCCCATGTGCTGGTCGAAGCCAGGACGCTCGCGGGCATTCGTCAGACCACTGCCAAATGGGAAGCTGGCCGGTTGCGCGAACAACTGATGCGTCATCATGGCGCTAACGTGAACGGCGCCTTCCATGGCTGGAGCGACAGCTGGCTGCACCCTGATTTCAGCCTGGAGCCGCTGGTGGCAAGGCTTGGCGAGATCGCCCGGCCTTTGCTGGTCATTCAGGGTCGTGACGATCAGTACGCCACGCCTGAACAACTGGCGGCGATAGACGCTCATGTGACCGCGCCTTGTCGCTGCGTGCTGCTCAACGATTGCCAGCATTTTCCCCAGCGTGAAGCTACGCAGGAAACGCTGCGGCTGATCGTCGATTTCGTCGCGGCCTTGACGGAGGACCGCGACGCCCAGGCAGCATCGGTCATCAGCTGAAGTTACCTTTGGTTTCCGGCACCACGAGGCTGCCCACCAGATAGATCAGTGACAGCGCCACGGCGAACATCGCCAACATATGGGGTATTTGCGCCGGGCTGCTGCTGACCAGTGAAACGAACGTCGGCATGGTACCCCCAAGCGCGAAGCCGATATTCCAGGACAGGCCGGTGCCGCTGGCCCGCAGCTCTGTGGAAAAGCGTTCATTGAGGAAGATCAGGATCGGCGCAATCATCGCCCCACCCATGAACGCAATGCCGGAGCAGTACAGCGCGGTGCGCAGCAGCGAACCGGGCTCGGCGACATGCAGGAACATCAGTGGCAGGCAGATCAGGTTGATCAGGCTCAACAGCACGAAGGTCTTTTTCCGGCCGATCAGGTCGCTGGCGTAACCGAACATCAACGAGCCTACGATGGTTGCCACCGAGCCGTACATCAACAGCTGCGAGGTTTGGGTATGCGGGACTTTGGCCACCACGTTGAGCAGTGTTGGCAGATAACCGCACGCCAGGTAGTAGGTCGCACCGCCGCCAAAGGTAATCAGCAGATTGACCAGCATGACCTTGCGATACTCCGCGCCGAACAGGCGCTTGAGGGGCGACACGGCAGGCTTCGCGGCATTGTTTTTGCGGCTTTCCTGCAACTGGCGCCAGACCGGGGTTTCCTCAAGAAAGCGAAACATGATCAGGCCGAAGAAGGTGCTGATCAGGCCGCAGAAAAACATGCAGCGCCAGCCCCAGACATCGAACTCGGCGCCGGGGAATACTTCCGAAAGCACCAGGTAGGCAAATGATGCCAGCAACGAACCCATGCCAGCGCCCGCGCCACCGATCAGGCCTGACATCAGGCCGCGATAACGGGGCGAGATGGACTCGGTGCCGATGGTATGGGTCGAGGCAACGATGCCGCCGACGAAGATGCCCTGAATGATCCGCAGGATCAGAAACAGGATGGGCGCGATGATCCCGACCTGCGCCAGAGTCGGCAGCACGCCGAACAGCGCGGTGGAAATCCCAACGCCCACCATTGAAACCATCAGCGCACGTTTGCGCCCGTGTTTGTCGGCATACGCGCCAAAGATCGCTGAACCCAGTGGGCGTACCAGCAGGGCCACTGCGAAGGAGGCGTAGACCGCAGCCAGCGATAGCGTGGGCGTATCAGACGGAAAAAACAGCCGACCAATGATCGGCGCCACGTACAGCAGGATAAACAGGTCGAACAGATCCAGCGCCCAGCCAAAGGTGGAAGCGAAGCCTGCCAGCAAAGCCTTGCGCGCCGGCAGATAGCCTGCAGCAGGCTCCTGGGCCGCAGTCTGGGCCCCTGCACCGGGCACGGCATCAGGTGAATGAGTCGTGGTGCTGGTGTTGATTGTTGCCATGACAGTGACTCCGGTTTTTATAGTTGTTTTTATAGATCAGGGAGAAACAGATCGTCGCAGCAGAACCCTGAGGTTCAGCCGCTCACACCGCCAAGGGGTGGCAAGAGCGGCATCTGCCGGGGTTACTCGCCCTTGAATACCGCCGTGCGCTTGCCATGGAAGGCTTCGACGCCTTCCTTGAAATCCTGAGAGCTGCGCAGGCGGCTGTAGCAGTGGCCTTCCATTTCTATCGCCACCGTCAGGGGCGAGTTTTCGTTGTCGTTGATCAGGCGCTTGGCGGTGCGTTGCGCCAGCGGTGAGAAACGACGCAGTTCGTCAACCAGGGCATCGACGGTGTTTTCCAGTTCGCTGTCCGGTACGTACTCGGTGGCGATGCCCCAGTCGTATGCCTGCTGGCCGCTGATACGTTTGGCGCGCATGACCATGTGTTTGGTGCGGGTGATGCCGATCATTTTCTGCAAGCGGGCAGAACCGCCGGAGCCGGGGATCTGGCCCAGATTCTGCTCCGGCAACGCATACCGGGTGGTTTCCGAGGCGATCCGGAAATCACAGGCCAGGGACAGCTCGAATCCCACGCCAAAGGTGTAGCCACGATTGGCGGCAATCACCGGTTTTTCACAGCGTACTGGCGCGGCAACGTTCCAGGCCAGCTTCGAGACATGCTCCGGGGACGCCTCAAGAAATCCCTTGATATCGCCGCCACTGGAAAAGTGCTCGCCGGTCGAGCGAAGGACAATAACTCGGACTCCCGGATGCTCGTCCAATGCCTCGAATACTTTGCGCAGCATGTCGCGCTGAGGCATGGCAATCACGTTCAGTGGCGGCCGGTTGAGGATGATGTCGGCGCGTTCGCGTGCCGTGTCGACCACGACCTGGAAACCATCGAATTCGGTGTCAAGAAATTGCTGGATCGATTGCAGTTGCATGTGAACGTCCTCTTTGGAATTAGCAGGCGGTTTTCAAGGTTTTTGCCTGATGCTCTTCGAGCAACACGCGGCGCAGTACCTTGCCAACCGGCGACTTCGGAATTTGATCGATGAATTGATAAAGACGCGGGCGCTTGAATTTCGCCAGCCCGGAGGCCATGCAATGGGCGTCCAGCTCGGCGTCGCTGACCTCACTGCGCAGCTTGATGAACGCAGCGATAATCTTGCCCCATTGCTCATCCGGCAGACCGACCACCACCACCTCCTCGATAGCGGGGTGCAGTGACAGCAGGCTTTCGATTTCCACAGGGCTGACGTTCTCACCACCGGTGATGATCAGGTCATCGACCCGGCCAGTCACAAACAGGTCGCCGTCGGCATCGAAATAGCCGGTATCACCGGTGAAGTACCAGCCATCATGCAGTGCCTTGGCGGTGGCTTCGGGACGGTTCAGATACCCTTCGAACGCCTCGTCACTGGCCAGGTCGGCAATGATCTGGCCTTCCTCGCCCTGGCGGTTCGCCACGCTCGGGTCGCGGGCATCCATGGGCACCACGCGGATGCGCTGATTGAGCGCGCAGCGCCCCGACGACCCGGGTTTGTGATGGGCATGCTGGTCGATGGTGAAGGTGTAGATTTCCGAGCAGCCGTAGTGGTTGACGAACAGCTCAGGCTCGAACGCCTGTTCCACGCGCCTCATCAGGCCGTCGCTCATGGGGGCTCCGGCAAAGCCGATCTTCTTGACGCTGGCGACCCGTTCCTTGCGAAAGGCCGGGTGCTCGATGAGCATGTGATACAGCGTCGGCACCAGATACAGATTGCTGACTTGCTGTTGTTCAATAGCTTGCAGGGTGGCCTCGGCATCGAAGCGCGGCACGCAGACGAATTGGCCGTCGATCAAGGCCATGGACAGCAATGAACGCACTCCCATGGTGTGATAAAGCGGCATGACCCCCAAAGTGCATTCGTCATGGCGATACAGATTCTGTGCCACATGAGCCACGGCTGCGGCGCGTTCGGCACGGTGGCGGCGGGGGACGCCTTTGGGTTTGCTGGTGGTGCCAGAGGTGTACAACAGTAGCGAGAAATCTTCCGCCGTGGCGCGCAATATGGTCGAGACCGGCGCTTCGGCGGTCAGCTCCTCAAAGCTCATATCCTGCGCGGCCGCTCGTTGTCCGGTAGCGATGCGCGGCAAGCCTGTGGCGTTAGTGCACGCCGCCACGGCCGCAACCGTCGAGTCGTCGTAGGCGATCGCTTTGATGTTGGCGTCGCTGATGCAATACGCCAGTTCCTCGGACGTGGAGCGCCAGTTCAGCGGGGTGACGACAATGCCTGTGAACTGACAGGCCCAGTGAAGCGTTGCCATTTGCCAGCGATTCTGCATGGCGACCAGCAACCGGTCACCGCGTTTGAGCCCCAGCCGTTCCAGGCCATGCGCAGCGCGCTGGATGTCCTCGAACCATTGCCGGTAGGTTTTTTTCAGAGCTGCATCGCTGATCGCCACCGCATCGGGACGACGCTCGACAGCCGCAAGGAAGCTGCGTCCGAGATCGAACATTATTGTTATACCTCCAGGTTCTTCTGACGTTGTGTAGCCACTTCGAGCACGGCACGGACCATGCCGGTGTAACCGGTACAGCGGCATAAATGGCCGGACAGCATGTCGCGTACCTGGGGCTCGTCGGGGTTGGGGACCCGCTCAAGAAAGTCCACGCAGGACATGAGAATTCCTGCCGTGCAAAACCCGCATTGCAGCGCATGATGACGGCGGAAAGCCTGTTGCAGATCGCTGAGGACGTCGTCTTCGGCCAGGGACTCGACCGTATCGATGCGCCGCTCATGGCTTTGTACAGCGAGCATCAGGCACGAACGCATGGCGACGCCGTCGACCAGCACCGTGCAGGCACCGCAGACTCCATGCTCACAGCCCACATGCACGCCAGTGGCACCCAGGTCGTGGCGCAGAAAGTCGCACAGCTGAGTACGTGATTCGGTGCTGGCCGCGCGGTCGCGGCCGTTGAGTTTGAGATTCACCAGAAATGCTTGGTCGGCATTGGCGCGCATGATCAGGCTCCTTCTATGAGGCGCAGCCCCAGTTCGCGAACCAGTTGCCGACGATAGGCGGCACTGGCGTGTACATCGTCCTGGGCGTCCAGCGACCAGGCCACTTCATTGAGGGCGTCTTTGAGGCTGGCGCCGCGTGTCAGGTGCCGATGTTGCGGCCGATCGCTGACGCCGCCGATGCCGAACTCGACTTGTTCATCGCCGATCGCTGCGGCCAGGGCGACCATGGCAAAGTCGCCGTGGCGCATGGCGATTTCCTGGAAGCGATAGGTGATGCCTTCGCGCATGAGGGGGAAACGAACCTCAACCACCAACTCATCGGGCTGTTTGTCGGTGGTGAGAATCCCCTGGAAGAAATCCGCCGCCTTGACCGTGCGCTGGCGTTTTTTCGATTGCAGGATGACTTCGCCGCCCAGAGTGACCAGGCACAACGGCAATTCGGCGCTGGGGTCGGCGTGCGCCACCGAGCCACAGACTGTGCCGCGATTGCGGGTCTGGAAATGCCCGATCCAAGGCATCGCTTTCGCCAGCAGCGGCACTTCATCCATCAGGCTCGGGCGCTCCAGCAACTGCACCTGACGCACGGCGGCACCCACCGCGAGGCAATCCTGGCGCCGCTCGATGAAATTCAGGTCAGCCACATGGTTGATGTCGATCAACAGTTTCGGCTGCGCCAGGCGCATGTTCAGCACGGCCATCAGTGACTGACCGCCGGCGATGATTCGGGCTTCCTGGCCATACTCGGCCAGCAGGTCGAGTACTTCGCCGCGGCTGCTGGCACGCACATAATCAAAGGCAGCGGCTTTCATTGCGCACCTCCTTTACCGAGGAGGGCGGCGAGGCTGGCTTTCACGCGGGTCCACCAGCCTTCGCTGATGGCCTGGCCGGTGACGCGCTGGGAGAGGCGAGTGAATATCTGGCCGATGATCACTTTTGAGGCACCTTGCAGCATGCGTCCGCCGACCGCTGCGACCTTGCCACTGACCGATACCTGATAGTGGTATTCCAGGCGTGTGTGGCCGTTATCCAGCTCGACGAAACGCACCTTGGCGTGGCCGATGGCCGAGCCCATGGAGCTATTGCCCGAGCCTGACAGACGGAGCGAATGCGGCGGGTCCAGATCACTGAGCGCAACTTTGGCTTCGAAGCGGGCCCGGATCATGCCCACGCCCACTGTTACGTCGGCCCTGTAGCGGTTCTCACCTTCGAGCTCGAGGTCATGGCAGCCAGGAATGATCGCCTTGAGGGTTTGTGGATCCAGCAGGGTGTCGAACACCTGCTGCGGCGTGGCCGGTATCACCACCGAATCGTTGGCGCGCAGGGCCGAACCGCCGGCTGGCTCGGCCGGGAAGCTGTCGTCCTGCTCCATGCCAGCGGGCCGTGGCGGCTCGTCAATGCCGATCAGGGTCCGTACCCGCGATGGTGTCAGCGGCAGACGGATATCGGAACGGCCCAGCGCGTCAGCCACGGCATTGGCGATACACACCGGGGTGCTCATGTTGTTGCCTTCACCCACACCTTTGGCTCCCAGCGGAGTAAAGGGCGAGGGGGTTTCCATGTGCAGAATCATCGGTTCGATCACTTCTGGCGCGGTGGGTACCAAGTAGTCGGCAAAGGTGCCGGAGAGAAAGCTGCCGTCCGCGCCATAGGCGAATTCTTCCATCAATGCTGCGCCCAGCCCCTGGGTAAAGCCGCCACGAATCTGCCCGTCGACCAGGTCTGGGTTGAGCATGCGGCCTGCGTCATGGCTGGTGACGTAGCGGTCGATGTGAACGGCACCGGTGATCGGATCGATTTCCAAGGCGCAGATATCGAATACAAAGCCGTAGCACAAGGAGCTGTTGACCAGGTCGGCATCGTCCGGGGCGGTGAGTTGCTGCGGCGACCAGAAGGCGGTCTCCCGCATGCCACCGGATTCACCTTCAGGCAATAGTCCCGGTGCCCAGTGGGCGGCGCCGGCGATTCGGTGAAAGGGTGCCGACGGCCCATCGATGACAAAAACCTTACCGCCAGCGAAACGCACGTCTCGAGCCTCGACCTTGAGTTGTACGGCGGCCAGATTGGCCAATCGGTCGCGGATCTTGATGGCGGCCTGATACACCACCCCGGCGACCGCACCGGCAAAGCGGCTGGAATAGTTGCCGGAGGCAATCGACCAGGCGTCTTTCTGGGTATCGAGCTCAACGTTGACGATGATCGATTCCAGCGCCACGCCCAGCACCTCAGCCACAACCTGAGCGACAGCGGTCTGGTGACCCTGACCCTGAGGCGTCGACGAGACATGCACGGTGACATCACCCAAAGGGCCGACCGTGACCGTGGCGGTGCTCACCGCGCCGTTTTTCGGCCCGGCCTTGGCACGTTCCTCCACGCTCATGGCCGTGGTGATGTAACCCATGTTGGAGATCGACGGTTCGATCACGGCGGTATAGCCGATCCCATAAATCCGTCCTTCGGCTCGCGCCTTGTCACGGCGCTGGAGCAGATCTGCCAGCCCGCCATCATTGACGGCCAGGGCAATACTCGCCTGATAGTTGCCGGAGTCGAGCAGGGCACCAGCTGCGGCCCGGTAAGGGAAGGCATCGGCGGGGACCAGATTGCGGCGAATCACTTGCAGCGGATCAAGCTTGAGCTGCACTGCGATATGCTGCATCAGCCGTTCGAGGGCGAAATACACCTGCGGCCCGCCAAAGCCACGGTTGAGGCCGGTTGGGGTCTTGTTAGTCAACACCACGCGGTTGCGCACCAGCAGATTGCGGATGGCATAGGCCCCGGTCAGATTGCCGTGCATGCGATAAAACGTGGCGGGCTCCGGGGCGCGCAAGTAGGCGCCGCAGTCGTCGATCTGGTCATAACGCAACGCCGTGACCAGCCCGTCGGCATCCACCGCCGCTTCGATTTCGGTGACGCGATTGGTTGCCGATGACGCGCCTTGCAAATGTTCCAGCCGGTCCTCGACCCACTTCACCGGAGCGCCGACCTTGCGTGCCGCCAGGCCCATCATGACCACGTAAGGGAATACCCCTTGTTTGATCCCGAAACTGCCGCCGGAATCTTTCGGGGTCCGCAGCCGCAGCCGGTTACCGGGAACGTTCAGGGCACGGGCCATCACGGTATGCAGTGCATAGGGGCCTTGAAAGTTGGCCATGACGTCGTACACGCCAGTGGTTCGTTCGAACTGCGCGAGCACTACATAGCATTCGATCGGCGTGCAGGAGTTGCGCGGGTACTGGACCTTGATCGAGACCCGGTGGGGTGCGGACTCAAAGGCCTGCTCGGGTTCGCCGTAACGGAAATGACGCTCGTTGACTACGTTGCTGCCGACCGCTTCATGGAGCACGGGCGCTTGTTCTTCAGTCGCGGCCTCGGGATCGATGATCGGCGGCAATGGCTCGTAGTCGATGCGTACGGCTTCGATGGCGTCTTCGGCCAGATAGCGGTTTTCGGCAATCACCACCGCGACCGGTTCGCCAACGTAACGCACCTTGTCGACTGCGATACACCAGTGCTCCATGGGTTGCCGCACGCCTACAGGAAACGGTAGCGCCCAGCGTTTGACGTCTTCGCCGACCAGCACGCCGTGAACGCCTTTCATTGTCAGGGCTTTGGCGAAATCAATGGACGTAATACGCGCATGGGCATGGGGGGAGCGAACGATGGCGGCATGCAGCGTGCCGGGCGCAATGGCGGCATCGTCGGCGAAACGGCCCAAACCACGCAGCAGCGCGGCGTCTTCGACGCGGGCCTGCCGGGCACCGATATGGCCTGTGCTGGTCTGGCTATCATGCGGATGACTGTTCATGTTTTCGGCTCTTGTTTTTATGCTTCGCGCTATTCACGCGATTGCTCTGGGGCCGAGTGTGAGAGAAGGGCACAGGTTTTTCCTTGCCTTGGCTGATGGAGTTCTGCGCCGGAGTCGGAAAAATTGCCCTGGAGTCTGATTTAAGGACAGCTGACCAACTAATAAGGGCTGCGAACCTCCCATCTGCAGATGTAGTCGGTTTGTGTAGCTTGAAAATGCCAGGGAACAGGTCTCAGTCAGGCGCAATCTTCACGGCGTTGCGCACCGCCTGGGCATTCAGCGCTGAAACGGTCAAAACGGAACGACATTAGATCGATGCAGGGCGGGTTGGCCACTGGACCAGTTGCGACATGAGCAGGCTCGCTGCCAGACCAATCCCGAAACCATGTTCGTCAAAGGCGCATCCCAGGAAAAAACAGGGATTGCATCTGCTGTGGCAATCACCGGTGTGGCGTAGGGCGTGACGTCGTTTACGGCCAATGCATCCATCGGATGACTTCAGAGTCACCCTATTTGTTTGATGAATAAACTCTATGGGCGCTGGCTGGAAAGCTAGAAGCGTGATCCTGAGCAGCGAAGATGGTCTTCCAAAGGACCGCTATCGACCCAAAGCGGTCACTCAGCCGCTTAAAGATCGGCCAAATCGACGAGGGTGAGGGGCCGCCCTGTGAACTCACTTGCTTATCTGCTTGGTGTTACAGCACGATGCCGGCTCAAGAGCAAGGACCGGCCCGATGACCAAGCCCCTCGAACAAGAAATCTCAATGTGAATTCACCAGACTACACGGCTAAGGGCGAAGACCTCGGCAACCGCATGATGAAAGTCGACCATGCGGGCGAGCATGGCGCGATCTGTATCTACAGCGGACAGCTGTTTATGGCCCGGCTTTTCGTCCCGGGCATGGTGGATGAACTCAAGGAGTTCCTCTCCCACGAGCGCCGCCATCGGACGGTTTTTTAGGAAGAGCTGCAACGCCGCAGTTATCCCCGCTGCCGTAGTTATTGGTTGTGTGGCATCGGCGGTCTGGCGTTGGGTCTGGTTACTGGCATCTGTGGCCGCAAAGCTGTTGTTGCTACTACCGTCGCAGTTGAGAGTGTGGTGCTCAAGCACCTGGCTCATCAACTTCAAGTGCTGGCCGATATCGATCTCCCCGCGGTGGCGGCCATTACTTCGATTGTGGAGGAGGAGCAGCATCATCATGACCACTCCGCAGCGCAGATTGATGTGCGCGATCCCTGGTTCAGGGTACTGACACCGATGGTGACTGCATGGACTGAGGCGGTAATCTGGATGGGTATGCGTTCTTAGGACGCATGTGTAATTATCCCGTTTCACTGCCGCAGTCTTTTAGACAAATAAACGACTGCTTCTGGCCGGAAGCAAACGTTGAAAGGGTGATTGATAGACTTCCAAGGTTAGATAGACCAGCGAGTACATCTCTCTCAACGAAATAAATAAGGATATCCAAACAGAGAGGGTCTTATGAAACTTATGCAGTCACCCTAGAGGAGTTATCAATGCAAATGCCCAGCATTGAGCCGGGCATCATATGTCACTTCAACGTTATCGTAGTATTAACCCCTTCGCTTACGCTTTTGTCATCAAACCATCTGCTTGTAATGGTTTTGGTCTGCGTATAGAACTGAATGACCTGCTTGCCATAGGGACCAAGGTCACCGAGTTTCGAACCGCGTGAACCTGTGAAGCTGAACGACGGTACGGGTACCGGAATCGGAATGTTGATACCCACTTGGCCGACATCGATCTCGCTCTGGAATTTGCGGGCTGCGGCGCCGCTTTGGGTAAACAACCCCACACCGTTGCCAAACGGATTTGCATTCACCAGGGCGATGGCCTCGTCCAAGCTGTCAACTTCCAGGACGACGAGAACCGGTCCGAAAATCTCCTGGGTGTAAATATCCATGTCGGTAGTGACACCCGAAAACAAAGTGGGTCCGATGAAATTACCTTCTTCGAAACCTGGAACGCTGATCTCACGGCCATCGAGTTCCAGCTTCGCACCTTGGCGGACCCCGCTTTCGATCAAACCGAGGATTCGCTGTTTGGCACGCTTTGAAATCACCGGGCCGACATCGGTAACGGGTTCAGAGCCGGCGTTCACTGTCAGTTTCAGAGCCAATTCTTTGATATCAGGCAACCAGGTGCGCGCTTCGCCGACCAGGACAATTACCGAGGTGGCCATGCAGCGCTGCCCGGCTGCACCGAAACCGGCACCTACCAGTGCGTTCAACGTATGTTCGCGTGCAAGAGCCAGTAAGGGGGGCAAGAGAGCGCATCCTACAGATGTGCGACTGGTATGGGTAAGGGAATTCGGTCCTGTGAGTAAACGACCTCACTATCATCTCATGGTCGTTGTTAATCGCGATGCTTATCGCGGTGTAGGCGACTTGAATTCCAATGACGATAACCTAGCACGCTGCATCCAAGGTGCTTGGGCAAGTGCCTTGAGACTGAATCCTGATGCGTACAGGGGACTGGTCAGCTTCTCTCGGGGAGGGCAGTACGACATCATCAACGACAATGGGTATAAGCAGGTGCTGGGGGCGATGCAATACCTCTCTAAAGAGTATTCTAAAGTGCAGGATGGAGCTTGTAACATTGGTTATAGCCTCGCTCGTAAGGACTTGATGACCCACGGATGTAGCATCCAGTGCCTTCATTAGTTGGTAAGAGTCACTACGCCAGCAATACTTGTCGCGGCGGATCTGGTAATAGAGTATTCAATTAAGGAATAAGCATCTATCATGAAAAACTCTAGCAATCCACTGTTTACAGATAAATAGATGAGGTCTGAATAGTCCCGGATTTTCTAGACACTCTCCAAGCTCAGAAAATAGCGTTTTTCATACTCTACTGGAGACAGCAGCATAGCACTGCTGTGCCAGCGTTTAGGGTTATATAAAATTTCGATGTAATCGAAAATATCACTTCGGGCGTCTTCGCGCGTTGTGTAGATCTTTCGTCGGATTCGCTCCCGCTTCAAAAGCTGGAAAAAGGTAACCGTCCGGGCAACACACCTTCCTGACACCGTCGCTTGAGGCGATGGTGTCCACCCAAATATAGGTGGACACCATTTTTAGCCTTTTTAAGCGGACGCCCATGCCACAAGAACGCCGTTCCTATTCCAAGTCCTTCAAGGCCCAGATCATTGCTGAGTGCGCCCAACCTGACACTTCAATTGCCAATGTCGCCTTGACCCACAACCTCAATGCAAACCTCGTCCATAAATGGATTCGGGTGCATGCACAAAAAAACCTGACACTTCAAACCGCCTTCATCCCGGTCAAGACATCGCCGCCGGTGCCGATGCATCAGGCCCTTCCTGCCACGATCCGAATCGAAGTGCCGCATTCAAAAGGCGTAGTCGTGGTGAGTTGGCCGGCAGAAAATGCAGCGGCGTGTTCTGCTTTCCTGCGAGACCTGCTGCGATGATCCGCATCGACTCCATCTGGCTTGCCACCGAGCCCATGGACATGCGCGCAGGCACTGAAACTGCGCTGGCGCGGGTCGTGGCGGTGTTCGGTGCGGCGAAGCCGCACTGTGCTTATCTGTTTGCCAACCGTCGTGCCAATCGCATGAAAGTGCTGGTGCATGATGGCTTGGGGATTTGGCTTGCTGCTCGGCGCTTGAATCAAGGACGTTTTTTTTGGCCGGGCGTGCGGCACGGCTCTGAAGTCGAGTTGGATGCAGAGCAACTTCAAGCCTTGGTGCTCGGCTTGCCTTGGCAACGCGTCGGTTCCGGAGCAGCCATCACGGTGCTCTAATTCGCCTGCCATGGCCTGCTTGCCAGCGCAATTGGCCCATCAGTCTATCGCCGCCACTAGCCCTCTCTGGCAAAATCGGCGGCATGACTTCGCATCCGAATCTCGATCAATTAAACCCTGAAGAACTGCGTGCCTTGGCGGCGCAGCCGATCCAGCGCGTCGAGACGATGGACAAGCAAATCACTCATCACAAATCGGTCAACGAGAAGCTGGCCCACGAGATCGCGCTGCTCAAACGCTTCAAGTTTGCCAAGCGCAGCGAGCAGTTGAGCCCGGATCAAGCCAGCCTGCTCGACGACTTGATCGATACGGATATCGCCGCTATCGAAGCCGAGTTTGAGGCGCTGCAACCGGCACCTGTCGAAGCCAAAGTGCGCCAGCAACCCAAGCGCGCACCGCTGCCACCGCAGTTTCCTCGCACACTGATCCATCACGAACCGGACAACAGCCACTGCCAGTGCGGCTGCGCACTCAAGCGCATCGGCGAAGACGCCAGCGAAAAGCTCGACTACACGCCCGGCGTGTTCACAGTCGAACGCCACATCCGTGGAAAGTGGGCCTGCGAACAGTGCGAAACACTGATCCAGGCGCCGGTACCGGCGCACGTCATCGACAAAGGCGTCCCGACCGCAGGCCTGCTGGCCCACATCATGGTGGCCAAGTTTGCCGACCATCTGCCGCTGTATCGCCAAGAGAAAATCTTCGGCCGCGCCGGGCTGCCCATCGCCCGTTCGAACTTGGCGCAGTGGGTGGGCAACTGCGGCGTGCAATTACAGCCGCTGGTTGATGCGCTGCGCGAAGCCGTGCTGACGCACGACGTCGTTCACGCCGACGAGACGCCGGTACAAATGCTGACGCCTGGTGCGAAAAAAACTCATCGCGCTTACGTCTGGGCCTATGCCACCAGTCAGTTCTCCAACCTGGCGGCGGTCGTTTACGACTTCAGCCCGAGCCGCGCTGGCGAACATGCCCGAGCCTTCTTGGGCAGTTGGAACGGCAAGCTGGTCTGCGATGACTTTGCCGGCTACAAGGCAGGCTTTGAACTGGGCGTTACGGAGATCGGCTGCATGGCCCATGCCCGCCGGAAGTTCTTCGACTTGGACGTGACCAACAAGAGCCAGGTCGCCGAAAAAGCGCTGAACTACATCGCGGCCTTGTACGAAGCTGAACGAGAAGTCCGAGAGCTGGAGCCGGGTGATCGGCAGCGAATACGGCAGGAAAAAGCAGCGCCAATCGCCGACGCACTTCATACCTGGATGATCGCCCAAAGACAGCTTGTGCCTGAGGGTTCGGCCATCGCCAAGGCCCTGGATTACAGTCTCAAACGCTGGATAGCGCTGACGCGCTATCTCGATGACGGTGCCGTGCCCATCGATAATAACTGGTGCGAGAATCAAATCCGGCCGTGGGCTCTTGGGCGTTCGAACTGGCTGTTCGCGGGATCGTTACGCAGCGGTAAACGTGCAGCGGCGATCATGAGTTTGATCCAATCGGCGCGACTCAACGGCCATGATCCGTATGCTTATTTGAAGGACGTCCTCACGCGCCTGCCGACGCAGCGGGCAAGTGAGATTGCGGAGCTACTACCGCATAGGTGGCGACCGGTTTAGTTGCGCAAGACGGGATGCCCGGACGCACCTCCAACTGGTGCCATTACCGGTCTACTTAGCCTTTATGCTGGTTATCCATGCATTCCTCCCTACAGCTTCGCCCGGTTCAGCCGATAGTTTTCGTACCAAGAGAAGCGCGGCAATTCGATCCTGTAAAAAAGGAGAGTAAGCGGCTTTTGAGGAAGATCTCTTGGAATGCTTTCATTACCTCATAACCATAAATGAGAGATGGGCACTTTTTAACGCCTAAGAAAGCACTCACAGACCTTGAGTGATCGAGAACCCGATGAATTTATTAGCGCCTGCCCTGTTCGTTACCAACCGTGTTCGATTCCCCATGAAATTCGCAATTTTGGGATTTATTGTCCTGATTCCTCTGCTCCTGCTAGGCACCCGGGTGATGCTTTCACTGAACACGAGCATCACGGGCATCAAGCATGAACAGGTGGGTCAACAATACTTGTTGGACGTCACCCCTATCCTGCGTCTAACCATGATTCAGAGGGCGCTGACACACGGCATGCTCAGCGGTGACACCAACGCAGTAGCCAATGCAGCACGCAATGCTGAAAAGCTTAACGATGCCTATGCGACTCTTGCTGCGCAGGACGCAAAATTTAGCACCCAACTGGCAACGACAGACCGAGTTCAGACGTTGCGTACCGCTAGTGTGCAGCTGGTTGAACGCGCCAAAGCAGGCGAAGCACCTTTGGTGATCTTTTCCGCGTGGAACGACCAGTTAACCGA
The DNA here is from genome assembly GCF_014842725.1 of Pseudomonas sp. CFBP 13602. Taxonomy (NCBI): domain Bacteria; kingdom Pseudomonadati; phylum Pseudomonadota; class Gammaproteobacteria; order Pseudomonadales; family Pseudomonadaceae; genus Pseudomonas; species Pseudomonas sp. CFBP 13602. Next base: position 359,627 of record NZ_JACYVT010000002.1, on the reverse strand, counting down.
CCTAATGAATTTCGTTTACTACATTACGGCCACTTCCGGCATGATTTTGGACGAAGAAGCAGGTTCGTTGTACCTCATCGATCTAAGCTCTATACGTCTGCCTCGGCAAATAAATCTGGTCGGACAGATTCGCGGTCTGGCCAGCGGTTTTAGCGCTGACCGTCCTCTGGACGACACCACTCGTATTTTTGCCCAGACTTTGTTGAAACATGAGCTGCTAATGCGTCAAGAGTTGCAGCAGAGCCTTTCCCTGCTTCGCCGAGAAGAGCCGAAATTATCTGGTGTAGTTCAGCCGTCTGTAACAACAGCCATTACCGACCTGGAAAATCTGCGTAAAGACCTGGTGGACTACCTTGATCCGAGCAAGCGCTCAAACGTGAATGCCAACACCTTGGGCGAGCGTGGAAACGCCGTCGTTGCTCAGTTTTACAAAGCTCAGGATCAGATGCAGGAATCGCTGCGAATTCGAATTGATGAGCGTCTGAATACACTGAGTAATGAGCGTACTTTCGGCACTGAGCTATTTATCGCCATTGCGATACTGCTGCTCTATGCGTTCGTCGGCATCTACAAGGCTCTGCGGATTGGGGTTGATGAGCTCCTAGCTGTGACGGCACGTATTGCTCAAGGCGATCTGAGCGCGCGCGTCCGAATCAACAGCCACGATGAAATCGGTGATGTAGGCGAGGGACTTAACCGCATGGTAACGGCCTTCTCTGGCTCACTGAGCCAGGTGGAGCGTAGCTCGCATTCAGTCTCAGATGCGGCAAAGCGACTAGAGATCTCCATAGGCCAAGCCAAAGCCTCAATGAACTCACAACAGGCTGAAACCGAGCAGGTTGCTACTGCCATCAACGAAATGACCGCGAGCGTTGCCGACGTGGCCCAGAATACCGAGGGCGCAGCACGTGCCGCTGAATCTGCAAGCAGTGCGTCTAACGACGGCTTGAAAGTTATGATTGAAACAAGTGCCGCTATTGAGGCGTTGGCCAACGAAGTGGAGCTCAGTGCAAGCAAAGTCGAAGCGTTAGCGACACACAGCAAAGAAATCGGTGGTGTCATCGAGGTCATCAGTACCATCGCGGATCAGACTAACCTGCTGGCCCTTAACGCGGCCATCGAGGCGGCGCGAGCTGGCGAGCAAGGCCGTGGTTTCGCGGTCGTGGCTGACGAAGTGCGGACTCTGGCCTCGCGCACACAAAACTCCACAGAAGAAATTCGACGGATCATCCAACAGTTGCAAGGCGCTACTGATGCCGCTGTTCAACAGATGAAAGCTGGGCAAACCCGAGCTAGGGAATGCATTCAGGCAGCGAGCCAAGCGTCTGGCAGCCTGAACCAGATCAATGAAGCAGTAGACGGAATTGTGGGCATGAACACTCAGATTGCAAGTGCGGCGGTGCAGCAACATTCGGTCTCAGAGGATATCAATCGCAACGTCATCGGCATTCGAAACAGCAGCTTAATCGTCATGAAAGGCGTAGAGGACAACGCCGTAACGGCTGACGAGCTTTCATTGCTCGCTAATGAACTTCGCAGCGTAGTCGGCAAGTTTAAGTTATCCAGCAACGCTTGAAAGGAATCTCAAGCGTTTCAATTGTTGATAGCACGAGAAAGTGCTTTGATCGGGTCTGACTGGGGTGATGATGCCCGGCAGTCCCTGATCGACATTGAGGGCTGAGCTTCATCGTTGCGCAATCTCGTAAAACAATAGAGCCAGCTACGCTAGATGACTTGCCCGGACGGTTACCTTGGATCTCCGGGATGGGCTGGCCAATAAGCGCTTCATGGCGGCGCTGCTGACCGCGAATTTCCTAGCCATTCCCTTGTTGGTCTGGGCGTTGACTACGGGACTAAGCAATCATCCCGCGATTTTGGTAGGTGCTTTGCTGGTTCTGCTGACGCCTTGTATCGATTATGTGGTGGTGTTTACCCATATCGGGAAGGGCGATTCCAAACTGATCCTTGCAGCCACTCCATTGCTACTTTTGCTCCAGCTTGTGCTACTGCCGCTGTACCTTGCCTTCATGCTGGGCGACGACTCTGCAGTAGTCATATCCATCGGACCATTCATTGAGGCCTTTGTGGTGCTGATCGCCCTGCCTTTGGTTTTGGCGATAGCAACGGCTGCCGGGGCGAAGCGGTCGCGCTTTGTTGACGGCTGGAATAGCGCATGGGCTTGGATGCCTGTGCCGGCTATGGCTGCTGTGCTAGTGGTAGTGATTGGCTCGCAGATTTCGGCAGTGGTCAGAGATATAGATAAGCTGCTACCTGTGATTCCTGTCTACATCGGCTTCATGCTCCTGGCTCCACTGGTGGGTGCGCTGGTTGCGCGAGCATTCAAATTGCCAGCTATCACTGCCAGATCAGTTGCATTCAGTAGCTCGACACGCAATTCATTAGTCGTTTTACCTCTAGCGTTGGCTTTACCCGAAGAAATCAGAGGGCTAGCTGCAGCTGCGGTCATTACTCAAACGTTGATTGAGTTGATAAGCGAGCTGATCTATATCCGAGCCATTCCTGCGTTGGTGTGGCGCAAAATTTAGGAGCCGATGACTCATCCTCCCACGCCGTAGCTGCTCGTTGGCCCTGTTAGCGCATTGCGCTAACAGGCTTGTAAGCTCAAGGTTAACTAAATAGACCGCTGGTTCACCCGTTTGGAAAGGGCCTCGGCGTCCTCCTTGCGCTCCGAATAGCGGTCTACCAGGTAACTCTCTCGACCTCGTACCAACAACGTGAATTTCACCAGTTCCTCCATCACGTCCACTACCCGATCGTAGTAGGCAGACGGCTTCATGCGCCCGGCTTCGTCAAATTCAAGGAAGGCTTTGGGTACCGAGGATTGATTCGGGATCGTGACCATGCGCATCCAGCGGCCCAGGATACGAAGCTGATTGACCGTATTGAATGACTGGGATCCGCCGCATACCTGCATCACGGCCAACGTCTTGCCTTGCGAGGGCCGTACCGCGCCCATGGCCAAGGGTATCCAATCGATCTGCGCCTTGAACACGGCCGACATCGACCCATGCCGTTCCGGCGCACACCACACCTGACCCTCAGACCACAGCACCAGGTCGCGCAGTTCCTGGACTTTTGGATGTTCCACGGGTGCATCATCAGGTAACGGCAGACCTGAAGGGTCGAAGATGGCCGTCTCTGCGCCCATGAGATTCAGGAGTTGCGCTGCCTCTTGAGTCAGCAACCGACTGAACGAGCGCTCACGGGTGGATCCATAGAGCAACAGGATGCGAGGCTTGTGATCGGGCTGCATACCCTGGCCAAGCTTCTCAGGCGTAGGCACATCGAGCAGGGTTAGGTCCAGGCTGGGGAAGTCTTCCGGATATTCGGATGTAGGCTCGATCATTACAGCGCTCCAATCCTGTCCAACGCATGCTTAAGCTCTGTTGAACTGAGCGCATCCAAATCCAAAGCAAAGAAGGCCGTAAATCGGTTCTGGATAGTTGCCACGGTACCCTCAAAGGCTGCCTGCTTTTCCTCATCGCTACCAACGACATCCGAGGGATCAGACAACCCCCAATGACTCTTGATAGCAGGGCCAAAATAGACGGGGCAGGGCTCGCCTCCAGCCTTGTCACAGACGGTGATCACAACGTCAGGCGGATTGTCCTGGAAGCTCTCTGAGCCCTTGCTATGTAGCACTGACGTATCGATGCCGAGCGCTTGGAGGGTACTGACCGCCTGAGCATTGAGTCGTCCGCTGGGAAAGCTGCCGGAGCTCACTGCTGTGACGCCTTTAGGGGCCAGGTGGTTGAACAGCGCTTCAGAAAGCACGCTCCGACAGCTATTGGCGGTACACATGAAAAGGATTTTCATCGGTGGCTCCTAGGCTTGGATGCTGAGCCGCAGGGCGAGTGCGGCCAGGGTAATAAGCAGCACAGGGATGGTCAGCAGGCTGCCGACCTTGAAGTAGTACCCCCACGTGATGCGGATGTTTTTTTTAGCCAGGACATGGAGCCACAGCAGCGTGGCCAGGCTACCGATCGGGGTGATCTTGGGCCCCAAGTCGCAGCCGATGATATTGGCGTACACCATGGCCTGATGGACCACGCCTGTGGCCTGACTGGCCTGTATCGAAAGCGCACCGATAAGCACGCTGGGCATGTTGTTCATCACTGAGGACAGCAATGCAGCCACCACGCCTGTACCCATAGTTGCAGTCCACAGGCCCTGTTCAGCGAAGACATCAAGCAGAGACGTGAGAGTGTCCGTGAGCCCTGCGTTGCGCAGCCCATAGACCACCAGGTACATCCCTAGCGAAAACACCACAACCTGCCACGGTGCATTTTTGATAACCGTACGGGTAGAAATAACGCAGCCTTTGCCGGCGATCACTAGAAGGATGAGTGCGCAGCTGGCTGCTACTGCACTGATAGGTACCCCCAGCGGCTCTAGTGCAAACAGACCGACAAGCAGCAGCGCCAAGACCCACCAGCCGGCGACAAAGGTAGCCTTGTCACGGATGACAGTCTCAGGTGCATCGAGCTGCTGCGGATCGTAGGTGGTGGGTATGTCGCGCCGATAGCACAGCCAGAGCATGAACAAGGTCGCCACTACGCTAACCACGTTCACAGGCCACATGACCGCGGCATATTCGGAAAAGCCAATCTGGAAGAAATCAGCCGACACGATATTGACCAGATTGGACACCACCATAGGCAGGCTCGCGGTATCGGCGATGAAACCTGCAGCCATGACAAAGGCCAAAGTAGACGCCGGGCTAAAGCGCAAGGCTGTGAGCATGGCAATGACGATAGGGGTGAGGATCAACGCGGCACCATCGTTTGCAAACAAAGCTGAAACAGCGGCGCCCAGCAGGATCATCAGGATGAACAACCGGATGCCTTTGCCTTGGCCCAACCGTGCCATGTGCAAGGCAGCCCACTCGAAGAATCCGGCCTCATCCAGTAACAGGCTAATGATGATAACGGCGATAAAAGTGGCCGTTGCATTCCACACGATGGTCCACACCGTAGGTACGTCGCTTAGACCAACCACACCCGTAAGCAAAGCCAGTAGTGCGCCGGCGGCGGCGCTCCAGCCTACGCCCAATCCCTTCGGCTGCCAGATGACCAACGTAAGTGTCAGAGCGAATATTGTGATTGCAGCAACCATATGGACACTCTCCAGCGAAATCAGCAGCACGCGGCCTGGCGGACTGGACGACCTTCCATTGATGCAAGACGGCTTGCGTCTTGATCAATCCAAGACTGATTAGCACTGCGTGTTATCTGGAGCACCTGCATAACCCATTCGGGCAACTGTGGATGCAAGCGGTAATAAATCCACTGTCCCTGACGGCGGTCCGCTAATAACCCGCAATTACGAAGTTGGGCTAAATGCCGAGAGATTTTCGGCTGACTATCATCCAGCGCCCAAATCAGCTCGCAGACACAGAGCTCGTCTTGGTCAGCGAGCATGAGCATGATGCGTGTGCGCGTTTCGTCGCCAAGACACTTGAAGACGGTCGCCGGTGACAGATCCATGAGCGTTCCTAGATATGCATGTATTCGAATATTCGAATATACACATATTGTTCTGACTCCGCACGCCACAGGAAGGATTCTTTTTTTCCTGTCTGTCAATACTTAAACCGCAAATTAGGTTGATTTATGACTTTCGAGACATACGCAGGCTTTTACGCTGTTACTGGTGATAAAATACGTTGTTCCCATTGGGACGTGCGGTGGTAGGGCATAGCATATCGATCATCTGCATTCGGCTGCTATAGATGACCTAAACGGTTTTAGATCGATTGGCAAGGGAAGAATGCAGCCTTGATTGCGCACAAAGCTGGCGGTTTCGGACTTGGAATCGGCGAAAAAGGTACGGCGTTGCTTGGTCATCAGACACCTCTCTGTGGCGACCATTTTCGCCTAAAAACGTGTCCGGGGTTAGTAAACCACTACAGAGTAACAGGCGAGGTGTGTCGTACTTCGGAGAGTTTCCATCGCATAGAATGCCTGCATCATAGGCATCGCAATTTGACAGCGCGAGGTCTAAAGCCTGCAAATCAAACATAGCGGGCCTTCGAATGGCAATTTCTTGACAATAGAAGGGTGCGTGCAAGCAGTGTTACCTAATCAAATCACCGCGCAGCAGGAAATTTCGTTACAAGCGCGCGAAGACCTTCTGCTGTTGCCGAACGTTGCGCAATTGACACGCTGGGTGAATTCCCAGTCCACGGACAATAAAACGTTGCCGTATTTCGATCCGTTGGATGGCGGGGTCTTCGCCCGAGTATTGATCTTGTTGGAATCGCCGGCTCGAACGGTCAGTCGTCCACGGTATGTCTCACGAGACAATCCAGGGCCCGCACAACGCAACCTCAAGGGTTTCATGGAGCAGGCTGGATTGGCACGCCAAGAGACAGTCCTTTGGAATCTGTACCCTTGGCTGCCCAACCTCGAAAAAACCAAGGGTGCGCTCCGCAGAGCGCAAATTGACGAGGGTATAGAGATGCTGATCACCCTGCTGCCTCGTTTCCCAGATCTCGTCACTGTCGTGTTTGCAGGGCGTGTCGCTCAGCAGGCAATGCCGCGTATCCGGTTAGCCTTTCCTGATTTCGAATTGCTGGAAATGCCCCATCCCAGTCCGCTTTCTGTTTGCACTCACCCAAGTGTCCGGCAACGCATCCTGTCCGCACTGTTTCACGCCAAACAGTCGGTTGAGTAGCCAAAGGCTCAGGCTTTGCTCGCCTTGTTCAGCGAGGCGATACAAGGCGACACGAACAGGTTGCCGCGATAGGCTCCCGCCAGGGTTTTGGCCGCGACGATGATCCACATGACAACCAGCAGCAACACCAGCACCATGCCCATGATGTCAAAGAAAGCGAGGTGCAGCATTGAACCCAGTTTGAGGGTAGTCACGGCGTACACCCCCAGTGGAAAGGTGAAGCCCCACCAGCCAAGGTTGAAAGGGATGCCTGCCTTGAAATAACGCCCCGTGATCAGCAGCGCCAATACCATCCACCACAATCCCAGCCCCCAGAACAGCACACCACCGATCAGGCCGATGCCCTCGGCGACGGCACCGATGCTGGCCATTCCATGGGCAGCGAAGATCGTCGGAGCATCGTTGCCTAGCACCAACATCCCCAAAGCACCGGTGCCGATCGGCCCCAACGACAACCAGCTCGATGCCGCCATGCTTTCATGAGGTAATTTGTGCAACGCCATGCGTAGCAGCAGGATCACCAGGATGCTCAAGGCGACCGGCATCGAGTAAGCCCATAGCACGTAGCTGGTGATAAGCAGGGTGAACTGTGCACTCGCGTCAGCGAGGTGCGGCGCGAGGAGTCCGCCACTTGCGGCGGCTACCTCGGCCGCCACCACAGGCAGTAGCCATACCGCTGTCATCTGATCGATGCTGTGCTGCTGGCGAGTGAACATCATGTATGGGATCAATACCCCGCAGGCCAATGCCATGGCGACATCGATCCACCACAGCATCTCAGCCACAGCGACAACCCCATCTCCCCACTGCGGTACACCATAAAGCAAGAAGCCATTAATGATGGTCGCTAGCCCCATTGGGATAGTGCCGAAAAACATTGATACGGTGGAGTGACCGAAAATCTGTTTGGCCTCATCAAAGAACAGAACCCAACGGCTCGCGTACATCACTGTGAACAGGCAAAACAGCGCGATATTGAAAAACCACAAGGCTTGCCCTAACGCTTTGGGCCATTGTGCAGCGAATGGCAGTTGGCCCAACGCCAGAGCCAGAATCCCGGTCCCCATCGTGGCGGCGAACCAGTTGGGTGTGAATTGCCGGATTACTTCCTGCGGATTGGACAGGGCAGCCAGTGGATGGCTGCCGCCCATGATCGCTGCGAGTCGTGTGTCACTCATAGTGTTACTCCCGCTTCGTTATTCATTCGATGTGGCATGCCTGAAGTGTAGTTCGATGAACATAGCGGTAAAAACGGATAATATGGGTTTTGGTTACCTATCAACAAGGTAGATCCTTTGAAGCTAAGTCTGCGTCAACTGCAAATTTTCTGCGCCATTGCGCAACAGGGCAGTACCACCAGCGCCGCCATTGCGGTTTCACTTTCGCAGTCGGCCACCAGTGCTGCACTTAACGAACTGGAAAACGCGCTGGGTACTCGGCTGTTCGACCGCGTCGGCAAGCGCCTGGTGCTGAACGATAACGGCTTGGCCTTACTGCCTCAGGCCAGAAGGATGCTGGAGAACGCACAACAAATAGAGACCCGTTTCCTTCCAGGGCATGCCGAGCTGAAGACACGCTTGCGAGTGGGCTGCAGTACCACCATTGGCAATTATGTTCTGCCATTGATCCTTGGTGAGCTACGCCAATCGGCGCCGCATTTACGGGTCGATGTGGACATGGCGAACAGCATGGCTATTGCAAGGAAAGTCGCTGATTTCGAGATCGACATGGGCCTGATCGAAGGACCGTGTCACCTGCCCGAATTGAATGCCGAGCCATGGCTTGTGGATGAGTTGCTCATCGTCGCAAGCCAGCGACATCCTTTGGCGCTCAGGCAACAGGTCTCGCTTGATGACCTTCGGACCGCTGAGTGGCTACTCCGCGAGCCAGGGTCCGGTACCCGTGAAGAAGTCGAACAGTTGCTGCTGCGTCATCTGCATAATCTTGCTGAAACCCACCAGATCGGTAGTTCAGAGGCCATCAAGCATACCCTTGCACAAGGCATCGGCATCAGCTGCTTGTCGCGCTGGGTAGTGAGGGATCTGCTGGTTTCTCAAGAGCTCATTGAACTGCCGCACGCCTTGCCTATGCTAACCCGACGCTTTTTCTTGATCCGTCACCGGGACAAATTCATTTCACCGGGTCTCGGTCGATTTTGGGAGAGCTGTGGCCAGTTTGCGAACCAACCCTTTCTGGACCTATGTAGAAAATAGGTAGGTGATACCTTAACAAGTTGTTTCCGGAACTTAGAAGAGACGCATAAGGTCAGCTCGTTGCCACATGCCACCAACGAGTTGCATTTGCCAAGGCGCTATCCCATGCCTGGCCGACCCTGATGAGGAATCTTTGATGAATGTACTGAAGAAAAAAATAACTGCCCTTACGCTGGGTATTACCTTGGCAACATCGCTGAGCGCCTTGGCAGCGGAAGATCGCTGGACCTTCGACGGCGCTATTCACAACAACTCGCTGGCTATCAGCCCGGATGAAACGACGGCGGTGGCTTCCTACAGCCAGCGTCCTGACGTCGTGGTCTACGATTTGAAAACTGGTAAGGTTCGTCAGATTCTCACCGGCTACATCACGCCGCGCAACATTGTATTTTCGCCAAAGGGTGATGTGTTCTACCTCTCCGACAGCAGCTTGGGAGTAGTACGCAAGATAGACACCAAAACCTTGAAAGTCATTGCAGACCTGCCGTTGGGCGCAGGTGCTTTTGGTACCACGCTCAACAAGGACGGCAGCTTGCTCTACGTCAACAATCAAGCGGCCAGCACGCTGTCGGTCATCGACCTGGAGCATCAGCGTCCTGTCGCCGTGGTACCCGGTTTCTCTCAACCGCGCCAGGGCATCCGGTTGAGCCCTGACGGTAAAACCGTTTATGTCACCAACTTTCTGGGTGACAAGATCACCCTGGTCGACAGCAAGACTAATGCGATCGAAGGTGAAATTACTGGTTTCAATAAGCTGCGGGCCATCTCTATTTCTGCCGACGGTAACACCTTGTACGCGGCCAACAGCGGCAGTAACAGCATTGCCATTGTTGACACTCAAAAGCACGTCATCACGACCACCGTTATGGTGGGCAAAGACCCCTACGGTGCAGCCCTGACGCCAGACGGCTTGCAGGTCTACACAGGCAACCTAGGCGACAATAGCCTTTCAGTGATTGACACCAAAACGCTGAAAGTGACGACCACGGTGACCGGTTTGAAGGCACCTCGCCAAGCTATCGTCTTCACCAAAGATAAGTCGAAGGCTTATGTGCTCAATGAAGATCTGAGCATCTCCACAGTCGACCTCGCCAGTAACAAGGTTGTATCTACGCTCACGTCCGACTGATTGACACAGCCAAGGCCTTCTCGGAGGCCAAGTACTCCATGATCAGAACCTGTCAGGCGGCTTGGACTACTCGGGAAATCGCCGGAATATTGTCCTAGGCTTGGATGCTGAGCCGCAGGGCGAGTGCGGCCAGGGTGATAAGCAGCACAGGGATGGTCAGCAGGCTGCCAACCTTGAAGTAGTATCCCCACATGATGCGGATGTTTTTTTGAGTCAGTACGTGAAGCCACAGCAACGTGGCCAGGCTACCGATCGGAGTGATCTTGGGCCCCAAGTCGCAGCCGATGATGTTGGCGTACACCATGGCCTGATGGACCACGCCTGTGGCCTGACTGGCCTGAATCGATAGGGCACCGATAAGCACGCTGGGCATGTTGTTCATAACAGACGACAGCAATGCAGCCACCACGCCGGTACCCATAGTTGCAGTCCACAGGCCCTGTTCAGCGAAGACATTGAGCAGAGACGTGAGAGCGTCCGTGAGCCCCGCGTTGCGCGGCCCATAGACCACCAGGTACATCCCTAGCGAAAACACCAACCTGCCACGGTGCATTTTTGATAACCGTACGGGTAGAAATAACGCAGCCTTTGCCGGCGATCACCAGAAGGATGAGTGCGCAGCTGGCTGCCACCGCACTGATGGGGATCCCCAACGGCTCCAGCGCGAACAGGCAACAAGGAGCAACGCCAAGGCCCACCAGCCGGCGACGAAGGTAGCCTTGTCACGGGTGACAGTCTCAGGCGCATGAAGCTGCTGTGGATTATAGGTAGTAGGGATGTCGCGCCGATAGCACAGCCACAGCATGAACAAGGTCGCCATCACGCTGACTATGTTCACGGGCCACATCACCGAAGCATATTCAGCGAAGCCTATTCGGAAGAAATCCGCTGACACGATATTGACTAGGTTGGACACCACCATCGGTAGGCTCGCGGTATCCGAACCCAGCAATAAGGGCGATGTTCTCCACCTAAAAATACGTGGACACCATCACTCTTATCGTCAGGATTCCCATGCGCCAAAGAACCTCTTATCCCAAACCCCTCAAAGCCCAGATAGTCCAAGAATGCCTGCAACCTGGCGTGTCCATGGCCAGTGTTGCCCTGCGCCACGGCATCAATGCCAATCTGGCTCGAAATTGGATACCTCTTTATCATGATGTTCAGGCTCCGGCGTTACCTGCCTTCGTTCCAATAAAAATGGAGCCCATAGCTCGGCCCGATCAGCCATTGCTGGTGAGTCTCGAGATCCCTTTCGGTCAGCAAACCATCACCGTCAAATGGCCTTCGGCAGATCCTGATGGCTAAAGCCCTTCACAACTGGATGTTGACCCAGCGCGATCTTGTGCCCAACGGATCAGCGACGGCTAAAGCCTTGGATTACAGCCTTAAACGCTGGGTAGCGCTGACGCGCTACCTGGAAGATAGTGCTGTGCTCATCGACAACAACCAGATCGAGAACTTGATCCGGCCGTGGGCGCTCGGGCGGTCGAACTGTTTGTTTGCTGGGTCGCTGCGCAGCGGCAAGCGGGCGGCAGCGATCATGAGCCTGATCCAGTCGGCGCGCATCAATGGGCATGATCCGTATGCTTATCTCAAGGATGTGCTGACGCGGCTGCCGACGCAGCAGGCCAGCGAGATCGAGCAGCTGCTGCCGCATCAGTGGATGCCCGCCTGATCTGTGCAAGGTTTTTTTGCTTGCCGCTTACATTGCATGGACTTAATCAGGGCAGGGACTCGCCTTGACCAATAGAGATCGGCTGAAGCAGACACTTGAATTTACGAGTGAGATGCGACTCGATGCTCCTGTCACTCATGACAAGCTTTTAGGAAAGCTATTCGTCCTTCTACCTGATGACCAAGTTTACATCTCCGGGAGAGATCGCTATATTCGGGCCCTGGAGATGGCATTCCTCCACTTACCAACCGCTGCGCCCGTAGCAGCTGATGATGCCTACAGACACCTGATCAAGACAGGACTGTAGGCGTTCGCGCGAAAAAATTCCTTTTTGGTCAGGCTCACTTTCCTTGTGTGGCCGACCCTATGTCAAAACTCAGAAAACCTGAACAACTCGTTCTGCTTCCCTACATCGGGAAATGGCTGGTACTTGCCAGCGCCGTGGCACTTTTGGCGGGATCGGCATCCGCGCTATTTCTGTTCTCCCTCGATCACGCCACTCAATGGCGCGAGACCCACCGCTGGGCGATCTGGCTGCTGCCGCTGGCAGGCTTTGGTGTAGGGCTGGTTTACCACCTGATTGGCAAGCCGGTTGACGCGGGCAACAACCTGCTGATCGACGAGATTCACGACCCGAAGCAAACCGTGCCGCTGCGCATGGTGCCTCTGGTGCTTGCGGGTACGCTAATCTCGCATCTGTTTGGCGCATCGGTCGGACGCGAAGGCACCGCCGTGCAAATGGGCGGTGCTCTGGCCGATCAGATAACCCACCTGTTCCGACTGCGCCCCGAAGATCGCCGAATCATGCTCATGGCAGGCATCAGCGCAGGCTTCGCTTCGGTCTTCGGCACCCCGCTGGCGGGAGCATTGTTCGGCCTTGAAGTGCTCGCCATTGGCCGCATGCGCTACGACGCGTTGTTTCCATGCATGGTCGCCGCGATCGTCGCCGATCAAGTCGGGCTGCTCTGGGGCGTCGTCCACACCCACTACGTCATCGGCGAGATCGCGCCCGTGCAGTTCTGGACAGTGGTGGCAATAGTTGTCGCAGGCATCGTGTTCGGACTCGCGGGGCTGCTGTTCGCCACCGCCACCCATACCCTCGGGGCGTGGATAAAAAAGCTGATTCCCTATTCGCCTTTGCGCCCTGTTCTCGGCGGGATAGTGGTGGCCACGGCGGTGTGGGCATTGGATGCCTATCAGTACGTCGGCCTAGGTATTCCGAGCATCGTCCAGTCCTTTGCCGCCCCCGTTGCGCCATGGGACTGGTTCGGCAAACTCGCGTTTACCGTCGCATCACTCGGCACAGGCTTCAAAGGTGGCGAGGTCACGCCGCTGTTCTATATCGGCGCGACGCTGGGCAACGCGCTTGCGCCGCTGCTACACCTCCCATTCTCGATGCTCGCCGGTATCGGCTTCGTCGCAGTCTTCGCCGGCGCCGCCAACACACCACTGGCGACCATCGTCATGGCCATGGAGCTGTTCGGCCCAGAGATTGCTCCACTTGCCGCGATTGCCTGTATCGCCAGTTATCTAGTGTCCGGCCATACCGGGATCTATCACGCCCAGCGCGTGGGCCACAGCAAACACCGTTATGCCCTACCGACTGATATCCGTCTTTCGGACATCAATAAATTTCACTCTCAGCGCAACGCCGTGAGCGCCCCGAAAAAAGTCGAGGAGGACGAACCAAAATGAGCAAGTCAGACCCCGATTCATGAAGTAACAGGCGGTCACCTGGGCCTGTTCGAAATGCCACATCCGAGCCCGCTTTCAGTGTGTACAAATCCCAACGCAGCCAAGGCTATCGTTGTGACGCTGTCGCGGGCATCAAGGCGGCTACATGATTTGAATTAACGCTGGGCCTGCTTTGCCTTGAGAGAAGCAATGCACGGGGATACGAACAGATTCCCTCGGTAAGCACCTATGGTGGTCTTCGCCGCCACCACCAACCACATTACCGCCAACATCAACACCAAAATCACACCCAGAACGTCAAAAAAAGCCAAGTCCAAGATCACGCCCAATTTCAGAGTGGTCACGGCGTAGACGCCTAAAGGAAATGTGAAGCCCCACCAGCCCAGGTTGAATGGAATACCACCTTTCGCATATCGGGCAGTGATAAGCAGTGCCAAGAGCATCCACCACAAGCCAAGGCCCCAGAACAAAATGCCAGCGATCAGGCCAATCCCTGCTGCCACGGCTCCAACATTAGCCATGCCGTGAGCGGCAAAGATGGCAGGGGCGTCGCCGCCGATAACCAGCATGCCCAGCGCTCCTGTTCCAATAGGCCCCAGCGATAACCACGATGATGCAGCCATGTTCTCGTGAGGCAGTTTATGAAGCGCCAGGCGTAGCACCAGGATCACCAGAATGCTCAAGGCTACAGGGACGGAATAGGCCCATAGCACGTAGCTGGTAATCAGCATATTGAACTGCGCGCTCGCGTCGGCTAAATGTGGAGCGATCACCCCACCACTGGCGGCAGCGACTTCCGCAGCGACAACGGGAAGTAACCACACAGCAGTCATCTGGTCGATGCTGTGCTCTTGCCGCGTGAACATCATGAATGGAATGAGAACACCGCATGCCAGTGCCATGGCGACATCTAGCCACCACAGGCCATGGGCTAATGGTATTAGAGCATCACCCCAGGTAGGTACGCCATACTGCATCAAGCCGTTGATGATGGTTGCCAGCCCCATCGGGATCGTGCCGAAAAACATAGAGACGGTTGAATGACCGAAGATTTGCTTGGCTTCGTTGAAAAAGAAAACCCAACGTGCCGCGTACATAAGCGTAAAGGCACTGAAAAGCACAATGTTGAACAGCCAAAGTGCTTTTCCCGCGTATGACAGCAGCGCGATATCTCCTGGAAGCTGTCCTAATGCCAGGGCCAGAATGCCCGTACCCATCGTGGCGGCGAACCAGTTCGGGGTGAACTGCCGGATCGCTTCCCTTGGATTTGAGAGCGCCGACAGCGGCTGCCCTCCTTGCATTACTTTTGACAAGCTGATGTCTCGCATGGTGCCTCCACGGCGTACTTCATCGGAGCAGTGCCTACAGAATAGCGGGGTGAATTTATCTAGGAAAACGGGTAATTTCTCTATGCCATACCCACTTAATAGGTAAGTTCGTGAAGCTGACTCTCCGCCAGCTGGACATTTTTCGAGGCATCGCTCAGCTGGGCTCCACGACCCGGGCGTGTCACTGGCTTTGTCTCAGTCAGCTACGAGCGCTGCCCTCCAGGAGTTGGAAAGCGCGCTGGGCACCCAGTTATTTGATCGGGTCGGCAGACGCCTAGTGCTGAATGAAAACGGGCAAACGCTTCTACCTCAGGCCATCCGGCTGCTGGAAGCGGCGGCACAAATTGAAGAAGGTTTTCAAAAAGGACACGACGGCTCGGATGAGGATCGGTTGCAGCACTACAATTGGCAATTACATCATGCCCCTGCTGATCGAACGTTTGGCTGCGCGAGCGCCGGGCATTCAAGTCGATGTCATCATGGGCAACAGTGCAGATATCGCCAAGCAAGCCGCACAGCTTTCGATTGATATCAGCTTGATTGAGGGGCCGTGCCGCCAACCCGAGCTGACGATTCGTCCATGGTTTGAGGACGAACTAGCGATCATCGCAGCCTCAAATCATCCCCTTGCCGCTCAGGAAAAGGTCACTTCAGACGACCTCAATGCCGCTACCTGACTGATTCGCGAGGACGGCTCAGGAACTGCTGATGAGGTGCTTCAATGGCTACTTCCCTACCTTGGCGCCTGGAGCGACGCTCGCCGGATCGGTAGCTCTGAAGCCATTAAGCGAATGGTCGCTTCCGGAATCGGAATCAGCTGTCTGTCTTACTGGGTAGTGAGCGATGCAATCGCGGAAGGTAAGCTGAGGTTGTTGAACCATGACCTGCCGCGTCATAAGCGACAGATCCACATCGTGCATCACCGCGAAAAATTTATTTCTCGATTTCTCGAGGTTTTCTTACGGACTGTGGAAGACTTTGAGGTGAGTGGGGCTGAAAGCCTCGAAATCACATCCAATTCAGTGTGAGTTTGCTGAACGCTTACCACACGATGGCCCATACCGTAGGTACGTCGCCTAGACCAACCACACCCGTAAGCAAAGCCAGTACTGCGCCGGCAGCGGCGCTCCAGCCTACGCCCAATCCCTTCGGCTGCCAGATGACCAACATAAGTGTCAAAGCGAATATTGTGATTGCAGCAACCATATGGAGACGCTCCGGCGAAATCAGCAGCATGCGGCCTGACGGACCGGACGACCTTCCATTGATGCAAGACGGCTTACGTCTTGATCAATCCAGGACTGATTAGCACTGCGTGTTATCTGGAGCACATGCAAAACCCATTCGGGCAACTGTGGATGCAAGCGGTAATAAATCCACTGCCCCTGACGGCGGTCCGCTAATAACCCGCAATTACGAAGTTGGGCTAAATGCCGAGAGATTTTCGGCTGACTATCATCCAGCGCCCAAATCAGCTCGCAGACACAGAGCTCGTCTTGGCCAGCGAGCATGAGCATGATGCGTGTGCGCGTTTCGTCGCCAAGACATTTAAAGACGGTCGCCGGTGACAAATCCATGAGCAATCCTAAAAGATGTTTATATGTGTGTATTCGAATATACACATATTTTTATGATAGCGCATGATCAGGAGCGATTTTATTTATGCCGTCCTGTCAAGACTAAAACTGCAAATTAGGTTGATTAATGACCTTGAGAGTCTGGACAGATCCTTTGACGTGTTACTGGTGATAAAATAGGTTATCACCAATTATCGCCGTTTATCGGTTTCGGAAACATCGTCATCATTAAGCGTTGCTTTAGTGACTGAGGACATGAGCATTGATCGCAAGACAGCCAAGCATGAGAAATCTATGCAAGAACTGACGAAGTCCCATCAGAATGATCAGCGCCGGCTCACGTCAGTCGAATTCCAGACGCTGGCCCGGGTTTCGGCCGCAGTCGAGTGGTTTGCCAACCTCGATAACCCTCGCACACGACGCGCCTACCAAAATGACCTCGAGGACTTCTGTGGTTTTGTCGGATTGGCTTCAGCGGATGAGTTTCGCGTGGTGACCCGATCACACGTGCTGGCCTGGCGCGCCCAGCTCGAGCATCGCGGTTTGGCCGGAGCCACGATCCGACGCAAATTGGCCGCACTGGCCAGCCTGTTTGATCATCTCCTGGAGAGCAATGCAATCGCCGGCGGCAATCCGGTGCACGGGGTTAAACGTCCCAAGATAGAAAGCAACGAAGGCAAGACGCCGGCACTGGGCGATCACCAGGCCAAGGCGCTGCTCGAGGCGCCGGACGAAACCAGCCTGAAAGGGCTGCGGGACCGGGCGCTACTGGCTGTTCTTCTCTACCACGGGCTGCGCCGCGAAGAAGCGGCGCTGCTGCAGGTGAGCGACATTCAGGATCGCCGCGGGATTCAACACCTCAAGGTGCATGGCAAAGGCGGCAAGGTGCGATACCTGCCGTTGCACCCGGTGGCGGCCGGGCGCATTCATCAGTACCTGGAAAGCTCGGGCCATCATCTGGCGGACAGGAAGGTGCCGCTCTTCATCCCGTTACGCGGCAAGCTGACCGGTGCGGGCATCACGGCCAACGGCATCTACACCGTGGTGGCGGCTTACGCGAAAAAGGCCGGGATTAAAGTCGACGGCCTGGGGGTGCATGGACTCAGAGCAACCGCCGCCACCAATGCCCTGGAGCATGAAGCCGATATTGCCAAGGTCCAGGCCTGGCTGGGACACGCGAACATCAGTACAACCAAAATCTACGATCGGCGAGAGAACAGGCCTGAGGATTCACCGACTTATAAGGTGAAGTATTAACCACCATTTGGTGGCTTGGTTAACGCTCAACCTGACTTTTTTGTAACCCTCAACTCAGCCAACTGAAAGCCTCTACTCGTTACCTTGGGCCCAGCGGCATGTGCCGCCTTCCCAATACAAGGTAACTCGTCATGAACCTGTCCAAAGCTGTACTCCTTACCCTCGCATTCAGTATTTCCTCAGTCGCCTTTGCTGAAGGTGGTGCCGACCGCGTGTTCGCTCGAATGATGGATGCGCAACAAACAACCCTAAACAAAAAAGCTGAGGCGCAACTGGCTTCTGCAAATACTAAAAAAGCTGAAAGCTCTAAGGCATGTTGCTAACCAACCCGGGGTTTCAAGCTTACAGAAATGTAATCGCGCCGCTTACGATGCTGTGACATCGTCCACTCCAGTTCGTTAAACCCAACACACGGCTTAGTTGCCGTCCTTGCCTACCTGGACCCGCGCGTATGGAATCAAGAACTTCTCGACGTACTTTCGTCAAGGGCCTCGCGGCTGCCGGCGCGCTAGGTGGGCTAGGCTTATGGCGTTCGCCCAGTTGGGCGGCGTCCGGCTCGCCGGCGCTCAGCGTATTGAGCGGTACGGAGTACGACCTGTCTATTGGCGAGATGCCGGTAAACATCACCGGCAAACGTCGCACAGCGATGGCGATCAACGGCGGGCTGCCGGGTCCCTTGCTGCGCTGGAAAGAGGGTGACACGGTTACGCTCCGGGTACGCAACCGACTCGACGCTGCAACCTCCATACACTGGCACGGCATTATCCTGCCGCCAAACATGGACGGCGTTCCAGGACTGAGCTTCGCAGGCATCGAGCCGGGTGGCGTGTACGTCTACCAGTTCAAGGTCCAACAGAACGGGACGTACTGGTACCACAGCCACTCCGGGTTTCAGGAGCAAGTAGGGGTGTATGGCCCCCTCGTCATCGAGGCGAAAGAGCCCGAGCCTTTCAAGTACGACCGTGAACATGTGGTGATGCTGACCGACTGGACGGATGAAGATCCCGTCTCGCTGATGCGTACCCTCAAAAAGCAGTCCGATTACTATAACTTCCACAAGCGCACAGTCGGGGACTTCGTCAACGATGTGGCTGACAAGGGCTGGGCCGCAACCGTCGCGGATCGCAAGATGTGGGCCGAGATGAAGATGAACCCCACGGACCTTGCGGACGTGAGCGGGGCCACCTACACGTACCTGCTCAATGGTCAGGCCCCCAATATGAACTGGACCGGCTTGTTCCGTCCTGGCGAAAAGCTGCGTCTTCGGTTCATCAACGGCTCGGCTATGACGTACTTCGACATCCGTATTCCAGGCCTGAAAATGACCGTGGTAGCGTCGGATGGCCAGTATGTGAACCCGGTTGAGGTCGATGAATTACGCATCGCCGTGGCCGAAACCTTCGATGTGATCGTTGAGCCCACTGCCGAGGCGTACACGGTCTTTGCTCAATCCATGGATCGCACGGGCTACGCCCGCGGCACCCTGGCCGTGCGGAAAGGCTTGGTAGCCCAGGTTCCCCCCCTTGATCCTCGTCCGCTGGTCACGATGGACGATATGGGTATGGGTGGTATGGACCATGGCAGCATGGGCAGCATGGATTCGGGTGCCGACGACGGTATGCAGACCATGAGCAGCATGGGGGGCAATTCTATGGCCGCCATGGACCACAACAAAATGTCGACCATGCAGGGTATGGACCACGGCGCTATGTCTGGCATGGACCATGGTTCGATGGGAGGCATGGTGATGCAGAGCCACCCTGCCAGCGAGAAAAACAACCCGCTGGTGGACATGCAGGCCATGAGCCCCACCGCCAAGCTGAACGATCCTGGCCTGGGCCTGCGTAATAACGGGCGCAAGGTGCTGACCTATGCCGACCTTAAAAGCACTTTTGAAGACCCTGACGGGCGCGAGCCGAGCCGGACCATTGAGCTGCACCTGACGGGGCACATGGAAAAATTTGCCTGGTCGTTTGATGGCATCAAATTCTCGGACGCTCAACCTCTGGTACTCAAATACGGCGAGCGGGTGAGAATCGTGCTGGTGAACGACACGATGATGACTCACCCGATCCATCTGCATGGTATGTGGAGTGACCTGGAGGACGAGGACGGAAACTTCAGGGTGCGCAAGCATACCATCGATATGCCGCCAGGCTCCAAGCGCAGCTACCGTGTCACCGCCGATGCTCTGGGGCGCTGGGCCTATCACTGTCACCTGCTCTACCACATGGAGATGGGTATGTTCCGCGAAGTTCGGGTAGAGGAGTGAAGCCAATGACTGTTTTGAATCGACTCCACGTTTGTTCACTGCTCGCGGTCACCGGCCTGGGAATGCTCCCAGTGGGCGTGTTTGCGGCAGAGGCCGCTATGCCGGGCATGGACCATTCTCAGATGCAAGGCATGGATCACTCCAAAATGCAGGGTATGGACCACAGCCAGATGCAGGGCATGGATCATTCCAAAATGCAGGGTATGGACCATAGCCAGATGCAGGGCATGGACTCGGACATTACGACCATGGCCCCCAGCAAGCCTGCGGCACCTACCCAAAGCCGCACGCCTATTGCGCCTATCACCGATGCCAATCGGGCAGCGGTCTACCAAAGTGCCAAAGGCCACACTGTCCATGACGAAGCGGCTAATTACTTCCTGCTCTTCGATCAACTCGAATGGCAGGACGCCGACAACGGCAGCGTCCTGAATTGGGACGTTAACGGCTGGGTGGGTGGTGACATCGATCGGCTCTGGATTCGCTCCGAGGGCGAACGTATCAACGGCAAGACCGAATCGGCCGAACTGCAAGCGCTGTGGGGCCATGCGATCAGTCCTTGGTGGGACCTGGTCGGCGGCGTCCGGCAAGACTTCAAACCAGGCTCGCCGCAAACCTGGGCTGCATTTGGCCTTCAGGGCTTGGCGTTGTACAACTTCGAAGCCGAAGCCACTGCGTTTCTAGGTGAAGGCGGCCAAACTGGGTTAAGGCTGGAAGGTGACTACGACATTTTGCTGACTAACCGGCTGATTTTGCAGCCCACGGCGGAGGTTAATTTCTACGGTCAGAGCGATCATCAGCGCGGCATCGGCTCGGGCCTGTCTGAAACCGAAGTGGGGGTGCGTTTGCGTTACGAAATCTACCGGGAGTTTGCCCCGTACATTGGCGTCACCTGGAACCGCTCCTACGGCAATACAGCCGACTTTGCCCGCGAGGAAGGCGAGGACCGTAGCGAAGCCCGCCTAGTCCTGGGTGTGCGCATGTGGTTCTGAGCCACTCTAGTCTAAATCTGATACCCCAACGAACGCCCTTTTTTGGGCTGTAAGGAGTTGCATGTTGTTGAACCGCACACGTTTCGTCACGCTCTTTGCCGCTGGGATGCTGGTCAGCGCACTGGCCCAAGCCCACCCCAAGCTGGTGTCTTCGACTCCCGCTGAAGGCAGTGAAGGCGCGGTCCCTGGCAAGATCGAGCTGCATTTTTCCGAAAACCTCGTCACCCAATTTTCCGGCGCGAAGCTGGTCATGACGGCGATGCCAGGCATGGAGCACTCACCAATGGCAGTCAAAGCAGCAGTATCGGGCGGGGGTGACCCCAAGACCATGATCATTACCCCGGCCTCACCTCTGACGGCAGGGACCTACAAGATCGATTGGCGGGCAGTGTCTTCCGATACCCACCCGATTACCGGTAGCGTGACGTTTAAGGTCAAGTAAAACATGGAAGATCCGCTCAGCATCGCAGTTCGTTTCGCGTTGTATACCGATTTGATGATGCTGTTCGGGCTGGCCCTCTTTGGCCTCTACAGCCTACGCGGCGCAGAACGCCGCTCGGGCGCCGTGTTGCCCTTCAGCCCCCTGCTAAGCGCGACCGCTTTGATCGGCCTGCTGCTTTCGGCCGCCTCCTTTGTGCTAATGGCCAAGAACATGAGCGGTGCATCCGAATGGCTGGAGGCTGTCCCTCACGTCGAGATGATGATGACGCAGACAGAGCTTGGTACCATCTGGCTCATCCGCATAGCCGCACTGGTGGGGGCTGCGGTGGCCATCGCCTTCAACCCTCGGGCGCCCATGGCAAGCCTGCTGATGGTTTCGCTGTCGGGAGGTGTGGCCCTGGCGACCTTGGCGTGGACAGGCCATGGGGCTATGGATGAAGGCTCCCCGCGCTTCTGGCACTTCTGCGCGGACATCCTTCATCTGTGGTCCTCGGGCGGCTGGTTCGGCGCGTTGGTGGCTTTTGCACTGATGCTGCGGCCTAACAAGGTCGAATCCCTACAGTCAGTCCAAGTGCTGTCGCGCACGCTCAGCGGTTTCGAAAGGGCCGGCGCGGTGATCGTGGCGATGATAGTCCTCACAGGCGTGGTGAACTATCTGTTTATCGTCGGTCCCCAGGTCAGTGGCGTGGTGAAAAGCACCTACGGGGTGTTGCTGCTGGGCAAGCTGGCACTGTTTGGCCTGATGCTCGGATTGGCCTCGGCTAACCGCTTTGTCCTGAGCCCGACGCTTGAACAGGCGGTCCACCGGGGCGAGTACACGCGAGCGGTCCGCTCGATCCGCTACAGCATGGCCCTGGAGCTGGGCGCCGCCGTCCTGGTGCTAGGCCTGATTGCCTGGCTTGGCACGCTGTCCCCTGAGATGGAAGCGGGGATGTGAGTGTGCCTGGTCCTGTTTTGCCGTCACACTGGCCCGGTGCCGTGGAGAGTCGAACATGAAACTGCTGGTCGCCGAAGACGAACCGAAAACCGGGATTTATTTGCAGCAAGGCTTGCGGGAGGCCGGCTTCAATGTGGACCGCGTGGTCACCGGCACGGATGCCGTTGAACAGGCGCTCAGTGAAGCCTATGACCTGTTGATTCTTGACGTGATGATGCCGGGCCTAGATGGCTGGGAAGTCATCAGACGCCTTCGCACCGCTGGCCAGTCCGTTCCAGTGCTGTTTCTGACCGCACGCGACGGGATAGACGACCGGGTCAAGGGCCTGGAGCTCGGTGCCGATGATTATCTGGTCAAGCCGTTTGCCTTTTCAGAACTGCTGGCACGGGTGCGAACGCTGTTACGGCGCGGCAGCAGCAGCCTGCCGGTTCAAACGAGCCTGCAAATCGGAGACCTTCATGTGGACTTGCTCAAGCGTCGGGCGACTCGGGGCGGCAAGCGAATCGACCTCACAGCCAAAGAGTTTGCACTGCTGGAACTGCTGATGCGCCGGCAGGGTGAAGTGCTGTCCAAATCGCTCATTGCCTCCCAGGTCTGGGACATGAACTTCGACAGCGACACAAATGTTATCGAGGTGGCAATACGACGGTTGAGGGCCAAGATTGACGATGACTTCGAGGCAAAACTGCTGCATACCTGCCGGGGAATGGGTTACATGCTAGACGCGCAGGACGAAGGATGAAGCCTGGCTCACTCACCCTGCGCTTGAGCCTTCTGTTTGTGGTCGCGGTCGCCGCCGTCCTCATCATTGTGGGGGTCGCCTTCAACGAGCTGAGTCGTCACCACTTCCGCGCCTTGGATGCGCAGGCGCTGGGAGAAAAGCTGGAAGCGATTACCCAGATTGCCAAGGAGTCAGGCGCGAACCCGGACCAGCTCAAGGCGCGCTGGCACACTCTTCTGAGCGCACATCCCGATCTCAGCGCTGTATTTCTGAAGATCGATGGGACGCCTTTTTTTGCAGAACCTCCCCAATCAGCGGCGCCGTCGCTCGCGCAGGCCACCCAGCGCGATGGCGTCTGGGAGTGGGAAAAAGAAGGCCGCATGTTCAGGGCCCTGATCACCTCGGTGTCTTTGCCCACTGCCAGCCCACCGCTGACCGCGTGGCTTGTCCTGGACGTCACCACGCATATGCACTTTTTTGCCATGCTTGAACGCTGGTTCTGGGGCGTTCTATTAGCCAGTACCGTGTTAAGCGCGGCCCTAGGGTGGCTGGTCGCCAAGAACGGACTGCGGCCGGTGGCCAGGGTGACCCAGACCGCCGCCTCAATGTCCGCTGGCTCGCTGAAGGAACGCATTCCCTTAGAGCCGGTACCGGATGAGTTGCGTGAGCTGATCACCGCGTTCAATTCCATGCTTGGTCGCCTGGACGATTCCTTCGTGCGCCTATCGAATTTCTCTGCTGACATTGCGCACGAGCTCCGTACACCGATCAGCAACCTGCGGACCCATACCGAGGTCATCTTGGCCAAAAAGCGTGCGCCCGAAGTGTACGAAGATAACTTGAGCTCCAACCTGGAAGAGCTCAACCGTCTTTCGGGAATCATCGACGGGATGCTGTTCTTGGCCAAGTCCGATAACGGACTAGTTGTGCCCGAGCCTGTTGAACTGAACCTGAGAACGGTCATCAGCAAGCTGTTTGGCTATTATGAATTTCTGGCCGAGGATAAGGGGATTCAGCTGCAAGCATCAGGCAACGCCTCTGTCTTTGCGGACAGCGTGATGGTCGACCGGATCGTGTCAAACCTGTTGTCCAATGCCCTGCGCTACACGCCGTCAGGGGGGGCTATCAAGGTCAGCATCCACGACCACGGAGGGCGAGTAGCGCTCTGGGTGGAAAACCCTGGTCCCGAGATAGCCCCGCAGCACTTGGACCGCATCTTTGACCGGTTCTACCAAGTGGACCCTGCGCGGCGCGAAGGCGCCGGGAATTCAGGGTTGGGGCTGGCGATCGCCCGATCCTTGATGCAAGCTCATGGCGGCACTATCTCGTGTACGTCAACTAGCTGCCGAACAGTCTTTGTCCTAACGTTTGTGCGCTAGGGCAATATCTAGATCGTCCAGCCTCGCACGGCGGCTATGCTCGGGCTCTTGGCCAAAAGCTGGCTCAGGCCGCCATCGCCTCACAGGCCTGAGCGCAGGCATGGCAAGCCTGCGCGCAATGCTGGCAGTGATCGGCTCTGTGGTTGCCGCACTCGTCGGCGCAGGCTTTGCAGGCCTTTGCGCACAGGGCACAGAATTCATTGGCCAGAGGACTTTGGCGAGCCATCAAGGTTGCCGCGAGCCTGCACATGTCTGCGCAATCCCTGTCCAGCTTTATGCAGTTCGCCATCATTTGAACATCCTGCTCTTGCAAGCAGGCTGAAGCACAGCTTTCACAAGCCATTGCACAGCGTAGGCACTCTAAAATGCAGTCATCGTAAGCACTGTTCATGAAGTAATCTCCTGGATTGACGGTCGAGTTCAGATGTTGAACTCGATACCCTTTTCTCAAGACACAATAATTCCGACTGATCCAGGCTTTGCGAGTTTCGCAAGTTTTATTACATTTCTGTAAGGTATGGCAAAGGCACCTATCATCAGCTTGTTAGCTCCACGGAGATCACTTGCTGTAAAGCAATACCGGACCAACCAATTAGCTGTCTTCCCGGTAAGCTGGCACAAGTCCGGTTGGTGTGGAGAAAAGTCATTGTGATGGGTAGTCAGCTACCACCTCCTGCTTGCCGATTTTCTTCAGCCCTATGATTTGATAAGCGCTTTTGTGCCCTGTTTCCATACCGGGTGAGCCCATTGGCATGCCGGGTGCCGCTACGCCGATCAGGTCGGTCCGGCGTTCAAGCTCAGCGATCTGCTGCACCGGGACATGTCCCTCGATGAACTTGCCGTTCACCACACCAGTGTGACACGACGTCAGTTTCTCAGGCACACCCAGCTTGGCCTTCACCAGGCTCATGTTTTCTTCCAGATGGTCATTGACCGTGAAGCCATTGTCCCGCAGGTAAGCAATCCACTTGGAGCAGCATCCGCAATTGGGATCCCGGTACACGTCGATTACGTGCGCAGGAGCGGCTTGCGTCACGGACGCGACAGCCAGCGCCATGGCTGCGACAGTGCGCCGTCCAGCGGTAGTTAGGCTTATGAGTTTCATGTGCGGCCATCCTATAAACTGAGTGATCTACAGCTTACCTTGCCTCAATGAGCTAGAAAAACGGAGTAGTCGACCCTTGAGATTTTTGACTGTATAAGCGTTTGCACTGGTACCCGACGTTAAGGCCATTGGGTATTTGTACAGGATTGATTCAGCGCACCATGCATCGGTCGCTGCTTAATCAGTGTAAGAAATACGTTATCACCAGTAAAAGACTGTTTTCAGTTAAGGTGGACGGATAGGCGTCAGAACGTGCAGGTGATGACCTGATCGCGGCGAGGGTTCGATAGATGACCACAGAAATGAAAAACGTTCAGAGCACGGCTGTTCAGGTGCGGGAAGGGGAGAGGCGGCTAACGGCGGTCGAGTTTCAACAGCTGGCAGCGGTACCGGCTGCCGTCGAATGGTTTGCCAACATCGACAACCCACGCACCCGCCGTGCCTATCAAAATGACCTGACGGATTTCTCTTCCTTTATAGGGCTGGCCAGCGCCGATGACTTTCGCCAGGTCACCCGCTCGCATGTCTTGGCCTGGCGCGCGGATCTGGAAGGGCGCGGCCTGGCCGGGGCCACGATTCGCCGCAAGCTCGCCGCCCTGGCCAGCCTGTTCGATCACCTCCTGGACAGTAACGCGGTAGCAGGTGGCAACCCGGTGCATGGGGTCAAACGGCCCAGGATCGAAACCAATGAAGGTAAGACTCCAGCCCTGGGCGATCACCAAGCCAAGGCGCTGCTCGATGCGCCGGATGAAACATCGCTGAAAGGGCTACGCGATCGAGCGATCCTGGCTGTGTTGCTGTACCACGGCTTGCGCCGAGAGGAAGCCGCGCAGTTGCAGGTCAATCATCTGGTGGAACGCCGCGGCATTCGACACCTGATGGTGCACGGCAAAGGCGGCAAGGTTCGCTACCTCCCGGTGCATCCTGTAGCAGCGGATCGGATTCATGCGTACCTGGAACGCTCGGGGCATGGGCTGGCCAACCCAAAGGCCCCGTTGTTCGTACCATTACGACACTGGGCGAAAGGCCTGGGCGTCACAGCCAATGGCATCTACACACTGGTCGAGGCGTACGCCAAAAAGGCCGGCATCCAGGTTGAGGGCCTGGGCGTCCATGGCCTGCGGGCTACTGCGGCCACTAATGCCCTGGAGCACGAAGCTGACATCGCCAAGGTGCAGGCCTGGCTGGGGCATGCCAATATCAGCACGACGAAGATCTACGACCGGCGGCAGAACCGACCGGAGGATTCGCCTACGTATAAGATAAAGTACTGATCGTAACTACAGACTGACGTCAGCTATCGGCCAATAGCAGTCATCCAGTGTCTACCCAAGCTGGAGCGACTCACATTTAAGTCAGGTCTCGGGGACCTCTAAGGCGCCGGGATGAGCGCGTCTAGCCTATCTTTTCTATGGGGCTTACCTACAACGGCTGAGTAAGCGACGACCAAGCTTTAGCGGGGCAGTCGGAATACGAGGAAGACTAGGGCGTAATGCTTATAGTGAGCAATCCAAACCGAATTAAATATCACAGTTTTTGCCCTGATAAGTGCTTTCAGGCAGAAATTGCCTAGCTTGATTGATTTATACAAGAATATTTGGCTCAACCGAAGCTGCGATTAGGTTTGAGATTTCCGTATAGAGCCTAACATCCTCACCCTCAGATGAAATGGATACTATAAGGCTATATCGAGCTTGACTGTTGTACTTTCCCAAATGGTGGCGATATCGCCACCATCCGGAAACCGGTGATATTGCAATTTTGTCCCTTGCTGCCAAGTCGATCGCTGGGCCTACCCAGACATCACTATGTACCGATCCGGCGGAAATATGTTTTGAACCAAACGTCCAGTTATTGTCACTCTCTGTTTTTGGTGGTTTTTGCTCAAGCGACTCCAGCTTATTTATCCGATGACGGAATGCCTGCTCAGTTTCTGATTTACGCTTCAAATCGAATCTAAGTCCAAATGACTGATATCTTGCGGGAATAACTTGTGCTAGCTCGCTAGGGCTCGGCTCTATGAAGTACGATAAAGTTATTTTTAACTGAACAACACGGTTTTCAAGCCGCTCAAGTTCGTCTTTTGGCCATGGAAGATCGTAGTAGTGGACTTCATTGAAATGAGGCTCGCCGCTCTCTCGTCCTCGGGAGTCTAGGTCCTTCTTAAACGGCTGAATATGGGCTTCAGATATCAACGCTAAATCGTGCTCAGCAGAAGCTAGAGCGCGTGGTAACTGCGGAACTCCATATCCAAAATGCCGAGCGAGAAGGATGCGCTCTCTCTTGCTCTTTCCTCGTAATTTTTGGAGCATGGCAGGTGTCCATTGCGCACTATGAATCATCAGCGCTCGAACCGTTTCTGGCCAGAAGTCTGGGTGCTCAGCTATGATGGCGGCAGCCATACCCGCAGCTTGGGCCGTTGCTGAGCTAGTAGCCCAAAACTCTTCGATTGGATTTCGTGCAAAGTTTCTAGCAGTTGTCAAAATCGAGAGCGCAGGTACTCCTGAATAGAATTGCTGACCATCAGGACTTAAGGCTTTGTTACCTGCTTCGAAGACAACCTCAGGTTTGATGGGGCATCGACTATGCTCCCAATCGACCGATGACCTACTATAGGGACTGTGATCTCCTGCCTCGGAGAATGTTCCCCAGCCCTCATATCCAGGCTGCCCATCCAAATCAGTTTTATTGGTGAATCCGCCTATGGCTATTGCATTCCAAGATTGAGCAGGATCTTCGATTGGATAGTCGTAAAGATCAGATACATCTGCAGGGTTTGTTGAATCCGGAATATTGCCTGCCGAAAGTATAAATAGGCGTCGTGGACCAGAATGATCTTCATCGTCAAAGTCACCAATCATTGTACCGGAACACAACTGATCGATCGCAGAGCTCCATGTTGTTGGCCGCTCTCCAGAGACATGCTCATTCGACACGGCCATACAGAATACTCGGCTCCTTGTAGGAGCCTTCGTCTCCGCTAAGCTAACCGCTGCCTGAGTAATGATTCCATAGCTTTCCGGAGCGTTACGTGCCCAGCCGGAGGGTGGCAAGAATTTTACTGACTCTAGCTTGTAGGTCAGCTCCAAATCTCTTTGGTCAGCCAACGCATAGGTCATATCACCAAACAATGCGGCTCCCGCCATGTTGGTACCATGCCCATTATGGTCATCGCTTCCCCAGTCGCTATTTATTGCTTGACAATCTTCTGGATCTAACGCTGGCTGCAGTAATGGATGTGCCGAGTTCACGCCGTTATCCAAGATACAAACTGCGGGGCGGTCATTGCTGGTAATCCGGATCCGCTCTAGTAAGTTATTACTCCAGTCTTGTTGCTCACGAGGCGCTAACCTAGTGAAGAAGTAAGGGCTGTCGGATGCTTTTCGCAGCTCTTGGATACCACAGGAATTATCCACAAGCATAGATATTTCGACAGCATTTGCAAAAATTAGCAGGACCTCGGTATCGGGGAAAACTAGTAGATTTTCGTTAATTCTAAGATTGAGCTTTTCCGCTATTCGTCTGATCAGATTGACTTGACATGATCCGCACCAGCACTCCCACCAAAGATTATTCGTACCTGCTGGGAAGGGGCGAGAATCCGTCCAGAGGCTCTGAATGGATCCGAGTGAGAAATGATTTAGGGAAGAGAACTTTGAGTCGTTCTTTGGTTTGCCTCCTAGAGTTCTCTGCTCGGCATACTCAACTAGTTTTTGATCAAAAAAGGAAACCGAGCTTTCAGGCACGTACAACGCGCCGACAGTTACTCCGTCTTCTTGCACCCTCAGAGCCGATAACCGAATGTTTTGTGTTTTCCAATTAAGATCGGGCGGGGGCGCCCCTGCTTGAATCACTACATCGAGGTAAAGAGCGGGTGGAGTTTCGCTAATCTCATTGCTGAAATATCCATTTCGCCCTGCATGAGCTTTGATGGAAAGATCAAATCTCTCACGGAGACGACTCCCATGGCCTGCCTCTCGCTCGTTCGAGGCAGAGCTCATATCCATCTGCCGTTTTTTATAAGGGCGACCGGATTTAAATTTTTCAAATCTGCAGTGCGGAAGCTCGTACGATGCCATATTGGAATTTTTCCATAAATCCAAAGCCCAAGACGTTTAAGCTATCAGCTAGGGCCTAATCCTGAAAGAGTATCTTTGAGTTCATGCCGTTGCTGAAGTGCGGCTACAATCTGCTCGACAGATGCCTGCTTAGCATCGTGGAGAATCAAGTCTTTTATGACTTCAGCCGCCGCACGGCTGATCTCAGCTTGACTGAGACCTGAAGCAACAGTGCCGATCTTGGCCCATGACATTCTTTTGGGAAGATAGGCGCTCATACACATCTCTATAACCGCTTTTATACCCTTAGCATCCGGCAGGGCGTACTCGATTACTTCATCAAATCGTCGGAAAAGCGCTTTATCAAGGAGCTCTGGATGATTCGTAGTCGCCACCACTAGGCTATCAGTGCTATTAGGTTCTTCCAAGAACTGAAGAAAGGAGTTTAAGACGCGGCGCATTTCGCCAACGTCGTTATCAGCGTTACGCCGCCCCCCAATCGCATCAAATTCATCGAAGAGGTATATCGCGCGTACTGTATTGAGATGGTCAAAAATCAAACGTAATTTGGATGCAGTTTCACCCATGTAACGGGTGATTAGCGTTTCTAGGCGGATGGTAAATAAAGGCAGCTGCAGCTCCCCGGATAAAACGGAAGCAGTCAACGTCTTGCCGGCGCCAGGAGGTCCCACCAGAAGTAGCCGCGAACTAGGAGGCATGCCATGAGCTCTCAGCTTATCCCGCTGACGCTGTTGGTGGATTAGCCTCCTCAACCGGTTACTCTTGGACTCATCCAAGATCAAATCTTGCAGCTGAGACTTTGGGTAGGCTACAGAGAGAAGGTTTTCCAGTTCGCCACGAGGTTTAGAAATCGGAATGGCAACCTGCTCATGGCTGGGCCCCTGACGCGATTTGCTCTGTCCACGTTTCCGAGCAGTATCAACCAGCGTTTTCAGCTCGGCCGCAACATCACTCCGACCGCGTCTCGCTTCAGCGGCCGCAACCTGCAAGGCGATTGAGAGGAATTGCTCCTCATCCCCCTGATTATGGCTGCTTAGCAGAGCAATGATTTGTTGGGCCGTAGCCATTTGAGCGATATCCCTGTCCTGTCTGCGGGCCACTGCGTTTGATGGCATTCTAGTCTATTCGCCTAACCAGGCCTACTTACGATCATCTGATTTCACCCTGAAATGGAGGCACCACCCATCAGTGGTCCACCCCACGGCAAATCTGATCAAGCATCGTCAGATGCCGCAGCTGCTGGGTCCCAAGCCGCTGATGGTCGCTAATGGCCATGCAATCTAAGGCACAGGCGCCACGTTCATTGCAGCTCAGGCCAACCTCCAACGCACAGTGGGTAATCGACTAATTTAACCACCTCTTTGCATTCGATTTGACCAGCCATCTGCATTGGATATGCCCAGTGCACCGGTACGCCTTGACCGGCTGGAAACGGCCCAAAGCTGCCCTTTATCGAGGGCAGGAATCGGCCAAAAGCTACCATTTTTTCAGAGGGCGGCGTTTCGCCTCAGTACGAAGACTTACGACAGCTGGGCTTTGGAAGGGGGAATGCCAAGCACCAGCCCGTCCCTCCTAGTCCCATTATCAAGTTTTTCGTCCTAGCCTGAACCTTGTCAGTGCAGAGGGCTCGTGGGCTACATCGCAAGCGCTAGGTTTGGCTCAAGTTATTCCCCACTCCTTTTCGTACATCTGATCGGTATGTAGCGAGCGTAAGCTAGAACCACGCGCTAGCTCCCAGCTTGCACCTGCGTTACTCGTATGCCTATCCTTCACACCAAATGAATGCCTCGGCGTGGAGCATGTCTCACGCTTTTTAGTGAGGCGGAACGGCTAATAAAGCGCCACTACAATAGCGCTATAATGTAAAACAGGAGCTGCAAATGGAGTTGGTTGATCAGTTCAATATTAGTGAAGAGGACGCTTTACTGATTGTTACCGCTGTTGCAAATAGCGCGATGAATTTGCTGTTGGGGGCTGGAGGAAGCATTGGAGCTTTTGGCGGAGATGGCATTGAACTCAAGGGCGGCTCGGGTTTAGCTAGTGAGTTAAACGAAAATTTTAAGTTGGGACTGGAAGATTCAGAGCAATGGAATTTACCATTAGTATATGGGGACCTTGAAAGCTCTCCTAAAAATAAGCCAATTTTAAATAGTTTTCTCAGTGGCAGGTTTGTTGGGTGTAGACCAACTTGGCAGCGCGTGCTCCACGACCTACCTTGGAAAAGGATTTGGACATTAAATATCGATGATATTCTTGACAGGTCAAAGACACGCGGGTCAATACCAAAGCTTGAATCTTTTCTTTGGTGTGAACCATATAAGCCGCGTTCTCTAGAGAAAAAAGAGCTACAAGTTGTCTACCTTCATGGAAAGGCATCTAAGTTATCAGAGCAACCCGATCATCTTATCTTTTCGCTAAAAGAATACGCTTCCCGTAATGAGAGCACGCCTGGTTGGCATGCAGAGTTTAGATCGGAATGGGTAAAAAAGCCGTTTATCGTTTGCGGGGCAAGGCTTCAAGAAGAGGTTGATTTAATAACTGTCTTTGAGTTTGGGAATCGGTCCAGAGATCGAGGCGGCTGTCCTTCTGTAATAGTTTTAAATAGCATGACCGAAGCACAAGTTGCTCGATTTGCTCGCCAGGGACTTATTCCAATTGCTGCGAACGGAAAAGATTTTTTTGATGCGTTGCTGAAGGACCTACTTGATTGGAAGGGGCGCAATCCAACTGTAAGTAAAGAGTTTAAGGCCGCTCGTGAAGAAGTCAGAGCTAAGTTCAAGCAGCTAACGCTGGATATCATTGCTCCAAGGAAAGTATTAGATTTCTACGCGTCAGCGGAAACGCAGTGGGTTCATATACTTCAAGACTTAGATGCTCCACTATCAGCGGCGCTGCATAGCGCACAGTGGCTCACAGAGACTACTACGAAACCAGCTGTTAAACTTTCATTAATTTATGGCGGATCTGTCAGCGGAAAATCAGCCGCTGCACTTCGGTCAGCGAAAGAACTAATAGACAAAGGCTATGAAGTTTGGTTCTTTAGAGGTGAAGAGCGTTTTAACGATGCTGGCATAGTTGAGTATGCAAAATCGACTAAGGTGGCGTTCATCTTCGACGATTGTGCAGATTTTTCAAGCTCATTGAAGTCATCTATAAACCTCGCAATAGAAAACAAGCATGATCTTCGCATTGTTGCTACATGTGACTCTCACAGAGTTCGCGCAGTGAGAGCTGACGTAATTGGTGCGGATCGTTTGGAATGCTCGCTAGAGCCGCTTATCAGAATAGATTTTGCCAATATTTTTTCAAAGCGAAGCAGCAAAGGCCGATTGGGGACGCGCAGCACTTTGACTGTTAGTCAAGCATGGAAGGGCTTCAAGTCAGATTATTCGGGGCAATTGCTTGAGTGGTTGGAAAGTTTAGAGAATGCTCACTCTTATCGAAATGCAATTGTTGAAATGCTTGCGAATCCAAACTCATTGCCAAATGGTTTAATCGAGCTGATAGTAGCCGCCGCAGCAGTTCATCGGTTCGGGTACTCTTTACCGTTCGACTTGGCTGATAGTTTCCTTTCAAAGGGAAAGCTAGAGGATGTTTTCGATCAAGACACAGCTATAGGACAAATCGGCTATTTAGATGATAGGGGGTTAAGGCTTCGCAGTAGTGCGTTTTCTGACTTTGTATGGGGTCAAATTGGCAGCGGTGAAAAACATAAGATTTCATTAATTATTGTGCGCGCACTTGCGCCACTGGTAGTTCCTCAGACTATAGCTCGCCGGACTTTGCCATACCTAATCATGCGCGCATTAATGGATCATGACACAATCGAAAAAGATATGGGGTCTAGTGCAGGTGCCTGGTACTCTAGCTTAGAATCCGCATGCGGTTGGAACGCAAGGTTTTGGGAACAGAGAGCACTATTGGCAAGTAATAAGAGCCAAGAAATTCTTGCATATTCTTATGCAAAAAAAGCTGTAGCACTGCTTGAACATGACCCATTTCCGCATACTACTCTTGGTAAAATCTGCGTAAGAATAGGGATAGATCGAAAAGATTCAGTTGGCGTCGAGCGCTTCTGGGAAGGAGTGAGTGAGCTTAGAATCTCCAGAGAACTTTCTACGCAAAACGGATTGGAGTGGGAGCATCCTTACATTACCTTCTTTACCTACTCGCTTCGGGCTATGAAGTCTCCTCACTTTAGCGGTGAGATGGATGCGTTATCTTTGCAATGGAAGAGTTGGATGAAGGCCGCAGAAAATGCCAAGTCGTTAATTTTTGATGATCAAGGCAAATCTTCGTTAGAAAATTTTCAACGTCAATGGATTCTGAATGCCGTAGCAGATTAAAAATAGTCTGTTAAGTCCGGTTGGTCGCAGTTAAAGGTCGAAAGCAGCCATAGATGAATGTCTGCTTTTGGCCGGAAGCGGCCCTTCGCGTTTTACAGCTTTGAATCGAGTGCAGCCGTCCACAATGCTGCCTTTGGTCCTAATAGCATCATGGCCGGATTTAACATAGCACCCGTTATTCGTAATGTCTGACACTCCTATTATAGGTAAACGACGGACCGCTTTCGGCTTAAAGGAGCCTGTCGCTAATGACTGCACTGATTCGGCCGCTTGTCGGGCAGCCCATACCTCTCGAAAGGGCTCGGATCAAGACAAAAAAAGAAAGCAGACCTCTAGGCCTATGGCCCGGAAGTCTGCGTCTTGTCTGCCTTTACCGAACATCCGTATTCCGCCCATTCCTCCATCATTGCACGACGCTTCTCAAAAAGATCGGTTCTGAAGTACGCCGCTTCCGCCTTGTCCTGCCGATTGTGCGCCAATGCCTGCTCACAGACCTCGCGAGGATAACTCGTCGCCTCCGCTGACCAGTCCCTGAACGTCGAGCGGAATCCATGGATAGTGAGGTCTCCACGGCCCAGATACCGTAGCCCCATCAGCATAGCCATATTCGAGAGATGCTTCCCTTTCTGGGTGCTGGGGAACACGTAGGGGTTGTCCTTGATCCTTATCAAGCTGCGCAACACGTCACATGCCCTCTGACTCAAGGGGATCCGGTGTTCCTTGCCAGCCTTCATGCGATGAGCTGGAATTTTCC
Organism: Pseudomonas sp. CFBP 13602; assembly: GCF_014842725.1. Lineage (NCBI taxonomy): Bacteria > Pseudomonadati > Pseudomonadota > Gammaproteobacteria > Pseudomonadales > Pseudomonadaceae > Pseudomonas > Pseudomonas sp. CFBP 13602. Next base: position 325,028 of record NZ_JACYVT010000002.1, on the reverse strand, counting down.
AAACCGCATTCTTCAGGTCAATCTCATCCCACGTTGCTGCCAAGCATTCATTTGTTCGGCAAGCCGTCAAAATGGTCAGTAACATCGCTTTGTAGCTGGGCTCGTCCCTAACCTTGATGCGGCTGATGAAGCCTGGCAGTTCGCGCCATGGCAAAGCAGGATGATGTACTACCGCTTTCACCTTTGAGCGAGGTGGAAGAAGCTTGTCCAAATGCCCGCGCCAGCGGGCTGGATTTTCACCGTCTCGGAGGCACCTTGCCTTTGCTGCATCGAGCACCATCTCCATTCGGTTACGAACTCTTGACGCTGTTTCAGGCTTTGTTTGCCAGATCGGGGTAAGGATCCTCAAAATTTCCTCAGTTGTGACCTTTTCCGTTGGCGTGTCCCCAATCACCGGAAAGGCATAGGTGGTCAGCGTGTTCAGCCATTGCTGACTGTGCTTCGCATTCTTCCATCCCGCTTTATGTGCCGCTATATAGTCTTCCGCTACCGTTCTGAAGCTGATAGCACGCGCCTGCCGAGCTTCCTCGGCAAGTCGCGATGCTTTGCGTTCAGCATCCCTGCTCACCAGCGGATCGATCTCTTGGCTAAGCATTTTTCGATGTCCGGCCGCAGCTTCTCGCGCTTTCTTCAACGTGATCGTAGGAAAACTGCCTAGGCCCATTTCCCGTCGTTTACCCGCCAGTTGGTACCTCAGAACCCAGTACTTCTTCCCGGTCGGTTTGACGACCATTCTGAGACCTTCGCCATCTTCGTAGGTCCCTGAGGTCGTTAGGTTTTCGATTTGCTTCGGGTTGAGTTTACCCATGACGTTGCACTCACACTCCTACAAGCCCAGGAGAATCGTTCCCCCATTTGTTCCCACATTTTTAGATAGATGCAGTGATATCTTACCGGACGTCTTCGGACGGTATGATAGGCTCAGAGGCCCGATTTACCTAGCTTCCTCGGACGTTGTGGGACAAAACAGGATAAGTCGATGGCGGACTTCTTCACCGCCATATTCGATACGTCAAAAACCCCCGAAGCGTCTAGTGCTCCGGGGGTTTTTGGTTTCTGGGCAAGGAGTCACCCGTTGGGCTGTACACTGCTTTCAATCAAATCCAGGATCCGTTGTTTGGCAACGGTACGTCGTTGTCCGTTCATCCAACACCTCTAGGTAGCGATCATTTTCGCCTGAAAAGGTGGCCGGGGTTGGTAGAACACTGCACGGGGCCGCATTCGCAAAACGCTTACAGCTGGTACGGCACACGCACGCCCAGTTCGGTCTCGGGGAAATCCTTGGTGTTACGTGTCACCAGGACTGCGCCTGCCAGGCGCGCACTTGCCCAAATGATCGCGTCGGGCAATTTGATGCGGCGCTGCTGGCGTAGCAAGACGGCCTCATGTGCGATATCAAGCGAGACCGGTACCACTTCGAATTGCTGCCCCATCCAATGACGCAGGGTGTCGGCCTCCTTGGCATCACCTGCACCCACCAGTACCTCCATGTACGTGATCAAGCTGATCATGGGTCTGTGTGCAGCTTGGATGACCTGCTCGGCCAAGGGTCTACCAGATAGGTGGTCGATCAGAATATTGGTATCAAACAGGGACCTCACCATTCGTTGCGCAGCTCCTGTTCGTAAGCCAGGCCGTCCACGGCGCGATCCCTCCACAGCCCGAAAACGTTCGGGGCGGCGTGCTTCAGCTCCTCATTCTTGACCGCGACGAAGGCGGCCACCGCTTCCCGGATCAGGGCTGCGCGCGATGTGTCCAAGGCCGATGCCAGGTGGTTGAGGTCTTCAAGTTGCTTGGGGGTGAGGTCGGCAAGAATCCGGCTCATTGGGTAATCTCCCGTGGTTGATATCATTAGTGTATATCAGCCACGAGAGAGCGGTTGGCGCCGCTGGTCACTTCGCCGAGGGTGGTGCTACACATCCACCGGTGGGGGCCATTGATCCCGGACACTATGTTGCGTCTTCCCTCAGCAGCGCAAGACGCTAAGTCCTTATTGAATTGATGCGGTCTCCGCCATGCGTACCGTTCCTTCAGGAACCGGTCACTACCCTCCTTGCGTAAGCGCAGCACTCATGTGGCCCACGCGACAATTCGCGTGTATGGCGCTTTGTAAAATCAAAGAGATTGCCTATCAGTGACGATAAGCGCAATACGCTCATGCTGAAGGTTGCCATAGAAATCCGCTTTCATGGGTTTTATTGGCAGAAGAGAGGGCGATAAATGCTTTTCTGAATTGACGAACGCAACGCATGCACATAGCCTCATTGCGTTTGTGATGTGAAATACGCATGGCCCGTCTGGGTATGGTTTCCCGGGATTTCAGGCTGGCGCCTTCCGACGCTCACAGATCCAAACAGAAGCCGAGAACCTGCCTTGACTGTCAGGGTCGAGGCCGAATCTAAAAATAATGAGGAACGGTCATGAGCACCGACGCGAAAACCATATCCCCGGTCGAGAAGGCCGCCGTGCGCAAAATGATGCTGCGGCTGCTGCCTTTCCTGATGTTCTGTTACTTCATCGCCTATATTGACCGCGTCAACATTGGCTTCGCTGCGTTGACCATGAACAAAGACATTGGTCTGACCGCAAGCATTTTCGGCTTCGGGGCTACCTTGTTTTTCGTCGCCTACGTGCTGTTTGAAATGCCCAGCAACGTCGCCATGGAGAAATTTGGCGCACGGCGATGGATCGCCCGCATCATGATCACTTGGGGCATTGTAGGGTTTTGTACAGCGTTCATTACCGGTCCGATTTCCTATGGTATTTCGCGCTTCCTGCTCGGTGCCGCTGAAGCGGGTTTCTTTCCAGGCGTCCTGCTATACCTCACTACCTGGTTCCCCAAAGCGTACATGGCACGAATCGTAGCCGTGTTCATGGTCGCAGTACCGCTGTCCAATTTCATCGGATCGCCGCTGTCGGTTCTGTTGCTGAAAATGGATGGCATCTGGGACTACCGTGGGTGGCAGTGGTTACTCATGCTCGAAGCACTGCCTGCTGTGATCATGGGTATTGCCACGCTGTTTTTTCTCCCCAGCAAACCGTCTGAAGCTCGCTGGCTGACCGATGACGAAAAAAGCTGGCTATCAGGCCGTCTTGAAGCTGAGCAAAAAGATCGCGAGCAAAGCGAGAACAACAAGCCACACAAACACGGTGCGAGCAAGATTTGGGCAGCCATGAGCAACAAGTGGGTGCTGCTGCTCGCCGTGATCTATATGAGCATCTCGGCCACCAGCAACACCCTGTCGCTCTGGATGCCTCAGATTCTCAAGTCGTTCCACCTGACCGATACGCAGACAGGTCTGCTGAACATGATTCCATTCGGGCTTGGTGCGGCGTTCATGATCTTCTGGGGTATGCGTGCCGACAAAACGGGCGACCGGATCTTCAGCACGGCGATCCCTATGGCGATCATGGGGCTGAGCTTCGTCGCCACCCTGATGACCGACTCGTTGGTCATCACTCTGATCTTGCTGTCCATGGTACTGATCAGCAATTTTGCATTGAAAGGACCTTTCTGGGCCCTTACCGGTGAAACCCTTTCTCCGAGTGTGTTGGCGGTGGGTATCGCAGCAGTCAATACGTTGGGGCATTTGGGTACAGGTACGCTGAACTTCTTCGTGGGCCTCATTCGGGACAAAACAGGCAGCTTCCCGCTGGCGTTGTTACCCATTGCCGGCATGTGCTTCGTGGGCGTGATACTGGTGTTCTACATCGGTAGCCAGAACGCAAAGTCCCAGAAGCTTGCCCAAGCCTCTAGATAAAAAGCATGCGCAAAAAAAGCCCGGGTGCTGTGCTCAGCTACCCGGGCTTTTTGCTGCGTGGCAGTGGTATTCACCCACGAGCTTTTTGATGCTCTCGCGGATGAACCGCTAACGTCTAAACCGCCAGAGCGCGCTCACGCAGCTCGTAGTTCAGGATACGGTCGTTATCGCTGTAGTCGATGGGGCAATCGATCACGTGCACGCCTGGGGTCTTGATGCAGTGCTCCAGAAGCGGCAGAAAACCCGCGGCGCTTTCCACACGATGACCATTGGCCCCGTAAGCCTCGGCATATTTGACGAAGTCCGGGTTGCCGTAGTCCAGGCCATAGTCGGCGAAGCCCATGTTGGCCTGCTTCCAGCGGATCATGCCGTAACCATCGTCACGCAGGATCACCACAGTGATGTGCATGCCCAGACGGACTGCGGTTTCCAGCTCCTGGCTGTTCATCATGAAGCCACCATCACCACATACCGAGACCACCGAACGGTCCGGGTGTACCAGGTGTGCAGCCATGGCCGAGGGCAGGCCCGCTCCCATGGTCGCCAAGGCGTTGTCGAGCAGAACAGTGTTGGGCTTGTGCGCCTTGTAGTTGCGCGCGAACCAGATCTTGTAGATCCCGTTATCGAGCGCAACGATGCCTTCGGAGGGCAGGGCGCGACGAACGTCTGCCACCAGACGTTGTGGGTAGACCGGGAAGCGGTCGTCGTCGGCACCCTCGACGATCTGCGCTTCATTGGCTTCGCGTATGGCCAGCAGGCGGGTGAAGTCCCAGTGGCTGACGTCGGTCAGGGCTTCGCCGATCTGCCAGACGGCATTGGCGATATCGCCAATGACTTCGATCTGCGGGAAGTACACAGCGTCGACTTCGGCGGAGCGGAAGTTGATGTGAATCACTTCGGTGCCGCCTCGGACCATGAAGAACGGCGGCTTCTCGATGACGTCGTGGCCGATGTTGATGATCAGGTCGGCAGCCTCGACGGCGCGGTGCACGAAGTCGCCGGACGACAGTGCAGCATTGCCGAGGAAACGTGGGTGACGCTCGTCGACAACGCCTTTGCCCATTTGCGTGGTGATGAACGGAATACCCGTCTGGTCGATCAGCTGCTTGAGAACCTTGGCGGTCATTTTGCGATTCGCGCCGGCGCCTATCACCAAGATCGGGCTGCGCGCGCTATTGAGCTTCGCGACTGCAGCTTCGACGGCCTTGTGCTCGGCCAATGGGCGACGTGCGAGGCTCGGCGGGATAGGCAGGCTGTCGGTCTGCTCAGCCGCGATGTCTTCCGGCAGTTCCAGATGCACGGCACCAGGCTTCTCTTCTTCGGCAAGGCGGAAAGCCTCACGCATGCGCGCCGGAACGTTGTCCGCCGAGGCAAATTGGTGAGTGTATTTGGTGATAGGGCTCATCATTTGGCAGACATCGATTATCTGGAACCGACCTTGCTTGGACTTCTTGATCGGCTTTTGGCCTGTGATCATGAGCATTGGCATGCCGCCCAGATAAGCGTAGGCGCCGGCGGTCACGAGGTTGGTTGCACCTGGTCCAAGGGTAGAGAGGCTAACCCCGGTCTTGCCGGTCAGACGGCCATAGGTCGCCGCCATGAAGCCGGCAGACTGTTCGTGGCGGGTCAATATCAACTTGATGGGTGATTTGCGCAGGGATTCGAGGAGGTCCAGGTTTTCTTCGCCGGGAATACCGAAAACGTATTCAACGCCTTCGTTCTCCAGACATTGCACGACGACATCTGCGGCCTTGGCCATTGGGTTTGAACCTCTTCGGGGGGGAGTAGAAAGAAACGCCTGTCGCAGCCAGTCAGCCCTGCCCAGTGAGGCCTGCCAGCTCCATTACAAGCGCCGGGTCGATTATGGGCTACCGATTGCCGTTATGGCGATGCAGAGCTACGCCGCTGTGGAACACAGCGGTTCGCTTCGTCAGGGAACAGTTACGCCAATAATGGAATGACGTGAAAGTGCCTGATGGATAAAGCCTTCGGCAATCAGGCCCCTGATGAAATCGTCGAGCCAAATGGATGCTTGCTGCCCTCGCGCCTTGGGCACGCCCATGGCTTGCCGGATCTGCATGAAAGGCTCTTCTATCAGCCTGAGCCCAGGCTTCGTACTGCGGTCGGCCTCCAATTGCTGGCGAACGCCTGCAGCAATCTCTAGATTCTGCTCAATGAAGGTATTGACCACAGCCGGTGAAGACGGGGCGCGAACCAGCGTCGCATGCTGTATTTCACGAGTCAGGAACAGGTCATAAGCGCTACCTTCACCCACTGCGATGCGATTGCCAGCCACATCGATATCGCCCAGTGCGTATGCCGGGAAGTGCTCGCGCACCAAGTAGCAGCCTTCGATGATGACGTAGGGAGAGGTGAATGCGATCTGAGCACCTCTCACAGGATCAATGGCGAAAAAGCCAACGTCAGCCTCGCCGTTCTCGACGGCCTTGACTGCGAACCCTGCTGTGTCGACCGTTACCAAACGCAGACGCAGGTTCAAGGCCTGAGCCAGGCGCCGAGCGATATCGACAGACACTCCCTGGGGCTCATCGCCCGATACCGGACGATGAGCCAGAATAGGGTTTCCATAGTTGATCACCACCCGTAGCTCTTCCGTGAGGGCAAAGGCCTGACGCAACTCGGAGCTGATCGCTTTCATATCGATAAGGTGTCCGACGGAACCAGAACACTGCCTTCCATGAGACGGCGTGCAGAACGGCTCATGACCGCTTTTGAAACTACCCACGTGCCTTCGGTCTGCCTCGCTTCTGCCCCTACGGCCAGGCTTCCGGATGGATGCCCAAAGCGAATCTGGCGGCCCGCGGAATCTGGCACCAGACGATTGATGACCGTGCCAGGAATGACGGCCGCAACAGCGATTGCAACAGCGCCGGTTCCAGTCATCGCGTGATGCAGCTTGCCCATGGAAAAAATTCGCGCATTGAGATCGAGCGTTGCCGGATCGACAACCTTGCCATCAGACGCCGTGTAACCTTCTGGTGCTGCAACGAAAGCCAATTTCGGGGTGTGAGGGCGTAACTGTGTCGCTTGCTCGGGGGACTCTGCCAAGCCCATTTTCACAGCTGCGTGAGCGCGGATCGCCTCGGCTTTGGCCAGCAATTCGGGGTTGCTGTTGAGGTCTTTCTGCAGCTCGTTGCCTTTTAGGCCCAGAACATCCGCATGTACGAAAATGGCTGGGTTCCCGGCATTGATCATGGTGAGCTCGACGTTACCGACGCCCGGTACAGAGAGAGTGTCCAACGCATTTCCTGTAGGAAACATGCCACTAGCGCCTTCTTCGTCGGCATCGCCACTGGGGTCGAGGAATTCGATTTTTATCTCCGCTGCCGGAAAGGTCACGCCATCCAGTTCGAAATCACCTTCTTCGACGACCTGTCCGTCACGCATCGGGACGTAGGCAACGATCTTCGCATTGATATTGGCTTGCCAGATTCGGACGACCGCGATGCCATTTGCCGGCGCGTCCACAAGACCTTGTGCGATCGCGAAGGGACCTACGGCAGACGTCAGGTTACCGCAGTTGCCGGACCAGTCGACCATCGGCCGATCTATCGCGACCTGACCAAAGCGATAGTCCACGTCACAGTCAGGCTCTTTGGATTTACTGACGAGTACGACCTTGCTGGTACTGGAGGTCGCTCCGCCCATGCCATCGATCTGTTGACCATAAGGGTCCGGGCTGCCAATCACGCGCAGTAAAATGCGATCTCGGATCCCTGGATCGTCTGGCAACCAATCCGTGCGGAAGAAGACCCCCTTGCTGGTGCCGCCTCGCATGTAAACGGCTTTGAAGGACTGTTGCGGCATGAGCACCTCAGGGAACTGTAATAGGTTTATGCGTTTATTCGACAACAAACGCAAAAATACCGCAAGTGGAAATTTTCCCAGCAGTTGCGCTTTGTCCCCGAATCGCTCTGCGGCGTGTATATTCGGCGCTCCGCCAGGCCTATTAAGCTCATAAGACATGACCCAGGATCTGACCAAAAGCCAGCGCAAGGCGTTGCGCGAGATCATCAGCTACGTTCGACGAGAGCGCTTGCCCAAGGGCACGCATCTACCTGAGTGGACGTTAGCCAAACTGATAGGGACGTCTCGCTCACCCGTCAAGGTGGCATTGGAGTGTCTGGTGAGCGCCGGACTGATGCGGTTCGACAAAAACCGGGGCTATCACGTGCATGGGGACGTCGACACGCTGCCACCAGAGTTGCAGGCTCATTTTCAGGAAATCGACGATCCGCTTTACCTGCGTTTGGCAGACGCGCGTTTTGATCGTTTGGTAGCTGACTCTGTAACGGAGGCTGATCTCACCCGCCTGCTGAACGTGTCGAGAAGCGAGATTGGCAAAGTGCTTTCGCGAGCACAAAGCGAAGGTTGGGTTGAAAAGGAAGTCGGTTACGGCTGGCGTTTTCTTCCGATGATTGACTCGCTGGAAGCCTATGAGGACATGTACTCGCTGCGACTGGCAATTGAGCCGGCCGGCATTTTGAATAGCAAGTTCAGGCCTGATTTGGCGCAGTTGCGCCTGCTGCGCGAAGAGCAGCAGGCGATTCTGGACGGCGGCTACCTGACCATGACCGCCATCGAGCGGTTCGAGTCCAATGCCCGCTTTCATGAAACGATAGCCGAATGGTCAGGCAACCGATTCGCGCTCCAGACGCTTCGTCGGCTCGACCAGGTGCGCCGCTTGGCCGAATACCGCCAGACCCAGCTGGATCTGCCGCGCCAGGCGCTCGCTGTAGAGCATCTACAGATTCTGGGTGCCATCGAAGCGGGTGATAACCTCGGCGCCGCCAGCTACATGCGGCAGCATATCGAAGGTGCGTGGCGCAAGAAGGCGGTTTCCGCCGTATTCCAATCCACTGCAAAGGTGCAATCGGTGCCGGACACGATCTGACCCTGGCCAACTATCGTACGTCCAGCAAAGCCACCGCATAGGTGGCTTTTTTATGGGGCAGGGTTTTTATTGCGTTTATTAATTGACAAGCGCAATTCAGCGGATCTAGTCTGACTGCACATTCGGCAGACAATAAACAATGTCCAGTTTTCATGGACTCGACGCTGCCGGACGAATGACTCCAGTTCCAACCGTGTACCTGATGAGTTGCCTAGAGAGAACCACATGACCGACGCCAACAAGCTTTCAACAACAAGTCTGCGGTCGTTCAAGACGTCCGATGGCCGTGAACACCACTATTATTCACTGCCTGCGCTGCAGGCGACGGCTTATCCGAACTTGAGCCGTCTTCCTGTCGTGATTCGGATCCTGTTGGAGTCAGTACTGCGCAACTGCGATGGCAGCAAGGTGCTCCAGTCTCACGTCGAGGATCTCGCAGGCTGGCAGCCACAGGGCAGTCGGGAGCGTGAAATCCCGTTTGTAGTGGGGCGTGTCCTTCTTCAGGACTTCACCGGTATCCCGTTATTGACCGACCTGGCTGCCATGCGCAGCCAGGCGAAAAAGCGGGGTGGTGACCCCAAAGCTATTGAGCCACTGGTACCCGTTCACCTCGTTGTCGATCACTCGGTGCAGACAGAGTTTTCCAATGTGCCCGGCGCGCTTCGCAAGAACATGGAGGTCGAATTCCAGCGTAACCGTGAGCGCTATGAACTGATGAAGTGGGGCATGCAAGCGTTCGAAACATTCAAGGTCATTCCTCCAGGCATCGGTATCTGTCACCAGATCAATTTGGAGTATCTGGCTCAAGGTGTCATCGAGAAGAACTCGCTCGTGTATCCCGATACGCTCGTGGGCACTGATAGCCATACGACGATGATCAATGGCATTGGCGTGCTGGGCTGGGGCGTGGGGGGTATCGAGGCCGAAGCTGGCATGCTGGGGCAGCCTGTGTACATGTTGATGCCGGATGTGGTCGGGGTTGAACTCAGCGGCAGCCTGCGTCCTGGAGTCACCGCCACAGATGCTGTGCTGCAGATAACTCAGACGCTGCGTGCTGCCAAGGTGGTAGGCAAGCTGGTCGAGTTCTTTGGTGAGGGGGCAAGCTCCCTCAGCGCGACCGACCGCGCAACGATTGCCAACATGGCGCCCGAATACGGCGCAACGACGGGGTTTTTTCCGGTCGACGACAAGACACTCGACTACTACAGCCAGACTGGGCGTAGTGCCGAGCAGATCGAGCTGATTCGCAAGTACTTCGAAGCCCAGGACATGTTCGGTACACCTGCTGTTGGCAGTGTTGATTACTCGACAGTGATCACGATCGATCTCGACCAGATCGTTCCGTGCGTATCTGGCCCCAAGCGTCCCCAGGATCGCGTTGACCTTACGGGCCTCGGGCGTCGGTTCGATGAAGTCATGGTCCAGGATGCCAAGAGCGGTGGCTATGCCAAGAGCAAGGACCAGCTTGAGCAGCTGTACCCAGTCACTGCCCAGCCTGCCGGCGCGGTTGGTCTGCAACAGACTTACGAAGTAGGGCACGGTCATGTGCTGGTCGCAGCGATCACTTCGTGCACCAACACCTCGAATCCCGAGCTCTTGATCGCCGCTGGCTTGCTGGCCAAAAAAGCCGTCGAGAAGGGCCTGGTCGCCAAGCCGTGGGTGAAGACGCTTTTCACACCGGGTTCGCGCGTCGTGACCGCGTACCTGCAGGATGCCGGCCTGACCCAGCCCCTGAGCCAGCTTGGCTTCGACATCGCAGCGTATGGCTGCGGCGCCTGTGTCGGCAATATCGGCCCGCTTGATCCTGCCTTGGAAAAGGTAGTGGTTGGCGAGGACTTGGTATGCAGCGCAGTGCTGTCGGGCAATCGAAATTTCGAAGCCCGTATTCACGGCAACCTGCGGGCAAACTTCCTTGCCAGTCCACCTTTGGTGGTTGCATTTGCGTTGGCGGGCTCCACGCGCTGTGACCTGACCACTGAACCATTGGGCTATGATCGCGATGGGAAGCCCGTACTGCTGGCCGATCTCTGGCCAAGCAATGATGAAATCAAAGCGCTGAGCGTGAAGGCTGCAAACGCTGAACTGTACAAGAACCTCTATGCCGATTTGACCAAGGATCACGACCTGTGGAACTCAATCAAGACCAGCGAGGGGGAGGTGTACGATTGGCCTCAATCAACCTACGCCGCCGAGCCCGATTTCTTCGACACCACTCAAGCGGCTCGTCCCATCCTTGGCGCGCGTGCGCTGGCCATCCTGGGCGACTCCATCACCACAGACCACATCAGCCCGGCCGGCTCGATCACTCCTGATTCGAGTGCTGGAAAATGGCTCGCCGAACACGGTGTAGAGCGCAAGGATTTCAACACCTATGGTGCTCGCCGTGGTCACTTCGAGGTCATGGTACGTGGTACGTTTGCCAACGTTCGCCTGAAGAACCTGATGCTTGCGACGAAGGCAGATGGATCGGCAGACGAAGGTCCCTACACGTTACTTCAGCCTTCAGGTATTCGGACAACCTTGTTCGATGCGTCGCGCAGCTACATCGCTGCTCAAACGCCAACGTTGATCTTTGCCGGCGAGGAGTACGGGTCGGGCTCCAGTAGAGACTGGGCGGCGAAGGGTACACGCTTGCTGGGCGTACGGGCTGTCATTGCCAAAAGCTTCGAGCGTATTCACCGCAGTAACCTGGCTGGACTTGGCGTACTTCCATTGCAATTCAAAGGCGCTGACGATATGAGGTCCCTAGCGCTGGATGGCACGGAAACCTTCGACCTTCTCGGTGTGGAAAACGGCGTAACGCCTGCTCAAGATGTCACGCTTCGGATCACCCGCCAGAACGGCAGCCAGCAAGACGTAACTCTATTGGCCCGTATCGATACAGCGATCGAAGCAACCTACTTCGCCAATGGAGGCATTCTGCCTTTCGTATTGGCGGGCCTGCTGTCCTCCGCGAACGGGCAGTTGGTTGAAAAGACAACCGCAGCGCAAGCTTGATCGCCTTCGGGCGTCGATTGGCTCGGCATTGATTTTTGTTCCGTACGTTTGAACCACAAAACAGTGCGAGCCTGATGGAGGTCGGGTTCGTCGCATAAGTAATGAGTCTTGGCGGTCAATACGCTATCGACAGCCTCCAATGATAAAAACAATGAATGAGGAAGTTTCAATGATTGCTATCAAACGATGCAAGTCGTCCGGTCATGGGTGTTGGAAAGAAAATCTTATTTTTGATGGGTCGCAACTTAGTCAGTTCGCGACTACATGCCGGTGCGCCGTGCGCCTGAGCAATTCACATTAAAGATAGGGTATCGCCATGCTCGCTATTCTCGGCTTTTCGATGGTTTGTTGCTTTATGTATTTGATCATGACCAAGCGCATGACTGCCCTTATTGCACTCTTGTTGGTGCCTATTGTATTTGCGGCGATCGGCGGTTTCTGGACAGGGCTGGGCGCAATGATGTTGGATGGCATCAAGGCGCTTGCCCCGACAGGCGTGATGTTGACGTTTTCCATTCTGTATTTCGGCATCATGATCGATGCAGGCCTCTTCGACCCGCTGGTTCGTTTCATACTGCGGCTGGTCAAGGGTGATCCACTCAAGGTCGTCGTCGGTACAGCGGTGTTGACGCTGTTCGTTTCCCTGGACGGTGACAGCTCCACCACCTACATGATCGCTATCGCTGCCTTCCTGCCTCTTTACCAACGGCTCGGCATGAGTGTTCTAGGCTTGACGTGCGTGGTCAACATTGCGAGCGGGATCATGAACATCTCGCCGTGGGGAGGCCCTACCGCGCGGGCAGCTGCAGCGCTGCACGTCGATGCCCTGGATATTTTCCTGCCCATGATTCCAGCCATGCTGATGGCTTGCGCTGTGCTGATGCTCACCGCAGTCATCATCGGTCGCCGCGAACGGGCCCGGCTTGGCATCGTCGATGTCGAGGACTTTGCCAATGGTGAACTTGCGCTGGGTAACGGCGATGCAGAGGAATGCGCGAGGAATCGGCGTCCGAAAATGTTCTGGCCAAACCTGATACTGACCATTGGATTGCTGACCTGTCTGGTGCTGGGCCTCATGCCCATTCAAGTACTGTTCATGGTCGCTTTCGGTATTGGCGTGACATTGAACTACCCCCATTTGCAGCAGCAGAAGGAGCGCATCGCTTCACACTCCGCAAACGTGTTGGCCGTAACGTCGGTGATTTTCGCTGCAGGTATTTTTACCGGCATTCTTTCAGGCACCGGCATGGTCGATGCCATGGCGCAGAGCTTGCTGCATGTCATTCCAGACAGCTTCGGCCCGTACCTTGCGGTATTCACAGCCGTGGTCAGCTTGCCTTTCACGTTCTTCATGTCAAACGACGCATTCTATTTTGGCATCCTGCCAGTGCTGGCCCAAACGGCTACCACTTACGGGTTCACGACGCTGGAAATCGCGCGAGCTTCCATCGTCGGTCAGCCCGTGCACCTGTTGAGCCCCCTGGTGCCATCGCTCTACCTGTTGGTCGCGCTTGCCAAGGTCGACCTGGGTGACCACCAGAAATTTGCCCTGAAGTGGGCAGTGCTTGCGAGCCTGGCGCTGTTGGTGGGAGGGGTGTTGTTCGGAGGGTTTCCGTTACACCGCGCGCAGTGATGCCGGCCAGCATCGTTTGCAAAGCTTACTGAATTGCATCTGGAGGACGTCACGGTGTCCAGACATGGAAAAGTCATATCTGGACACCTGGGGGTAGGGATTCTGAGCGGGTGACTGGCCTCACTGCCGTGGTGCCTTCACGCTGATAGCCCGGACTTGGGAGACAGCGTGCTCTGTAAAATGCGGCCAGTGACCATACCAGGATGATGTACACCGCTGCCCGGCATCGAGCCGGGCATTACATCTCACTTCAATGTGATGGTCGTATTGATCCCTTCGCTGACGCTTTTGTCATCAAACCAGCGGCTTGTGATGGTTTTGGTTTGCGTATAGAACTGAATGACCTGCTTGCCATAGGGGCCAAGGTCACCAAGTTTCGAACCACGCGAACCGGTAAAGCTGAACGACGGTACGGGTACCGGGATCGGAATATTGATACCCACCTGACCGACGTCGATCTCGCTTTGGAATTTGCGGGCAGCGGCGCCGCTTTGGGTAAACAACCCCACACCGTTGCCGAAGGGATTGGCATTCACCAGGGCAATGGCATCGTCCAAGGTGTCGGCTTCGAGGACGACGAGAACCGGACCGAAGATCTCTTGGGTGTAGATATCCATATCGGTGGTGACGCCTGAGAACAGGGTCGGCCCGATGAAATTGCCGTTTTCGAAACCCGGGACATTGATATTTCGGCCATCGAGCTCTAACTTCGCGCCCTGACGTACACCGCTTTCAATCAGATCCAGGATCCTTTGTTTGGCACGCTTTGAAATGACTGGACCGATGTCGGTACCCGGTTCAGAGCCGGCGTTGACTTTCAGTTTCAGAGCCAGTTCCTTGATATCGGGCAGCCAAGTGCGGGCTTCGCCCACCAAGACGATCACCGAGGTGGCCATGCAGCGCTGACCGGCTGCGCCGAAACCTGCGCCAACCAGTGCATTCAATGTGTGTTCGCGGTTCGCATCAGGCAGCACCACGGCGTGGTTCTTGGCGCCCATCATCGATTGAACACGCTTGCCGTGCTGGCTGCCCAGGTTGTAGACGTGGGTACCCACGTGCGTGGAACCTACGAACGAGATAGCCTTGATGTCTGAATTGGTGCAGAGGGCATCGACGACTTCTTTACCACCATGCACCACATTAAGGACCCCGGCCGGAATACCAGCCTGCAGTCCCAGTTCGACCAGCATCATGGTGGACAGCGGATCCTGTTCCGATGGTTTGAGTACGAAGGTATTACCCGTAACGATCGCCATCGGAAACATCCACAGTGGAATCATGGCGGGGAAGTTGAAGGGCGTTATACCGGCACATACACCAACGGGCTGCCGCAGGGTATAAGTGTCCACACCCCCTGCGACGTTTTCGGCAAACTCGCCCATTTGCAGGCTGCCAATTGAACACGCGTGCTCCACGACTTCCAGGCCTCGGAAGATATCACCTTCAGCATCCGCGATGGTCTTGCCTTGTTCGGCGCTCAATACCTCAGCGATGCGCTTGGAGTTATCACGGATGAGCGCTTGAAGCTTGAGCATGATGCGCATGCGTGCGCCAAGCGGTGTTTTTTTCCAGCTGTGAAACGCATGCTCGGCGGCGTCGATGGCAGCTTTGACTTCCTCCTGAGTGGCCATCGGCACTTTCGCCAATACGGCTTGGGAGGCCGGGTTCACCACATCGAGCCACTCTTTCGTCTTGGAGTCGACCCATTCTCCGTTGATCAGCAACTTGACCTGAGCCACTGTAGTATTGTTCTTGTTCAATGAAGCATTCATGATGTCTCCTTGTTTACAGTTCTAAAGTCAATGCTTACTTCGAAGTTTCTACGGCATCGAGATCAACGTTTTTGGTCTCTCTGAGTGCAATGACGCCAATGACGAGACTGACGCCTGTGATGAGGACGGGGTACCAGAGGCCGTAGTAGATATCTCCTGTGTAAACCACAAGTGCGAAAGAGATGGTGGGCAGCAGTCCCCCGAACCAACCGTTACCGATGTGGTAAGGCAAGGACATCGAGGTGTAACGTATACGCGTCGGAAACAATTCCACCATCGTGGCTGCCAATGGACCGTAGGTCATGCAGGCGATCAGAATCAGAGCGACGATGATCGCGACTACCATGGGTTGGTTGACCTGCGCCGGATCAGCGCTGGATGGGTAACCCGCCGCCACGGTCACGTTCTTGATGGCTACAGCATCGAAACCCTTGAGCACCGTGCTGCCGACGGCAATCTCGATCTCGCTGCCAGCCGGGCTGGCAATGGTTTCATAAGGAATACCCATCTTGGCCAGGTAAGCCTTTGTCTTGTCGCAGGGGCTATCAAACTTGGCTTTGCCAACCGGGTCGAATTGGAAGGTGCACGATGCAGGGTCTGCAGTCACCGTGACGGGTGCCGTCATGCTGGCTTGCGAGATCTGCGGGTTTGCATAATGGCTCAGGGCTTTGAACAACGGGAAGTACAGAACGGTAGCCAGTAGCAATCCCGTCATCAGAATGGGCTTGCGGCCAATTTTATCGGACAGCGATCCGAATATGACGAAGAACGGGGCGCCGATGACAACGCTGATGATCAGCAGTGTGTTGGCCTGTGCGGGGTCCATCTTCAAAAACTGAGTCATGAAGAACAGGACATAGAATTGCGAGGTGTAGAAAGTCACTGCCTGACCGGCATTGATCCCAAACAGCGCAATCAGTACAACCTTCAAGTTCTCCCAGGAACCGAACGAATCCCGGATAGGCGATTTACTTGTGGTGCCTTCTTCCTTCATTTTCTTGAAAGAGGGCGACTCGTGCATGCTCATGCGAATCCAGGCGGAGATACCTACCATAATCAGAGACAAGAGGAATGGGATCCGCCAGCCCCACACTTCGAATTGGTCACCGGTGAGTTTGCGACAGATCAAGATGACCAGCAGTGAAAGCAATAATCCAAAGGTCGCTGTTGACTGAATCCAGCCAGTAAACATTCCACGTTTGTTTCTTGGCGCATGCTCTGCGACATAGGTCGCGGCTCCGCCATACTCTCCGCCGAGCGCCAGGCCTTGAAGCATGCGCAGAACGACGAGAAGGATCGGAGCAGCTATACCCCAAGACGCATAAGTGGGAAGGATACCTACGAGGAAAGTTGATACACCCATGAGGACGATCGTCACCATGAATGTATATTTCCTGCCGATCATGTCGCCCAAACGACCAAACACAAGTGCGCCGAAGGGCCTTACCAGGAAGCCGGCAGAGAACGTCATCAGAGCGAAAATAAAGGCAGTAGTGTCGTTGACGCCGGAGAAGAAGTGCTTGCCGATAATGACCGCCATGGCGCCATACAGGAAGAAATCGTACCACTCGAATATAGTCCCGAGGGACGAGGCGAAAATAACTTTTCTGTCTTGGCGTCCTATTTCGGACGCGCCGACGCTTTCGGTGTGCGCAATATCACTCATTTGCAGTTCCTCGGCCCGGTGGGCTCATTTTGTTTTTGTTCTTGACTGCCGGCCAATTGGATAGGCCGCCATCGTTGGATCATTGGAGTTCACCCTCCAACAATTTAACTTTCAACCGATGGTTCATGCTTCTTACAACGGATGCTTTGTCTTCAAGCGCCAGCGGTAATGAGGCCGAGTCTATGAGCGCCTTATAGCGTGGCACAGAGCAGAATGTGCTCAACGGATGTGCAAAAAAGGCGGGATGGCCGGCATGTGACCCTCTATCCCTCGCACAGCCCAATGCAACGCGGCAGCGTCGTTATGGGCCGTGTGATCTCGCATACGGAGCAGCTACGTGAGACACAAAATCGGTGCGCGTTGCTCGAGGTACCCAAGCCTGGTGAGGAAGGACGGTTTGCAGTTCCAATGCGGCTGGATCATGGCGCAGACTCCGGCCGCTACCTAGCCAAGCTTGCACCTGCGTACACTCGCGCGACCACAGACGTATTCATGAACCACACATTGCTCCGGCTTTCAGCAGGGAGTTGATGGCAGGAACCTCAAGAGGTTCGCACCAAGACCAGGAGCCGAGTGATGGCAAAGAAACAAAAAAAAGAGAACTGGGATGATTTTCGGTATTTTCTAGCTGTTGCCCGAGCCGGAACCTTGTCGGGCGCTGCCGAAACGCTGGGAACGGAACACACTACCGTTGCAAGGCACGTTTCTGCGCTCGAGGATGGGTTGAACATCAGGCTTTTTCACAAAAGCAATTCGGGCTACGAACTCACCCCTGAGGGGGAACGTGTGCTGAATGCGGTTGAAAGTATGGAAAGCATTCTGCTGTCCTACAAAAGTGACGAGAGTGACCTGGGGCAAATCTCCGGTCTGGTCAGAATCGGTGCCCCGGATGGTTTCGGCAGCGTATTCCTCGCCCCGCGCATGGCCGAACTGACACGGAGACACCCCAATCTTGAGGTCGAGATCTATGCCGCCGCTCGCGTGTTCAGTCTTTCCAAACGCGAAGCTGATATCGGCATCAGCCTGGCGACAGCGGAACACATGCGTGTAGCTTCTCGCAGGCTCACGGATTATCGCCTGCAGATCTACGCCACTCGTGAATACCTCGATAAGGCTGCTCCAATACGGACGCAGGAGGATCTGCAGCAGCACTCGTTCGTGGGGTACGTTGAAGAACTGTTGTTCGCACCTCAGCTCAATTTTTCGAGCGGTCTGAAGGTTGATCTGGTGTCGCGCCTGCGCAGTACCAATTTGTTGACTCAGTTGCACACGGTGCTGGGAGGGACGGTCCTGGGCATCCTGCCTGCCTACATCGCAAACTCCTTCCCCAAGTTGATTCCCGTGCTGGCTGACGAGGTCAACATCAAGCGCTCGTTCTACATGCATGTGCATGAGGACCATCGCAAAGCTGCGCACATACGCGAAGTCGCCAGGTTCATCGCGGACGAGGTCGGTGCCAACCAGCAGCTCTTCCTGTAGTAGCACGGGTAGGCACCTTTGGACGTCAGTGATTTTTTGCACGCCGGATGTGTATTTATTGTGTTGTGAAGGCACAACCGGCGGGCGTAACGTCATTCCATCGAGCAGGATACTTCCTCGGAAGTCTGGCTTCGTTGGAACGTCTAAAAACAATAATAGGTGCAGCATGCTCTACGTCATCTACTGCAGAGATAATCCATCTACACCCACTTTGCGTGATGAGTTCTACGACGCGCATCGTGCTTACCTTAAAAGTGCATCGATCAAGATTCTGGTCGCCGGGCCCTACACGTCCACCGACAGCGAAAAGAAGATTGGGAGCATGCTGGTGGTGGAAGCAGAATCTCTCGAGCAAGCTACAAATTTTCAGAAAAATGATCCGTTTGCTCTAAACAATGTTTGGAGTGAAGTCAGCATCAACCCCTATATCAAAGCAATCGATCAGCGTTAATCCAAGCGTGCAGCGTAAACGCCTGTACTTGGACAACCTACGATAATCGCGCCTGACTGTTTGGCATAACCCTTGTAAAGCAATGGAGAACAAAAATGAAAACTATCGCTTGGATCGGTCTTGGTTTCATGGGCATCCCTATGTCCAAACATATGTTGAATGCCGGCTACACCGTGAGGGGTGTGGATATTGACGCTGCTGCCCGTGAAGCGGCTGTAAAAAACGGCGTCGAAGTTTGTGCGACGGTGGCTGAAGCCTGTAAGGGTGTCGATGCCGTATTCACCATGTTGCCTACAGGTACCGAGGTCAAGGAAGTCCTGACCGGTCCGAACGGTGTATTTGCCAGCATTGATCCAAGCACCGTGGTCATCGACTGCTCCACCATTGGCATTGAAAACGCCCGTGCTGTACATGCGTCTGCCAGGAAAGCCGGTCGAATCTTTGCCGAGGCGCCCGTCTCCGGTGGTACCGAGGGGGCCATAGATGGCAGTCTGACCTTCATGATTGGTTGTGAAGACCCGCACGTGGCCCGCGTCAAGGAGCTGCTGGGCCCGATGGGTGGTTACATCGCCCATGCCGGTGGTCCGGAGGCTGGCCAGGCAGCAAAGGTCGTCAACAACCTGATCATGGGGGTTTGCGTCGCGGTCAACTGCGAAGCCACTGCATTGGCCGAGCGCCTGGGTCTGAACCTGAAAGAGTTTTTCGAAATTGCCATTCGATCCACTGCCGATAACTGGACGTTCCGCGTCTGGAATCCTGGTGTGGGTGTAGTTCCAACTGCCCCCGCATCGAAGGGCTATAAAGCAGGCTTCAAGACCTGGCTGCTGGCCAAGGATCTCAGCCTTGCCATGGAGGCAGGCCGCGAAGTGGGTGCCACGATCGCCACAGCCGAAGCTGCCCACGCCATCTTGAAAAAACACATGGATAACGGCGGCGCAGACATGGATGCTACTTCCTTGGTGCTTAGCCTGAAAGACGCCGCTGAAAAAGCCGTACCACAGAAAGCTATCGCTTGATCGCAAGCGCTGTCCTGGAACATTGCGACATCCGGCCCGGAGTCTCAGCTTCGGGCCATTTCTGATTCACCTGTCATATGCAAATTTAAATAACCATCGCTGGTGTCCCTAAGTAACTGCGGTCTCATGAGGGCTGGCGCTTGGCGTTCGGCTGCGGCCTCGGTTTGCCGCATGAAGTCGCCCATAATAATAAGTGAGGTCGATATGACGATAACCTCTGCCGGTCAGCGCTTCCGTCAAGCGGTAGCGCAGGAAAGTCCGTTACAGATTGTAGGCGCGATCAATGCGAACCACGCGCTACTGGCGAAACGTGCTGGCTTCCGCGCCATTTACCTTTCTGGAGGAGGGGTAGCAGCTGGATCTTTGGGCATACCCGATCTCGGAATCAGCAGTCTGGATGATGTTCTGACCGACGTTCGCCGTATCACCGATGTGTGTGATCTTCCATTATTGGTCGACGTCGATACCGGCTTTGGTTCGTCGGCGTTCAATATTGCGCGAACGGTAAAGTCGATGATCAAGTTCGGCGCCGGTGCAATCCATATCGAGGATCAGGTCGGTGCCAAACGTTGCGGCCATCGCCCCAACAAAGAACTCGTCAGCCAGCGGGAAATGGTCGATCGAATCAAGGCTGCTGTCGATGCTCGGACAGACGAGGATTTCGTCATCATGGCCCGCACCGATGCGCTGGCGATCGAAGGAGTAGCGTCGGCTCTGGACCGTGCAGCTGCGTACGTCGAAGCGGGGGCGGACATGATCTTTCCCGAAGCAGTGACCGAACTTGCCATGTATGAGCAATTCGCTGAACGGGCGCGGGCGCCCATCTTGGCCAACATCACGGAATTCGGCTCAACCCCACTCTATACAACTGACGAGCTGGCTTCGGTCAATGTGGCAATGGTGCTGTACCCGCTCTCGGCCTTTCGAGCGATGAACAAGGCGGCGGAAAACGTCTATCGAATTCTTCGTAGAACGGGCACCCAGCGAGGCGCTGTGGAAACCATGCAGACCCGAATGGAGCTGTATGAGTCAATCGGCTACCACGAGTACGAGCAAAAGCTCGACGCGCTTTTTGCGCGGAGTCGGGCGTAACGACCCGCTTTGTCGGCGGGCGTCGATGAATCCTGCGGGTCAGAGTCGACCACTCGCTGGCTGTGGAATGCGGGGGCTACGACCCCGACGCTTTCATCAAAAACCGTGCGATTGAAGATCGCCGCAATGAAGACCGGTTTCACTTCATCGAGTGGACAAAGAAAGCGTTCGAAAATGTGGAGGTCATACCCCCCGGCAACGGGATCATGCATCAGATCAATCTGGAGAAAATGTCCCCGGTGGTTCAAGTGAAGGACGGGGTGGCTTTTCCCGATACCTTGGTAGGTACCGATAGCCATACTCCCCATGTCGATGCGCTTGGCGTCATCGCGGTGGGTGTAGGTGGTTTGGAGGCTGAGAACGTCATGCTGGGTCGGGCCTCGTGGATGCGGCTGAACCTCCCTTGAGGTGCCTGTCACCTGTCGTCTGGATACGGCCGAGGAGGTTTCGATCTATGAGGCCGGTGGGGTGTTGCAGCGCTTTGCAGAAGACTTCTTTGAAAATGCACCGGCATAAGACGGGAGTGGCGTCATGAGTCATCCGGCACAATTGCGAATCCCCGCTACCTACATGCGAGGCGGAGCCAGCAAGGGCGTTTTTTTCTCACTCGACGATCTACCCAGAGAGGCCCAACGACCCGGTGTCGAGAGAGATGCCCTGGTTCTTCGAATCATCGGAAGTCCCGACCCCTATGGCAAACAGATCGATGGAATGGGAGGAGCCACTTCCAGCACTAGCAAGGTGGTGATCGTCAGCCGCAGCCAAGTCCCTGATCATGATGTCGATTATCTGTTTGGACAGGTGTCGATCGATGACGCCCTCGTCGACTGGTCTGGAAGCTGCGCAGATCTATCGGCTGCGGTGGGCCCATTTGCAATCAGCAACGCACTGCTGCCGTTCGCACGCGTTCCCCTCGACGGTATCGCTACCGTTCGCATATGGCAGAAGAATATCGGCAGGACCGTGCTGGCGAAGGTTCCCATCAGGGATGCCGAAGTGCAGGAGTTGGGTGATTTCGAGCTGGAGGGTGTGACGTTTCCAGCAGGAGAGATTGTCCTCGAGTTCTTCGACTCCGCTTCCGGCGCAGATGGCGATGGCAAATCGATGTTTCCCAGCGAAACCTTGCAAGTGGACCCGAGCGTTGAGCGTCACCATGAGGTGGGGCACATCGATCGCATGGTGACGAGTCGCAGTGCCCGAGTGCTCATGAACGGCTTTGTTCGCGTACCTAAAACCTGGTAGCGGTGAACTGAGTGTCCGATTTTCAGGGCTGATGCCAACGGCATTGCCTACAGCTGGTCAATGTCCCACGGCCCCAGATCAGGAATGACAACGTGCTAGAGAAATACTTCGATCATGTACGTGAACGAGCGGCGCTTGGTTTGCCCCCGTTGGCTCTGAACCCGGAACAAACGTTGGCGCTGGTGGAGCTTTTGAAGTCGCCACCCATTGAGCATGAGCAACTGCTCTTGGAGTTGATCACACACCGTGTGCCGCCTGGGGTCGATGAGGCCGCGTATATAAAAGCGGGCTTCCTGTCGGCCATTGCACACGGCACCGGGCACTCTCCTTTGATAAGCCCACTGCAGGCCGTTGAACTGCTTGGCACCATGCAGGGCGGCTATAACGTCTCAACCTTGGTCGAATTATTGGATAGCCCCACTCTGGCTGCAGAAGCAGCGGCGCAGCTCAAGCACACCCTGCTCATGTTCGATGCGTTTCGTGATGTGGCGGACCAAGCCAGAGCGGGAAATCACTATGCCCAGAAAGTGCTGCAATCATGGGCCAAGGGTGAATGGTTTTCCAGCAGACCGGCTATTGCAGATAAATACACGCTGACCGTCTTCAAGGTAGCGGGGGAGACGAACACGGACGATCTTTCTCCAGCGCCAGATGCTTGGTCGCGTCCGGACATTCCACTGCATGCCAGGGCCATGCTCAAAATGACCCGTGACGGTATCGAGCCGGAATGCCCCGGTGAAATTGGTCCGCTCAAGCAGATCGAAGACATACGTGCCAAAGGCTATCCCGTTGCCTTTGTGGGCGATGTGATTGGGACCGGCTCGTCGCGCAAGTCGGCTACCAACTCGGTACTGTGGTTCTTTGGAAATGACATACCTCACGTACCGAACAAGCGTGCGGGAGGATTCTGCTTCGCAAACAAGATCGCCCCCATTTTCTACAACACAATGGAAGATGCCGGTGCGCTTCCGATTGAGTTCGATGTCTCGGCTTTGAGCATGGGGGATGTCATCGATGTGTACCCCCTGGCAGGGAAGGTCTGTAAGCACGACTCGGACGAAGTCGTAGCAAGGTTTAGTCTGAAGACCCCTGTTCTACTCGACGAACTACGAGCCGGCGGTCGAATCCCTCTGATCATCGGTCGTGGATTGACAGAAAGAGCTCGGGTCGAACTGGGGCTCGAAGCCTCTATGCTCTTCCATAAGCCAGAGCAGCCAGCGGATTCTGGAAAAGGCTTCACCCTTGCGCAAAAGATAGTGGGCCAGGCCTGTGGCGTTGCAGGCATTCGGCCAGGAACGTACTGCGAACCGAAGATGACCACGGTGGGCTCGCAAGACACGACAGGGCCCATGACGCGAGACGAACTCAAGGATCTGGCATGCCTGGGCTTTTCCGCAGACCTGGTAATGCAGTCCTTCTGCCATACCGCCGCGTATCCCAAACCTGTAGACGTTATGACTCATCACACCCTTCCGGACTTCATGAGGAACCGAGGAGGCATATCACTGCAGCCAGGCGACGGGATCATCCACAGCTGGCTCAATCGAATGCTTCTGCCTGACACGGTCGGCACCGGCGGTGACTCCCATACGCGTTTCCCGCTGGGCATTTCGTTTCCGGCCGGCTCAGGTCTGGTGGCCTTCGCGGCAGCGACGGGTGTGATGCCTCTGGATATGCCTGAATCGGTTCTGGTTCGGTTCAGAGGGACATTGCAGCCAGGCATCACCCTACGGGATCTTGTGCATGCCATTCCGTACTACGCGATCAAAGCAGGGTTGCTGACGGTCGAGAAGAAAGGCAAGAAGAATGTCTTCTCCGGCCGGATTCTTGAAATTGAAGGTCTCGATCACTTGACCGTCGAGCAGGCATTCGAGCTGTCCGATGCCTCGGCCGAACGCTCTGCAGCAGGTTGCACGATCAAGCTCCCAGAGAAAGCTGTCGCTGAATATCTGAACTCGAATGTCACGCTGCTGCGCTGGATGATATCCGAGGGCTACGGTGATGCCCGTTCACTCGAGCGGCGTGCAGCCGCGATGGAGGACTGGTTGAGTACCCCGTCGCTGATGTCCGCCGATCCCGACGCCGACTATGCGGCCGTGCTCGAGATCGATCTGAGCGACATTATCGAGCCGATCGTTTGTGTACCTAACGATCCTGATGATGCGCAGCTTCTTTCACACGTGAGTGGTAGCAAAGTCGATGAGGTTTTCGTCGGTTCGTGCATGACCAACATTGGCCATTTCCGAGCCGTCGGCACACTTTTGAATCGGCAGGTCGGTTCGATTCCGACCAGACTTTGGTTATGTCCACCCACCAGAATGGACGAGCACCAGCTGAGAACGGAAGGGTTCTACGATGTGTTCAAGCGTATTGGTGCTCGAACCGAGATTCCCGGGTGTTCGTTGTGCATGGGCAACCAGGCTCGCGTCGCGCCAGACTCGACCGTTGTTTCGACCTCGACGCGCAACTTTCCAAACCGTCTGGGAGGCGGGGCCAATGTTTACCTGGCGTCTGCAGAGCTTGCCGCCGTGGCTGCGATCCTTGGCAAGCTTCCCAGCCTGGATGAGTACATGCAGCACGCAGAAGTGATCGCGAAAATGTCCTCTGACATTTACAGATACTTGAGCTTTGATCAGATTGCGAGCTTCAAGAATGCAGCGCAGAACGCCCGGATAGCTGTCGCGTCAGCTTAGACCCGGCAGCAATAGGAAAGGCGTACAGGCAAATGGCGTGCTGCGCACTACTGGGTTAACACGGCGATGGGCGAGCAGGGGATGAGCCATTTTACTTCTCATGAGGCCCATCTTGCGCAGAGACCGGTAGCGCCCAGCCAGTGCGCAAGACCTCCTGCAAGGCCTGACGCGTATCGATGGCCCCGCCAGTATTGGCGCCTGCCCAGGCAATGGCTAACGCCGCAAGAAAGATGTCGCGCCCGGTCAGCGAAGGTCGCGCATCACCATTGCGCTGCGCAGCTTCAAGAAATACGGCGGAAGCATCGACGAGTGATTGACAGGTGGGGCGGAGAACAGAACTCGGCTGGGACCAGGCCGCACGCAAAGGTTCTGGTAGCCCTTCGTATGCATTCATCCAGGTTCCCAAGGCTTCGATCCAACGGTCCAGCGCAATTCCAGGATCTGGCTCATCGGCTTGGATGGCCATGCGTGCTTGATCGAGATACGCATAGTGCACCTCCATCAAAGCAGCCAGCAGGGCGTCGCGCGTCGGAAAATGGCGGTACAAGGTCCCGGGGCCGACCCCTGCACGTTTGGCGATACTGTCCATGGAGACGTCGACGCCCTCATCGGCAAAGGCGAGGCCTGCGACTTCCAGAATATGGTTTCGGTTGCGCAGTGCATCGGCCCGTGGGGGCCGTATCGAGGGTTGTGTAGGCATGGCTGTGATTTGGCTCTTGATATCCGGAGTGCATCTCCATATATTAGCTCAAGACAAGCGGAGAGGCTTTCCGTTTTTATGCATTGGCTAATACTGGGGCGTTAGGACGGCATGATAGATCCCTATCCGTGGCATTCGCCATACCAAGGTGTCCGCGTGGACACAGTCAGGCTCACCGGCACTGCCTATCTCAAGACCGGTGGCCACAAGGCGGGAAGGTTATGAGTATGATGATCATCGGCCTGCATCTGGGTAACGGTTACGGTTCACAACCCGGCGCATGGCGCATGCCGTGGGTCGATCCTACAAATTACGTGAGCTTCGATGCGCGAGTACGTCAGGCGCGAGCGGCAGAGCGTGGAAAATTTCAGTTCATTTTCCTGCCCGATGGCCCTGGCGCGGTGGCTGATATTGAAAACGAGGCGCCTCATTTCAACCTTGATGTGATGATGACACTGGCAGCCGTGGCGCGTGGTACCGAACGCATAGGCTTGGTAGCCACTGGATCCACGACGTTCAATGAAGCATTCAACCTCGCGCGGCAATTCAAGGCGCTCGACATCATGAGCCATGGTCGCGCGGGTTGGAACGCCGTCACCTCAAGCGGCAATGACGTGGCCGCAAACTATGGCCAGCGAATCCCGTCCAGTGCAGATCGTTATGCGCGTGCCAACGAGTTTGTACAACTGGTGCAGTCTTTGTGGGGGAGTTGGGGCAAAAACGCGTGGGTTCACGACCAAGTCAGCGGGCAATTCGCAAAGGCGGATCAGATCGCACCTATAGCGTTTCAGGGCCAGTACGTAGGCTCTCGCGGACCTCTTTACATCCCTCCTTCCGAGCAAGGACAGCCAGTCGTTTTTCATGCGGGCGGCGGCCGCAATGCCTTTGAGTTTGCCGGTCGGTATGCAACTGCGGTGATCGGTGCGTGCTTCACAGTGGAAGATGCCCAGGCGCAGAGGCAGGCTTTTCGCAACGCAGCTGTAAACGCTGGTCGGCATCCGGATGAAATCAAATTCATTCCCGGTTTGATGACGACTATTGCGAACACCCGTCGCGAGGCGCTGGATCGTCGAACGATGCTCAACGAGCGCTATTTTGCCCAGCAGGCTGCTTACCTGGGGCAGATGTTAGGCCTGAGTTTCGATCTCGCGCTGATTGACCGACCGCTGTCGCCAATGCAGCTGGCGACAGCGCACCCATCGCCATTCGACCCGCGCGCGCTGCACGCGTTGGAGATTGCCCGCGAGGGTTGGAGTGTGAAAGACATATTGGCCCACGGCGTGATCGATTATCACCCGGCTATCGTCGGCCCACCCGTTGAAGCGGCAGACCATATGCAGAAATGGTTTGAGGCCGGGGCAGCTGACGGCTTCTGGATTTCACCCGACATCAACGACGACGGTATCGACGCATTTGTCGACGGCGTTGTCCCGATTCTTCAAGAACGTGGTCTTTTTCATCGAGATTATGAAGGTGCCACCCTGCGCGATCATCTGGACGCAACGGCCCAGTATGGCACCGATCCGCGCATTGCCACCTGACTCAACATCTACCCTAAACCCATGAGGACAGTATATGAAAATAGGTATTATCGGCGCAGGCAACATCGGCGGAACCCTCGCACGTAAACTCGTCGCCGCAGGCCATAAAGTCAAGTTGGCAGGATCCAAGGGGCCGACTGACATCCAGCAGTTTGCCGATCGAATAGGTGCCATTGCAGTCGCTTCGCATGAAGCCACACAAGATGTAGAAGTGATCATCTTGTCGATCCCGTTTGCAAGCATCCCGCAGGTTGCTGGGATCGTTGCCAGCGCTTCCCCAGAGGCCATTGTGATCGACACCTCGAACTATTATCCGCAGTTCGGTACACGTGTTGCGGAAGTCGATGCGGGCACGCCTGAAAGTGTGTGGTCGAGCGAGCAACTGGGGCGACCTGTCATCAAGACGTTCAACGCTGCACTGGCTAAAACATTGGCCGACGGCGGCAAGCCCAAAGGGACCATAGATAGGATCGCTATGCCCGTATCCGGTGACTCCCAGGCTGGAAAGGCAGTGGCATTTCAGCTGATCGAAGACGCCGGATTCGAGCCATTTGATGCAGGAAGCCTTGCGCTGTCATGGCGTCAGCAACCAGGCACGCCTGCCTACTGCACCGAACTGACGCTGCCAGAGCTCAAGTGGGCAGTGGCTCACGCCGTTAAAAAACTCGCTCCTCATCATCGTGACAGCCTGATGGCCGAGTTTGCAGCAAGCACAACGTCGCTCGACCACGACACTGTCATCAAGCGAAATCGAGAAGTTACGGCTCCCCACTGATGGCATGTCCCAAACACATGCAGATCTTCAGTGTGAGCGTCCAGTTATGCAACTCAAACAAAGCTTTACTTCATCTAAGGACACCCTCGTGAAAATTGGCATTCTAGGAACCGGAAACATCGGCAAAACACTGGTTGTGCGTCTGAGCGAAGCAGGACATGACGTCAAGGTAGCCAATTCTCGAGGTCCTGACTCCATCGCTCCAGAACTGCTGGCGTCGGGTGCTCGAGCGGTAACGACCGAAGACGCACTGGTCGATGTCGAGGTGGTCATCTTGTCCATTCCTCTCAACCGCCTGGCCGGCATCGCCCCGCTGATCGCTGGCCTCCCGGCAGAGACGGTCGTGATCGACACCTCGAATTATTATCCTTTCCGCGACCAGAAGATCGATGCCATTGAGCGCGGCCAGGTAGAGAGTCTGTGGGTCACAGAGCAACTAGGCCGCCCGATAGCCAAAGCGTGGAATGCAATCGGATCGGCCTCGCTGGCCAAAAAAGGAAAGCCTGCCGGAGCAGCCGATCGGATCGCCATTCCGGTATCAGCCGATCGCGATCGTGATCGCGATGTGACCATGTCATTGGTCAATGATACGGGGCTGGACGCCGTTTACGCCGGTCCGCTGGCGGACTCCTGGCGCCAGCAGCCAGGGGCGCCTGTCTATTGCACGGATCTTTCGAACGCAGAAATCGAGCCTGCCCTGAAAGCCGCTGAGCGCGAGAGATTGCCAAAGCGCCGTGATCTGGGCGTAGCGGTTATGCAGGAACGGCTAGGAGATGGGACAACCAACCCCGACGAGGACTGGGGCGTGCGGCTGGTTCGGGCCATCAATATGTAAGCCTGGTCTCTGCGCCGGGTCGGGTACTCAATGCTGCAAGATCTTCGACAGAAAGCTGCGAGCACGATCGGAGCGGGGCGCGCTGAAGAACTCTTCGGATTTCACGTCCTCGATGATTTCGCCGCCGTCCATGAACACGATGCGGTCGGCGACCTTCCGGGCGAACCCCATCTCGTGGGTGACGCACATCATGGTCATGCCTTCGCCTGCCAGCTCCACCATCACATCCAGCACTTCGTTGACCATTTCCGGGTCGAGCGCCGAGGTGGGTTCATCGAACAACATGGCGATGGGGTCCATGGCCAGGGCGCGGGCAATGGCGACCCGTTGCTGTTGGCCACCGGACAGCTGAATGGGGTACTTGTGCGCATGGGCCTTGAGGCCCACGCGCTCCAGAAGTGCCGTGCTCTTGCTGGTGGCGGTGGTGACATCGCGCTTGAGCACCTTGATCTGCGCCAGGTTGAGGTTCTCCACGATAGTCAGGTGCGGGAACAGCTCGAAATGCTGGAAGACCATGCCCACTCGGGCGCGCAGTTTCGGCAGGTCGACACCGCGGCCGGTGACGGGTTGGCCGTCAATCGAGATCTGTCCTTCCTGCACCGGCTCCAAACCGTTCACGCACTTGATCAGGGTGCTCTTGCCCGAGCCGGACGGCCCGCACACGACCATCACCTCACCGCGCGACAGCTGGGTCGTGCAGTCTTTCAGGACCTGGAAATCGCCGTACCACTTGCTCAGGTTTTTCATCTGGATCATGCGGTTCTCTCCGTGCTTCTTTTCAGGCGTTTACTGAGCCGCGACAGCAGGTAGCAGATCACCAGGTACACCAGAGCCACGAACAGGTACAGCTCCACCAGGCGTCCGTCGCGCTGGGCGAATTTGCTGGCGGCGCCGGTGAAGTCCGCGATGGACAGCACGTACACCAGCGAGGTGTCCTGAAACAGGATAATGGTCTGGGTCAGCAGCAACGGCAGCATGCGCCGCAGCGCCTGCGGCAGGATCACGTAAAGCATCGCTTGCGACGGTCGCAGGCCCAGGGCCTGGGCTGCCTGCTTCTGGCCGCCGGAAATACTCTGGATGCCGCCGCGGATGATTTCGCTGTAGTACGCCGCCTCGAACATGCAGAACGTCACGAAGGCAGTCACCACCGGGCCTATCTGCACGGGACGTTCGGTGTGGAACGTCATCTGCAGCAGCAGCGGCATCAGAAAGTAGAACCAGAAGATCACCAGCACCAGCGGAATGCTGCGCATGACCGTGACGTAGCCCAGGGCGAAGCCGCGCATCACGCGGTTGCCCGACAAGCGCATCAGTGCCAGCAGGGTGCCGACAACGATGCCCACCGACATCGCCACAAGCGTCAGCAACAAGGTGAACTTCAGGCCGTTCCACAGTGCGGGCATGGCTCGCACGATGACACTGGGGTCTAGATCGAACATGACTTACCTCGTCGCGCCGCGAACGGCCAGGGAGCTTTCGATACGACCCATGACGAACGTCATCAGCAGTGAAATGGCCACGTAGATCACCGTTGCCGCGGTAAAGGCTTCAAAGGTATTGAACGAGTATTCGCTGACGTTACGTGCTTGCGCGGTCAGCTCCATCAAGCCGATGGTCAACGCTACCGAAGAGTTTTTCAGGGTGTTGAGTGCTTCGGACGTCAGCGGCGGGAACACCACGCGGATCGCCTGCGGCAGCAGTACGTTCAGGTACATCTGGGTGGGCCGCAAGCCGAGGGCGAGCGCCGCGCCGCGCTGGCCGTAGGCAACCGACTCGATGCCCGCCTTGAATAGCTCGGAAAGCTTGGCCGAGGTGAACAGGGTCAGGGCCACGACGGCACTGAAGAAAGACGGGTAGGGCAGGTCTTGCTTGAGGTAGTCGCCCCAGGAGAGGGGTAGCAGTTCGGGGACCACGAAGAAGCAGATGAACATCTGCACCAGCAGTGGGATGTTGCGAAACACCTCGGTATACAGGTTGCCCAGCCATACCAGCGGGCGCACCGTACTGGTACGCAGGGTGCCGACCGTGCCGCCAATCAGAAACGCCAGGGTGAACGCGAGGAGGGTGGTCGCCAGGGTCCAGCTCGTGCCGGTGACCAACCAATGCAAATACGAGGCGGATTCTCCGGGAGCAAAATCCCAGAACACGCTCCAGTTCCAGTTGTAATCCATGCCAACACCAACGTTCAGGGAGAAGCACTGCATGCAGCCAGGCGCGCAGCGGCGCGGCGCATGTGCGCCGCGTCACTGCCTGGCGTGAAGGGGGCGGGTCAGACGCCGGTGTCGTTCGGGTTGGCGATGGCTTGCTTCAATGCATCGCTCATCGGCAGGTTGATCGTGGCGTTTTTCGGCGGGATCGGCTGCTGGAACCAGGTCGGGTACAGCGTATCGATCACACCGGTGCTGTACAGGTTGCGCAGCACATCGTCGGCGAAGGTCTTGAATTGAGGGTCGTTCTTGCGGATGCCGATGGCGTAGGGTTCGGCCGACATCGGCTCAGGCAGCAAGGCGTAGGCGTCCGGGCTGCGGCTTTGCGCGATGGTTGCCATCAGTTGCACGTCGTCGTTGATATAGGCCACGGCGCGGCCGGTTTCCAGCATCAGGAAGGCTTCGCCGCCGTCCTTGGCGTTGAGGATTTTCAAGCCCAGCTGTTTTTCGCGGTCCAGGTTCTTGGTGATCCACTCGCCGCTGCCGCCGGTGATCACTACCACCGATTTGCCTTTCAGATCGGCCACGCTGTCGATGCCGGCGGTTTTCTTCACGGCGTATTTGGCGCTGGCGATGTAGCTGGTCAGCAGGAATCCGATCTGCTTCTGGCGCTCGACGGTGTTGGTGGTAACGCCGCACTCCATGTCGATGGTGCCGTTGATCAACAACGGGGTACGGGTGGCCGCAACGACCGATACGTATTCGGTCTTGAGGTTGGGCTCGCCGACCTTGACCTTGATCTGGTCGACGATTTTCTTGCACAGCTCGATGCTGTAGCCGATAGGCTGCTGGGCGTCGTTGAGATAGGAGAAAGGCAGCGACGCATCGCGGTAGCCCAGCGTGACAGTGCCCACTTCCTTGATTTTTTTCAGTGTACCGGTCAGTTCTTCAGCCTGCGCAGCGCTGGCGCCCAGGCAAACCGCGACAACCAGGGCAAGCAGCTGTTTCTTTTGATCGAGCATGTAGATCTCCGATGTTGTTATGGCAGCTTTGGCACAACGAAAAGCGATAGCGTCAGCGCAGGGCCGAAAGCGCTTCGCGAATGGCAACGACAGCTTTGGTTATCTGTTCGCGTGAAGTGGCAAATGACAGTCGGAAGTACCCTGGCATGCCGAACGCCGCACCCGGCACGACGGCGACACCGGCGTGATCGAGCAGGTAGGCCGACAGTGCTACGTCGTCCTCGAGCACCTGGCCTTGCGCCGTGATGCGGCCGAACAACTGGCTGCATTCCGGGAATGCGTAGAACGCACCGGCCGGCGCGCTCAGGCGCAGGCCCGGGCATTGGCTCAGGCCGTCTACCAGCAGCTTGCCGCGCTGGGCGTATTCCCTGGCGCAACGGCTGACGAAATCCTGCGGGCCTTCGAGCGCTGCGCGGGACGCTTCCTGGCTGATGGCGCTCGCGCCGGAAGTGCTTTGTGACTGGATCTTGCTGATGGCGGCGATCAGACCTTTGGGCCCTGCGCCGTAGCCGATACGCCAGCCCGTCATGGCGTAGGCCTTGGCCACACCGTTGATCAGCAGGGTGCGTTCGCGCAGGTGCGGGCAGGCGCGGGCAAATGACACGAAAGGCTGGTCGGCGAGCAGCACGTGCTCGTAGATTTCATCGGACATCACCAGCACATTGGGGAAGTCCTCCAGCACCTTGCCCAGTGCCTGCAACTCGGCTTCAGAGTAGATCGCCCCGCAGGGGTTGGACGGCGAGTTGAGAATCAGCCAGCGACTCTTGTCGTTCAACGCGCTTTGCAGGGCCTGCGGCGTGAGCTTGAAGCCTGCATCGATGCCACAGGGAATGATCCGTACCACGCCGCCGTTCAAGGTGACGATATCGGAGTACGACACCCAATAGGGCGCGGGTATGACCACTTCGTCGCCGGGTTCCAGGGTTGCAACGAAGGTGTTGTAGATCACCTGCTTGGCGCCGTTGCCGACGGTGATTTCGTCGACGCTATAAGCCAGGTCGTTATCACGCTGAAACTTGGCGACGATGGCCTTGCGCAAGGGCAGGGTGCCCTGCGGTGCGGTATAGCGAGTGTGCCCGTCGAGCATCGCCTGATGCGCGGCCTCGATGATATGCGCAGGGGTGTCGAAGTCGGGTTCGCCCAGGCTCATGTCGACGATGTCGCGACCCTCACTGGACAGCTGCTTGGCACGCATGGAGATGACCATGCTGGGGGACGAGGAGATTTGGCGGACGCGTTCGCTTTCAAAATTCATGAAAAACAGCCTTCCTTTGGTCGTGCGCCAGGGCCTTTGAGACATCCTGTCGTTCTAGTTGTAGGACGTAGTATGACACGGGCGGCGCCCTCTGCAATCGCTCAAATACCTAAAAGTTCAGTGCGTTGAAAAGGGCGTTGCGAACGTCACGCGAAGCTCTCGAACGTTTAATTTGCGCGGTCTATTTATCAGTGTGCTCGATTCTTCTCGCCGCTCATTTGACCAACGCGTGCTCCGCGCGCACCGAGTTCATGAACGCCTGCATCGCTGAGGATTGGATGCGATGGCGTCGGGTGATGAGCCCGAACGGTGGCAGGCGTGCTTCGAACTTGATTGGCAACACCGCCAGCAGATGTCGTCCGGGATAGTCCTCGACCACCGACACCGGGGTGACGCCGAGCATGTCGGTCTGCTGTACCAAGGACAGCAAGGTCATGATCGAGGTGGTTTCGACGATGCTGCTGGGGATGTCCACGCGCGCGTTGTGAAACACCTGATTGATGATCGAGCGCATCGGGCTGGGGTGTTGTTGCAACACCCAGGTCATGTTCTGCAACTCGGCCCAACTCAGCTGTTTCTCCTTGGACAAAGGATGTTGTGCGCCGGCGATCACGCACAGGGCTTCCTCACCCAGGCTGTCGAACAACAGTTCTTCGGCCCTGGCGCCGGCCGGAATCCGCCCCAGCACGATGTCCAGTTGATCCTGCAACAGCGCCTGCACCAGCACGTCGCTGGTGTCGACCTGAATGCTCATCGACAGGCGAGGGTGGCTTTGTTTCAAGGTGGCGATGGTGCGGGTCAACAAGCCCGAGGCCAGTGCCGGAATCGCACCCACGGCGACCCGGCCGAGGTTGCCGGATTCCAGCGCCACCAGCTCCTCGCGCATGCCGCTCAATTCAGCGAAGACCATGCGCGCGTAGTAAGTGACGGTTTCACCGAACGGCGTAGGGCGCATGCCGCGTGGCAGGCGCTCGAAGAGTTCGACACCGAGCAGATCCTCGGCCTCGTGCAGCATCTTGGTCGCGGCGGGTTGGGTCATGCCGATATGATCGGCGGCGCGGCGCAATGAACCGAATTCCTGCAGCGTCAGCATCAACCGCAGTTGGCGCAGGCGCAGGCGGCCGTGGATCACGTTGGCATCAGGAATTCGGGTCATGGGCCGGGCTCGCGAAAATGAACTGCGGCAAGCCTGACAACAAATGCCAGGCGTTGCCAGCATGGCGTGTCACAGCACTGATTTTGCCTTCGGCAATTGGGATTTGCGCAGGCCCAGCACGGTTTGCAGCGCTTTGGAGATCAGCGGCCAGAACAGCATCAGCAGAGCCGCCGTGGTCAAGCCGCCCACCAACGGGTTGGACCAGAAGATGCCGATGTGACCGTCCGAGAACAGCATCGACTGCCGGAACGCATCTTCCGCCTTGTCGCCCAACACCGCTGCCAGCACCAGCGGCGCAATCGGGTAGCCCAGCTTCTTGAACAGGTAACCCAGGGCGCCGAAGCCCAGCATCAACACCACGTCGAAGAACGAGTTGTGCACCGAGTACGCGCCGATGGCGCAGACCATGATGATGATCGGCGCGATGATCGAGAACGGAATGCGCAGGATCGAAGCGAACAGCGGCACGGTGGCCAGCACCACGATCAGACTCACCACGTTGCCCAGGTACATGCTCGCAATCAGCCCCCAGACAAAGTCATGCTGCTCGACGAACAATGTCGGCCCGGGGTGCAGGCCCCAGATCATCAGGCCACCGAGCATCACTGCCGCGGTTGCCGAGCCGGGAATGCCCAGGGTCAGCATCGGCAGCAGCGCGCTGGTGCCTGCCGCGTGGTCGGCGGTTTCTGGGGCGATCACGCCTTCGAGTTCACCCTTGCCGAAGTTTTCCCGGTTTTTCGAGAAACGCCGCGCCAGGCTGTAGCTCATGAACGAGGCGGCCGTCGGCCCGCCCGGGGTGATGCCCATCCAGCAACCCACCAGGGTGCTGCGCACGATCGTCCACCAGTATCGCGGCAACTTGGCCCAGGTGCGCAGGATGACCATCGGTGTGATACGCGCATGTTCGCCGCGAAACACCAGGCCTTCCTCGACGGTGCAGAGAATCTCGCCGATGCCGAACAGGCCGATCACTGCCACTTCGAAACTGATCCCGGTCATCAGGATCGGTTGGTCGAACGTCAGGCGCAGGTTGCCGGACACCGTGTCCATGCCGACGGCAGCCATGGCGAAGCCGATCATCATGGCGACTACGGTTTTCAGGGGTGGATTCTTGCTCATGCCGATGAACGTGCAGAACGCCAGCAGATACACCGCAAAGAACTCCGGCGAACTGAAGGACATGGCGAACTCGGCGATGCGTGTCGACAGGAACGTCAGCAGCAGGACACCGGCAAGGGCACCGATCAGTGCCGAGCTGAATGCAGCGGTCAATGCTTCTGCCGCGCGGCCTTCGCGGGCCATCGGGTAGCCGTCGAAGGTGGTCGCCACCGATGACGGCTCGCCGGGTATGTTGAACAGAATCGAGGTGATCGAGCCGCCGAACAGCGCACCCCAGTACATGCACGACAGCAGAATGATCGCCGACACCGGCGACATGGTGAATGTCAGCGGCAACAGCAACGCCACGCCGTTGGGCGCGCCGAGACCGGGCAACACCCCCACCAGAATACCCAGCAGCACGCCGATCACCATCAGGCCGATGTGGCCCGGGGTCAGGATCAGGTTCATGCCCTGCAACAAGGAATCGAATTCGCTCATTTGAAATATCTCACGGTCTGGGCAATCCATTCGCCCAATGGACCGCCATCCAGCGGGACCTTGAACCACAGCGCAAAGATCAGGTAGCTGGCAAGCACTGCACCGAGGGAGATGCCTGCGATCTTCCATTTGCTGTAGGGCGTGGCGCGTGCCTTGTCACTCCACATGAACCAGGCAATGAAGCAGGCCGATGACACGTAGATGCCCACCAGCGGCATCGCGCCGACGAACAGGGCAATCGGGATGAACACCGACAACACCTGGCCAAAGGCGCTGCGGCTGACGAACGCAACACTCAGCGCTTTCCAGCGCACCAGGGTCAACACGCCGTTGCCCAGGCTGGCGGCGCTGAGTAGTAGGCCAATGTAGAAAGGGAAGTAGCCCGGCTCGGGGCCGGAGTCGCCCCAGCCGATACCCTGTTCGACGCTGCCGAACATCACCACCACGCCTATCAGCGTGGTGAAGAGTGTCAGGCCAAGTTCGACCCAGCGGGTGCCGACCAGCGCCGGTGAATCCGAAGAATGGGACATGAAACACCTCCAGCAGATGACGGCCGTCCGTAGGCGGACGGCCGCAGGCGACTCAGTTTTTCAGCCAGCCGGCTTCCTTGAACACCGGTGTCACGCGGGCGGTGTCTTTTTCGATGTAGGCGGTCAGCGGCTCGCCTTCGAGGAAGGTCGGTACCAATGCGTTCTGCTTGACGTAGGCCTTGAACTCCGGCGTCTCGGTGACTTTGCGCATCAGTTCGACATAGAACGCGCGCTGTTCGGCGGTCACGTCGCCTGGCATGAACACGGTGCGCGGAAAGCGATATTGATCGATGCCCAGGCCTTGTTCGTAACAGGTCGGTACGTCGGCCCAGGATTTGTCGCCGGCCACTTTGTCGGTGTAGATCATGCGTTCTTTACTGAACACGCAGAGCGGCTCGACCTGGTCGCCGCGCCATTGGCTGATGCTTTCGCTGGGGTTGTTGACGTTGGCGGCGATGTGCTTGCCGGCCAGTTGGGTCGCGGCTTCGCTGCCACTCTTGAACGGGATGTAGACCAGCTTGCTGTTGTTGGTCTGGTTCAGCAGCAAGGTCAATGTCTGGTCGACATCCTTGGATTGACTGCCGCCCATGCGCATTTTCGCAGGGTCAGCCTGGGCCGCCTGGTAGAAGCCTTTCGCGTCTTTCCATGGCGCGTCCTTGTAGCTCCACAGGATGAAGTCATCCTCGGCGACGGCCGCCACAGGGGTCAGTTCCTGCCATTGGTAACCGAGCTTGGCCACCAGCGGCAGCAGGTAGATGTTGTTGGTGCCGATCACCAGTTTTTCCGGATCGCCCTTGTTCATCTTCAGGTCGAGAAACGCTTCGGCGCCATTGCCGCCGCCCTTGTTGAGGACGATGGTGTTGACGTCGAGCAGCTTGTGCGTGGAGATGATCGACTGAATCAGGCGCCCCAACTGGTCGGTGCCGCCACCTGGGCCCCCGGCGACGACGATTTCGACATTCTTGTCCGGTTGCCAGGCCGCCGTGGCGAGCGCTGGAAGAGCGCCGGCAGCGGCCAGGGAGCAGCCGAGCATGAGAAGGGATGT
Source organism: Pseudomonas sp. CFBP 13602 (assembly GCF_014842725.1). NCBI lineage: Bacteria > Pseudomonadati > Pseudomonadota > Gammaproteobacteria > Pseudomonadales > Pseudomonadaceae > Pseudomonas > Pseudomonas sp. CFBP 13602. Next base: position 287,706 of record NZ_JACYVT010000002.1, on the reverse strand, counting down.
GCGACGGACGAATGCATTTCGCATGGAAAGAGCCTCGTTTTCTTGTAGTTGTTATAAGTGACTTGTCTGAGCGGTCGAACCGCAAGCCTGGAGTGAGTGTGGGAAGGTGCAAGCTCCGCGTCTAGTCAAAACAATACATACACCGATAACCAGGGGTTATAGCTAGCTTGGTTCAAAGCCGCACAGCAGGGTGTAAATGCCGGTCCAGAGCCATTTCATAAGAAAGTCCAGTTCGCTGCAACCCATCCGCCGACACGCGAAAACCCCGTTGAGATAACTCCAGGCTATCGCTCTATTCCAAGTTTTGATTGGACGGTTATCGGGGAGCCTTCGATAGTGCACACCAACGCCGTGTTTTGCGGTGGATTGCACCCAGAAGAACGATCAATCAAAAGAACAATAAATCACCAATGAGGTGCGCCATGGCCGAGCTGTGGAACGGTCCGATCATCGATGCCCATCATCATTTCTGGGATCCTTCGATCAATCCCCATCCGTGGCTGGCAGCCGATGCCAGTGTCGCGTTCCGCTATGGCGATTACAGCGCGATCAAACGCAGCTACCTGCCCGACGATTACCTCGCCGATACCGGTACTCACCAGGTCGTGCAGACGGTGTACATCGAATCGGAATGGGACCCGCAGGACCCGGTGGGCGAAACCCGCTTCGTCGAACAACTCGCCCGCCGCTACGGTTTGCCCAATGCAATCGTCGCGCAAGCCTGGCTGGATCATCCCGAGGCCGCCGCCGTACTGGCCGAGCAAGCCTCCTACAAATGCGTGCGCAGCGTGCGCCACAAGCCTGGAGGCCCGACCACAAGGGCGCAGGTCGGGCGCGTGCGCAGCCTGATGAGCGACGAGCGCTGGCGGCGCAGTTATGCCGTGCTGCAAGGGCTGGGCTTGCATTTCGACCTGCAGACACCGTGGTGGAATCTGCATGAGGCGGAATGGCTGGCGCGGGATTTTCCGGGCACCACGCTTATTCTCAACCATGCCGGCTTGCCCAATGATCGCAGCGCCGAAGGCCTCGCCGCCTGGCGACTGGCCATGGCGCGGCTGGCTCAGTGGCCGAACGTGCAGGTGAAGGTGTCAGGGCTCGGCCAGCTGCGCCAGGCGTGGCGGGCCAAGGACAACGCCTGGATCGTGCGCGAGGTGATCGCGATGTTCGGCACCCACCGCGTGATGTTCGCCAGCAATTTTCCGGTGGACAGCCTCTGTGGCTCGTTCGACGTCATCTACAACGGATTCAAATCCATCGTTGCCGATCTGCCCCTGGCCGATCAGGAACGTTTGTTCTACAGCAATGCGCAGCGCGTGTATCGCTGCGAGCCGGGCACCCTTGACCGGACACGGCCTGAACCCTTGAGGAGTGAAGCATGAACAAGACATCCATCGCCATGGTCCTTGGCGACCCGGCGGGCATCGGCCCGGAACTGATCGCACGGCTGCTCGCCGAGCCCTCGGTGCGCAGCCAGGCCAACGTGATTCTGATCGCCGACGAAGCGGAAATGCAGCGCGGTATGCGCATCGCCGGAATGGAATTTCCCTACCGCCGCGTGGAGTCGCTGGAGCAGTTGTCGTTCGCCGATGACACGCCGCTGTTGTATGACTTTCGCGGCGACACCGTGGGCGAATTTGCCCGCAGTGAAGCCAGTGTCATCGGCGGTCGCTACAGCCTCGACACCCTTGAACAGGCGTTGCGCTTGACCGAAGCCGGCACTACCAATGCCGTGCTGTTCGGCCCGTTGAACAAGACCTCGCTGCACATGGCCGGCATGGCCCACAGCGATGAGCTGCATTGGTTCGCCGAGTTGCTGGGCTTCGATGGGCCGTTCTGCGAATTCAACGTGCTCGACAACCTGTGGACCTCGCGCGTGACCTCGCACGTTGCCCTGGCCGACGTGCCGGGCCTGCTCTCGCAGACCAGGGTGATCGAAGCGATTCAGTTGATCGACACCGCGCTCAAGCGCAGCGGCCTGGCAAAACCGCGCATCGGCGTGTGTGGGCTGAACCCGCACAACGGCGACAACGGCTCGTTCGGTCGCGAAGAGCTGGACATCATTGGCCCGGCAGTGCGTTCGGCGCAGGCCATGGGCATTGCCGCGGAAGGCCCGTATCCGGGCGACACGATCTTCCTCAAGGTCCAGGGCGATGCCAGTGCCTTTGACGCAGTGGTCACGATGTACCACGACCAAGGGCAGATCGCGATCAAACTGATGGGCTTCTCCCGCGGCGTAACGGTGCAGGGCGGCTTGCCGATCCCGATCACCACCCCGGCCCACGGCACCGCGTTCGATATTGCCGGGCAGGGCAAAGCCAATGTCGGCGCCATTCGCCAAGCGTTCGAAATTGCCTGCCGGATGGGCGGGCAACAGCTACTGAACACGACTCGACAATTACAAGAAACCGGCAGCGCAAGGAACCTGAATCCATGAAAATCAAAGCCATCCGTACCCGCGTTTTCGAATGGAAAGGCAAAGTCGTTCCGCCCCAGGCGCACTTCTGCACCAACGCCAGTGACATTCTGTTCGAGCGCGGCGACGCCATGGGCTCGTTCCGTTTCCACGGCTGGCTGGTGGTGGAAGTGGAGACCGACACCGGTCTGGTCGGCATCGGTAACTGCGCCCTGGCGCCACGTGTGGCCAAGGAAATCATCGACACCTATCTGGCGCCGATCGCCATAGGTGAAGACCCGTTCGACAACGAATACATCTGGCAGAAAATGTACCGCCAGAGCCACGCCTGGGGCCGCAAGGGCATTGGCATGGCGGCGATCTCGGCAATCGACATCGCGATCTGGGACATCATGGGCAAGGCGGTCAACAAACCGGTGTTCAAACTGCTGGGTGGCCGTACCAAGGAAAAGATCTGGACCTACGCCTCCAAGCTCTACGCCAATGACAACCTCGACCTGTTCCTCGAAGAGGTTCAGGGCTATTTGAACCAGGGCTTCACTGCGCTGAAAATGCGTTTCGGCTATGGCCCGAAAGACGGCCCGGCCGGCATGCGCAAGAACATCGAACAAGTGCGCGCCCTGCGTGAGCTGGCCGGCCCCGACGTCGACATCATGCTCGAGTGCTACATGGGCTGGACCCTGGAATACGCCCGACGCATGCTGCCCAAGCTCGCCGAGTTCGAACCGCGCTGGCTCGAAGAGCCGGTGATTGCCGACGACATCGAAGGCTACATCGAGCTGAAGAAGATGGGCATCATGCCGATCTCCGGCGGTGAGCACGAATTCACTTCGTACGGTTTCAAGGACTTGCTCGAACGCCGTGCGATCGACGTGATCCAGTACGACACCAACCGTGTCGGTGGCATCACCGCTGCCCGCAAGATCAACGCCATGGCCGAAGCCTGGTCGGTGCCCGTCATCCCGCACGCCGGGCAAATGCACAACTATCACCTGACCATGTCGACCACGGCGTCGCCGATGGCCGAGTTCTTCCCGGTGTTCGATGTCGAGGTGGGCAATGAACTCTTCTATTACGTGTTCAAGGGCGAGCCACAACCGGTCAACGGCTACATTCAGCTCGACGACAACACCCCGGGTCTGGGCCTGGAAATCTCCGATGAATACCTGAGCGACTTCAACATCATCGAGTGACCCTTTGGCGCCGCTTGTGGGCGGCGCCAACCATGACGTTCCGGAGGCCACACATGCGTCTGATTCAATTCGAAAACACCGACGGGGGACGCCAGGTTGGCGTTGTCGAGGGCGCCCACGTCCAGGTGGTCAATGATACCCGCACGACCCGCGAGCTCGCTCTGGCGGCCATTCGCGGTCACCACGGCCTGGCCGATGAAGTGGCCGCCCGTGGCACGCGACCGGGTCCGGACTATGCGCAGTTGTTGCAAGAGCGCCGCGTATTGCCGCCGCTCGACCACGAAGACCCTGCGCATTGCCTGATCAGCGGCACCGGCCTGACTCACTTGGGCAGCGCTTCGGCGCGCGACAAGATGCACCAGCACGAGGGCGCCGTCGAAGCCGGCATGACCGACACCATGCGCATCTTCAAATGGGGCCTGGAAGGCGGCAAACCGGCACAAGGCCAAGCCGGCGCGCAACCGGAATGGTTCTACAAGGGTGACGGCAGCATCGTCGTGCGGCCGGGGGCCGACTTCCCTGTTCCACCCTTCGCCGAAGATGCCGGCGAAGAACCCGAACTCACAGGGCTGTATGTGATTGGTGAGGATGGCCAGCCGTACCGCGTCGGCTATGCCCTGGGCAACGAGTTCTCCGACCATGTCATGGAGCGGCGCAACTACCTCTACCTTGCCCATTCCAAATTACGCTTCTGCGCTTACGGCCCGGAACTGCGCGTAGGTGCATTGCCAGCGCATCTTGCCGGCACCAGCCGCATCATTCGCAACGGCGAAACGCTCTGGGAAAAGGAGTTTCTCAGCGGCGAAGACAACATGTGCCACAGCCTCGCCAACCTTGAATTCCATCACTTCAAATACGCGCAGTTCCTGCGTCCGGGCGATGTCCACGTGCATTACTTCGGCACCGCGACACTGTCGTTTGCCGACGGCGTGAAAACCCAGCCGGGTGATCGCTTCCAGATCAGCCTTGATGCGTTTGGCGCACCTCTGGAAAACGGCATCGGCGAAAGCGCCGAGCCTTTGGCGATCGGTCAGGTGAACGCGCTCTGATCGCACTGTATAAGCAAGCCGTGCACGCTCCTGATGAACCGAGATGTTCACGTTTTATCAGGGCTTGCACTCATGCGACAAAGTTCCGCGCCGATAAGGTTATACAAGATCAATAACTCCACACCTTGCGGATGCGCCCCTCATGCTGCACACCATTCAAACTCGCTATACCGCTACTTTCGTAGGCTTCGTTCTGCTCGTCGCGGTGCTGACGGCGATAGGGGTCAATTACTTCATCACGCCCAGCCTTACAAGCACCGATGAACGCAAGTTGGTCACTGAGGCAGGGGAGATCAGTGCCGTCATCAAGCGCGAGTTGGCCCGGGTGCAGGCGCAGCAGCGGGTGATTACCGAGACGGTTGCACAACTGGACAGCGACAGTATCGACCGCCTGCTGCCCAGCATGGTCAACCAGTATGGCGAGTCGAAGGTATTCGGCGGAGGTATCTGGCCGCTTCCCGATAAACGTACCGTGGGCCGGGCCAAGCACAGTACGTTCTATCACCGCGATGCCAGCGGCAAGTTGATAGTCAACACGCACTGGAACTCGCCTGAATCGAAAAACTACTTTGACCAGTCCTGGTACCTCGGTGGGCTCAAGGCCCCTGCGGGGCAGTGCAACTGGGCCTCGGCCTACCAGGACGATGCCAGCCCGGAGCCGCGCACCAACTGCGCGATGGCCATTACCAAGGACGGCGCGGCCTATGGCGTCGCGACCATCGATGTGACATTGGGCTTCTTCAATGAGCTGATCGCGCAGAAAGAGCGTGAGATCAACGCGCAACTGATGATCGTCGAGAGCGACGGCAAAGTCCTGAGCAACCAGCCGGAGATTCCAGGCAACAACGTACTGAAGAATCTCGGCGACCTGGCTGGCCAATACCCCTTTGCGGCAGCATTGCAGGGTTTGCTGAAAAGCCCCGGTGCCACGCGTTCGACGTTCGTCGGCAGCGATGGCAAGGAATACACCCTGTTCCTGATGCCCGTCGAGGGCACGCCGTGGCAGATGGCGGTAGCCCAACCCACTGAAGTGCTGACGGCGCAAAGCAGCCATGTGCTCACGACCCTGGCGATGCTGCAGATCCCGATGGTGGTGATCATGCTGCTGGTCATCGTGTTCGCCCTCAGGCAACTGATGAACCGTTTGGCGGTGCTCAAGACCAATATCGATACGTTGTCGGCCGGTGATGCCGACCTGACCAAGCGCATCGTCATTCGCGCCGAGGACGAAGTTGGCGCAGTGGGCCACTCGATCAACCGTTTCATCGTCTATTTGCAGAAAATGATCAGTGAAGTGTCCGACTCGTCTTCTTTGATTGCCGAGGGTATCGAGCAGCTACGCGGACAGTCGCGCGGCACCAACAGCATTCTGACTCGCCATGCCAATGAAACCGATCAAGCGGTGACGGCCATCACCGAGATGAGCTTTACCGCCGATGACGTCGCCCGCAATGCCGCTCAAACCGCGAGCATGACCCAGGTGGCGAGCGAGAAGGCCCGGCATTCAAAAGTGGTGGTCGAAGATGCCTCGAGCAGTGTCCGCGAACTGATCTCGGAAGTGGAAGACGCCACTACCAAGGTCAGGGCCATGGAACACGATGCCCAGCGTATCAATTCTGTACTGGGCGTGATTGGTGACATTGCCGGGCAGACCAATCTACTCGCGCTCAACGCTGCGATCGAGGCGGCGCGCGCAGGTGAACAAGGCCGCGGTTTTGCAGTGGTTGCCGATGAAGTAAGAGCCTTGGCAGGGCGTACCCAGTCCAGTACCTCGGAAATCAATGAAATGCTCAACCGTCTGCAGCAGGGTGTCAGTGCTGCCGTGGTGGCGATGGAGAGCACCAAGGCGCGCTGTCAGGCCACGGTCGACAAGACCTCCAGGGTGAACGAAGGCTTGGATGCGATGACCGAATCGGTTGTGTGCATCAACGACCTCAGCACGCAGATAGCCACCGCAGCTGAAGAGCAGAGCGCCGTCAGCGAAGAGGTCAACCGCAACATGGTAGCGGTGCGGCAGATAGTCGAGGACCTGGTGGCAGGAGGCGCGCAGACCGAGAAGAGTACGTCTGCGCTCGCCGCATCCAATGCCAATCTGATCGCTGTGGTACGACGCTTCAAGGTGTGAGGACGGGCTGGGGCTGCGGTGACGGACGGCAGCCCTCGCTCGGGATAATCCAGGGCAGCTGCCCTAAGTCACCAGGCTGCTAACGTATGAACCGGTTGCTTGCGCACCAGGCAGCTCGTTCGCCTCGACACGGTTTCGGCCTCGGTTTTTGGCGCGATACAGAAGCCTGTCCGCCTCCTTCAGGGCCGCGGTATAGGCGTCGTGTTTGGGTGCGTTGATTGCCACCACGCCCAAGCTGACAGTGACGTTACCCAACGCACTGGCTGAATGCTCGATGCCGGCATTGAAAATGGACAGCCTGACCTTTTCGGCAACGCTGAGCGCGCCGGCAAGATCCGTTTCCGGTAGCAGAATCACGAACTCCTCGCCACCATAACGCGCCGCCAGATCCCCGGCTCGGTGCACCGCACTGCCTATGAGGCTGGCGACTTCCATGAGGCAGTCATCGCCTCGGACATGCCCGTACTGGTCGTTGTATTGCTTGAACCAATCGATGTCCAACAGGATGATCGCCAGCGTTGAGCGATTGCGGCTGGCTCGTGCCCATTCCTGGCGCACGGCAAAGTCGAAGCGACGTCGGTTGGGCAACTGCGTCAGGCTGTCGGTTTGCGCGATTGTTTCCAATTCATTCTGGGCGCCTTGCAGCTCGCTTTCCGCCGTTATCAGTTGCTGGATCTGCTTGTACAGCAAGACGCTCAACCCTATCAAGGCAAGGCAGATCAGGGCAATCAGCCCCGCCGACCGATAGGCATATGCCCACCAGGGGGCGAATACGTGTTGGGATGAGACACCCGCAGCCGCGACGATAGGCAGGCCGGTGACCCGGCGGTAGGCATAGATCCTTTCCACACCGTCCACCAAAGATCTGGTCACGGCAATACCGCTGTCACTCTCGGGCAGATAGCGCGAGAAAATATCGCCTTTGGCAAGGTTGGTGGTCATCAGCGCCGTCAGGGTAGGGCGCCGGGCCAGCAGGTCACCGTTGTTCAGGGCCAGGAAAATAACGCCCTGGTCGTCTACATCCATTCGTTCGAAGAACGTCTGGAAATAGGCAACGGGCACCGTGGCCAATGCCACACCGGCAAAAGTGCCATCAGCGCCATTGATACGTCGGCTGATCGGGATGACCATATCCCCGGTGATGCGACTTTTCACGATGGAGCCGATTCGCGTGGCGGTATCACTGTGATCACGGTGATAGATGAAATAAGGACGATCACCGTTATCGTGGGTTTGAATCTCGGAGAACGAGTTAACTATCCAGTTGCCCCGGGCGTCGAAGATGAAGAGCCCCTGGATAGCCTCGACGTTCGACACGTTTGCCGCCATCAGCTTCGCCAACCGCGCTCGCGCGTCGATCGCAAGCCCGTCGTGCTCTACGCGTTCCACAAGATCACGCAAGGTATTGTCAGCTTGTCGCACCGTATCTTGAGCTTGTTGTTCGGCAGCACGGACGATATTGGAAACTGCAACTTTGGCGGCCGCCAGACGTTCTTCCCGGGACAAACTCATTTGCCACGCAGTTGCCAGACCCAAGGATAGACACACCAATGCAATGAAGCCTATCAGGGCTTTGCTCAGCAACGACGGCGATAGTCTGGCTGGGGTAAAGTCGCTTGGTTTCATAAAAGGCGTCATTGGCTTGGCGGCAAAGCGAGATCAATGCAGTTTCCGTACCGCACTGGAAGCTCGTATTCATTCTATGTCTTCATACGGCAACCCGACGTAGTTCTCGGCGATGGTCTGGCGGCCGGCAGGCGAACCCACGAAGTAGTCCAGTTCGGTCTGCTGCATACGCTGTCCGAAGGCATCGGTGTCAGGAAAACGGTGCAACATCGAGGTCATCCACCAAGAGAACCGTTCGGCTTTCCAGACGCGGCGCAGGCAGATGTGCGAGTACTTCTGCAGCAGGTCGGTACGCCCTTCGCGATAGACCTTGAGCAGGATGCGATACAGGGTGCTGACATCGCTGGCCGCCAGGTTCAGGCCTTTGGCTCCCGTGGGCGGGACGATGTGGGCGGCATCGCCGAGTAGAAACAAACGGCCGTATTGCATCGGCTCCACCACGAAACTGCGTAACGGCGCGATACTCTTTTCAATGGACGGGCCGGTGACCAGCCGCTCTGCGACAGGCGCGGGCAGGCGACGCTTCAATTCATCCCAGAAGCGCTGATCGGACCAGTCCTCGACCTTCTCCTCTGCTCCCACCTGCAGGTAGTAACGGGTGCGCGTTGCCGAACGCATGCTGCACAAGGCGAAGCCACGCTCATGGTTGGCGTAGATCAATTCGTGGTTGACCGGCGGTGTGTCGGCCAGAATACCCAGCCATCCGAAGGGGTAGGTGCGTTCGAAAACGCTCAGGGCCTCTGCCGGAATCGCTTGCCGCGACACGCCATGAAAGCCATCGCAGCCGGCGATGTAGTCGCAGTCCAGGCGAACCGTCTCGCCGTTGTGCTGGAAGGTCAGGTACGGGCTGTCACTGTTCATGTCATGGGGCTGAACCTGGTCGGCCTCGTAGACCGTCAGCGCGCCGGCGGCGGCCCGGGCCTGCATCAGGTCGCGGGTGACTTCGGTCTGGCCGTAGACCATCACCGTTTTGCCGGCGGTCAGTGCGCTGAGGTCGATGCGTTCACTGCGTCCATCGAACGCCAGTTCGAACCCATCGTGCACCAGACCCTCGGCGTCCATACGCGCGCTGACCGAAGCTTCGCGCAGCAGGTCGACGGTGCCTTGCTCGAGCACGCCGGCACGAATCCGCGAGAGGATGTAGTCGGGGTCTTTGCGTTCGACGATGACGTTGTCGATACCCGCACGATGCAACAGTTGGCCGAGCAGAAGGCCGGACGGACCGGCACCGATAATAGCGACTTGAGTTTTCATGTGAGCAGCCTTGTGAGGTGCGACTGCGGGCGTGACCCCTTGCAGTGCATTTTTATTGTTGTCCCCTGTATTTTTGATGAGCAGACTTGAGATAAGAAGGCAATATCCGGCATATTTCATGGACTTTCGGCGGATCGTTGCAGTGGGGAAGACACAATGTCGAAATCGCTCGCCGCGCCCGTTCCGGTGTTCAAACTGTACGGCGAAACCGGGGCCTGGCCGACGCCAGACCTGATCCATTGCGAGTCGATTCCCGAGCGGAGCAAGCTGCATGGCTGGGAAATAAAACCCCATCGGCACAGCGATCTGGTGCAACTGTTGTACGTGCAGGCAGGGCAGGCCACGTTGAAGGTCGAGGACGAGGTCAATCTCGTCGATTCTCCTTCGCTGCAGGTCGTTCCAGCGCTGAGCGTGCACACCTTCAAGTTTTCCGCCGACACCCAGGGCCACGTGCTCAGCCTGGCGCTGCCCTTGGCCCATCAACTCGGCGCCTTGCTCGGCAGCCCGGTGCTGACCACGGCTGTGTGTTATCCGGTCGGTGCCGAGCGTGCATATCTGGACACGCTGTTTTCAGCCCTTGCCCAGGAGTACAACCAACAGCGATCGGGCCGCGATGCAATGCTGCAATCCTTGATCACGATACTGTCGATCTGGCTCAGTCGGCGCAAACAGGCACTGTCCTCGTCGGACACCTTGCAAGTGGATCGTGGGCGCGATTATCTGCAGGTCTTCATCAAGACACTGGAACTAAGGTTTCGTGAGCACCTGCCTATCGATCACTATGCCGCGACGCTCGGCATCGGCAATGCCCATCTCAACGCGCTGTGTCGGCGCCTTGCGGGGCAATCTGCATTGCAGATGATCAACCAGCGATTGCTGCTGGAGGCCAAGCGCGATCTGGTCTACACCAGCATGACCATCGCCGAAGTGTCCGACAACCTCGGGTTCTCCGACCCGGCGTACTTCTCGCGCTTTTTCAAACGCTGTACGGGGCAATCACCGAAACAGTTTCGCGTGCAGCGGTAGTGGGTGTCGGGCCCTGAAGGCTACTGACGGGGGGCAGGGGCCCGTAAGCCCGATAGGCCTCGATCAGCGTATCGAACAGCGAGATGTCCGAGCGGCTTCTGGCAACCAGTTGAGCGCCGGCCACTGCCGAAAAGATAGCCCGCGCACGTACCTCGCTTGCAGCCGGTTCGCACACCTGCGCCTCGACCAGCAGCCGGCTCAACCAGGCAATGTTCACCTGCGCGAAGGCCTGGATTTCCTCGGCCATGGCCGGGGGAAGGTTATCGGTTTCAGCGCCCACGAAGCTGCCCAGGCAAAGCCGGTTGTCAGCCTCCAGCGAGCGCCGAAAGATCTCGGGGAAGCGCTGCAGCGCTTCGACTGGGTTGGGGGTCTGCTCGGAAATGGTTTCCAGCGCAGCCGCACCGTCTTCCCAATAGCGCCGTGCAACGGCAACGCCGAGGTCGGCCTTACTCGGAAAGTGGTAGTAGATACTGGCCGGCTTGATCCCGACTTCATTCGCCAGGTCACGAAAATTCAGCCCGTTGTAGCCTTGTGACTGGGCAATGTTTCGGGCAGCCAGGAGTATGGCCTCGCGGGCGTTGCTGCTCATTTGGGTGCCTTTCGTACGTCGAACGAGTTCTCGGGGAAGCGCGGCATCTTAAAGCAAAAGGGCTCGGCATGACGCGTACCGAGACCGCCAGGGGATGGCGGCCTCGGCCATTGCTACGCGTTGCGACCGATCACGCGGTAGGCGAATCCAGCTCTGGTATGCCGCTGCTGCGGTCAGCGTAGGCCGCCTGGAAGGCTGGCCGTTGCTGCCAGCGCTGCCAGTAGCTGTCCAGATGCTCGAAACGCTCGTCCAGCGGGGTGGCGTTGACCGGGAACTTGGAGAAGGCGATGGCGGTTGCCAAAGTGATGTCGGCAAACGTCGGCTCGGCACCGCCCAGCAGCCATTCACGGCCGTCAGCCAGATGGCGATTGACCAGGGCAGCATGCATCAGCGCCTCCTTGCGGCAGTGCTCACCCCACGCTTCGTTCTTGGTCAGTTCAAGCTTGAAGCCCAGGCCGGTGTGCAGCACGTGGAACGCGGTGACGATGCGATAGAGGATATGCACCCAGATGCGGTTGTCCCACATGGTGTCCAGGCCCTGTTCCAGCGCGCTTTCGCCCATGATCTTGCGGCCCGGATAGGACTGGTCGAGGTAACGCGCGATGGCCGCCGTTTCCGCCAGGTAGCTGCCATCGGCCAACTGCAAGGTGGGCGTTTCACCCCACGGATTCATGTTCAGATGGCGCCAACCGCGCTGCTGCCCACCCGGCGCCATGTCGTAGATGACTTCATCGAACTGATCGGCAATGCCCTTTTCGTGCATGAACAACCGCAGGCGCTGCGGGTTGGGGAAAGCCGAGGGGGAGGTGAAGAGCTGCAGTTTGGCGGTCATGGGTGGGTCCTGTTGGAGAGAGGTCTACCTAACACTTGTTAGGTAGACTGACCATAGGCTGCCAACGAGCATTCGTCAATGGTTTGCCTAACGGTTGTTAGGCTAATGTATTCATTCTGTCTGGAATCGATATAGGCTCTTTGAAGACCGATCCGCAATGCGGATTCGCCGCCAGTGCCGGGCTCCATTTCCAGCCTTGCAAAATAACCTGGCAGACACGAAAATGAGATTGATTATCATATGTGTCTTTCCAGGTTTGAGCCATGCCGCCTCTCGACCACCTGCATCAACAAACCGTGCACACCCTTTACGCCGATCACCATCGCTGGCTGTGTGGCTGGCTGCGCAAACGCCTGGGCTGTGTCGATCATGCGGCAGATATGGCTCAAGACACTTTCATGCGGGTACTGACCCAACGAAAGGCGCTTGAACTGCGTGAGCCGCGTGCCTACTTGAGCACCATCGCGCGTAGCCTGATGATCGACATGTTCCGGCGCCGGGCGGTGGAGCAGGCGTATCTGGAAACCTTGGCATCGCGACCCGAAGCGCTCGACATCTCGCCGGAAACACGCTTTCTGATCATTGAAACCCTGCTGGAAATCGACCGAATCCTGAATGGCCTTGGTGCTCGTACGCGACAGATTTTCCTGATGGCCCAGCTGGATGGCCTGAGCTATGTGGAAATAGGCAAACAACTGCACGTGTCGGTCAACACCGTCAAGAAACACGCAGTACGGGCCTTGATGCACTGCCTGCTGGCCACCGAGGAGTAGGCCATGGCACTGGATCACGCAACCCTGGAAGCCGCCGCGCGCTGGTACGTCGACTTGCGCTGTGACAGCGCCGATGAAACCACTCGCCACGCGCATCGGCGCTGGCTCGAAGGTGCGCCTGAACATCGTCAGGCTTGGGAACGGCTGATCCAGCTGCAGGAACGCTTTGATCGGGTCGGGCCCGGTATTGCTTCGCCGACGCTCAGCAGCGCACGGCTCAAGCGCCGTGAAGTGCTCAAGGTGCTGTCGCTGTTGATCGTCTCCGGCGGTGCAGGCACCTTGGCATGGCGCACCACTGCGCTGCCGTCGCTGGTGGCAGACCAACGTACCGTCACGGGCGAAAGCAAAAGCCTGCGCCTGGAAGATGGCAGTCAGGTACGCCTCAATACCGCTACGGCGATGAACATCCACTACAGCACAAGCCTTCGTGAGCTGCAGCTGCTCAGCGGCGAAATCCTTGTAGAAACCGCGCACGATGCCCAGGCCCGGCCCTTTGTGGTGCACACCCGCGAAGGCAGTATCCGTGCATTGGGTACGCGCTTTATCGTGCGCCGCGAAGACGATCTGACTCGGGTCTGCGTGCTTGAACACGCCGTCCAGGTGTGCAGCGCACTTCGCACCTCGACAGTGCAAGTGGCTGCAGGCCAACAGGTATGGTTCAGCCAGGGCCAGATGGGCAGCGTGCAGCCTGCAAGCCCCGACGCCGATGCATGGACCCACGGCATGCTGGTGGTCAACGACTGGCGCCTGGAAGATCTGATTCGTGAACTTCAACGCTACCGCCTTGGGCATCTGGGCTGCCAGGCACAGGTCGCAGCGTTGCGAATCTCCGGCGCGTTTCATTTGAACAATATCGATAAGGTTCTGGAAAACCTGTCTTCGACCTTGCCTGTGCGCATCCGCCAGCTCAGTCGCTATTGGACCCGTGTGGAGGCGGTCTGAACCCGCGTCGGAAAATAAATCACACCTGGGTGTTGTTGATTCGGTTTCTCATTCGACTTGGTAGATAGAGGCGTATCAGACGCCGCTCTCACTCTATTGCCACTGGGCGAAAGGAAACGGTATGTCCGTACGCAAGCCAACCACTCGACGATCCCCATCACTGGCCCACATCGCGCGTCGAACGCTGCTGGGCATGGCCTTGGGCGCGCCGCTGACCAGCATCATGATCCCCGGGCCCGCCTGGGCGCAGACCGCCGGACTCCGCCAGTTCGACATACCCTCCGGCGCGGTCAATACCGCCCTGGCGCAGTTTGCCGCCACCACCGGAGTCAACATTTCGTTCGATCCCGCCCAGGCGCAAAGGCAGCGCTCGCCTGGCTTGCACGGCGCCTACACGGTGGATTCAGGTCTGCGTCAACTGCTCGCGGGCAGCACGTTGCAGGCCGTACTACTGAGCAACGGCAGCTACTCGCTGATCCCTGTCACCGACGCAACGCTGCAATTGGACCCCACGAGCATCAACGGCCAATCCGTTGAGGCAGCGGCCGGCCCGGTGGAGGGCTACGTGGCCACCCGCAGCAGCGCAGGCACCAAGACCGATACACTCATCATCGAGACTCCGCAGTCGATTTCGGTGATCACCCGCCAGCAAATGCAGGCCCAGGGCGCGCAGACCGTTACCGATGCATTGCGTTACGTACCCGGCGTCAAGGTGGAAGCCTATGGCCTGGACCCCAAGGGCTTCGACTGGTTGTACATTCGCGGCTTCAACGGTCAGGCCAGCAGCGATTACCTCAATGGACTTCGTCAGCAGAACAACAGCTATGCGTTTTTCCGCAGCGAGCCCTACTCGCTGGACCGTATAGACGTGGTACGTGGCCCGGCGTCCAGCCTGTTCGGCCAAGGCGATGCGGGCGGCGTCGTCAACCGGGTCAGCAAAAAACCGGAGGCCGATCACGTCAACGAAGTGCAATTGACTGGCGGTAATCATGATCGCCTGCAAGGCCAGTTCGATATCGGCGGTACGCTGAGTGACGATCAACACCTGCTCTACCGCGTGGTAGGCCTGGCCCGTGAAGCCGATACCCAAGTGGACTACGCAGACGGCCACGCGCTGGAAGACGACCGCCTGTACATCGCGCCGTCCTTCACCTGGGCGCCGAATGAAGACACCAGCCTGACCCTGCTCAGTGATTTCCTGCGTGATTCGAACGGTGGTTCGCTGTTCGCCTACAGCACGCCGAACGGCCACACCACCAACACGCTGATGGGCGATCACAGCTTCAATCATCTGGACCAGGAACAGTTCAGCTTGGGCTACGAGTTTCGCCACCGGCTGAACGACACCTGGGAGTTCCGCCAGAACGCGCGCTACGGGCAAGTGGACCTGATCTTCCAGAATCTGCTGCCCGCTGCCGTCGACACCACCACCGGCAACGTGACGCGGATCGCCGACCGCTTCGATCAGCACATGGATACGTTCAACCTAGACAACCAGCTGCAGGCCGACTTCGTCACCGGCCCGCTAAGCCACACACTGTTGATGGGCGTCGACTACACCTGGCAAGACGCCGATATCTCGCGCTGGCGCACGCGAGCACCCGACCTGAACCTTGGCGCGCCGCAGTATGGCCTGGCGATTGCTCGTCCCAATGCGGCCAAGAGCCTGAGTTCGATCGATTACGACCAGAGCATCGAACAGGTCGGCGGATATATCCAAGACCAGATCAAGTTCGACGACCACTGGGTGATTACCGCCGGTGGGCGCTATGACCATGTTCGCAACGACCTGGACAACCACGTCGGTGCCTCTTCAAACCAGAAGGACAATGCCTTCACCGGCCGCCTGGGCGTGACCTATCTCACAGGGTTCGGCCTGGCGCCCTACGTCAGCTACGCCGAGTCGTTCACCCCCAACACGGGCACGGACCGCAACGCCAGCGCGTTCGACCCGAGCATGGCGCATCAATGGGAAGTGGGGGTGAAATACCAGCCTACCGACGCCATCCTGATGACCCTGGCCGCATACGACCTGACCAAGACCAATGTGCTGACGACGGAAATCGTCGGTGGCGTGAACACCGGTTTCACGGTTGCATCGGGTGAACAACAATCGCGCGGCATTGAAGCCGAGATCAAGGCGCGCCTGGATGATCACTGGGATCTGATCGCGTCTTACACCTACACCCGCGCCGAAATCACCAAAAGCAATCGTGGCGACGAAGGCAACCGCCCGGCCAACGTGCCCAAGCATATGGCGTCGACCTGGTTGAACTACACCTTCGACGACAGCCCGCTCAAAGGCTTGAGCCTGGGCGGCGGTGCTCGTTACACCGGCGTGCTGTATGGCGACAACGGCAATACCTACCACATCGACAACTACACGCTGTTCGATGCAGGCGCCAGCTACCCGATCAACAAACACGTCACCGTCTCGGTCAACGCGCAAAATCTGTTGGACACCGAGTATGTGGCCACTTGTGACGATTCTTATGAGTGCTATCCGGGTATGCGCCGTACGCTGCTGACCAGCGTCAAGTACACGTGGTAATTCGTCTGTCAGAACCGGCCGCACGTCCAATGCGCAAGCTTGCGATCTGCGGTTTTGCCGGTCCTGGTTTGAGGTTAATCTCTGAACGGTAGAAACCAGGCAGAGAAGGCATCGAATGACGGCCATGATTCGCATCACCAGGGCGCTGCTGGTTGCCGCGCTGGCAACTGGCGCCCTGGCCAGTGTCGTGCAGACCCAGCTCAATCTCGGCGAGCTCGTCAGCCTTGGCGCACCGGTTACCTTGTCCCTCCGGGCCTGGACCACGCTCGAAGACCTTGCGCGGTTCGCTCCGGTCATGGCCGGCATAGCCTTTTTGGCGCTGTCTTTCGCGGTGTTGGCAGGCCATTGGGTGCTGCGTTTCACCCCAGCTTCCTGGCGCAGGCTCGTTTTAATCGCGGCCAGCGTGGGTGCGTTGGGTTTCGTCCTCTGGCTGATGCGCTCGGTGATTCCGATGCCCGCATTGCCGGGCACCCGCACGGCGGTTGGCCATGTGCTGATGTCGCTGACGGGGATCGTTGGCGGGTGGCTTTATGCGCGTCTGAGCGCGCCTTCGGTCATGACTGCTCGTTCGTCGAGCCGAGGAGGGGAGTGGCGTCAGGCGGGTGTGGTGGCGGTTCTCATCGCTGCGCCCGCCATGTTGTTCTTCGCCATGGCCCCTGGCACCGGCGATACGCCAGCGAGGGTAGATTCCGCCAGCTACAAGGTCCAGACCGTCGCGACGGGCCTGAACCGCCCATGGTCGGTGGCGTTTCTTCCAGACGGCCGCGTCCTGGTCACAGAGATGCAAGGGCGGCTCCTCGCCATCGCTGCCGATGGCGCGTCTGCGCAGATCAAGCTCGACGGGCTGCCGCCCATCTTTCAGCAGGGCGGTACCGCGGGATTGATGGAGGTCGCGCTGGATCCGCAGTTCGAACACAACGGTTGGCTTTACCTGACCATGGCCTATGGCGAAGCCGGTGCGAACGGCACGCGCCTTGTGCGTGCCACGTTGGCGAATGATCGGATCGACGACGTACGCGTACTGTTCAGCTCCACGCTCAAGCCTCGCGCCGGCAACAACGGCGGGCGCATTGCCTTTCTTCGCGACCAGACCCTGGTGCTCGCGCTCGGCGACGGCAGCGAGCGGCGGGAAGAAGCGCAGAATCCTGCGAACGATCTGGGCACCCTGGTCAGAATCGACCGCGAGGGCCGCCCGCCGGCGGATAACCCTTTCATCGGCCAAGCTGGCGTCGCCCCGGAAATCTACAGCCTTGGCCACCGCAATGTGCAGGGCATCGCCGTCGACCCGACAACGGGCGATTTGCTGATCACCGAGCATGGCGCGCGCGGCGGCGACGAGGTCAACCGCATCGTGCCGGGCGCCAACTACGGCTGGCCCATCGTCACGGGCGGTATCGACTACCCGTTTGCGAAAATAACGCCATTCACCCGTTTGCCTGGCTACCAGAACGCACTCCTGGAGTGGACACCGTCGATTGCACCCGCTGGCTTGGCCATTTACGACGGTCCGCTGTTTCCCCAATGGCAAGGCGACTTGCTGGTCCCGGCACTCAAGGAGCGTGCCGTGCGCCGCGTTGTGCGTAACGGCCAGCAGATCGTCGGTCAGCAACTGCTGCTGGGCGAGCTGGACGAGCGCATGCGCGACGTCAAGATAGCTCCCGATGGTTCGATCTATGTGCTGACCGATGGGGTCGATGCGAAGCTGTTGCGAGTGATGCCATAGCGAGACTTTTGGCTACCGCGCACCGAGACCAGAACCCCCAGGGCGTGCCTGCGTTTGAACCGCTCCTGGATTATGTGTCGGCAGCAGTTGCGCAATGGCAAAAGCCACTTCGAAAACCGTGAAGCCCAGAATCAGAAAACTGGCGCCGTGAGCTACTGCAAACAGCTGCCAGGCAGCGAACAGCACTCTCGCCAGTGCGTCATACAAACCAACGCTGCGGCTCGGTTGCACCAGCCGCCATATCGACCAGATCACCACGATGCTGCCCAGCAGGTTGGCGAACAGCATTGCGGTAGTGTCCAGCGTGGGGACCGCTCGGTCCAATGCCAGCGCAGCGGACAGCGCTGCGAATCCCTCAAAAACCAGCAATGCCGTCCAAGGCGTCATGAAGCCCGCAGTGACCACAAGATCGTAAACAGCACTGGCCCGAACGATCTGTAGATTTCTATTTACGCTGATCATATTCACCCCTCACAGTTGGAGCTTGCAGGCTAAAGCCTGGAGTTAGGTCCAGAGTCAAATGGAGAATTGACGAGTGAAGATCGGAGAAGTGGCAGCGAAGGCGGGCGTGTCAGTCGATACCCTGAGGTTCTACGAAGAGAAAGGCTTGATCAAGCCGGGTCGTGCTGCCAACGGCTATCGGTTTTATGCCGAGCAGACGCTGCAACTGGTTGGATATATCAAGCTGGCGCAGCAGCTGGGATTTTCACTGCGGGAGATCGGTGAAAATCTACCGTTGCTATGGACTGGCGAAGAAGCTTCCACCGATCTGCTGGCTCAGTTATTTGCAGAGAAAATCGCTTTGTTGGACGAGCGCATTGGACAAATGCACGCTCTGCGCAACCTATTGGCCGAGCGAGCCGCGCAGGTTTGTCCGCTGATGGGGGCGGGTCAGATTGCTGCGTCTTGAATGATGTTTTGCTGGTACTGGCGTTTGAGGAGGGTGGCGTGGGGCGGGTTGCGCGCGACGGTTAGCAGGACTTAGATCAGCAACATCTAGGTGTATCCAGAACCCCTGATCGGGCGTTTGGTCCAGCGTTTTTCGAGTGCGTTCAATAACAGCCGTCGGTCTTACTTTCAGAGCTTCGAAGATGTCGAACCGGTTGATAGCCGTATCCGCATGGGGTAAGTGTTTGCTTCGAGAGTGGTCTTCTTCCGGCGTGCGGCAGATGTTTGAGGTGAGAGATCTCTGAAGGTAGCGGCTGTCGTTTGGAACAAGGCTGCGAATGGTCTAGATCACTGGCGGTCGATGACTACGTGCGGAAAGGGCTGCTTTGGGACAATAGCAGTCACATGAACGTCTCAATGAAAAGGACGCGCCTAAGATCAGCCTCGCGAGGCAAGCGAGTTCACTCGGAATCACTGGCCGTTTTGGGCAATCCCTGGCACTATTATGAGCACAGGCAGATGGCTATCGCGCGTGAGCTTATTAAGGTTAAGATGCTTCGAAATTAAGGTCTATTAGGGATAAGGCATGGACGTTAGAGCGATCAGTACTTTTGGAGCTGTTGCTGCAGAAGATGAGCCAGTGTTGAATTACTTTGTGGAAACGAGCGCTGTCACTGAAATTAGTGATGGAGAGAGATTTTTAGTGTTGGGCAGGAAGGGATCTGGAAAGACAGCCCTTGTGCGTTATTTTAATGAGAAAAAGCAGAATGGACTTGTTTCAATTGCTCTTAACCTACGAGGATATCCTTGGGCTCTGCATGCCAAGCGTTCTGACTCTTATGTAGACGAGTCAGAACGGTATGAGGCTAGCTGGCGTTATCTCATAGTTGTAGAGTTTGCCCAGATAGTAGCTAAGAGACTAACTGGGCTATCGAAATGGACGGACGAGGCAAAGAATTTAGTCGAGTTTTTTTCTCAGAATTATGGAGGCATAGATGTAGGTTTGGGCGATTTTTTGCGACCCGAAAAACTGAGACTTTCCAAGGCGTCGTTCGAACCTCAGCTGTTAGGAGTTAAACTAGGGGGCATAACACTTGAGCGTAAGAACGAGGAAGGAGGTTTGGCAAGAGAGTTAAATCTGCTATCTGATCTCATCCTTAGAAATGCACTGTACCTATGCGGCCGTGAAGGAATTGAAAAAGTTCTGATTCACTTTGATGAGCTCGATCAGGGGATGTCGAAGTTCGATCGTCCTAGGCAACAAATGCTGACAGGTTTGATTTTGGCTACAAGGTCAATTAACCGAGAGGCGGCCAAGAACTCCGTTAAGTTAAAGTCAGTAGTGTATCTTCGCACTGATTTGTGGAACCAAATAAATTTTTCAGATAAAAACAAAATCACCACAACTTCAGTTTTAGACATTTCCTGGGATGAAAAATCTCTTTTGAGTGTTGTGAACTCCCGGGTGAATAGCATCGCTGGGGAAAATTGGGATGCGATTCATGATGCAGCTACTATGCGAGGTCGTCAGCATAAATTTTCTTATATAGTAGCTAGAACGTTCTTACGTCCGCGCGATGTGATCAGCTTTTTGAATATTCTGCTTTCAAAGGCGAAGGAGCGTATCAGTACCAAAGGTGGTGTAACAGTCTTTACCAACAAAGATATTGTGGCGTCGAGGCGTGAATATTCTACATATCTTAGGCTAGAGTTGCACGATGAAATATCTCCTCATTGGGCGGAGTGGGAAGACTCTCTTAAAGCAATTTCTAAGATGGGTCGATTGTCATTTGCTCGCGTTAGCTTTGAAGATCGATATCCGCAGTCCGTTACTGCAGGAAATAATTATACCTCTGAACAAGCGCTGGAGACGCTTTACGAGTACTCAGTGCTAGGCGCGTACAGGGCATCTGGTTATGGTGGTAAGAAGTGGGTCTATAGATACTCCGAGCCAGGTGAAGCATGGGACAGTTCGGGCAATTTATTCAAAGTACACCTAGGATTAAAGGAACATTTAGCCTTAAAAGAGTAATCTATGATCATATACAAGTGGCCATATATTGTTCGAATAGAGGTAGAATCTCAGATTTTGACCACTCACCGCCTATCACGATGGTCACGAGTCTGCCAGGAGCGGTCACTCGCATAAGCTACTTCCGCCACAAGCAGACGTTCAACGTGTCACCGTTGCTGCAGGATCAGCCTGGATGGACCTTTACCTACAATCAGTAAGTGAGTGAAGAGTCTCTTCCCTCACTTAACCACTTAGCCTACTTCCGAGATGGGAGACTTAAATTGGTCTTCAAACGTCTTTTCTGTGGTTTTCTTTCTGGCAGAAACTTCTTTCGCAAATGCTCTGAGACTAGCAATGTCTTGCAGCAATTCGGTTGGAGCCGGGCGATTTTCTGATAGCGCTTTGGACTTGTCATGGCCAAACATCCAGTTGCTGGTTTTGGTCATGTTCTGCGTGATGGTATTGGCATCTGTCGGCAGAATCGAAAGCTGGCCAAGACGAAGTGTTTGAACGCTATTGCGGCCTCGTGTGACTATCTGACAGAGAAGGTCTTGCTCTACTAAAGCCTCCCATGCCTCGCGCAGCAAACAATATATAAAGGCTGCCTTTTGGTTGTAGCTGTGCGCGTCGCTTTCATACAGAGATTTAATGGCATGGACATCTTCGTCAAGGTTCTGTGCTCGCTGCGCGGTAGTCATACCACGCCAAGGGGCTTTGGTATAACAGAAGCCGGAGTCTTTCCCGCTCCTTCTGATCGTAAATACGGAGCGAGCAGGCCCCTGTCCTTGCTCCAAGGAAATATCTTCGCACTTGCCTTCGATTTCCATTATGAGTGAAAGGTCATGTGTGAAAATAATTACCTGCCGCTCCAACGCTTCAATAGCCAAACGATGGGCGATTTTTTCACGGTAAACATGATCCAGAGAGCTCACTGGGTCATCTAAAATAATCGCCTCACTGTTCTTGAATGTTGCTATCTCAGCCAAGAAGGCTGCAATTGAAATCACCTTTTGCTCGCCTTCACTGAGAATTCTTCCGGGGCGCTTTGTAGCAATGGTGAAACTATGAGATGTATCAATATCCTTTACTACAGCCGAGATTTTAACGTCCAAAGTCACGCCTAAAAATTTAAGCTCGCGACTGAAATTTTGAACGAATTCGGGGGTCACTAGCTTGGAGATGAAGGACTTAGCCTTGGACGAGAACTTTTGCTTTGTATTACGAAGAGCCCCAATTGCCTCAGAAACACGCTTATTAAATATCAGGTTTCGATGATGTTGAACGATCTGGTCTTTAGCTTCGTAGAGCCTATATTGCACTAAAAGTTCGGTTTGTCGAAGAAGATTCAGTTTGTTTGTTTCTTCAGAGTTAGTTGCACGGAGCTCGGTAATTTTCTGAGCTAGGGAGTTAGTTAGATTGGCAGATATTTGCATAGTATCAATATCGCCTAATGGAAAAGAGGACGCGCCAAAAGTATTAAAATATTCTTTGCGCTGCTTTGCTATTTCGAACGCAGCAGCCAGTCCGTGGTCTGTCCCTGTTAGCTCCAACAAATCATTGCAAAGCGGCTCATAAGCCTCGAGATCCGGCACGATTAGGTTCTGAATTGCTAGCCTAGTATCGGCTAATAATTTTACTGCTTGTTCGTACTGCGTCTTACTTTTATCTTTGATGTAGGCGTCGAACCGAGACATTCGGCGCTTGGCGTCATCCGACAAGGGCTGCATGCAAAGAACGCATTTTGAGCCGTCATCGACTTTAGGATAGCTTTCGCCTATATAAGTATACTGCTCCGAGAAATATTTTGCTGCATTGAATAGTTGTTTCCAAGCCTCAGTATGTGTGCCCGCTAAGGGCTCCTCAGTATCAAAGCCTTTGACAGAAATATCATAGGCGATTTTTGTTGTATTTACTGCAAACTCAAGTTTTTTTACATGCTCGGATTTGTCGCTAGATAAAATAGAAAGACAGTTGGTGAGTTTTGTAATAGCTCGCGGCACTCTATTTTCAGAAATGTCTTTTAGTTTCTCGATTTTTTTTGTTGCCGTACCATTTTGGTAGTCCTGTATAGATGTGTTTAGCTGGTTCAGCTCAGACTTGTTTTCTTCCGTCCAAATCAGTTTAGAATCTATAGTTACCGAGGTGGTGTTTTCATTGATGCTAGCAAGCCATTTGCTTAGAGCGGGGATTTTCTCAATTTCTTGAATAATAGGCAGCTTGCTGTTTCGCATTTTCTTTGAGGCTGCCTCCCGAATCGCTTCTGCAATGGCCGAGACTCCATCAAAAATTTCGACGCCTTTAGGCTTGTAAGTTACTTGATTGTTCTTTTCTAGCAAGACCTTGCCGCAGTCGGAGTCATAAACGTTGATGCCAGCGAGGTCGGCAAGGGTCTTTCCAGGACTCCACTCCCATTGCTGCTTTTCACCATTTTTTATGAAAGTTATTATGGCTGATTGTGGGCCGGTGTCTTGCTTATATACGTTGGGAAGTATTTCGGGTTCTGTATGCTTGGCAAAGCAGGCGTTTTTCAAAACTCTTGTATAGCCTGACTTCCCCGAGCCGTTTTCGCCATATATTAAAGTTATACCATTGTGGCTAAATGGTAGCTTGGATTCGCTGGATATGGCATTGATATTTTGAGCGTTGTGAATGTTGCAGAGTCTGACAGACACACTCGCGACGATCTCTCCTGCTATCTCTGAGTTCGTTGTCGGAACGCTGCAAATTTTCTTCTCGTTGTGTTCAGCGATGCCGTAGGTTATAAATACGTTATCAATTACTTCTTTGAGATCTTGTGTGGGTAAAGTCTTATTGAGAAGTAACCGTCTGACGATATCCGCCTCCCAATCAGACAGATCACTTGCTGCCCACTCAACTATTTCCTTGACAGAATTCATATCGCAATGCTCCTTGCTAATGCTAATTTGCTATCTCTTGTACGCTCAGTTCGGGCGTCTGTCTATCGTCTGCGTAGCGACACGCGCAGGCCGTATCCTTGACGGCAAAACGGAGCTCACTAGCTGGATGAGGTTCTTGAACATGCTAAGCAGGGTGTAGGCAATGCTCAGTGGTAGTTGAAGGCGTCTGTGACGAAACATATGGGGCAGCGATCTGAGATCCCTGTCGAGCGAATCCTTTGACCCAACTCTGCCTATAGTGACGGACTGCTCTTGGCCGAAAGCGGTCGTTCAACCATCGCTTGGGAGCAGCAACGCCTTTCCCCCCAACCTTGCCATCCCCCACGACCTCCGCTAACCTCACACCCGTCGCTGCCAATTCAGCGACCGGGTTTAGCAGCTCGAACAATTCGTCAGGCGCGCAGCGCCTCCATACCCATTGTCGGCGTTTTTTTTCGCCTACAGTGTCGATCTATGGCGGCTGTGCGTGGGGCACCTTCGGGTGCGCCGGGTGCCTGACGGTCCGGTCTGCTAACCCGCGTACAGCTGCCACCCTTTTCGTTTAGCAGCGGGAGGTGGCGGTTCAATCGAGCCGTCAGGAGTTGCATCATGGTCAAGCCGACCCCCGATCCACCCGTTGTCGATCTTCCTTCCGATCACCCGTTGTTTCATTTCCCGACAGACTTTTCTGAAACCGATGGCCGTGTGCTGGCCGAGCGATTCAAGCGTCAGCGTGCGTTGATGGAGCAGGCGCGGAGAAATGCGCAGCGCGAGAGTCAGCCGCCGCGGCGCTTTTGGCAGTTCTGGCGGACATAGACCGTGGCGCGGCATTCGCGGGCAGAGCCCGCTCCCACAGATGCCTGCCTGTAGTTAAGCCTGTTGGCGTGTTCATCGTAGATAAGGAGATTGACCATGATCGAAATCACGGAAACCAACGTCTTGCCGTTCGGCCGCCATGGCTCGGACCAGCAGCCGATATTCAGCGTCAACTCGGGTGTTGCCTTGGAAGATGCCTTGACGCAATTGTCCCATCTGCTGACATGCGCCCATGCTTCGGCATCTGAAATGTGCGATGCCCGGGTGGTGGATCCAGGACTGGTTGGCGCCACGGTGCATTGCATCGAGGGGGCGAAGGCATTGGTAGATGCGTTGTTGATTCGCGGTGAGTGACTTGGAAGGAGATTGGCGCGATTCATTCTGTTGATCGCGCCAAACACAAGTCTCGCAACGCAGCCAAAGCAGCCACACGGCATGCCAACCGCAGGGATATTCTGGCATCAAGTGATGGCTCATCTCGGTATGTTGGAAAGGTCTACCTGGACGCGGAATGCAATCTGTCTCAGCAACGATACAATGCCCGCTTCACAGGGCGCTTGGACTGCTACTGAACATGCAATGGAATCATCTGGTCATCAACGGTGTTACCAAGAGTATGGCGCATTTGCAGCCGTTCGAGATGACCTTCGAGGTGGCTGGTAACCAGCTGACCGTCCGTTTCGAATTCGGCTTTCATTGCTTCACGGACGATAAAGGCAACGGTGAGCCGCTGCGGCACAAGCATGAACATAGATACTTCTGCCCTTCGCGGTACCACTGCAGCACCCAGCTGCGTGACTACATAGAGCGCCGCTTCTATACCGGAATGGTAGTGCCGCATAACAGCAAGAACAGTGGCCAGAGGTACTTTTGTCTGGATCTACATGATTACGCGATTTTCTTTTCCATCACCAAGCCTGCCGAAACGACGAATCTACTGCGAATGCACGTCATCAGCGCTTATGAGGTTGATACCTGGGGTCGCCACTCGCTGCCCAAAGGGAAAGCATTCAACACGCGCTACGTACTGGAGATGCGCAATAAAGGAAAGTCGGTTTGACAGGAAGCAAAAAGCCCCTGTGCTTGCGCACAGGGGCTTTTTGCGTGTCTCAATATCGGCCTGTTCTTTCGGCTTGCGCCTTATCCCGCACACTGGCTGGGAGAGCTTTCGCTCCGAAATCAACACCCCTTCAAGCGAAGGTTCCGGTCTGTGCTGACGAGGCTATGATATCAAACAAGCTGTCACTTGTGCCAACCTTTAAACGCCTGGTCTGGAATCGCGTAGCCACTGGGACGCTTGATTCGTACCTCGAGACTGCCATGGTCCGCACCGAGCCGGTACTCGCCTGAGCCGATAAACGCGTGGGCTGGATCGACCCAGACCCTAGCCTATCCAGACCAACACCCCAACACCGCCCATTCCTACCAAGAATACCCCCATGAAAATCATTGATTTCCCTCTCTCTGCTTAATCTCGTAGCGTGGAGTCTTCTGCATAAGGAGATCAGTCCATGAGCCGTTTGCACTTGTACGTCGATTCGCAATTCACCAGCCCCTATGCCCTGTCGGTGTTTGTTGCATTGCGCGAGAAGGGTATCGATTTTGCGATGAGCGCAGTCGACCTGCAGAAACTTGAACACCAGGCAGATGCCTACGCTGTTCTCTCGCAAACCCAAAGGGTCCCCACGCTGGTGGATGGAGATTTTGCCTTGTCGGAATCTTCAGCGATCACGGAGTATCTCGAAAGCGTTTACCCCGAAGTGCCGATTTATCCAAAAGACGTTCGGCTTTTGGCAAAAGCGCGGCAGGTTCAGGCCTGGATCCGTAGCGATCTGCTGCCCATCAGGCAGGAGCGTTCCACCGTTGGGGTTTTCTATGGTCAGCAATATGGCCCTTTGTCGCCGACGGCTCGTGAGTCAGCGGACAAGTTGTTCTATACGGCGCAAGCGCTGCTCAAAGACGGCGCAGAAAATCTTTTCGGCCAATGGTCGATAGTGGATGTCGATCTGGCGCTCATGCTCAACCGGCTGATACTCAATGGCGATGCTGTGCCTTCAGCGTTGGTGGAGTATGCGCAACGTCAATGGCAGCGTCCCAGCGTGCAGGCCTGGGTCGCCCTCGAGCGCCCGCCGCTTTAGATCGCAGGCTGGCCGGTGATGGGGCATCAGTAGTCCTTCAAACCGGCTGGCTTCAGTGCCCGTCTTTGCACGTCCGTGACTGAGCGAGGTAAAGCGCCAGGCTGTCATGGCCATCCACGACCAGCCGGGTGATCAGCGCTTCAAAGTGGGCAGTCATTTCTGCATCGCGGACGTCGGAGCTCGCACGCCATTCAATGACACACTGAAGCTCTCCACTGACCTTGATCACCCTGACGTCTGCTCGATAGTTGTCGAGCGGTAGAGGTGATTCTTCGAATTTGTATGTTAAGCGCATCTGGGGGTTATCCAGTACCAGAAGGCGTTCGCGAAGAACGCCTCCGTCTGCCAGATCAAGCCGTCTGACTGAGCCAATCGTGCTTTCTGATTGCCCATCTTCGAGGCTGCTTTCATTGATTGCCGGGTGCCATTGGGCTATTTCCCCAAAGTTTCTTAGCACTTTCCAGGCGTGTTCTGCAGTGGTTGCGATAACGGCGCTGTATTCAACTGTTGCCATACATCAAACTCCAAAAGCCTTCAAAGCCATATCTTTAAAAATTATCGTTGGCTGAGCGTGCTTGCAGCCAAATCAATCGACGCGCTGCCGATGCAGTGGGGCTACGTCGTGACCGTTGCTGACAAGAAGACTGACAAGGCGTTTGCCGACTTTACCGGCGGCGCCAATGACAAAAACTCTGGACATGGGTTGCTCCTGTTGTGGGGAAGTGCCGGTGCGGCTTGCACCGGCACAGGCCTGCGCAGTCAGCCTTCGAATTGGTGGTAAACCTTGGCAATGACTTTCCAGGCACCATCGATTTTGATCAACGTCAGGTAGTCGTTGTAGTCAGCGCCGATCGCGTCTTTTTCCATATCGACGCGTACGACAGCGGTGGTCGG
Source organism: Pseudomonas sp. CFBP 13602 (assembly GCF_014842725.1). Lineage (NCBI taxonomy): Bacteria > Pseudomonadati > Pseudomonadota > Gammaproteobacteria > Pseudomonadales > Pseudomonadaceae > Pseudomonas > Pseudomonas sp. CFBP 13602. Next base: position 259,963 of record NZ_JACYVT010000002.1, on the reverse strand, counting down.
AGTGATAGCCAGCACGTCCAGACGAGTGCTGATGTCTGGCGCCGTGCCGTTGGTTTCGACGAACGTATACAGGTTGCTGATCGGCCCGCCCAACAGTTGACCGTTGGTGAAGCCGTACATCACGGCGTCTTTATGAAACGCTTCCGCGATGATGGCAACGCTGCCTGCACGCAAGCCTTCGACATAGTTGCTGGCGGTTTCGATGACGGCGTTGTAATCGCTGGTTGGCACGGCTTTGATGTTGTTGCTCATAGGGTGTTTCTCCTGAAGTTGGATTCGACGGATCACTGGGTTACATCGACGTGCATAATCCGATCACCAGTCCTGACGCGTCGGCGAAATGATCAGATCGTTCACAGTTACGTTGGCTGGTTGATTGAGTGCGTAGATCACCGCGCGACTGATGTCCTCGGGCGCGATAGCGATTTCATTCAGCGCCTTGGCGGCTTTGCGGCCTTCGGGATCGGTCACTTTGTCGGCCCAGCCGGTATTGATCACGCCTGGACTTACGGTGTTGACGCGGATGCCGTGGTGCACACCCAACTCCTTGCGCATGGATTCAGTCATAGCCTGAACGAAGAATTTGGTAGCGCTGTAGACACCGGCGGCTGGGCCGACCTGATGCCCTGCCACTGAGTCCATGTTCAAGATCTGGCCGGACTTCTGCTGAATCATGAATGGGAGAACGGCCGCGATGGCGTTCAGGTAGCCCTTGATATTCACATCGATCATGGCGTTCCAGTCGCGGGTGGCGAGGTCGACCCAGTTGGAAAACAGCATCAGGCCTGCGTTGTTCACCAAGATATCCACTGAGCCGTAGGTGTCCTTGGCGAACTGGGCCATCGCCAGTGTTTGCTCTGGGCAGGTAACGTCCGTTACGTAGCTCACCGCTTCATAACCGGCGGCACGTAGCTCGCTGACCAGAACGACGAGGCCCGCTTCTTCGTGGGCCGCGGCGATGACGTTGGCGCCATGGGCCGCCAGCGCTCTAGCCGTGGCGGCTCCAATGCCAGAAGAGGCGCCAGTGACGATGGCGGTTTTCTTGTCCAGGTAATTCATGTCGTGTTCCTTTGTGGCGGTGTTCCCGCGTAGGTGGCGCGTACTAACCGTTGGGGAGTGCCAGATGAACCGGGCAGGGGAGTAGGTAAGTGCTGGTCTTAGTAATTACCCAATGGCCAGTCGGTGTAGCCTTTGGCGCCGCCGCCGTAGTACGACTCACGAGGCGCAATGGTCAGCTCGGCACCGTGGCGCAGGCGCGCGACGAGGTCTGGGTTGGAAATGAACAGGCGGCCGAATGCCACAGCGTCGATCTTGCCCGCTGCGCGCCGCTCGACCGCCATCTCCAGGTCGTAGTTGTTGTTGCCAATGAACCGACCATTGAACTGGGCACTCAATGCGTCCATGTCGACACCTGCCGGCACTTCTCGGGAGGTGGCCGTGGCCCCTTCGACAAAATGCAGGTAGGCCAGATCCAGCGCGTTGAGCTGTTGGATAAGGTAGCCGTGAAGGCCCATGACATTGCTGTCCGGTGGCGTGTTTCCCGCATCCGGTGTCACCGGTGACAGGCGAATGCCTACGCGGTCATTGCCCCAGACATCGACGATTGCTCGGGTCACTTCAAGGGTCAGACGCGCGCGGTTCTCGATGGATCCGCCGTACTGGTCTGTACGCTGGTTGGTGGAGTCGCGAAGGAACTGGTCCAGCAGGTAGCTGTTGGCCGAATGCACTTCTACCCCGTCGAAACCCGCGCGCTTGGCATTCTTGGCCGCGTGTTGGTACTGCTCGATGATGCCGGGAATCTCGTCGGTTTCGAGCGCTCGCGGCATGGACACAGGCACAAAACCATCGGCTGTGTAGGTATTACCCTCTGCCTGGATAGCGGAAGGTGCTACCGGCGCCTCGCCATTGGGTTGCAGGTCGACGCTTGAAAAGCGCCCTACATGCCAGAGCTGACTGACAATCTTGCCACCTGCAGCGTGCACCGCATCGGTGACCTTTTTCCATCCTGCTACCTGCTCCTCGCTCCAGATGCCAGGGGTCGCCGCGTAGCCGCGGCCTTGAGCCGAGATGTTGGTCGCCTCAGCCACGATCAATCCAGCGGTGGCCCGCTGAGCGTAATAAGTGGCGTGCAACTCAGTGGGGATACCTGCTTCGCCGTAACGACTACGGGTGACGGGCGCCATGACAATGCGGTTAGCCAGTTCGATGGCACCCATGCGTACGGGAGAAAACAGGTCAGTGGTGTTGCTGATGTCTTTCATGTTCTAAGCCTTTGTAGTGGACCGGTCGTCTACTAAATTGGGTAAATAAAAAGCGCGTACTAGTGCAGCAAGCGCTTGGTCATGATCAGAGCTTTTGAAAAGGACTCCGTGGATCTGTTCACCTTGACCAGCAGGGAGGCGCCCAACCATAGCTGGTAGAGTGATTCAGCAAAGGCTGCAGGGTCACCTTCTGGATGAATGCTGCCGTCGGCTACGCCCATGTCCACGCATGCTGTGATGCGCTGAATGATCTTCGCCGTACCGACTTCGAGCACAGCGCGCATGTCTTCAGACAAATCGCAGACCTCTGCGCCTAACTTGACCACCAGGCATTTGCCCTCGGGCAGGTCAGTGCCTTGGGTTTCAGTCCAGTAGTTGAAATAGGCCAGCAAGCGTTCGGCGCCGCTTCCAGGCTTTGCCATGAGCGCGTCCACGCGGCCCAGGTACTCGGAGAAATATTCTTCCAGCAAAGCCTGGCCGAACTCTTCCTTCGACTTGAAGTAGTAATAGAACGACCCTTTGGGCACACCCGCCGTGCTCAGCACTTCGGCCAAGCCAACGGCCGTATAGCCTTTGTTGGTCATCAGCGAACGAGCCACATCGATGATGTGCTGCCGCATGTCTTGAGCTGGTTTCTTCATGATGGGCAGCATGGTAAACACATACCGACCGGTCGTCTACAAAATTTTTCTGTGCAGTGGTATCGCCGGGCTCGCGCGCAGGTAACCGGCAATGTCCTCTGCCGCGACATCAAGCGTGGGGTTTCACACCAGGCTAAAAATACCCGCTTCGCCAGTCTCCATGTCATACGCAATCAACGCTTCCTGATCTACACCAGCACTGCAAAGGATTTCACCTCGACTGTTCCAGATCGAAGAACCACCCGCCGCCACGAAGTCGTCGGCGGTGCCTACGTCCGATTTTCATTCAGTCAGGCGGCGATACTGCTGAACAACAAACGTCGCCATTACGATGAGGCAGGCAATCCAGGCGCAAACTACCTGCCAGTGTCCTATGGCCGTTACGTCGCCCATGAAGAAACCAGCGGAGACGAGAAAAAGCAGCAGTGAAAGGCCCGCCAGCAGCATTCGCGGAATGGCCATTGCGAGGCGCCACCAGACGCCCGGAGCGAACCGTCGGGCGACCCAGCGATTGAGTGCTGTCATTCCTGCAAGGACCATGGCGAAAATCGTCAGCAGCAGCGGTATCAGAATAAGCGCCATGGCAGGCTCAGCTTCACCACCATCTTCGCCTGGCGTGTAATGGGCTGCGTGCCACATATCTGCGCAGAGAGCCGAAAGCGCGAAAATCACCACGATGGGAGCAATAGGGAATATCAACGTGCTCACCAGCGCATGGTTGTCCTGATCCTTCATCTCGCATCTCCTAATCGAGGATATTGGCCATCGAAGCATCTCCGATGCCTCATCACCCGATACTGTAAGGATCAATTCCGAGCAGAGGGGCCAGCAGCCTGCCGCTACTCAACCGCTGCAAAAACGCCGCAGTTTTCCGGACCCCCAAGAGATCATCATTGCAGGAATGGAAAGGAGAGCGACATAGATGACCCCCACAGCCAGCAAGGGCGAAACGCCGGCAGACACTACGACCACCGGGAGTTGGGCAAACATGACTATCGCGCCTGCTATCAGGCTGAAGCGTAGAAACATTGCCCCCAGAATGGCTGACAGCACCAGCGCCGCAGGGTAGACAGTGGTCCAGTAACCCGCTGCGTCCCACGGCTCCGCAGTGCCTGAGAGCCATGACACAGTGGTCCAGAAGATGATGCACACAATGCTGATCAGAATCACGCTCACGGCTCGGGATCCATACCTGAAATGTGTGCACAGTCTAACTGCATACTGTCGCGATAGAGGGCTTGGCACCACGGTGCGTGACGTGCAGCCGAGTAAACGTCTCGCCAGGACCAAAGCCAGCGGGGCGCACTGGCTTCAGCGACACTGGTTACGAGGGGTCACTTGTTGTTCGACGCGAAACCGGCAAAACGCTTGTTGAATCCGGCAATACGGCCTTCCGCCTGAGTCTTGCGGACCTGGCCGGTGTAGACAGGGTGTGAAGCACTCGAGACATCGAGGGCGACATACGGGTACACGTTGCCATCCGTATGGGTCTGGGTTCGATCCGTTTCTACTGTCGAACCGATCAGGAAATAGACGTCCGCAGCCGTGTCGTGGAACAGGACCGTGCGGTAGTCAGGGTGGATTCCAGGTTTCATAGTCATTGCCTCAGGTGAATAGTAATATGTTATACCGTAACATATTGGTGGCTGGTTTTTCCAGTACCCACTTGTTGATCTCTTTTAGGGTAGCGCCAAGGGCGTGCTTGTAACGCCGCAGCAATGAGTGCGCCGGCTTAGCATCGCTACTCATTCATTGCGCTCACGACAGCAGTTGGCCGAGCGCGGACCCTCGGTATAAGCTCAGGATCAAGCTCAATCGTGCCCAACGGCAACGCTGCCCCTTTCTGCATGCGAGCCCCTCGGGATGGAAGTACCTATGTCTCACTACTGGCGTCATCCTGCGCTCGCACACCTGGAAATCCGCAACGTCGAGGACGGTCGCACGTTCAGCCACGCGCGCCACTCTCATTCGACGTTCTCCATTGGCGCGATCATGCAGGGGCAGAGCACTTATTTGAACGGCGACAGTAGCCGCCTGATCAGTGCTGGCAGTGTGGTGCTCATGAACCCCGGTGTGGTGCACGCGTGCAATCCCGTGCACGAACAGCCTTGGGCGTACCGGATGTTCTACGTGGATGCCCAGTGGCTCGCGGATCTGCAGCAGCAGCAAAGTTTTGGCACGCAAAAGGGCTTCGTGCCTTTTGCGCAGACCTACAGCGCCGACGTCGGTCTGTTTGACGAGCTGGACGATCTGTATCGCACGCTCAATGCCAGCGACTGCCCGCCAACTATCATGCAGGGTGCAACGCTGGGGTTTTTCCAGCGACTGGTGGCGCGGTTGCAGCCGGTCAGCGATGACGCCAAAAGTGAACCGCACAAAATGGCCCAGGCAGCGGAATTCATCCGTGAGCATTGCGCTGATGCACTGCGGCTGGAGGATATAGCGTCGGCTGTGCAGCTTTCACCTTCCTATCTGATCCGCGCTTTCAAAGCGTGCCATGGGCTTACACCTCATGGGTACTTGATTGATTGCCGCCTCAAGCTGGCCCGCGATGGCCTGCGCCAAGGTGAGGACATCGCCCAGGTCGCGGCGCGCGTTGGTTTTGCGGATCAAGCGCACTTGCAGCGGCTGTTCAAGCGCGCCTTGGCTACGAGGCCAGGGCACTATCGCGGTGTGCCTACTCAAGCAATAGATACACGGCGCAGCCCCCGAGCAGCGCGGCCATGACGCGATTGAACCCGCGCAGTCTGGCAGTGTTGTTCAAATAGTCGCGCAACGAGGCACCGGCCCAGGCCCAACTGGCCAGTGATAGCCAGCACACCACCAGATAGATCAGTGCGAACATCCACACCATTCGCACATTGCCGTCGGCGACGAAAGCGCCCATGCCCGCAAGGCACGCGAGCCACGCTTTCGGGTTGAGCCATTGCATCAGTGCGCCGGTGAAGGCTGAGGGTCGTGTCTGCACGTGCGCCGTGTTCACTCGCCCATCACTGCTTGCCAGTCTGTAGGCCAGGTACAGCAGGAATATCACGCCGGCGATGCGAATCAGCTGTGTCAGCCACGGCCAGCGGTTCAGCACTTCATGCAGTCCCAGGCCCATGAGCAACAGCAGCAGGATGAAACCCAGAGTCGCTCCCGTGACGTGGGGCAGGGCGGCCCGCAGTCCGTGGTGTGCACCGCAGCTCAGGGAGACCAGATTGACCGGGCCGGGGCTTATGGAAGAGGCCAGTGCAAAAACGGCCATGGAAACGACGATACTCATCAGGCACCTTCAATACGGGTGAGGGAGCACTGACGGTAGAGATCATGGGAGGGGCTGTATTGAAGGAAATTGCTGCTGGACACGTTGCCAGCGTTTGTTTCCTTCAATGTCAAATACGGTTGGCGCGATTCTGCAGATTGCGCCATAAATCGCGCCAAAAATTGGCGCGATTCTCGAAATCGCGCCACAATTGCGCCACTGGCAGAAAACCTGCTGCCCAACCCAGCCGATGAAGGGCGGATTCGTCAGCATGCGGTAGATATCAGCAAAAGCGTGTACCGGCCGCTGTCTGCGCCCGGGCTCATTGAGCCGTTACTGGACGAAGTGCTGAGCAAGGCCAATCAGATTGCCGATCCGTTCGAGCAATCCTTTTTCGTGATGGTGCACTTGCCCTATCTGCAGCCCTTTGCCTATATCAACAAGCGCACCTCACGGCTCGCGGCGAATCTGCCCCTGTTTCGTGCCAACCTCTGCCCACTGACATTTCTCGACGTGCCACAGATCGCCTATAGCCGGGCGACCTCAAACGTTGGGTTGCGCTGACTCGCTACCTCATCGATGGGTGCTTACTCAATGAGCCCGTTCTTTGACGGACTTTTCGAAAACGTTCCCAGGAGGGATCAATGGTAGATAAAACGCACGAGTATGAAGTCCAGGTAACTTGGGCCGGCAACAACGGGACCGGAACGTCATCTTATCGGGGTTACAGCCGGGCGCACGTAATCGCAGCCAACGGCAAAACACCCATTGAGGGGTCGTCCGATCCCAGTTTTCGAGGAGACCCCACGCGCTGGAATCCCGAGGAATTGCTCTTGGCATCCTTATCTGCGTGCCACAAGCTTTGGTACCTTGGGCTTTGCGCCGAGGCCGGTATCGTTGTGTTGGCCTACGAGGACAACGCTCAAGGAACAATGCTCGAGGAGAGCAACGGCGCCGGTCAGTTCACCTCAGTTATTCTGAGGCCGAAAGTGGTACTGGAATCGGGGTCTGAGATCGCAAAAGCTCAGACGCTTCACAAAGTAGCTCATGAAAAGTGCTTCATTGCCCGTTCGGTAAACTTCCCAGTCAGCCACGCACCCGAAATATCGATAAGCCCAAGTGCCTAGTCAGCCAGAGAGGGTGTCCGCCTAGTCGGGCACCCTTCAAAAATCTACGCAACTGCCTAGATGAGCTCAGGGCCGCGATGGTGTCCAAGCAAACAGACATGCGCCAGGCTTTCGTTTTTTCATGCCCTTGTCAGTCAAGCAACTCGATCGTTTCGAGCAGAAGTGAACGTATCCACTGATGTCCCGCATCGCGGTGCGTCCTTTCATGCCAGACCAGCGTCTTGCTGAAGCCGGGAATCTCGACCGGGGGTTTCATCAGGCACAGACCATTTTGATGCAGCACCAGGCGCCGGGGGACCACGGCAATCAGGTCGCTCTGCATCAGCAGTTCCGGAAGAATCAAGAAGCTGGTCACCGATGAGATGACTCGACGTGTCCGGCCAATGCGTTCGAGGGCAATGTCTGTCACGCCTCGAAATCCTCCACCGGAGGGCGAAACCAATACGTGATCCACGGCGCAAAAACGATCCAGTGAGATCGTGCCGTTCAGCGCGTCGGGGTGGTCAGTTCTCATGACGCAGACGTATTGCTCATGGAGCAACGGGGCAGCGTGTAGCCCTGCGGGTGTTGTGGCGGGTGTGACCAACGCCAGATCGATATCACCGTGATCCATCTGGGAGGCAAGCTGCTGATCATCAACGGGCTGAACCGCAACCCGGATGTTCGGGGCCCTTTCCCTCAGCGCACGCAAGAACGGCACGACGACTGCGCGCAACGCATAGTCAGTCGACGCCAGACGAAGGGTCAGGTTGGCATTGAGCGGATCGAACCCCTGGGGTTGTAGCAAGGCTTCGACATCAGCCAGCAGTTGCTTGACCGGTGCCGCCAATTGCTCGGCTCGCACTGTCGGCACGATGCCACGCTGGGCGCGCACGAAAAGCGGATCGTCGAAGCTTTCCCGCAGTCGGTTGAGCATGCCACTGACGGCGGGTTGGGTCAGTGCCAGCCTTTCGGCTGCACGGGTGACGCTGCGCTCATCGAGCAGCGCATCGAGGGCCTTGAGCAGGTTCAGGTCCAGGTTTCTGATATCAGTATTCATGATGTGCTGGATAAAAAATCGCGATTGGCGTTATTCCAAGCTTACACCGATCATGGCGCTATTCCATCCATCACCTACCGAGTCGTCCATGAACGAAATCATTTGGCCCGAGGGCTTTTTGCCCGGTTTCACTGAAAACTTCGTTTCCAACGAAGTGATCGTTGCGGGTTTGAGTGCTGTACAGGTGTGGCCGCTGTTGAGTCAGGCCCAGCGGTGGCCTTCGTACTACGCGAACTCTGCAAACGTGCGCTTTCACGATCACGTTGGGCCGGATCTGGCCAAGGGCGTGCGCTTCTACTTCGAGACGTTCGGATTTCCCGTCGAGGCGCTGTGCACCGAGCATGTGCCGCCCACCTCGACCGAACCTGGCCGGATTGCCTGGCATGGCTGGGCGGGTGAAGGCGAGACACGTCTGGATGTTCATCATGCCTGGCTGATCGAGGATCTGCCCCATGGACGGGTGCGCATCCTTACCCAAGAGACCCAGAAGGGCAAACCTGCGCAGGATCTAGCCAAAGCCAAACCAAATCCGATGATCAATGGCCATCAGGACTGGCTGGATGGCTTGGTCAACGCTGCGAAGTCCATCGGTCAGTGATTGAATTCGCTTGGCCGTCAGTTCGGCAGATCAGCACATCCGTTGCCCATGTTCACGAGCGGGTTTGATCAGCTTGCAAGTGTAGGAGGAGCACGATGACAATTCAGACACCAGACAACCCCGGCGACCAGCAACGCAATGGCCGCTATCTCGTACGTATCGGGTAACCGATGCTCCCATAGAAATCCAAAAGCCAACGCTGCCAGCGTCTCGATCACCAGCACTTGCCCGCTAAGTGCCAACGGCAGAAGCCGACTTGCCTGATTCCAGCACGCGCCCCCAATAACCGAAGAAAGAAGGGCTACACCACAGGCCACCAGAAAAAAATGCAGCCATTCTGAACTGCCATGGGCATCTGCCTGAAAAACCAGCACAGGCACCGCCAAGAGCAACGACTGAGCGCCCGTCATGATGCCGGTCAGCAGTGCCCAGTCATTGGAGGAAATGCTGGTGAGCTGAATCAGCCGCCGAGCATTGCGGACGGCGAACCAAGTCCACGCAACCAACGCACCTGTGGCGCAGAGAATACCCGCGATGGCTGTCGATGTTTCAGGCGTGTCGCCATTGATCAGTGCATGCCAACTGATAAGTACAACGCCGGCCATTGCGCAGCACAGCGAGGGGGCGAGTCTGCGCAGGGAGACGGCATTGGTGTCGTGCCGACCTGAAGGTCAGCAACACGGGGATGAGCCCGACAATCAGTGACGTCGTCGCAATTCCCACCAGTTGCACCCCGGTACCTACCAGCGCGTAGTAAACGAGATTCCCGATCAGGCTGAGCCAGAAGAGCGACTTCCAATCGGCTCGAGTAAGGTTTGCGCACACCTGCCGCCACCGGGACATAAGCAGAACAGCTGAAATCGCACCGTAAAAAAGAAATCGAAGCACTGCGAATTGCAGGCCGCTCAAGCCTTGCGTGAGCTGTGGCCCAAGAAAAATCACTCCCCAGCACAGTCCCGCGCAAACACCATAAACAATACCCTTCAACAGCGACTGATCAGTAAACATTCCACCCGTGCTCCGTAGCTTGAACGGGGAAAGTCTGAAGCGCCGAACCAGGAGAGTATTGTCGGTAACTACGGGATTTTTATCCCAGAATGCTTTTGCGCTTTGCGATAGACCGCCGGAGTGACGGCGCTTACACGTTGCATGGTTCGAGTCAGCGATGCCTGATCGGAAAACCCTGTACGCAAGGCAATCTCGGCGATCGGCAAGGAAGTGCCACGCAGCCATCTCTGAGCTTCCTGGATGCGTAACCCCGTCAACCAGGCCTGAGGACTCATTCCAAACATTTGCCGAAATCGCTGGTGCATTTGACTCATGCTCATGTTTGCAGCCCGGGCCATGACCTCGTTGCTCCAGTTTGCCCCCGGGTTAGCCCGCAAGCGAGCGACCAGTTGCTCGATGGCGGATGGGGAACTGTAGGTGTCAGGGCCGAGAGATGAGAGAAGCAGCGAGCTCAACTGTGAAGCGTCCAAGGCTAGTCGCTTGTTGCCGATGAGCTCGGCGAACTCGATCAGCCGTCGTGTCGCAGGGGAGATAGGTACGTACGTCTTTCGAGCCAGATGCTCCATCTGAAGTGTCTCCAGCAGAGCCGGCGCGCAGTCCAGCACCAGAAAACAGCTGTCTGCGCGGCTGAGCTGAGAGTGCACCGAGCCTGGCCTCACCACGGCGGCCAATGACTGATCGATACTCCCGCCGCGACCGTCTACATCGATTTCCATCTGGCCACGAACCGGCAGGACCAATTGAGCATGATCGTGGGAGTGATGAGGGTTTTCACACTCATAGCTGCGGATTTCGAGATTCAGGAGCATGAGTGCATCACTCGGGCGGAGTCCAGGGACGAGGGATTTTAGCACCCGAGCCGGGCGATAGATCGCGCGAGAAGGGGGCGTTGACACCACTGCCGCATCATATTCCGATGGCGGGTACCGGTGTTAGTATTGAGGTCGTGGGAGCCACAGCCTGATCGGGAAATGGTAGATCGGTGTTCTGCCCAGTTTTGCTAATGCGGGGCTTCATATGATCCTTGTTCTTATTATTGGGATGCTTGCTTTTTGCTCCGGCTATTTGGTTTCCCTCGAAGATAGATTACAGAGGGACCGTACATTTCATCCTTTCGATGTATTCAACAATTTTCGGGCGTCGCCAAGGTGCCGAAAAAAAATGGCTTATGTGGGCATGTTGATTTTTGTCTTGGCAGGCGTGGTTTACCTTCTTGAGCCAGAGGTCATCTACTCATCCAGAGACAAGATCAAAGCATTGGGCGCGGTCATGCTTCTCTGGTCGTTCATGTTTTATGGCTACTGCCGCGAACTGGAGTTCAAGAAGTCAGGAAGCTCGCCTGCGTCGCTGCAGTGCATGGACTGTGTTGAAGGAACAGAGTGGTATTCTTTGGCCCTTAAAGGGTTTTTGGCAACTTTCAAGATCCTGGCTGTTTTTGCTTTTATGTACGCAATCAAACGTGTTTGATGGCCACATGTCCAAACTCACCTCATATCGCATTCGGCGGTCGAGTAGACGACGTGGTGTCTCGTTTTCTTACCTGGGTGAACTGGGATCAGATATACGCCCCCACCACCCGCTTTACGGTGCCCAGCGCCTCACCCAGGGCGTCCATGCTCACCGACCCAAGTGCCAGCCGTAGTGCATGAGGGACGTGCACCGAGATCGAAAACGGCTCGGCCGTCGAGACCGACACATGCTCGCGCATCAGTTCCAGGGCGATTTGATCCGCCCTTGCATCCTCCGCCAACGGCAGCCATAGAAAGTACGAAGAGGGATGACGCACCACCGGTAACCCTGACAACAACGTGTCAGCCAACGCCTGCCGGGCCTGCGCGTCCGCGCGCTTTTTCGTCTCCAGCGCGGCGACCGTGCCATCGTCGAGCCAGGCGCAGGTGATGGCGGTCATGACGCCGGGTGTGTTCCAGGTCGTGGCCTTGACCGTGCGCTTCAACGCGTCCACTCGATGCACAGGGGCTGCGACGAAGCCGACGCGCAAGCCGGTGGCGATGTTCTTGGAAAACCCTGACACGTAAAACGTTCTTTCAGGCGCCAACTCAATAATCGGTAGCGGCGGATCTTGCGCCAGAAACGCGTAGGCTGCGTCTTCAATGATCGTCAGGTCATGCTCGCGAGCGATCGCCACCAAGCGCTCGCGCTGATCGGCGGGCAGCACCCAACCCAACGGATTGTGCAGCGTAGGCATCGTGTAGACGGCGCGCACCGAACGACGGCGGCAGAGCGAGGCGAGGGCATCGAGATCCGGCCCTTGTGCGGTGGCGGGAATGGGCACCACTTCAAGGTGCAATGTCTTGGCCAGCAACTTGAACCCAGGATAGGTCAACGCATCTGCCGCGATCACGTCCCCAGGTTTCAGCAATGCCATCAGGCTTATCGCCAAACCATGTTGGGCGCCGCTGACGATCAGAATCTGCTCGGGATCCACCGTGACGCCACGGTGGATCAGATGACGGGCAATTGAAGCCCGTTCATGCAGGCGACCCGCATGTGGCTGATAGCGTAAATGCGCTTCCAGGTCGCCGGACAACGCCAGCTGGCGCAAGGCACTGCGCAACAGGTCGGCCTGACCTGGCATGGCCGGATAGTTGAAGTTGAGGTCGATCACGCCCGCGGCAATGTCCGGCTGATCGATACCTTGGCCGGGCGGCAGTGAGGTTTCCCGCACGAACGTCCCGCGCCCGGTCTCGCCGCTGACCAGTCCCATGGCTTCTAACTCCGCATACACCCGGCTGGCGGTGACCAAGGCCAATCCATGGGTAGCCGCAAGTTGGCGATGTGTCGGCAAACGCGTACCCGGCGGCAAACGTCCGGCGCGAATATCGGCTGCAAAGGTATCTACCAGCGACTTGTACCGGGAGGGAGCCATCTTGAAGTGTATCCATGACAATTTTTTGATTGTCACGATAGTCGGTCATACGATGCGCTACATGCAACCCGATATGGAGTGGACACTCAATGGAACGCACCTCTGACGTGCACAGCCAAACGACAGTGAAACCCGCGAGCGGGGTGGTCAATGGCCTCATCGGTGTCGTGATCTTCAGCGGTTCGCTGCCCGCCACTCGCATTGCTGTGCTGGAATTCGACCCGGTATTTCTGACCGTGGCACGGGCAGCCATCGCCGGCGTGCTCGCGCTGTGCCTGCTCTTGCTGTTCAAGGAACGGCGACCGGTACGTCAGCACCTATTGCCTTTGATCATCGTAGCAATGGGCGTGGTGATCGGTTTTCCGCTGCTGACTGCACTGGCGTTGCAGCACGTGACGTCGGCCCATTCCATTGTGTTCGTCGGCCTGTTGCCACTGGCGACTGCTGCGTTCGGCGTAGTGCGGGGTGGTGAGCGCCCTGGGGCGGCGTTCTGGTTTTTCTCGGTGCTGGGCAGTCTGATAGTCGTCGGGTTTGCCGTTACCCAAGGGCTGACCGCCTCACCGACCGGCGACATTCTGATGCTCTTGGCCATTCTTGCCTGCGGCCTCGGCTACGCCGAAGGGGCAAAAATTTCCAAAACGTTGGGTGGTTGGCAGGTGATCTGCTGGGCGCTGGTGTTGGCGCTGCCGGTCGTGATGCCACTGACAGCATGGTTGGCGCCCGCTTCGTTTTCCGGCATCAGCACACCGGCGTGGTTGAGCCTGGCTTACGTGTCGATGTTCAGCATGCTGATCGGCTTCGTGTTCTGGTACCGCGGCCTGGTGCAGGGCGGCACCGCTGCTGTCGGCCAGCTACAACTGCTTCAACCATTTTTTGGCCTGGCACTGGCCGCGGTACTGCTGCACGAACAGGTCAGCCTTGGCATGTTCGGCGTCACAGTAGCGGTGATCCTCTGTGTCGCCGGGGCGCGGCGTTACGGCAGGATCAATCCTCTTCCTTCACGGTAGCCACTTCGTCTGCCTTGACCCTTACCTGCTTGCCCGAAACATCTTCGAACTCATAGAAGCCGTCTTTCGTTTTGGCGTCAGGTACATCCTTGGTGATGTACTGTGTGCCGTTCTGCAACGTGACGACCGTGTTGGTGGAGCAACCAGCCAACGTAGCCGCGCACAGGAAAGCAGTGCAATAGTAAAAAGCTTTCAGTTTCATGAGGTGACCTTCTTCGATCGATTCGCTGGGTTGCGGATGCTCTTCTTAGGTGAGCTGCGGTGTTGTGAGTCGAGCGTTTTATCCGCGTTGTGAGCATACCATCGACCTATTCACTCCGACTCTTCTGCTTGCACAACTGCATGGCGAGGCTGTCGAACTCTCGGTCGAAACTGGCTTTTTCCGCTGCGCTCAAGAAGCCCTGCTGATGTACGAATTGGTCGGTTTGATGACGGACGACTTCGACACGTTCGATCATACGGTCGGCTTGAGCTTGGCTGATCTTGCGGGTTTTTCGCGTGGTGCCGATGTCCGCGCTGAGAATGTTGGCTCGTACCGAGATGTGGGCCTGTCGAGGGTCGGTGATCTTGCCACCTGTTTCGCCCACCAGCTCGCGCTGGGCTTTGATGTCGCAACTAGGTAGATCAAGACTCTGTTGAGCGGCCGATGCGTTCAGGCTCAAAGCCAATAGCGAAGCCAGGATGCTGTATTTCATGGGTGTATCCAGTGTGGGCCGGTAGGTGTCGCTGCCGATATTGCAGCGTATTTTCCAATGGATTCTTCCGCGAGGGCCGGCGCTGGTATTGTTTTCCTTACTCGATCAACACCTGAATGCGGGCCAGTACGTCGTCCATCACCACCTCGGGGACCGTCTCTACGCGTTTGCCTCCACGAGCCTCGAGGTCAACGGTGCGCAGTTGATTGCACAACACCACGCCTTGCGTCTCGGTGCCGGAACCACTTAGTGGCACGGCAAAACCAGCATGGCGGGCAAAATCCCCGCCTTGGGTGATGGGCGCAATCAGGACCAAGCCCGACACGTTGAAGGCCGCAGGCGAAATGATCAGCGCCGGACGGAAATCGCCTTGCTGCTCACGGCCGGCGGTGGGGTTCAGGTTCAGGCGCACAATATCGCCACGGTTGAATTTGGCCCGCCTCACGCCTCACGCCCAACGGCCGACATGGCATTCCACGCTGCCATGTCGGCAGGTTCCGGCGCGCTCAAGTCACACTGCGCCATCAGCTCGGCCAGCGAGTAACGCGGCTTGGCCTTCGCAGGCTTGAGGGTCATCACCTCGGCGGACACATCGAGTTTCAGCACATCGCCGCTGACCAGATTCATCATCTTGAGCACAGTTGCTGGCAGGCGAATCGCCGCGCTATTGCCCCACTGCTGCACCTTGACTTCCATGGCAACCTCCTGAAAAAGTGTACACATTGTAGATACGTGTCGAGTCAGCCGCAAGCGTTTTGTATAAACATAGTATCTACAATGCTAGCTCGAAAGCGCGTCGTGAAACCGGCGCATACTCATCGCATATCCCAAGACCGGGCCATCAGGAAATAGCCCAATACATCACCGGAACGCTAATATGCGGATGACTTTCCAACACCTCAAACAGGTGCCGGGCTCTGCAGCAACGGATACAACGACAGCACCAGCAACCCCGCCATGCCCCAGTTGAACAAGCGCAACCAGCGCGGCACGCGCAGCACGTTGCGCAACACACTGCCGAAACCTGCCCAGACGCACACGCTCGGCAGGTTGACCAGTGCAAACACTGCAGCGATGACCATCACGTTATAAACGTAACCCTGCGCCGGCACATAGGTGGTGATGGCGCCAACCGCCATTACCCAGGCTTTAGGGTTGACCCATTGAAAGGCGGCGGCGCCGAGGAAGGTCATGGGTGTGCTGTTCTGTTCTCCCGCCTCGCTCATGCTGCCCGAGGTGGCGATGCACCATGCCAGGTAAAGCAGGTAGGCCGCGCCTATCCAGCGCAGTGCGGTGTAGGTCCAGGGCACGGCGGTGAATATTTCACCCAGCCCCAGTCCGACTGCCAGCACCAGCAGCATGAAACCCAGGCTGATGCCCAAGGCATGGGGAATGGTGCGCAGGAAACCGAAGTTCACCCCCGAGGCCAGCAGCATGGTGTTGTTCGGGCCTGGGGTGATGGACGACACCAGAGCGAAAAGGGCGAAGGCAGGCAGCAGGTCGATGAGCATGTCCGTATGGTCTCTGGGTTGTTGTAGCAGTGAAACTACCTGACGAATTGGCAAGTAATACCGTACAGCCAGTGGTGATTTAACCAGTACACACCAGGCTTTTCAGCAGCCTGGTATTCGAAAGCAGCAGCTGACTTCCGGATCAGTCACGACAGGGATTGCTCAAGCAGCTTCCAATCGGTAGTGTGTACGTTGCGCATAAACGTATACATCGTAAACAAACGTGCCAGGAGTACTGCCATGGGTTCGCCCGTTCTTTCTTTCCGTGTGGAAGCCGAGCTGATCGATCAGCTCGATCAGCTCGCCGAAGCCACCGATCGAGATCGTCAATACCATTTGAAACGTGCTTTGGCTCGCTATGTGGAATCCGAGTCGTGGCATTTCCGTGCTGTAGCCGAAGGCATCGCAGATGCAGAGGCAGGCAATCTGGTCGATTTGGATGCCGTAAAGGCTAAGTGGGTGGCGAGTGCCGAAAGTCGCATTAACCAGCAAGGCGGCGAGTGATCTCGACGGTATTCA
Source organism: Pseudomonas sp. CFBP 13602 (assembly GCF_014842725.1). NCBI lineage: Bacteria > Pseudomonadati > Pseudomonadota > Gammaproteobacteria > Pseudomonadales > Pseudomonadaceae > Pseudomonas > Pseudomonas sp. CFBP 13602. The sequence goes on along the minus strand of NZ_JACYVT010000002.1, from coordinate 243,426 downwards.
TGAGCACTACGAAGCGCTCAGAGGACCTGAAAAAGCAGAAGAAACCATTTTTCAGCTGTTGGATGGTTTGAGCCAGCTGGAGGCGTTTCCTCAACTGGGCAAGGCGTCGGGCATCCCCGATTGCCGTGAGTTGATCTTTGCGAAGTATCCCTACCGTGCGATCTACACCCTGAAAGGCAATGCCATTCTGGTGTATCGAATCTTGCACCAACACGCAGAGCGCAGTGAGGATTGGTAGCGGAACGTTCCACTTCGGCAGGGCTGGCCATTCCAGTGGCCGCCCGTGTAGCTCACGCTTGCTGCTTTACGTGAACAAATAACTGTCCATCGCCAACACCCCATACTCCACGCCGCCCTCGATCACCCGCGTTTCATACTGCTCACCCGCCGCGCCGAGCGCGATTAACAACGGCATGAAGTGCTCGTCCGTGGGGTGCGCGCGTTCTGCCGAGGGGGCGTATTGCCGGTAGTCCAGCAGCGCGTGCAGATCACCCGAGGCCAGGGTCTTCGCCGTCCAGGCGGCGAAATCCTTGACGTATTGCGCGCCATGGGGCGTTGCGCCACGGAATTCGTAGAGGTTGTGCGTCAGGCTGCCGGACGCCACGATCAGTACGTTCATGTCGCGCAGTGGTTTGAGCGCCTGGCCGAGCTTCCAGGCCTGATGAGTATCAAGCGCAGCGGGCATGGAAACTTGGATGACCGGTATGTCCGCGTCCGGCGCCAGATACAGCAGCGGTACCCAGGCCCCGTGGTCCAGGCCCCGCTCGGCATCCAGGCGGGATTGCCAGCCGCCGGCCTGCAGCATGTCGACGATCCGCGCGGCCAGGGCCGGTGCGCCCGGTGCTGGGTATTGAATCCGATACAGGGCGTCGGGGAAGCCGCCGAAATCGTGAATCGTCGGCGGGGCTGCACTGGCGGTCACGCAGATGTCACTGCGGGTCATCCAGTGCGGGGAAAGGATGACGATGGCTTCGGGCCGCGTCAGCTCACGACCCAGCTCGGCCAGGTGCTTGCCAGCCAGGCCGGGCTCGACCGCGAACATGGGGGAACCATGGGACACGAACAGTACTGACGATCGAATAGTCATCAGCGGACTCCACATCAAGACGTTGCGGTTTGAGGACTCCAGCTTTCGCCAAGCCGGCATTTGACCCAATACTCGAAGCTGGCGCACAGCCAGATGCCATATGCCAGCAACTCCACACCTTCTTCGGCCGTGGTTTTTGCCAGGCGCTGGTAGCCGTCACCCATGACCTGGTGCCAGAACGCACCCATGCCGAAGATCCTGGAAAAGATCAGCACCGCGAAGCCGGTGGCCAGCGCGGCGAACGTTGGCGTGCGCAGGAAAGCGCCCAGGGACTGCAGGGTTTGCCGTCTGTGCCTGGCACTTGCCGCCTTGCCTATGGCGACTGCAGCGATAGCCAGGAACGGCCACAGCCACGCACTGTGGCTGATGGGGTCGAACAGACCGTCCAGCTCTCGGGTCAGCAGGCAGGCGAAAAATCCTGCGGCGAGGTATTCGAAGCCGCCTTTGCGGGCCGGTCCCGGTGCGCTCCAGAACAACAGGGCGCACAGCGCGAGCATGAGCTCCTGGGTGATCTCGGTAAACGATATTTCAAGGATATCGGTATGAAAGACTGCGATGTCCAACCACACCATGGCAAACGACAAGCCAGCAATCGAACATTTGGCCAAAGCGAACAGAAGCGAGTATTTCAAATCAGGGCGGGCGTACACGTGAAGCTCCAAAGCGAGACAGTTGCTATAAGTCGCGCATATAAACGTCTGGCACCGCGAAAAGAAAGCGGACTTTCACGATAGTAAACATTGATGGAGTTGATGCGATGGGTTGCCCGCAGGCAGACAGCCCCGCGGTATAGGGCTGTCTGCCGTGCAGCACAGGAGGCGCGGTGTTCGGCAGCGACCTAGAACGCCGCGGTATAGATTGCCAGCGCATCGGCCACGCTGACTTCGCGCGGGTTGTTGACCAGCAGGCGCTGTTGCAGCATTGCGCTGCGAGCCAGTTCCGGCAGGCTCTCGCGGGTCACTCCGGCATCACCCAGGCGCAGCGGCAGGCCGGTGGCCACATGAAGCCTGAGCAGTTCGTCGATGAACTGCTGCGCCGCGTCGCCCGATTGCAGGCGCTCGCCCAGCACCAATGGCGCCAGCTCGGCGTACAGGCCCTGGGCGGCTGGCAGGTTGAAGCGCAGCACTTGCTGCAGTACCAGCGCATTGGACAGGCCGTGGGGCAGGTGAAAGCTGACACCCAGCGGGTAGGCCAGGGCATGCACGGCGGCAACCGGTGCGTTGGCGAAGGCCTGGCCGGCCAGGCAGGCGCCCAGCAACATCGCCTGGCGGGCTTCCAGGTCTTGCGGTGTATTGACCGCGCGTTCCAGGTTCGCCGCCAACAGGCGCAAGGCTTCGCGCGCCAGCAGGTCGGAGAGCGGGTTCTTGCGGTGCTTGCTGGTGTAGGCCTCGATGGCATGCACCATGGCGTCGATGCCGGTGGCAGCGGTGACCGGGGCGGGCAGGCCGATGGTCAATTGCGCGTCGAGAATTGCCAGGTCCGGCAACAGCTGGTTCGCCACCACGCCGGACTTGCCGGTGGCCGTGGTGACGATGGAGATGGGCGTGACTTCCGAACCCGTGCCCGCGGTGGTGGGTACCTGAATCAATGGCAAACGCGGGCCGGTGGCCTGGTTCACGCCGTAGATGTCGCTCAGGCTCTGCCGCTGCCCAGGGTGTGCCAGGTAGGCGACCAGTTTGGCGGTGTCCATGGAGCTGCCGCCGCCGAAGCCGACGATCAGGTCGGCTTGCATGCCCCGGGCCTGCTCGGTGGCTGCCAGCACCAGGGCCTCTGCCGGATCGGCGAGCACGTCGCTGTACACCGCCAGTTCGATGCCCGCAGTGGCGAAGCCCGGCAGCACGCTGTCGAGCAGGCCGTGCTTGAGGATGCCGGCGTCCGTGACCAGCAATACCCGCTGGGCGCCGCGGCTGGCGCACTGTTCGGCCAGGCCAGCGGCGCTGCCGGTGGCGCAGATGAGGTGGGCAGTGCTGCTGAAGGTGAATCCTTGCATGGGGTGACCTCGTATTCTTGTGGTTGGGGGCGCTGGTTCAGCACAGGGCTAGGGCAGCGGCGGTTCGGGTTCGGCAGGTTGATCGGCATCGATGATCTGCTGGGCGATGGCCTCCATGCTGGTGCGGCGCGTCATGGCTTCGCGTTGCAGGCGCCGATGAGCATCGTTTTCGCCCAGGCGATGGCGCGCCATCAACAGTGCCTTGGCCATGGAGATTTTCGACACGGCCGGTTGCCGGCTTTGCAGCTTGCGCAACTCGGCGAGCATGTCGATGCGCGCCCGCCAGGCGGCCCGCGCCATCAGCAACTGGGTCAGCAGGCCGAAGGGCCGCAGGGGCCGCTCGATGACCGCCGCCGGTTGCGTCTCCAGCACCAGTTGCAGCATCGACGGGTTCTCGTAACCGACCACGGCGATGATTGGCGGCGCCTGCTCGCTCAGGCCTTCCACCAAGGTTTGCGTGTTCAACCGCTGGCTCAGTTCCACGGCCAGCAGCACCACGTCGACCGCTTCGGGCAGCGTGGTGGGCACCGGCCAGCGTTGTTCGACGATGCAGCCGATGCGCTGCAGTTGGTCGAGCACGATGCGTGCCTCACCGTCCTGTGGGTGAATCACCAGTACGCGCAGGCCCTTGAGTTCGCGCAGCAGGGACGGCGCGCTGGTCATCTCGGCCTCCGGCAGGTCATGGCTGCACGTCCATCTGGTAGTCGACCATATAGGGGCTCGGCTGCACGGCTTCGGCGCTCTCCAGCACCAGCTGGAATCGCCGTCGCTGGTCGAGCCGGGCGATGCGCGGCCACAGCCAGGTGTGCTGGGTCTGGGCGTCGATCTGCACGGTGCCTTGAGGCGCCTCGAAGCGTGCCCCGGCCAGTGCTTCGCGCAGGGCCTGCACTGAGTCATCGGACGCGCGGCGCGCGGCTTGCGCGAACAGGTGAACCTGAAAGTAGGCCGCTTCGGCACCCGAGGTAATCGCGGCGTGTTCGCCGAAGCGCGCACGGTAGCGTGCCACGAACGCCTGGCTGGCTGGGGTCTGCAAGGTCGAGAACCAAGGCGCGGCGGAGATGTGGCCTTCGGCTTCCTCGTCGCTCATGGCTTGCACGTCGACCTCGTTGGTGGCCAGGCTGACGATGGGCACGACCGCAGGATCGAACCCCGCCTGGCGATAGGCGCGGTGCAGCGACGGAATGTCGCTGCCGACGATGGTCGAGTAGATGGCGTCGGGAGCGGTTTCGCGCACCCGCTGCATGACCCGGTCGAAATCTTCGGCGGTGGCGTGGAAGGGCAGGTAGATCTCGTCGACGACCTCGCCGCCGGCCTGTTCGAACAGCTCGCGCATGATGCGGTTCGATTCGTAGGGGTAGACATACGAGCCCCCGACGAACAGCACCCGCCCGCCATGGGTTTCCAGCACGTAGCGGGCCAGCTGCAGGGAGTTCTGGTTGGGTGCCGAGCCGGTATAGAAGCAGTACGGCGAGTATTCGAAACCTTCGTACAGGGTTGGGTAGAACAGCAATCGACGACGGCTTTCGACCACCGGCAGAACGACCTTGCGCGTGCTCGACATGTGCGTGCCGAACAGCACCTGCACCTGATGCTGGTCGCACAGCTGCAGCGCACTGTCGCGGTAGTCGTTCGGATCGGCGCCGGGGTCGCCGTCGATGGCCAGCAGGCGCCGGCCGTCGAGGCCGCCGCTGTCATTGATTTCGGCAATGGCCAGGTGCGTGGCATTGGCCTGGGCGGTTTCCGACGCCGCCGTCAGGCTAGCGCGGGAAAACAGCAGGCCTACCTTGTAGTCTTCGCCGCTCATGAGGTCAGGCTTTCCCAATCGATATGCTGTTCGAAGTGATGCGCAGCCTGGTAAAGGGTCGCCTCATGGTAATCGCGGGCTATGAGCATGAGTCCCACAGGCAACCCTTGCGCCAGCCCGCAGGGAATCGACATGGCCGGGTGGCCGGTCACGTCGAACGGGGCGGTGTTGGCGTTCATTTCCAAGGCACGGGTAACCCAGGTTGCGGGCGTGGCATCGGCTGCGGGAAGCTTGGGCGCCTTGAGCGGCACGGTCGGCATCAGCAGCAGATCGTAGCGGGCCAACTGCTCGTCGTAGGCGGCGCGCAGCTGGCGTGCGGCGTTCTGCGCCTTGGCATAGTACTGGCCGGCGAATCGCTGATGGGCATAGTGGCCTGCTAGCAGGCAGGTTTTCAGATCGTGAGGGAAGGCGTCGGCCTGCTGTTGCCAGTCTTGTTGCGCGCGCATCAGGCTCTCCACGTACAAGCCCTTCCAATTGGAACCATAATTGTAGCCGCGCAGCAGCTGCGTGGTGCCCTCCACGGCAATCGGTGTCCAGATGGCATGGCCCAGTGCGTGCAGGGGGATGGAAACCTCTTCCACCAGCGCGCCCCATTCGGCGAACAGACCGGCGGCGCGGCGCACGGCGGCGTCGACATCGGCTTCGGAATTGGCGTGGCCGAAGCCTTCGCTGACCACGCCGATGCGCAGGCCCGCAACACCTGCTCCCAAGGCCTGGGTATAGGCCTGTACTGGCATCTGCCGATCCTGGCGCGGATCCAGGCCGTCGGCGCCGGCCAATACCTCGAGCATCAGTGCGTTGTCGGCCACCGTGGCGCTCATGATGCCAGCGTGGTCCAGGGTCATTTCGATGGGCATGATGCTGGTGTAGGGCACCAAGCCGTGGGTCGGCTTCATGCCGTAGATGCCCGAGTAGGCCGCTGGAATGCGCACCGAGCCGCCTTGATCGGTGCCGATGGCCAGGTCCACTTCACCGGCGACGATCAGCGCGGCGCATCCCGACGACGACCCCCCGGTCGAGTGCCCTGGGTTGCGCGGGTTGTGCACCGCGCCGGTGGCGTTGGTGTGGCTGCTGCCCGAGACGCAGAAAAATTCGCAATGGGCCTTGCCCAGAATGCTGCCGCCGGCGTCCAGCACGCGCGTGGCCACGGTGGCGTCGACATCGGGCACGTAACCCTGCAGGGTCGACGAACCATTCATCATGGGCACACCGGCCAGGCAGATGTTGTCCTTGAGGGCAATGCGCTTGCCGCTCAGGGCGCCGTCGGCAGCGCCGTGCAGGTCGGTGCGCACGTACCAGGCGTTGTAGGGGTTCTGCGCCGGCGCGGGAATCTGTCCGGCATTCCTGGGATACCGCTGCGGCAGGCTGACCGGTTGCAGCTGATCCAGGCGGTCATAGTCCTGCCAGACCGCTTCGAGGATGTCGGCATACTGCGCCAGTAACGGCGCTGGCAGATGCAGGCCCAGTTGGTTGCCGGTTTCGGCAAGCTCGACCTGGGTTGGACGTTGAATGGACATGACGATGAATCCTTAAGAATGAAAGCCCATGAAACGCTCGGCAAGCGCTTCGGTGGTAGTGCTGGCAGGGTCGACTTCATCGACCAGTCGACCGTTCTCGATGATCAGGATGCGATCGGCCAGCGCCGTCAGGAAGTCGATATCCTGCTCCACCAGAATGATCCCCAGGCCCTGTTCGCGACGCAGGCGCTGCAGGGTTTCGATGATCTCGTCGCAGATGGAGGGCTGGATGCCCTCGGTCGGTTCATCGAGCAGAATCAGCTTCGGGTTGCCGCACAGGCAGCGAGCCAGGGCCAGCAGCTGTTGTTCGCCGCCCGACAACGCGCCGCCGGGCTGGTCGAGCAGCCGTTGCAGCCGCGGGAAATACGTCAGGATCCGCTCGATGGTGGCGCCGGCCTCGGCGAAGTGCTTCACGCAGCCCATGCGCAGGTTTTCACCCACGGTGAGAAACGGAAAGATCTGCCGGCCCTGGGGCACGTAGCCGATGCCGGCGCGTGCGCGTTGGCTGGCATCGGCGCGGCTCAGGTCGTGGCCGGCGAATCGCACGCTGCCTGACAGCGCCGGCAACTCGCCGATCAGCGCGCGCAGCAGGGTGGTCTTGCCCATGCCGTTGCGGCCGAGCACGCCGATGCAGCTGTCGGTGGCGCTGCGCAGACCGATGTCGCGCAACACCGGCACGCGCCCGTAGCCGGAACACAATCCGTTGACTTCAAGCATGTTTGATCTCCTGTTTGCCCAGATAGGCTTCGCGCACCAACGGGTCCTGAGTCACCTCGGCAAAGCTGCCCTGGGCGAGGATTGCCCCCTGGTTGAACACGGTGACCGTGCCGGCGATCAGGCGAATGAACTCCATGTCGTGCTCGACCACCACCACGGTGCTGTGCGCATTGATCTCCTTGATCAGCTCCGCGGTCTTGCGCACTTCCTGATAAGTCATGCCGGCGGCCGGCTCGTCCAGCAGCACCAACGTCGGCCGCGAGGCCAGGATCATGCCCAGCTCGACCCATTGACGCTGACCGTGGGCCAGGTCGCCGACCAGACGATGACGGTACTCGGCCAGGTCGATGCGCCGCAGGGTGTGTTCGGCGCTTTGCCGGGCCTGATCGGCGCTCTGCGTACGGCTGGCGGCCAGCCGCAGGTTCTCGAATACATCCAGGCCGTCGAACACGCTGGGCGTCTGGGTCTTGATGCCGATACCCATGCGGGCGATGCGGTGCGGGGGCAGGCCGCTGATGCGCCTGGCCTGAAAGTGGCAGGTGCCGTGGGTCGGCTTCAACTGCCCACTGAGCAGTTTGAAAAAGGTGCTTTTACCCGCACCGTTGGGGCCGATGAGGCAGCGCAGCTCACCGCTGTGAAGGGTGAAGTCCACTGCCTTGACGGCGTGAACACCCCCGAAACTGACGCCCAGGCCCTGGGTTTGCAGTAGCACGCTCATACGACGTTCTCCGGTGGCACGACAGGGCTGGGCGCCGGGCGGCGCTTGAAGAGGCGCGAGGCCAAAGCCCCCAGGCTTGGCAGCAGGCCGCGCGGCAGCAGCATGACGAAGGTCAGCAGAATCGCGCCCAGCACCAGGCCGCTGTCGACCGTTTGCTGTTCACCCAGTCGCGCCATCAGTGCCTGCAGGCCGATGCACGCCAGGATCGGCCCGAACAAGGTGCCGCGGCCGCCGACGATGACCCAGATGATGATCTGCGCCGACTGTGCCAGGCCAAACACGCCCGGGCTGACGAACGCACCCCAGTTGGCGAACAGGCATCCGGCCAGCCCGGCAATGCCGCCGCCCAGGCTGAACACGATCAGCTTGTGCAGGCGCGTGTCGTAGCCCAGCAGCCCGGCACGCTGCTCGTTTTCACGGATGGCCACGACCACCTTGCCGAAGCGGCTGGCGAGCAGCCCGCGCAGGCCCAGGTAGCAGAGAATCAAGGCGCCGCCGATCACCTGGAACAGGGTTTCAGGTTCCAGCACACGCTGCGGATCGAACGGCACGTTGAGCGTCGGGATCGCCGGGATGCCATTGAAACCACCCAGCAGCGCACTGCCGATGTGGTATTCGCTGCCCGAGGTGGAGTTCATCACGTTGAACAGAATCAACGTCACCGCCAAGGTGATCACGCCCAGGTACACATCACTGATGCCGCCATAGAACATGAAATAGCCCATGGCCGCGGCGAACAGTGCGGGCACGGCAATGGCCAGCAGCACCGGCCAGGTGCTGTCGCCGATGTTCAGCACGCCGATGGCATAGGCATAGGCACCCAGGCCGAAGAACGCAGCCTGGCCGAAACACAGGATGCCGCCAAAGCCCCAGATGAACGCCAGGCTCAGCGCCAGCAAGGCCATGACCAGGTAGATGGTCAGCGAGAGCAGGGTGAACAGGTCCAGCCACTGCGGTAGAACGCCGACCAGCACGGCGGCGAGCACACAGCCCAGCACCGGCAGCAGATCACGAAATGCGACAGGCATCAGAACGCCCTCCGAAAGAAACGACCGGTGATGCCTTGGGGCAACACGCGGATCAGCACGATGGCGGCCAGCAGCAGGGCCACTTCACCGAACACCGGGGTACTGAAGAAGGTCACCACTTGGCTGATGACGCCGAACGCGCCGGCCGCACTCAGCGTGCCGGTGATGACCGCGCTGCCGCCGCCGATCACCGTGATGAAGGCCTTGGCGATGTAGCTGGCGCCCAGCGTCGGGATCACCCCGGTGAGTGGCGCGAGGACCGCGCCACCGAGCCCGGCCAAGGCCGCACCCAGGCCAAAGGTAAGGCTGTAGATGCGCCCGGGGTTGGCGCCCAGGGCGGCAGCCATCTTGGCGTTCTGCATGGTCGCCCGCGCGCACAGGCCAAACTGGGTGAAGCGCAGCAGCGCCCACAGGCCCAGCAGGACCGCCACGGCCACGGCAATCACGAACAGTCCGTAGCCACTGGTTTGATAGGCGCCCAGGGTAATGCCCGGCAACGGTGAGCTGATGCCCACCGTGGTGTTGCCGAACAGCATGGTCGCCGCACCGGTCAGCCCCAGGCTCAGGCCCCAGGTGGCCAGCATGGTATCGATCATGCGGCCGTAGAGGTGGCGTATCAGCAGGCGCTCGACCAGCATGCCGAACAGGCCCACGGTGAGCGGCGCCAGCACCAGGATCGAGATCCAGATCGGCACGTGCCAATGGTGGGTGGCCAGGACGGCCACGTAACCGCCGAGCATCATGAACTCGCCGTGCGCCAGGTTGATGATCTTCATCATGCCGAACACCACCGCCAGGCCGATGCTGAGCAGCACCAGCGTGGCGATGGCACCGACTATCTGCAGGGAAAAAATCGCAGCCCAATCCATGTCCGTCTCCTTACAGCGCGATGCTGTATTGCTTGGCATCACGGGGGTTCTTGATCAGGTCGCAAACCGCGGCGGTGTCCGAAGGGGCCTGCTGGGCGAAGCTTTCAACCACCTCGAGGCGGCGATCGCGCACCTCGGCGATGTGCACGTCCAGAATGCAGTGGTGGGTGGCCGGGTCGATGCTGACCTTGCCGCTGGGCAGGTCCAGGCTGATGCCTTTCTCCAGCGCTTCGATGACCGCCATGCGTTCGATCGAACCGGCCTGGCGCACGCCCTCGGCCCACAGCATCATGCCCTGGTAGGCGCCCATGGCCAGTTCGGTGATGTACGGATAGTCGGCGCCGAAGCGCTTGTGGAAGCGTTCGACGAACGCCGTGTTGAGCGGGGTCTGCAGTTCCTGCACGTAGTTCTGGCAGATCAGGATGCCGTTGCACTCTTCGGGCGAGAGCACGATGTGCTCGTTGCCACCGGCGAAGGTGGTCGAGGCGATCGGCAGCTTGCCGGTCATGCCGGCGGCCTTCCATTGGCGGTAGAACGACATGTGCGCGCCGCCGACCAGGGCCGACCAGACGAAGTCCGGCTTGGCTTCCTGGATCTTCGAAATGGTCGCGCCGAAGTTGGTCACGTCGAGCGGGAAGAACTCGATACCCACGCTCGACCCGCCGGCCTGCTCGACGTACTTCTTCACCCAGGCGGTGACGATCTGCCCGTAGTTGTAGTCCGCCGCGACGATGTAGACCTTCTTGCCCCACTTCTGGGTTACGTGGGACACCAGCTTCTCCACGGTCTGCCCCGGCGTCACGCCGGTGCCGAAGAAGTTGCGATCGCACACGCCGCCTTCGTACTGGTTGTCGTAGAAGTACAGCGTCTTGTAGCGGTCCAGTACCGGCCGTACCACTTCGCGTGACGCCGAAGTGATGCCCGCGTGCACCACGGCAGCGCGATCCTTGAGCGCCGCCTGCTGGGCGTACTGCGCGTACAGCTGCATGTTGGACTGGGTGTCGTACTTGATCAGATTCAACGGCCGACCGAGCAGGCCGCCCTGGGCATTGAGTTCCTCGGTGGCGAATGTCAGCGCGTCCACGATCGGCTTGCCATAGATGTCCAGGCCACCCGAGCTGTCGTACAGCGAGGCGATCTTGATGGCGTCGTCGGCGGCGAAGGCCGACAGGCTCTTGAAGCTCAGCGCCGACAGTGCGGCAGCGGAAATGGCGGACGAACGCAGGAAGGTACGACGATTGATAGCCATGCTCAGTGCTCCTGGAACCAGCCCTGCGTGCCATCGCCTGCCGGTTTGCGCACAGCCGAAGGGGCTGCCCGTGCAAGCACCGGGAAACAGGAATGGAGTGGGGGCTGGATGAGATGCAGGCGAGGGGGGTAGGGCCTGATCTCACGTACCGACGACGCTGTCGGCTGAACGGGTGTCGAGCGTTTCGCTTGTGACCGCAGCCGCATCGTTGGGGCCGGGTCGCCCAGGGCATGAGGGCCGCTGGAGGAAACAGATGTCGCGTGGGGCGCGACGCCCTAAACGAAGCAATAATCAGGCCGCTGTCAGTAACTGGATGTTTTCACTGAATATTTTTTGTTGGTGCGCTTTTGAGAGCGCAATAGTGTGCTCCAGAATGGGAATCCTGCACTCAAACCGGGCAGGGTCCAACTGATGGGTAACAGGGGAGGCGGTGCTCAGCATGGGTTGAACACTGCCCCTCTGTATTGAACGCACACCTACGAACGGCTTCACCCTCCGGACGCGAGCCTCGAGATGGCAGCCTTGCTGCCTGCACGCTCGCGCAGCACGAATTTCTGGATTTTGCCCGTCGCCGTCTTCGGCAGTTCCGTGAAGATGACCTGTCGCGGGCATTTGAACCTGGCCAGGCGCGTTTGGCAGAACGCGATCAGCTCGGCACTGGTGGGCGCCGCGACACCGGCCTTCAGCTCGATGAAAGCGCATGGCACCTCACCCCATTTGTCGTCGGGCTGGGCCACGACAGCCGCGTGCAGGACGCTGGGATGGCAGTGGATGACATCCTCGACTTCGATCGAGGAGATGTTCTCGCCGCCTGAGATGATGACATCCTTGGAACGATCGGTGATTTGCACGTAGCCACCTTCATGCACCACCGCGATGTCCCCGGTATGAAACCATCCACCCGCGAAGGCCTTGCCGGTGGCCGACGCGTTCTTCAGGTATCCCATCATTACGGTATTGCCGCGCAGCAACAGTTCGCCGGTGGTGACACCATCGTGCGGCACCGCGATCAAGGTGTCCGGATCCGCCACCATCATCCCTTCGAACGTTGCCGCTCGCGTGCCCTGGCGAACCCGGAATGCGCGTTGTTCGCTGTCCGTCAGCGCGTCCCAGCCGTCTTGCCACACGCAGCTCACCGGGGTGCCGGATACCTCGGTGATGCCGTAGACATGATCCACGTCGAAGCCCAGTGCAACCACCGCGCTGAGCACCGAAGCCGGTGGAGGGGAGCCGGCCGTGAGCACGCGCACAGGTGATCGCAACACCTCGCGATCACGCGCATCGGCAATCATGGCCATGACCACGGGTGCGGCGCAGAAATGGTCCACTCCGTGGGTATCGATGGCATCGAACACGGCCTCGGCACTGACCTTGCGCATGCACACATGAGTGCCCGCCGCTGCGGTGATCGCCCAGGTAAAACACCAACCGTTGGCGTGGAACATCGGCAGCGTCCACAGGTAGCGCGGCGCACGCGGCAGCGGCCAGTTGGTCATCTGCAGCAGGCTCATCAGATAGGTCGCGCGGTGGCTGGTGACGACCCCCTTGGGATCGCCCGTGGTACCGGAGGTGTAGTTCAGAGCGATAGGGTGCCATTCATCGACAGGCCAGACGCCGGCGAAGTCCGGATCGCCGTTGGCGAGCAGCTCTTCATAACCCACCACGCCGATCGATGGCCCCAACGGCGCGAAGGGGTCGTCGATATCGATCACGATCAGCGCCTGATCCAGCCGCTCGAGCGCCGCCGCAACCAGGCTTGCGTATTCGCGATCCACCAGAATGGCCTTGGACTCGGCATGCCTGAGAATGAACGCCACGCCTTCGGCATCGAGCCGGCAGTTGATGGTGTTGAGCACTGCGCCCGATAACGGGATGCCGAAATGCGCTTCGAGCATGGCCGGCGTATTCGGGCACAGAATGGAGACGGTATCGCCAGCGCCCAATCCTCGAGCGACCAGAGCACTGGCCAGTCGCAGGCAGCGCTCGCGCGTCTGCGCCCAGGTCCGCGTGATGGGTCCATACACCACCGCAGCCCGTGTCGGATGGGCCAACGCAGCCCTTTCCAGAAACCCCAACGGGGTCAGGGGGAGGTGATTGGCCGGGGTCTTGTCGAGGCACTCGTTGAGGGCTGCAGGCTTCATGGGCGAGTCTCTTTGTTATTGTGATGAAAGGTGGTGAATGCACTGACCGGTTCGCGCTCGGTGACCAGCTCGTTCTCGACGCTGGACGCGTCCGCATAGCCCAGGCTCATGCCGCAGACCAGCATTTGCTCGTCGGGAATGCCAAGGACTTCGGCGATGACGTGGTGATACTTCAGAAAGGCGGCCTGAGGGCACGTGTGCAACCCGCGAGCCCTGGCAGCCACCATCACGCTTTGCAGGAACATGCCGTAGTCCAGCAGGCTTCCTTGCTGGAGCACGCGGTCGATGGTGAACAGCAGGCCTACCGGCGCATCGAAGAACCGGTAGTTGCGGCCGTGCTGCTCATGCATGCGCTGCTTGTCGCCCTTGGCGATGCCCAGCAGCCCGTACAGCTCCCAGCCGACTTTCTTTTTCCTGTCCGCATAGGGCGTCACCCACTCTCTGGGGTAGTACTCGTAGGGGTCGAGCAGCTGGTTGGCATGGGCGGGATCGTTGTCTATATCCGCTATGGCGTTGGACAGCTGCCGTTTGGCGTCGCCGGTGACCACGTGTACACGCCAAGGCTGCATGTTCACGCCCGTCGCGCAGAACCGGGCGACATCGAGGATGCTTTCCACGTCTTCCTGGGCCACGGGGTCGGGAAGAAAAGCCCTGATGCTGCGCCGAGACCTGATCGCCCAGTCCACAGCCTCCACAACCAGGGCGGGGCTTGACGGCGGTTGAGACAGTCGATTCATAAGTGCCCCCAGTCAGGTGGATTTGGAGGTTGCAGGATTCAAGGCCGCACTGTCGGTGGCCGATGGCGCGCGGCGGGTCGAGCGTGCCTGGGAAGAATCGGCGAGGGACTGATTGATCAGCGAAACCGCCGCCGCGCCGATCAGCCCGGCAAGGGCGATGGCCATGAAGTTCTGCTCCAGCGGCAAGTGCATCGAGATCAACCAACCGATCAGTACCGGGGCCACGATGGCGCCTATGCGGCCCACGCCCGATGCAAAGCCGACGCCGGTGGCCCTGATGGTCGAAGGGTAGAAATCGCCGGCGTAGGCGTAGGCCAGCAGTTGCGTACCCAAGGTCGATGCGCCGACCGTGAACACCACGGCGTAGAGCAGGCCCGGCGAGCGGGTGTAGGCGAGCATGACCAGCGCCAGGGCGCCGACGATGTAGAAGCACACCAGCACACGCTTGATGTTGAACCTGTCGCCCAGCCAGCCACCGCCCAGCGCGCCGACAATGGCACCGACGTTGAACACGATCACGAAATTCAGCGCCGATCCCAGGCTGAAACCCGCCATGGCCATCAGCTTGGTCAGCCAGGAGTTCAGCGCGTAGACCATGAACAACCCGGTCATGAATGCCGCCCAGATCATGACCGTGCTGAAACCGCGGCCATCGGCGAACAGGTTGCGCACCGGGGAATCCTGTTTGTCGAGGATCTCCGGGTTGCCGGCCATCACCGCATCGTCGGGAATCATGTTGCCGGGATCGAGCTTTCGCGCCACCTCCCTGAGTGCGTCCTGCTGGCCCTGTTTGAGCATGTAGCCGATGGAGTCAGGCATGCTCTTGAGAATGAACGGGATGAGGATCACGGGCAGGCCCGCGACGTAGAACACCCATTGCCAGCCGTGACTTTCGATCAGCTGTTTTGCGGTAAGGGCGACCAGGATGCCACCCACGGAATAACCGGCGAATACCAGCGTTACCAGGCGGGTGCGCAGTTTCAATGGCGAAAACTCGCCCATTTGCGCGGTGCAGATCGGCAGCACACCGCCAATGCCCAGCCCTGCGATGAAACGCATGACGCTGAAGCTGATGGGGTCGTTGGTCAGCCCGGCACCCGCAGTGAACAGACTGAACAGCGCAACGCAGATGGCCGTCATCTTCGGCCGACCGATGCGATCGGCCAGCGTGCCGAGAAAAATTGCCCCGAGCATGGTGCCGAACAGCGCCGAGCCGGCCATGATGCCGGCACTGGTCGCCTCGATGTTCATGTCCTTCATGATGGCCGGCAGTGCCGCACCCACAACGGCGAGGTCATAGCCGTCGATGATCAGGATGAGCACGCACCAGAACAGGATCAGGCCATGGAAGCGGTTGAACCTTGAATCCTTTGCCAGCGCGAAAACGTTCACGGGTTGCATAGCGTGTCTCCTTCGGTTTTATTTTTGTTTTGAAGTGCACAGGTGTTCTGCCGGCCAGGCCATGGGCAGCGGCCATGGCTGGGGTTCGGCTATCGTAGGCGCCGGCATGGGCTACGCCCATGTCCAAAGTCGTCGTTCTGATTGGGGTGTTTGGACAGTCCGGGGGGGGACAGGAAAGGGACGGATCGTGAATCTTTCAGAAGGGGGAGCAACGAGGCCTACGTTTCATCGGCTTCGTTGCGGCGATAGCAACCGGGACTGACGCCCGTCCACTTCTTGAACGCGCGATGGAAGGCACTGGCATCCTGAAAACCGGTTTGCAGTGCGACTTCCACGACCGTCAGCTCTTCACGGCCCAGCAGATGGATGGCCATGTCCCGACGAAGATCGTCTTTCAGCCGCTGGTAGCTCAAGCCTTCGATGTGCAACCGTCGTTGTAGTGTCGAACTCGAAGTGCCCAGCGATTTCGCCAACCGGTCGAACTCGGGCCAGTCCTCCGGATCCACACCGCGCAGCTTCTGACGAACCTTCGCTCCCGTGCTTTCATCGTTCCGATACTTGACCAGCAAATTGCCGGGCGACTCTTCCAGGAAGGGTGTGAGGGTTGCGGGTGTCTGCACAACCTTGAGGGCGAGGAGGCTGCGATCGAACCGGACGGTGGTCTGGGCGACACCGAACACCAGCGACTCGCAAAAGCGCAGGCGGTAGTCGCTGTCGTCCAAAGGTTGGGCCGGCCGGAAGCCGATGCTTTGGATAGGCAAGCGCCGGCCGCCCAGCCAGCAGAGCAGTCCGTGCACCAGGATCAGCCAGGTGCCATAGCTGAACAGGCGTCTTTCCACGCCGTGGTCGTGAATGACCAGCACCGCCGAGTCGTCTTCGTACGTCAGCTCGCCGTAGACGTCGTCCAGGGCGCTGCGCAGAAACATCAGGATCCGCCGCAGCGCCTGCTCCAGCGAGTGGCAGCCCAGGGCCACATGGCACATGAGCCGAAAGCTGCCTCTGCGCAGCGGATGGCTGTCGATGGCGAAGAACTCGTCGTCCAGCGCGTTGGCCAGCGCAATCCAGAGTCGAGAAAACGCGACTGCGGAGACTCTGGCCTGGGGCGCGTCAAGCAACCCTGGGTCGATGCCCGCGTCTCGCAGCACCGGCTGGATGTCGAATCCGCGCTGCATTGCACCGTGCAGGGCTTCGTGCACCAGGCCTATGGAAGTCGTGCCTTTGTCTGCAACTACAGCCATGACGTGTCCCTGTGAGCGATGCACCGAGTGTCGACCAGTGGCCTGAACGGTAAACAAACCCGCAACGACAGGCAATCGGTCCGGGCACAACAGGTCAATCGTCATCTGATCATTGCTGCACCCAGTGCAGGTATATACTGCAGATTCACCGTCTTGTGTAACGCTGGGCGCGTTTCCATACTCTTCGGCACTATTGACCGACTGGAGAACGACATGGCCGCAGTGATCCGTTTCAATCAACCCGGTGATTCCTCCGTGCTGTGTGAAGACACCGTGGTCGAGCAGGCGCCGGGCGAAGGGCAGGCGTGGCTGCAGCAGGCGGCCGTGGGCGTGAACTACCTGGATGTCACCCAGCGCAATGGTGCGGTCAAGGTACCGCTGCCGTCCGGCTTGGGCCTGGAAGGCGCGGGCACCGTGATCTCGGTGGGGCCAGGGGTGACCAACGTGCAGCCAGGCGACCGCGTCGCCTATGCCACCGGGCCCTTGGGCGGCTATGCGGCGCAAAGGCTCTATCCGGCCGAACGGCTGGTGAAGCTGCCGGCCGGGGTCAGCTTCGAGCAGGCCGCGGCCGTGTTGTTCAAAGGCATCACTGCACAGTACCTGTTGAAATCCACCTACCCGGTAGGCCCCGGTACGACGATGCTGCTGTACGGCGTCGCCGGCGGCCTGGGCCAGATCATGGGGCAGTGGGCCAAACACCTGGGGGCGTACGTCATCGGTGTGGTGTCCAAACCCGAGAGCGTCGAGCGGGCAAAGGCGGTGGGCTGCGACGAGGTGCTGGTATTCGATGCGGCCACGCTCGCCGCGGACGTGGCCAAGCTCACCCAGGGGCGCAAGGTCGATGTGGTCTACGACCCGATTGGCCGTATCTCCTTCGAAGCGTCGCTGGACAGCCTGCGTCCGCGCGGCCTGATGGTGTCGTTCGGCGCATCGTCGGGTGCGCCCGGCGCGGTCGAGCTGTCGACTCTCAACGGCAAGGGGTCGCTGTTCCTGACCCGACCTTCCATCGTTGCGCACACCGCGTCCACAGCCGAGTACCAGGAGCGCGCGGCCGACGTGCTGGCGGCGGTCGAGGCGGGCATCATCACCCCGCGGATCTGGAAGACCTACCCCTTGATCGAAGCGGCTCGCGCCCATGAGGCGCTCGAATCGGGTCAGTCCGCCGGGGCGATCATTCTCGCCCCATGACCCCGGACCTGCTCGACAGTCAGCACAGCGACGAGATCGCCGCCTTCCTGGCCGTGGCCAGCCAAGGCTCGTTCGTCGCTGCCGGTCGCTTGCTCCAGCGTCACCCTACGGTGATCTCCAAGCGTCTGGCCGCCATGGAAAAGCGGCTGGGCGTGCGCCTCATGGAGCGTTCCACTCGCCAGGTCCGGATTACCGAAGTCGGCGCCAAGCTGGAACAGCGCCTGCGCTCAGCCCTGAGCCAGATCGTCGAAGCCGAGCAGCAGGCCACGTCAGGCGTTTCTCAGGTGCGCGGGGTCCTGCGCCTGGCGCTGCCAGCGGCCATGGGGCGCCTGTGGGTGGCCCCGTTGCTGCCCGAGTTCTTGAGCGCACACCCCGGTGTGTCGATCGTTGCCGACTACAGCGAGCACGTCGTCGACATCATCGAGCAAGGCTATGACCTGGCCCTGCGCATCGGCGAGCTGGACGACAGCCGATTGATTGCCAACAAGCTCTGCGAGCACCGCCGCATTCTCTGTGCGTCTCCTGCGTACGTGGAACGCTGCGGCATGCCGCTGACGCCCGCAGATCTGATCCAGCACAACTGCCTGCGCTTCAGCGGGCTGGCCTCGTTTCCGGAATGGAAACTGCACCGCGCAGGCTGTCAGGAAAGCGTGACGACGCAAGGCACACTGACATCCAACGACAGCGAAACCCTGCTCAGCGCCGCAATGGCCGGCACGGGCATTCTGGGGGCCGGCGAATGGCTGATGAGCCGCCAACTGGCATCGGGTGAGCTGGTTCAGGTACTGCCCGAATGGCGACTGGACTCGGTGGGCGGAATCTACCTGATACGACCCTCTGCGAAGTTCCCTGCGGCGACCGTCCTGGCATTCAAGGCCTGGATCGAATCGCGCTTCGTCGATGTGCCCCCTTGGGGGTAGGTGTGCGGCGCAAGAGCCATGCTGGCGTCTGACAGCGATATCGGAACCACGTCACAGTAGTAGCATAGTGACATTAAAGACTTCCTCGACCCGTCCGATACCCCTCTCACTGTGCAAGCAAAAGAAATGGCCATGTGCCATTATTTCGGTTGCCGGTGAAAGATGGGTGATGTCATAATGGCATCATCGGCCACTACGTCCTGAATTTTGGAGCGTTGTGGTTTTGGTTGGCCGGACGTGTCGTTCGAAGGCTCGCAATGCTTCGCGATCATGCCCACCAACACCCGATCACGCTGTCAGTCACGATCCGACAGGATCGCCAGGGAACAATGGCGGCCTGGAACACCGCGTAGCGCACCCATTAACGCGCCGGTTTCCAGGGTCTTTACAAACGCTCGCGCAAGCGAATCCATTCTCATCCAGAGGGATGAGAACCACGCAAGCAAGGTTGCTTTTATAGTCCCAGAAATGGGATTGCTACACTGGAACACGATGAATCGATCTATCTGCCTGATGTTCGGCCTGCTTCTTTCCGGCTGCAATGGCATGCCAACTCCCTTTGTCAGCGATGCCGCCTACAAAGACGCTTTCATGGTCACCTCGAGTCTTCCCGCCCCTCTTCTGTATCAGGCCTCGGCCGTGCAATGGAACGAGGACTACGCCGTTTCTGCCAAGCACACCCCTTACCTCAGTGACGTTGCGCACCGTGGTCGTGGCGATGTGGTCTTTATCAAGCGCAAGGCTCCGACGGCTCCTCACTGGCGTCAGGCGTCGGTCGGTGAAAACGTCACCGCCGTCGGCTTCAGTCCACTGTTGATGCCCGTCAAAGGCAGCGGCAAGGTTAAGGAAGGCAAGTTGCTGCTCAGCAACCTCAACGATGGCGTGCTCTATTCCATCCACGACGGTCCGAGTGCCATGGGCATGTCGGGTGGTCCGGTGTATGCGGATGATGGCTCGGTAGTCGGTATCACGGTGGCATTCGTGCCGACGCGCTACACCCAGTCCATGACCAATACCGATCTGGCCGACGCCAAGCGGGTGAGTGTGTTCATGAGCTACAAGGAAATCGACAAGGAATGGCATCGCTTTCAGGGCGACGTCAAAGTACCGGCCCCAGTCATGGGCTATGTGACACGTTGAGTCGATCGGGTAGCGGCGGGGAGGTTGTCAAGGCGGGGGGCGTTGCGGGAAAAGCACGGCTCGGGCGGCCTTGGCAGCCGCCCAAGCCCCTCACTCATTTCTGAGCGCGAGCTGCGTCACGCAGTGCCTTGATCTTGTCATGGTTGCGCATGACGCCATCGAACTGCTTCTGGATCACGGCGCGTACCTCAGGGGTCACGTCATGGTTTTCCAGCGCTTTGGTGTAGCTCTTCTTGGCAACGTCTTCGCCGCGCTCTGCTTCGTTGAGCAGTGCGACGTCGTCCTTGCCGGTGATGGCCGACTTCAGGTCAACCCAGCGACGGTGCAGATCGCCTGCAACGCTGGTGGTGGTTTCGGGTTCGCCACCCAGCTTGCGTACTTCGTTCTGCAGTTCTGCAGCACCGCTGGCGGTGTCGGAAGCGGCGGCTGCGAAGACTGCCTTCAGCTCAGGGTTGTTGGTGTTTTCTGCGAGATCCTTGAAACCAGCCTCACCATCTTTCGATGTTTCGATGAGGTCGTTGAGTACCTTGATCGTTTCTTTATGAGCGTCGGTCATTTCAAAATCTCCTTGGTGGACGGTCTGGCTCAGACCCAAGAGGCAGCCATGGCGTAGGCATGGTACGTACGCTGTGTTTAGGTCGCCCTGTTTGGCGGAAGGTTCCGATTTTTTTGAAATGGGCGGCTTGCCAGTCTTTTCGGCACATTGTCGTGGATCGCAAATCGGCCGAATGTTGTCCGTCGCCGTCAGGCGTCCGACCCAGACACGCCGGCCAACTCCCTGACCAGTCGGTCCAGCTCGTCGAGTTCAAACGGCTTGCGCAGCACCACGGCGCCGGCGATGGCATCCAGTGCAAGGGTGTCGGCATAGCCACTGATGAAGATGATCGGTAACTGCGGGACGAGTTGGCGTGCCTTGCGCGCCAATTCGGCGCCGTTCATCTCGGGCATCAGGAAATCGATGACCGCCGCGGCGCAGCGCGTGTTGCCCAGTATCGCCAGGGCCTTGCCGCCACGATCGGCTTCGAGCACCTGATAGCCCCGCACCCGCAGATCGTCGACCAGCACCGTGCGCACTGCATCGTCATCGTCGACCACCAGCACCGGTTGGGCGAGAGGGGCGAGCGCCACCGTGACGCTGGTCGGCTGCGGGTTGATGGAATTCGCGCGTGGACGCTCGGCCATGGGCAGTACCAGTTCGAAGGTCGAGCCTTGGCCCGGTTCACTGGTGATCTTCAGGTCGCCGCCACATTGACGGCACAGGCCGTAGACCTGCGCCAGGCCCAGCCCGGTGCCACGGCCCGATTCCTTGGTGGTGAAGAACGGCTCGCACGCCTTGGCCAGCACTTCCGCGGACATGCCGGTACCACTGTCACTGACCCGGATCGATACGCTGGGCGGTGTACCCGGCGGAGCGGTCGGCGAGCATTTGACGGTGAACCAGCCGCCGTCGGGCATCGCGTCCCTGGCGTTCAGGGCGAGGTTGAGTATGGCCATTTCCAATTGCAGGGGGTCGGTGCTGACGAACAGGCTACGGTCGGGCGTCTGCATGTCGATATTGATGTCGGGGCCCAGCGCGTTGCCAACCAGTTCGAAGGCCGCAGTGACGGTGTCGGCAAGGCTGACTGCCGATACGTTCAGCCGTTGCGTGCGCGAGAACGCCAGCAGTTGCCCGGTCAGGCGAATGCCCTTTTCCGTGGACAGGGTGGCCCGTGTCACGTACTTCGAGGCCTTGGGATCGCTCTCGACGTGGCGATGCAGCAGCTCGAGGTTGCCTGAAATACCCATCAGCAGGTTGTTGAAATCGTGGGCGATGCCGCCCGTCAGTTGTCCGATTGCATCCAGGCGTTGGGCGCGGTTCATCACCTGTTCGGCGACGATGCGTTGCGCCGACTCCTGTTCCAGTTCGGCGCGCTTCTGATCCAGCTCCAGTTCCAGACGCTGCCTGATGGTGGTTTCCAGGCGACGCTGCTTCTGCCGTTGCAGGTCCAGGCGCGCCGTGACCCGGCCGTCCTTGATGATCAGGATGACCAGCGGCAGAAACACCGTCGCCACCACCAGGGCCAGGGCGGCGGGCGCACCGATGGCGCGGGCATTGATGGCCGACAGCAACAGCCAGCCGATCACTGGCAGGATGGCCGTGAGCAGCAATTGCCGACGGGTGACTGCGCCTGCACGGTTGCTCAGCGTGACCACGTTCAGCCAACCCTGATCGGCCTGAAAAAGCATCGTTGAAACAGCCAGGCAGGCCAGCGCTGCAGCGGTGTGGACCGCCATGGCATTGAACAGCAGCACCGAGTACAAATCCTTGACGCCGTAGGCATAGCCCAGCAGGCCGATGCCGGCCAGGCCGAAGGCGAGCAGGGCAAGCACATCGCAGGCTTTGTGGCGGCCAGCCAACTGGGCCATGCGGGCCACGCCCAGCAAAGCCAGGCAGCTCGCCGTGGCCGGCGAAACGCTACCGACCAGGAGCGCCGAAGGCGGAAACAGCCAGGCGTTCAGCGCCGGGCTCAAGACGTCTGCACCGAGCAACAGGTGTGTGCCCAGCAAGGCGAATGCGCTGCTCGAAGCCAGGCCGGCAAGCAACCAGCTGGGTCGCGCGCGACGTCCCAGAAGGCTGGACAGCGCCAGAGCGCAAAGCGCCATGGCGGTCAACGGCGACATGCCCATCAGGCCCGGCACCAGATAGCCCAGCAATGGCTGGCCCAGCAGGTATTCGCAGAGCGCGGTGGCACCGGTGAGCAGGGCCACCCACGACAACAGCTTGGCCACCCACCTGACCGATGTCGCGGCATGCAGACGGCTCAGTCCCCAGCCGGAGGTGTGGGCACCGGTATCCAGGTCGTCGTCGGGTGCGTGCATCGGCAATGGGACTCCGTGATGGGATGGTCTATCGAGGGCAGGTCGGCGCGGGGCGACGGACCGGGCATGGCGATGACATTTGTAGAGCCAATGCCGCCAATTCTCAAGCCTTTGGCATCGACCCTCGCCACGGGAAACTGCAGCCACGACTTGGCAGGCGGGGAATCGCTACCGGCTGGCAAACCCTCGCGGAGCCCAGCAATCTGGCCACGCAGGCAAGGCAATCGGGACTGCCACGACGCTTCGCCCAGCCTTGTCGCCTTGGCCATTCATATGCAGAGATCACCATGACACACATTCAGCAGGTACACGACGTCGTTGCGCGAACGCTATGGGGGGAGGCCCGTGGCGAGGGCATCGCCGGGCAGATAGCGGTGGCGTGGGTCATCCGCAACCGTGTGCATGATGCCAACCGCCGATCCTGGTGGGGCGAGGGCTACATCGGCGTGTGCCATAAACCCTGGCAGTTCAGCTGCTGGAACCCTGATGATCCCAATTACCCCTGTGTCAGCGGCGCTCTGCCCATTGCGCAGGCGCAATGGGCCCAGGCACTGATGGTGGCCGAACAGGTCATCGCCGGCGGTACGGCGGACCCCACCGACGGGGCCACGCATTACCATGCGTTGCGCTTGCCCAGGCCACCGGCCTGGACAGCCGGAGCGACCTGTACGCTGGTGCTGGGCGGTCATGCGTTCTTCAAGGATGTGCCTTGATCGCGGGTGCCGTGGGGCAAACCCGAGGCAGCGTTACAACCTGCGCAACAGTGTTTCACCGGCCAGCGCTAGGGCGATTTGTCGCAGCTGCCGGTTTTTTTTGATATCGTTGCGTAACTAACTAATTAGTTAATGCTGTGGCGGCATCCGGCAGTCCTTTGTGGAACACGGCCGGGAGGCCGTGCAGGTCGTGGAAGTACTCACCGAGATCGTCCCGACAAGCATGTCGCACAGGCTTGCCTACACTTTGCTCAACCTTCCAGAAACGTTCATGCGTCAACAGGATCATGCAACATGACTAAGCCTCAACCTTCACCAGCGGTGCGCCGCTGGCCCATCTGGGTCGCTGCCTTGGGCGTACTCGTATTCGGACTGCTCTACCTGGCTGGCGGTGGCTACCTGGCCACCCTGGGCGGCAGCTGGTATTTCCTGCTGGCTGGCCTGGGCATGACCGTCGCCGCCATTGCCCTGTTCAAGTCGCGCCTGCTCGGCGCATGGCTGTTCGCAGCGGTCATGGTGCTGTCGGTGATCTGGGCGCTGGTCGACGCCGGGCTCAACTTCTGGCCGCAGATTTCCCGTCTGTTCGCGCTTGGGGTGCTGAGCCTGGTGGTGGCACTGGCCTATCCGACCTTGCGTCGCGCCAACGGGCTGAACGGCGGTCGCGCCGGCTATGCGCTCGGCGCGCTGCTGGCCGTGGCCGTCATGGCGGGCGCCGCCGGCATGTTCGTGCCGCATGCCTCGGTCGCCCCGACCGGCGAAGGCCCAGGCCTGACCCAGGTCACGCCGGCCAACGCGCAGAAGGACTGGGCCCATTACGGCAACGATGAAGGCGGCAACCGCTTCGCCGCTCTCGACCAGATCAATCGCGACAACGTCGCCGATCTGGTTCCAGCCTGGACCTACCACACCGGTGACGTCGCCATCAGCAATGGCAACGGCGCTGAAGACCAGGCCACGCCGCTGCAGGTGGGTGACAAGGTGTTCATCTGCACTCCGCACAACAACATCATTGCGCTGAACGCCGACACCGGCAAAGAGCTGTGGAAAAACCAGATCAATGCTCAGGCTGCGGTCTGGCAGCGTTGCCGTGGCCTGGCCTACTTCGACGCCAGCAGTGCGGTGGTGGAGTCGAGCGAAGGCAATACGCCGGTCAAGGCCGTTGCGGTCGCGCCGGGTGCCAATTGCCAGCGTCGCTTGTTGACCAACACCATCGATGCTCGCCTGATTGCCGTGGATGCCGACACGGGCGAGTTCTGTGAAGGTTTTGGCAACAAGGGTCAGGTGGACCTGAAAGCGGGCCTGGGGAATGTCCCGGATTCCTACTATCAGTTGTCCTCCGCGCCGTTGATGGCCGGTACCACGGTAGTGGTCGGTGGTCGTGTCGCCGACAACGTCCAGGCCGACATGCCGGGCGGTGTAATCCGCGGTTTCGATGTGGTCACTGGCGAAATGCGCTGGGCGTTCGATCCGGGCAACCCCGAGGACAAGCAGGCGCCGACCGGCGACAACACCTATGTGCGCAGCACGCCCAACAGCTGGGCACCGATGTCGTACGATCCGAAGATGAACACCGTGTTCCTGCCCATGGGCAGTTCGTCGACCGATATCTACGGTGTCGAGCGCACGCCGTTGAATCACCGCTACGGTGCTTCGATCCTGGCGTTGAACGCGACCACCGGTGAAGAGAAGTGGGTCTACCAGACCGTGCGCAACGACCTTTGGGACTTCGACCTGCCCATGCAGCCAACCCTGATGGATTTCCCCAAGCCTGACGGCAGCAGTGTGCCGGCAGTGGTGATCGGCACCAAGGCGGGGCAGATCTATGTGCTGGACCGCGCGACCGGTCAACCGCTGACCGCCGTGCAGGACATTCCAGTCAAGGGCTCGGACATTCCTGGCGAACCCTATGCCAAGACCCAGCCGTTGTCGGTGGGCATGCCGCAGATCGGCGCGCAACACCTGACCGAGTCGGACATGTGGGGTGCGACTCCGTTCGACCAGATGCTGTGCCGGATCTCGTTCAAGAAAATGCGCTATGAAGGTCTGTACACCGCGCCGGGTACCGATGTGTCGCTCAGCTTCCCGGGGTCTCTGGGTGGGATGAACTGGGGCAGCCTGTCGACCGATCCGGTGCATGGCTTTATCTTCGTGAATGACATGCGTCTGGGCCTGTGGGTACAGATGGTGCCTCAGCAGAAGGATGCCAAGGCGTCTTCGGGTGGCGAAGCGCTCAACACCGGCATGGGCGCGGTACCGCTCAAGGGCACGCCGTATGCGGTGAACAAGAACCGCTTCCTGTCCATCGCCGGCATTCCGTGCCAGGCGCCGCCGTTCGGTACCTTGACCGCAATCGACATGAAGACCCAGAAAGTTGCCTGGCAGGTGCCAGTGGGGACCGTGGAAGATACCGGGCCGCTGGGTGTGAAAATGCACCTGCCGCTGCCCATCGGTATGCCGACGCTGGGCGGCACGCTGTCGACACAGGGCGGCCTGGTGTTCATTGCCGGTACCCAGGATTACTACCTGCGTGCGTTCAACTCGGCGACGGGTGAAGAGGCGTGGAAAGCTCGCCTGCCGGTTGGCAGCCAGGGCGGCCCGATGACCTTCGTTTCGCCCAAGACCGGCAAGCAATATGTGGTCATCACCGCCGGTGGTGCGCGCCAGTCGCCGGATCGCGGTGACTACGTGATCGCCTACGCGCTGCCCGAAAAGAAGTAACCCCCACGCCGTGTACCCGGCGAACCGCGTCGAGGCCGGACGCGGCTTGCGCCGCTGCTACAGGGGATCGCAGCGTCAATGTTGCACGCGGTGTACCAAACAAACCGCGTTGCACACAGACGCGGCTTGCACCATCCCTGTAGCAGCGGCGCGAGCCGCGTCGGCGGCGCATGCGGTATTTCAGGCAAACCGCGTTGAGGCCGGGCGCGGCTTGCGCCGCTGCTACAGGGGATCGCAGCGTCAATGTTGCACGCGGTGTGCCAAACAAACCGCGTTGCACACAGACGCGGCTTGCACCATCCCTGTAGCAGCGGCGCGAGCCGCGTCGGCGGCGCATGCGGTGTATCAGACAATCCGCGTTGAGGCCGGACGCGGCTTGCGCCGCTGCTACAGGGGATCGCAGCGTCAATGTTGCACGCGGTGTACCAGGCAAGCCGCGTCAACGGTTCACGCGGTGTATCTACTTGCGCCGGGCGTCAAATCACCTGGGCAATGACCTGAACATTGCCCGCCATGCTGACTTCGTCATCCACGCTCTTGCCCAACAGGCTTTGCCCCAAGGGCGAGCGCGGGGTGATGACCATGACCGTGCAGCCTTCGAAATCCAGCTTCAACCCCGCCGCATCAGGCCCCAGGAAAAACCACTGGCGCACACCGCTTTCCGAATCCAGCGCCACCAGTGCGCCCAGTTCGATCCCTGCCTGAAGATCACGCAACTGCAGTGCACGAAATTTCGCCAACCCGTGGCGAATCTCTTCCATGCGCCGCGCTTGCCCGGTGGCCAGGTAGGACGCCTCCAACCCGAGCGTGTCGTACTTGTTCTCGGCCACGTTCTCTTCATGGGTGGCGGTTTCATAGGCCGTCTGCGCGGCACGCTGAGCCACGTCCAGATCAACGGTCAGGCGTTCGATGATGGCTTGCAACAGGGCAGGTTTGTTCATGGTTGGACTGACGGTGGGAACGAGCGGGCAATTGTCGCACGAACCGCCTTTAGTGCTTCTGTGCGCGGACGTTTATGCGGACAATAGCCGGCTTTGTGTAAACGTTTGCGTTGGAGTCAGCCATGAAGGCCACCTGGGACATTTTCTGCACGGTCGTGGACAACTACGGCGACATCGGCATCACCTGGCGCCTGGCCCGCCAACTGCAGGTCGAACACGGTATGCAGGTGCGCCTGTGGGTCGACGACTTGGTGCCATTCGCCCGTCTGTGGCCTGCCGCCAGCGCCGAACAGCCGCAGCAGTGGCACGACGGCGTGGAAGTCCGCCATTGGCGCGGCGAATGGCAGGCCACCGAGGTTGCCGATGTGGTGGTAGGTGCCTTCGCCTGCAAGCTGCCTCCTGAATACGTCGACGCCATGGCAGCGCGCAGCCGGTCCCCGTTGTGGTTGAACCTTGATTACCTCAGCGCCGAAACCTGGGTCGATGGCTGCCATGGCCTGCCGTCGCCGCAGCCGGGTGGGCTGCGCAAGTTCTTCTTCTTTCCCGGCTTCACCACCGGTACCGGCGGTTTGCTGCGCGAAGCCTGCCTGGTCGAGCACCGCAAGGCCTTCGAAGCCGATCCCGCAGCACGGCAGACGTTTCTGGCCGGGCTGGGCGTCGAGCCCCAGCCCGATGCCCGCCTGTTGTCGTTGTTCGCCTATGAGCACAGCGGGCTGGGGTCGTGGCTGGATGCCCTGGCCGATGACACGCGCAGCAACCACCTGCTGGTCCCCGAAGGCCGAGTGCTGGCCGACGTGCGCCAATGGTTGGGCGAGGCATCGCTGGACGTCGGCAGCCAGGTACAACGGGGCAGCCTGAAGGTGCAGGTGCTGCCGTTCGTCCGTCAGAGCGAGTACGACCGGCTGCTGTGGTGCTGCGATTTCAATGCCGTGCGCGGTGAGGACTCGTTCGTTCGCGCCCAGTGGGCCGCCGCACCGATGGTCTGGCATATCTATGTCCAGGAGGAATACGCGCACTGGGAAAAACTCGAGGCGTTTCTCGATCGCTACGGCCAGGGCCTCTCGCCCGCAGCCTACGCCGCGTTGCGCGGGCTGTGGCGGGCCTGGAACCAGAGCGTGGAGGGCGCCGACATCGGCCCGGCATGGCGCGAGGCCATTCGGCACTGGCCGGAACTGGTCGCGCACGCGCGGCAATGGTGCGCCACACAGGCCACTCAGCCTGATCTTGCAACGACGCTGGTGCAGTTTTACCGAAATTGGCTATGATACGCGGCCTAGATTTTTGTAAATCACCATCCAAATTCGGATATTCGTAATGAAAACTGGTAAAGAACTGAAACCCGGTACCGTGATCCGTATCGACAACGACCCTTGGTTGGTTCAGAAAGCTGAATTCACCAAGTCGGGCCGTAACAGCGCGATCATGAAGACCAAGCTGAAGAACCTGCTGACCGGCTACAAGACCGAAACCGTCTACAGTGCCGACGACAAGCTGGACGACGTGATCCTGGACCGCAAGGAAGCGACCCTGTCGTTCATCAGCGGTGACAGCTACACGTTCATGGATACCACCGACTACACCATGTACGAACTGAACGCCGAAGACATCGAGGCCGTTCTGCCGTTCGTCGAAGAAGGCATGACCGACGTCTGCGAAGCCGTGTTCTTCGAAGAGCGTCTGGTCAGCGTCGAGCTGCCGACCACCATCGTGCGCCAGGTCGACTACACCGAAGGTTCCGCTCGCGGCGACACTTCGGGCAAGGTGATGAAGCCTGCCAAACTGAAGAACGGTACCGAGCTGAGCGTTGCGGACTTCATCGAGATCGGCGACATGATCGAGATCGACACCCGTGAAGGCGGTTCGTACAAAGGTCGCGCCAAGTAAGCTTCCAGCCTGCTTGACTGCGATGCAAAAACCCGACCTGGAGTCGGGTTTTTTTATGCCCAATCACCGCCTATTCCGTAGGAGCGGTCATCGGCCGCGAAAAATTCACCGCGGTATACCTGTCACACCGCGGTGCTCTTTTCGCGGCCACTGGCCGCTCCTACAGGCCGGCGGGGCGGGGGGTCAGTGCGAATGCCGCGGCACCTCGGACCCCCTGCAGCCGACCAGGAAATCGAAATCACAGCCCTGGTCTGCCTGCATCACGTGGTCGATGTACAGCTGCCGATAGCCGCCCACCAGCAACGATTGCGCCGGTGCCTGCCAATCGGCCAGGCGGGCCTGCAGCTCGCTGTCGGAGATGTCCAGGTGCAACCGCCCGCTGGCGCAGTCCAGCTCGATGAAATCACCCTCGCGAACCACTGCCAGTGGGCCCCCGGCGGCCGCTTCCGGCGCCACGTGCAGCACCACCGTGCCGTAGGCCGTGCCGCTCATGCGCGCATCCGAGATGCGCACCATATCGGTCACTCCCTGTGCCAGCAGCTTGGCCGGCAGGCCCATGTTGCCGACCTCGGCCATGCCTGGATAACCCTTGGGTCCACAGTTCTTCATGACCAGGATGGAGCTGGCGTCCACGTCCAGGTCCGGATCGTTGATGCGTGCCTTGTACATGTCGAAGTTTTCGAACACCACTGCGCGGCCGCGATGGGTCATCAGCGCCGGGGTCGCGGCCGAGGGCTTGAGCACTGCCCCCAGCGGCGCCAGGTTACCGCGTAGCACGCAGATTCCGCCGTCGGCCACCAATGGGTTGTCGATGGCGCGGATCACCTCGTCCTCGCCATAGATCGGCGAATGCTGCACGTTCTGCCACAGTGACTGACCGTTGACCGTCAAGGCATCTGGATGAGGAATCAGGCCGTTTTCACCCAGGCGTCGCAGCACGGCTGGCAGGCCGCCGGCATAGTAGAACTCTTCCATCAGGAAGCGCCCGGAGGGCTGCAGGTCCACCAGGGTCGGCGTGCCACGGCCGATCCGGGTCCAGTCGTCGAGCTCCAGCTCGACGCCGATACGCCCGGCAATCGCCTTGAGATGGATCACCGCATTGGTCGATCCGCCAATGGCCGCATTCACCCGGATGGCGTTCTCGAACGCCTCTTTAGTCAGAATCTTGGACAGGCGCAAGTCTTCGCGGACCATCTCCACCGCCCGCATGCCGGACATGTGCGCCAGCACGTAGCGGCGCGAATCCACCGCCGGAATGGCCGCGTTGTGCGGCAGCGAGGTGCCCAGTGCCTCGGCCATGCAGGCCATGGTGGAGGCCGTGCCCATGGTGTTGCAGGTACCGGCCGAGCGCGACATGCCGGCTTCGGCGGAGAGAAATTCGTCCAGGCTGATCTGGCCGGCCTTGTACGACTCATGCATCTGCCAGACGATGGTGCCGGCACCGATGTCGCGGCCCTTGTGCTTGCCGTTGAGCATCGGCCCGCCCGTGACCACGATGGCCGGTACGTCGCAGCTCGCCGCGCCCATCAGCAGGGCAGGGGTGGTCTTGTCGCAGCCGGTGAGCAGCACCACGCCGTCGATCGGGTTGCCGCGAATGGCTTCCTCGACGTCCATGCTCGCCAGGTTGCGGGTCAGCATCGCCGTGGGCCGCAGGTTGGACTCGCCATTGGAGAACACCGGGAATTCCACCGGAAAACCACCGGCTTCGATCACGCCCCGCTTGACGTGTTCGGCGATGGTACGGAAGTGGGCGTTGCACGGCGTCAGCTCGGACCAGGTGTTGCAGATGCCGATGATCGGCTTGCCGTTGAACTGGTGGTCGGCGATGCCTTGGTTCTTCATCCAGCTGCGGTACATGAAGCCGTTCTTGTCTGCCGTACCGAACCATTGGGCCGAGCGCAGGGGCGTTTTGTTATCAGGCATGGTGGCTCTCTTATTGTAAGACTTGTTTTTGTGTATTCCCTAAAAATAGGCCATTGAAACGACGATTGGAAGAGCTTGTGCAGTAAATAGTAATACTATAAAGTCGATTTCAATGAGGGCTGCAGGTTTCAGCGAGACACCGGCGAGTGTCCGTACAGCCGTCGCACGTCAACGACCATAAGAACAAGAAAGTGGAGATCGATCCCATGAGCCAGGAATTGGGGCTTATACGCCGCATCACCTTCAAATTGATTCCGTTCCTGATTCTGCTGTACCTGATCGCCTACGTGGATCGCTCCGCAGTGGGCTTCGCCAAGCTGCACATGGGCGCAGACGTGGGCATCGGCGATGCGGCCTACGGCCTGGGTGCCGGCTTGTTCTTCATCGGCTACTTCCTCCTGGAGATTCCCAGCAACCTGATGCTCGAACGCTTCGGCGCACGCCGCTGGTTCGCGCGCATCATGATCACCTGGGGCGCCATCACCATCGGCATGGCCTTCGTGCAGGGGCCGCACAGCTTCTATGTCATGCGCTTTCTGCTGGGCGCTGCCGAAGCGGGCTTCTTCCCCGGCGTGCTGTACTACATCACGCAGTGGTTTCCGGTCCGTCATCGCGGCAAGATCCTCGGCCTGTTCATCCTGTCCCAGCCCATCGCCATGATGATCACCGGGCCAGTGTCCGGTGCGCTGCTGGGCATGGACGGCGTACTGGGCCTGCATGGCTGGCAATGGCTGTTCATCGTCATCGGCACCCCGGCCATCCTCCTCACCTGGCCGGTGCTGCGCTGGCTGCCCGACGGCCCGCAGCAGGTCAAATGGATGAACCAGGAGGAAAAGAACTGGCTGGCCGACGAACTCGAGAAGGACATGCAGGCCTATCGGCAGACCCGGCATGGCAACCCACTGCACGCGCTCAAGGATTTTCGCGTGTTGTTGCTGGCGCTGTTCTACCTGCCGGTGACCTTGAGCATCTATGGCCTGGGCCTGTGGTTACCGACCCTGATCAAACAGTTCGGCGGCAGTGACCTGACCACCGGTTTCGTGTCGTCGGTGCCTTATGTATTCGGCATCGTCGGTCTGTTGCTCATCCCGCGCAGTTCCGATCGCCTCAACGACCGCTACGGTCACCTGGCCGTGCTGTACGTGCTGGGCGCAGTCGGCCTGTTCCTCAGCGCCTGGCTGAGTGTGCCGGCGGCGCAGCTGGCGGCTTTGTGCCTGGTAGCGTTCAGCCTGTTCTCCTGCACGGCGGTGTTCTGGACCCTGCCGGGCCGCTTCTTCGCCGGTGCCAGTGCGGCGGCGGGTATTGCCCTGATCAACTCGGTGGGCAACCTGGGCGGCTACATCGGGCCGTTCGTGATCGGCGCACTCAAGGAGTACACCGGCAACCTGGCCAGCGGCCTGTATTTTCTCAGCGGCGTGATGGTGTTCGGGCTACTGCTGACCGCAGTGGTCTACCAGCTCCTGGAGCGCCGCCACGTGCTGCCGGCCGATGCGTTCGCCGCCAGCGCCCGTACCTGAATTCAGCAAGAGGAAGCGATCATGCATCTGGTGCAATTCGAATTGAAAGACGGGCAACGTCGGGTGGGGTTGGTCGATGGCGACCGCGTGCACGAAGTGCGCGGCGCCCACAGTGTCCGCGACCTGGCCATGAACGCCATTGCCGCAGGCCACGGCCTGGCCCAGGCGGTGGACGGGTGTGGCCTGGGTGAACAGCATGACTACGCGCAGCTGCTCGAACAGGGTCGCGTTCTCGCGCCTCTGGATCACCCCGACCCGGCCCATATGCTGGTGACCGGCACCGGCCTGACCCACCTGGGCAGCGCCGCCACCCGCGACAAAATGCACCAGCAAAGCGGTGACGCCGCCGTTACCGACAGCATGAAAGTGTTCCAGTGGGGCGTGGAGGGCGGCAAGCCTGCTGCAGGCCGGCCTGGCGTGCAGCCGGAGTGGTTCTACAAAGGCGATGGCAGCATTGTCGTGCGGCCCGGCCAGGCATTCCCGGTCCCGCCGTTTGCCGAGGACGCCGGCGAAGAGCCCGAGCTGGGTGGGCTGTACGTGATCGGACCGGATCGACGGCCGTATCGCGTGGGGTTCGCCCTGGGCAATGAGTTCTCCGACCACGTGATGGAGCGCAAGAACTACCTTTACCTCGCCCATTCCAAGCTGCGCAGCTGCAGCTACGGCCCCGAGCTGCGCGTGGGTGAGCTGCCCGAGCACCTTGCCGGCACCAGCCGTATCCGCCGGGCTGGCGAGGTGATCTGGGAGAAGGAATTCCTCAGTGGCGAAGCGAACATGTGCCACAGCTTCGACAACCTCGAGTACCACCATTTCAAGTACGCGCAGTTTCTCAATCCTGGCGACGTGCATGTGCATTTCTTCGGCACCGCCACGCTGTCGTTCGCCGACGGCGTCGTCACCCAGCTGGGTGACCAGTTCGAAATCAGCCTGCCCGCCTTCGGCGCCCCTTTGGTGAACAGCATCGGCCAGGCCGAGGCCGCTTTCGCACCGGGCAACGTGGGCATCCTGTAGCGCGTACTGGCGAGCAGGCCAGAGGCGCGCATCGCGGTTATCATGGTCGGATATCACCCCCGGAGATCCGACCATGAGTCTGCCTATCGCGCTGCAAACCTGCGACATGCTGCTGATCGACACCCTGCACGCCTTCGATTTTTCCTTCGACGAGGAGCACACCCTGCACATCCAGTGCATGGACGGCCGCGAACTCAAGCGCTGGCAGTTCACCCTGCAAGAACAGCAGGCCGCCCAGCCCGGCGCCGAACCGAACAGCTTCGTCATCAGCCAGGCCGGCGTGTCTCACCAACTGACGTGCCTCAGCGCGTTTTCGGCCCGCGACGAAGAAGATGAAACCCAGGCTTGAACGCGGCGGTCTCTAGAGTCCGATCCACGTTCGCTCCTGCTGCCGCTACAACACTCGGTGCCACGAAAAATCGGCCACTCACAACAGGCTCGGAGAGACCTTCATGAAGCGAGTTCTGCTATCTATGCTTGTCAACGGTTTGGTCCTGACCTCACTGCACGCCGGCGCAGCCGAAAAATACGACCTGCTGGTGGGCACCTATACCCAAGGCGCCAGCGAAGGCATCTACCGCTATGCCTTCGACAGCGCTACCGGCCAGATCGAGGCGCAGCCACGGCAAACATTCAAGAGTTCCAACCCCTCCTGGCTGACCTTGTCCCAGGATCAGCGGCGTCTGTTCGTGGTCAACGAAAACGGCCCCGGGCAGAAAGAAGTGGTCGGCAAAGTCAGCAGTTTCACAGTGGACGGCAACACCCACGAACTCAGCCAGGTCAGCCAGGTGGCCACCCGGGGCGATGAACCGACCCATTCCAGCCTGAGCCAGGACGGGCGCTACCTGTTCGTTTCCAACTATGCCGTGAACGCCAATCCAGGTGGCAGCCTGAGCGTGTTCAAGGTGGCCGAGAACGGCACGCTCAGCGAGGTGGTGCAACAGCTCAAGCACGTTGCCAGCCAGGTGAATCCCGAGCGTCAGGCCGGGCCGCATGTGCATTCGGTGGTATCGCTGCCCTCTGGCAACTACGTCTATGCCAGCGACCTGGGCGCTGACCGGGTGTACGTGTACCGCTACCAGCCCGAGTCTGCCGAGCGCCCACTGGTGCCGGCGCAACCTGCCTCGGTCCAGCTGCCGGACGGCAGTGGCCCGCGTCACCTGCTGTTCAGTCGCGATGGCAAGCACGCCTACCTGACCCTGGAAATGAGCGGCCAACTGGCCATGTTCGACGTCAGGGACGGCAACCTGGTACGCCAGCAACTGCTCGAACTGGGCACGGCCGGCAAGCAAAGCGCCAGCGGCGCGTTGCACCTGTCGGCCGATGGCCGCTTTCTCTATGTGAGCAACCGCGGCACGGCGAATCAGATGCTGGTGTTCAGCGTTGCAGCCGGCAATGGCCAGCTCGAGGAAATCCAGCGTCGTGACGTGGACGGCGATCATCCGCGTGAATTCACCCTCGACCCTACCGGCCACTTCCTGTTGATCGCCAACCAGAAAAGCAACCAGATCACCGTGCTCAGGCGCGATGCGAGCACCGGCAAGCTGGGTGAGACAGTGCAGCGCTTCGCGCAGGATGCCCCCTCGGACGTTAAATTCCTGACCCGATGATGGTCGGCCGTTGACCCCCGGCTGCGCGGCAGTATGCGCAACCGGGGGAACGCCGACTCAGCCTGTCACCTGCACGCTGCTCAAGCCGTTGCCCAGGCGCCGCACCTGAATCTGCACCGGAATGCGCTCGTGCATCTCCTGCACGTGGGAAATCACTGCTACCTTGCGTCCCTGCGCCTGCAGGCCGTCGAGGGCGTCCATGGCCAGCTGCAGCGACTCGGGGTCCAGGCTGCCGAAGCCTTCGTCGATGAACAGCGACTCGATGCGCAGTGTGCTCGAGGCCATCGACGCCAGGCCCAAAGCCAATGCCAGTGAAACCAGAAACGTTTCCCCGCCCGACAACGAATGCACCGAGCGCAGTTCGTCGCCCATTTCCGTGTCCAGCACCAGTAACCCGAGCATGCTGCCGCCGCGCTTGAGCCGGTAGCGCCGCACCAGCTGGCGCAGTTGCACGTTGGCGTGGTGCACCAGCAGGTCGAGGTTGTAGGCCTGGGCAATCTTGCGGAAGCGATCACCCTCGGCCGAGCCGATCAGCGCCGCCAGTCGCGCGCAGCGCTGGTAGAGCGCATCAGCCTCGGCAATCTGCGTCTGCAGGGCCTGGTTGGCACCGTGCCGGCGCTGGTCTTCGGTCTGCCGGGCGCGCAGTTCGGCGCAGTGATGTTCCTGCCGTTCGGCGTCCAGCAGCAGGGCGGCGTGTTGTGCGTCCAGTGCTTCGGCGCTGGCGATCGCGTCGAGCTCTGCGCGATGGGCCTGCTGTCGCTGTTCGCGTTCGTGCAAGCGGATGCGCGCCTGTTCCAAGGCCCTTTCCGTGGTTTGCAGGCGGCTGCGCAGCGCATCGACCTGGGGTTCATCGATGGCGAGCAGTGCCCGCAACCCATCGTCGTCCAGTTGCGGACGCTGCTCGCGCCAGGCGTGCAGAGCTTGCTGCACGTCGGCCAGGGCTCGCTGCAGTTGGGCCTGCTGCTGAGTGTCGGCCTCCAGGACGCTGGCGGTCTGCACTGTCTGGGTTCGTAGATCCTGTTGCTGGCGGTCGACTTGCCGTTCCTGCTCGCGCGCCGTTTCGACCTGATCGTGCAAGGCCGTCTGCCAGGCGGCAGCCTGGGCATGCTCGCCCAGCAATTCGCGCAGCCGTGCTTCGCAGGTCTGCAGGTGCGTGGACAGTGCCGCGACCCGCAGGCGTTGCTGCTCGCAGTCGGTTCGGTGCCGCGCATGCTCGCTGCGGGCCTGCTCGATGCGGCGCGCGCGGGTGTCGAACTCGGCCTGTTCCTCGTCCCGTTGCTCGATCTGTGCCAGACGCTCGCCGATGCTCTGCTCCAGCGCCATGAACGTCTGTGCCGGTTGCTCGCGAAGGGCCTGCAGGCGAGCGGCGGGCAACTGGCTGGCCAACGCCTGCAGCTCTTCGTCGAGCCGTTGCTGGTCGGCGTCAACGTGGGCCTGATGCGCCTGCAGCGTCTGCCGCGCCTGCTGGCTGGTTTCCCCGGCTTGCGTCACGGCGCGCTGCAAGGTGGTTGCCTGCTGTTGCAAGGCCAGCAGGCTGTTCTGCTGCCGTTCATCCTCATCGATCAGGCGCGTGTGGCTGGCCACGGTGTCGCGCAGCCAGTCATCCGCCTGCTCGGCGTCGGCAAGGGCAGGGTAGAGCGGATGCCGGGCCAACTCGGCGCCATCCGGCTGGTCGAGCAATTGTTGCTCCTGCGCCTTGAGCTGCTTGTGCTGCTCGATCAGCGCGCCGACTTCGGTACGCAGCTCGATCAGGCGTTCGGACAGCGGCTTCAGCGCAGCGCGCGCGCGTTGCTCTTCATCGTCATCGTGGGCCGATAGCGCCTGCAACAGCGCCTCGGGAGCGTGATAGGGGTGTTCGACACTGCCGCAGACCGGGCAGGGCTGTTCGGGCTGCAACCGTTCGCGCAACTGTTCGACGCTTTCGCTGCGCGCCAGGCGCTGGCGTTCGAGCAGTTGCAGGGTCAACGTCAGGGCTTGCTCGGCCTGTTCGTGGGCCGCGCGGACCTCCAGCCCCTGCGCGGTCAGTTGCTCGCGCCGGGCCAGCAAGGTGGCCTGCTGCTGGCGTCCTTGTTCAAGACGTTCCTGGACAGCGTTGCGCCGCTGCCACAGCCGTTCCAGTTCCTGTACACCGCGCAGCGCCAGGCGTTGCTGTTGCAGACGTTGGGTCAGTTGCTGCAAGCGCTCAGGCAGCTCCTCGACGCCGCACGGGGCATGCTGAAAGACGCGGGCAAGGTCCGTTTGATGCGCTTCCAGGCTCGTCTGTGTGGCGTGTGCCTGAGCCTGCAAGTCTGGCAGCTCGGTCTGACCCTGGCGCAGGCGACTGCTCAGCGTCACCACGTGCTGCAGGCGTGGCAGGTAGGCGCTCCAGGTGGTGGCCAGCGGTGCCAGCTCGGCGCTGCGTTCGAGCGAGTCGGCGACCTGCTGCAGGCGTTTGCCAGTCTCGGCCTGTTGCTGCTCCATGCCCAGCAACGCCTGCGCCCCGGACGAAAGCTGCCGCTCGGCTTCGGCCAGCGCCGGATTCAGGGGTTCGAGCTCGGCCTGCAATCGGCTCCGGTTCGACTGCTCGTCGAAGGCCTGCTGCAACCGGGGCTGCGCTTCGGCCTGTTGCGCCAACGCCTGTTGCAGCGTGCGCTCGGCCTGTTCGCGTTGCTCGTCCAGTTGCTGGCGCCGCAGCGCTTGCTGTTGCTGCCGCGAACGCGACAGCTCGATGCGTTCGGCCAAGGGCAGGAGTTGGGTGTGCACTTCCTGCTCGCGGCCGAACAGGTAGCGTTGCGGTGCCAGTTGTTCGAGCATGTGCAGTTGCAAACGCTGCTCGGCGCCTGCTTCCCACGCCTGGGACGCGTCTTCCACCTGCTGCCGTGCCGCCTGGCAGTCGTCGGTCAGGCGCTGGTCTTCGCGGTGCCACTGCTGCTGCCGTTCCACCTCCTTGAGGCGCGCTTGCTGCTGGCGCAGTTGCTCGCTGGCGCTCTGGAACTCCAGGTCCAGGGCCGTACGGGCCTCGACCGCCAGTGGCGCGATGCCGGTGGCCTGGTCTTGCCAGTGCTTGAGCTGCTCGCGGGCGTCGCGGCTCTTTTCGAAGGCGCGCTTGCCCAGGCGGGTGTACAGCGCCGTGTCGGTAAGCTTTTCCAGCAGCTCGCTGCGCTCGTTGTCATCGGCCTTGAGAAAGGCACTGAACTCGCTCTGCGCCAACATCACCGCACGGGTGAACTGTTCGAAGTTGAGCCCCAGGCGAGCCTCGAGCAGTTGCTTGTATTCACCTTTCTGGCTGGCCAGTAGCTGGTCGTTGTCCAGGTCGCGCAGCGACTGCCGGCTGTTCTGCAACTTGCCGCCGGGTTTGTCCCGTGCGCGGTTGGCTTCCCAGCGCGCGCGATAGCGACGACCGTCGACGCCGAGGAAATCCACTTCCGCGTAGCCTGCCCCGGTACCACGACGCAGCAAGGTGCGCGGGTCGTAACTGCCGATCTCGCCATCGGCGTCCGGCACCTTGGCGCTCTGCGACGCGTTGCCCAGGCGCGGCACGGCGCCGAACAAGGCCAGGCACAGGGCATCGAGCAACGTGCTCTTGCCCGCGCCGGTGGGGCCAGTAATGGCGAACAGACCAGCACTGGCCAGTGGTTCGGCAGTGAAATCCAATTCGAACGGGCCGGCCA
This sequence comes from Pseudomonas sp. CFBP 13602, assembly GCF_014842725.1. NCBI lineage: Bacteria > Pseudomonadati > Pseudomonadota > Gammaproteobacteria > Pseudomonadales > Pseudomonadaceae > Pseudomonas > Pseudomonas sp. CFBP 13602. The sequence goes on along the minus strand of NZ_JACYVT010000002.1, from coordinate 204,856 downwards.
GCGAGGCCAGGTTCTTCAGGCGAATGGCCAGGATCTTCATGGGGTTTCGCCCTCCAACTGCACTTCCTGCAACAACCGAGCAAAGTCATCCAGGGTATGTTCGTCCACCTCGCTGCCATAACTGTCCAGCCACGCGCGGCTGAACAGTTCGTGGGGGCTGAGCTGATCCAGTTCGATCAAGGCACCGACGTCTTCGTTGTCGGCGTTGGCGCGCCCGGCGTACTCGGCGGCGATCCGCACCAGACGCACGGCTTTGCCTTGCAGGGCGGTTTCGATGTGCTGGCGCAGGTCCGGTTGTGGCTCGTCGAGTACCACTCGCACTTCCAGCCAGGGGTAGCCCAGGAGGTCGGCCAACAGGTCCACGTCCGGCAGTTGCTGTAACTGTTCGCGCACCTGCGGCAAGGGCGCCGGGCCGATGCGCAGCAGGTCGACGGCGCGTGGGATGAGGATCGGTTCCACACTCATCAGTTGCTCGCCAGCGCATTCGATCTCGAGGATCTGATGCGGGTATTCGATTTCCGAGAACGACAGTGGAATGGGTGAACCGCTGTAGCGAATGCGCGATTCGCCGTTGACCTTCTGCGGCTTGTGCAGATGGCCCAAGGCAACGTAGCTGATGCTGGCATCGAACAGGCTGGCCGGCAGGGCCTCGGCGCTGCCGATCACCAGGCTGCGCTCGGACTCCATCGACACCGAACCGCCGGCCATGTGCGCATGGCTGATGGCAATCAGCGCCTGCCCCGACGAGCGTCGGGCATTGGCGGCGGCAATCAGCATTTCGTGCACACGGGCGATGCCCTGCAGGTAATCCTCGCCCAGGGCTGCGCCGGTCACTTCCGCAGGGCGCAGGAAGGGCAGGGCCAGGCACCAGGCTTGCACTTCGCCCTTGGCATCGGGCAGCGGCAGCAACAGCCGTTCGCTGTCGAGGCGGCCATCCTCGAGCCACATCACCCGGCCCAGCGCGTGGGTGCGCAGGCGGCGCATCAACGGCCCGGGCAGTTCAATGCGCGAACCCGAGTCATGGTTGCCGGCGATCATCACGATGGTCAGCTGCGGCTGTTGCTCATGGGCGCTGACGATGAAGTTGTACAAGCGCTCCTGGGCGCGCACGGGCGGGTTGACCGTGTCGAAGATATCGCCTGCCACCAGCAGCACGTCGGGTCGGCGCTCGGCGAGCTGGCGCAGCAACCAGCGCAGGAAGCTTGCGTGTTCGAAGTCGCGCTCCTGACCGTGCAGGCTTTGGCCGAGGTGCCAGTCGGAGGTGTGGAACAGGCGCATGAAGGCTCCAGGGGGCAGGGAAGGCCGCCATGATAGCCGTTCGGCCCCGACGTTCCCATGCGCCGCGCTTGGCAGGATGTGACCCACCGATCTTTACGCGTTCTTTACGGCGACGCCTGGGTATCGATCTCGCGCCTTTACGCCCAGGCCCCGGAGAATGTCGACAAGCGGCGCCCGCCGTGCCTGGAGATATTGCTCATGTCTGTTCTGGACGGCCTGTTCCTGCTGCTGGCCATCGGCTTGTTCGTGTACCTGCTCGTCGCCCTCTTGCGCGCCAGTGGAGGCTAGTCGGTCATGCACAGTCACGATTTCGCACTGATAGCGGCCTTCCTCGCCCTGGTGTTGCTGCCCGCGCCCTGGCTCGGACGTTTCTACTACAAAGTCATGGAAGGCCAGCGCACCTGGCTCAGCGTACCGCTGCAGCCAGTGGAAAGGCTTTGCTACCGGTTCGCCGGTATCGACCCGCAACAGCAGCAGAGTTGGCAGCGCTACGCCCTGGCTCTGCTCGCCTTCAATCTGGCCGGGTTCGGCGTGTTGTTCGCCCTGCTCATGCTGCAAGGCTACCTGCCGCTCAATCCCCAGCACCTGCCTGGCCAGGAGTGGACCCTGGCGTTCAACACCGCCGTCAGCTTCATGGCCAACACCAACTGGCAGGCCTACAGCGGCGAAACCTCGCTCAGCTACCTCAGCCAGATGGCCGGGCTGGGTGTGCAGAATTTCCTCAGCGCCGCAACCGGCCTGGCCGTGCTGGTAGCGCTGTGTCGCGGCATCAGCCGGCGCTCGGCCAGTACTCTTGGCAACTTCTGGGTCGATGTGACCCGCGCCACATTGTATGGCCTGCTGCCGCTGGCGCTGCTGCTGGCCGTGTTCCTTCTATGGCAGGGCGTGCCGCAGACGTTCGCCCCGTACGTGGACGCGCTGACCCTGCAAGGCAACGCGCAGACCATCCCGCTCGGCCCGGCTGCAAGCCAGATCGCCATCAAGCAGTTGGGCACCAACGGCGGCGGATTCTTCGGGGTCAACTCGGCGCATCCGTTCGAGAATCCCACGGCGTGGAGCAATCTGTTCGAATTGGCAGCCATTCTGACCATCCCGGCCGCCCTGGTTTTCACCTTCGGTCATTACGTCAAGGACCTGCGCCAGAGCCGGGCGATTCTGGCCTGCATGCTGACCCTGTTACTGCTGGGCATCGGCTTGTCGCTGTATGCCGAGCAGCAACCCAACCCGCTGCTGGCCAGCGCCATGGTCGAGCAGGCGGCCCCGCTGGAAGGCAAGGAAAGCCGCTTCGGCACCACGGCCAGTGTGCTCTGGTCGGTGACCACCACGGCCGCCTCGAACGGTTCGGTCAATGCCATGCACGACAGCCTCAATCCGCTCTCCGGGATGGTCGCTCTGGTCAACATGATGCTCGGCGAGGTGATTTTCGGCGGGGTTGGCGCCGGTCTCTACGGCATGCTGCTCAACGTGCTGCTGACCGTGTTCCTGGCCGGACTGATGATCGGTCGAACCCCCGAGTACCTGGGCAAGAAGCTGCAGGCACGCGAGGTCCGCTGGCTGGTGGCGAGCCTGCTGGTGATGCCGGTCGGCGTGCTGGTGCTCAGCGCCATCGCCGTCAGCCTGCCGGGGCCGGCGAGCGCCGTGAGCAATCCGGGGCCCCATGGCTTCACGCAGTTGCTGTATGCCTACACCTCGGCCAGCGCCAACAACGGTTCGGCCTTCGCCGGCCTGTCCGCCAACACCGCCTTTCACAACCTGATGCTGGGCCTGGGCATGCTGATCGGGCGCTTCGGCTACATCCTGCCGGTACTTGCCCTGGCCGGGGCGCTGGCCAGCAAGAACGCCAGTGCGCCCAGCGCCGACAGCTTCGCCACCCATGGCCTGCTGTTCATCACCCTGCTGACCGTGACCCTGCTGATAGTGGGCGGCCTGACTTTCCTGCCGGTGCTGGCCCTGGGGCCGATCGCCGAGCACTTGAACCTGCATTTCTGAGGCCTGGACAATGAACCGATCGACCGTTGCCGCTGCCACGCAACCATCACCGCCCGCCGGGGCCACCCTGAGTGCCTTGTGGCGACCGGCGCTGCTGCAGGCCTTCGTCAAGCTCGACCCGCGGCGACTGCTGCGCAGCCCTGTGCTGTTGGTGGTGGAGTTGTGCGCCGTACTGACCACCGGCCTGTGCCTGCTGCCCGACCCGGCGGTGCCAGCCGCGGTCGCCGTACAGATCGCCGTGTGGCTGTGGTTTACCCTGCTGTTTGCCAATTTTGCCGAAGCCTTGGCCGAGGGCCGCGGCAGGGCGCGCGCCGACAGCTTGAAAGCGGGCAGCCAGGGCTTGCAGGCACGCCGACAGTGCGCCGACGGCAGTTTCGAAACCGTCGCCGCCACTGTGCTGCGCAAGGGCGATGTGGTGCGGGTCGAAGCCGGGCAGATGATCCCCGGCGACGGCGAGGTGCGTGAGGGCATCGCTGCGGTCAACGAAGCCGCCATCACGGGCGAATCGGCGCCGGTGATCCGCGAGTCGGGCGGCGATCGCTCGGCGGTCACCGGCAACACCCTGGTGGTGTCCGACTGGCTGCTGATCGAGATCAGCACCGACCCCGGCGAATCGACCCTGGACCGGATGATTGCGCTGGTGGAAGGTGCGAAGCGCCAGAAGACCCCCAACGAAGTGGCGCTGGACATCCTGCTCATCGGCCTGACCATGGTCTTCCTGCTGGTGGTGGTGACCCTGCAGCCCTTCGCCCGCTTCTCCGGGCACAGCTTGCCCCTGGTGTTCCTCCTGGCGCTGCTGGTGACGCTGATTCCGACCACCATCGCCGGCCTGCTGTCGGCCATCGGCATCGCCGGCATGGACCGCCTGGTGAGGCTCAACGTCGTGGCCAAGTCCGGGCGCGCGGTGGAAGCGGCCGGCGACGTCCATGTGCTGCTGCTCGACAAGACCGGCACCATTACCTTCGGCAACCGCCGGTGCAGCGCTTTGTACGCCGCCCCCGGCGTCAGCGATGCGCAAATGGCCGAAGGTGCGCTGTTGGCTTCGCTGGGCGATGAAACGGCGGAAGGGCGTTCGGTGGTCGAGTTCATCCGTCCGTTGTTCAGCGTCGACGAGCCGCCCGCCGAGCGCTGGCAGTCGGTGCCGTTCAGCGCGCAGACGCGCCTGTCCGGCGTCGACCTCGACCAGCAGTGCTACCGCAAGGGCGCAGTCGACTCGCTGCTGGCCTACATCGGCCAGTCCAGGGCGCAGCTTCCGGCCGCACTGGCCGACCACATCGAGCGCATCGCGCAAAGTGGCGGCACGCCCTTGCTGGTGGGCCGAGACAAGCAATTGCTGGGGGCGATCCACTTGAAGGATGTGGTCAAGCCGGGCATTCGCGAGCGCTTCGAACAATTGCGCAAGCTGGGCATCCGCACCGTCATGGTGACCGGCGACAACCCGCTCACCGCTGCGGCCATCGCCGCCGAAGCCGGCGTCGACGATGTGCTGGCCGAGGCCACGCCGCAGAAGAAACTGGCGCGCATTCGCCAGGAACAGGCCGATGGGCGGCTGGTGGCGATGTGCGGCGATGGCGCCAACGACGCACCGGCGCTGGCCCAGGCTGACGTCGGCGTAGCAATGAACGACGGTACCCAGGCCGCACGCGAGGCGGCCAACATGGTCGACCTGGACAGCGACCCGACCAAGCTGCTGGACATCGTGCGCATCGGCAAGGAACTGCTGGTGACCCGCGGCGCGCTGACCACCTTTTCCATCGCCAACGACGTCGCCAAGTATTTCGCCATCCTGCCGGCACTCTTTGCCGCGGTGTACCCGTCCCTGGGCGTGCTCAACGTAATGAACCTGGCCAGTCCGCAGAGCGCGATCCTTTCGGCCATCGTTTTCAACGCCTTGATCATCATCGTGTTGATCCCCCTGGCCCTGCGCGGTGTGCGGGTGCAGGCCAACAGTGCTGCGCAGTTGTTGCGGCGCAACGTGCTGATCTATGGCCTGGGTGGTCTGGTGGTGCCCTTCATCGGCATCAAGGCCATCGATATCGTCCTCACCGCATTGCACCTGGTCTGACCCTGGAGCTTGAAAGATGAACAGTTTGTTGCGTCCGGCCTTGAGCCTGATTCTGTCGATGACCCTGCTCACTGGCGCGGCCTATCCGCTGTTGGTATGGGCAGTCGGGCAATGGGCGTTTTCCGCCCAGGCCAACGGTAGCCTGGTGCGTGACGCGCAGGGCGAGGTGCGTGGCTCGACCTTGCTCGCGCAGGCCTTCACGGGCGAGCGCTGGTTCCATTCACGGCCTTCGGCGGCGGACTACGCAACCCTCGCCAGCGGGGCGAGCAACCTGGCGCCGAGCAATCCCGCGCTGGGCACGCGCGTGCTGGCGCAGGCCGATGAACAGTTCGATGCACAGCAGGGGCCTGTTCCGCTGGCGCTGTTGACCACCTCGGCCAGTGGCCTGGACCCTCATCTGCCACCGGCGGCGGTGAACTACCAGGTGCCACGGGTGGCGCGCGAGCGCGGCCTGGCCGAGTCAGCCCTGCGCGCGCTGGTGCAGGCACATACCGAATCTCCCCTCATCGGCCCGGCCGTGGTCAACGTACTGGCTTTGAACCAGGCGCTGGATCGGCTACCGTCGCAGTCCCGATGATGACGAGCCTGCGCCATGAGTGATTCCGGCCGCGCCGATGCCTTGCTGGCCGCCTTGCCCAGCGCTGGGCGTGGGCGTTTGAAAGTGTTCCTGGGGGCCGCCCCCGGCGTCGGCAAGACCTACGCCATGCTGCAGGCCGCCCATGCCCGTCAGCGTCAGGGCATCACCGTACTGGCCGCGGTGGTACAGACCCACGGTCGTGCAGAAACCGAAGCGCTGCTGGTCGGCCTGCCTCAGCAGGCGCTGCTGCGTTGCCAGTACCGCGACGTGATGCTGGAGGAAATGGACCTGGACGCGGTGCTCGCTGCCCGCCCGGCCCTGGTGCTGGTCGACGAACTGGCGCACAGCAATGCCCCCGGCAGCCGCCACGCCAAGCGCTGGCAGGACGTGCAGGAGCTGCTCGCCGCCGGTATCGACGTCTACACCACGGTCAACGTGCAACACCTGGAAAGCCTGAATGACCAGGTCCAGACGATCACTGGCGTGCAGGTGCGCGAAACCCTGCCCGACTGGGTGGTGCAGGAAGCCGACGATCTGCTGCTGATCGACCTGCCGCCGCGCGAACTGCTCGAACGCCTGCGCGAGGGCAAGGTGTACGTGCCCGAGCAGGCGCGGGCGGCCATCGACGCGTTCTTCACCCAGACCAACCTCAGCGCCCTGCGCGAGCTGGCCATGCAAACCGCGGCGGCCCAGGTCGACGACGATCTGCACGAAGGTTATCGCAGCCTCGGCCAGCAGGCTCCCAGCGTCCGGGGACGGCTGCTGGTGGGCATTGCCGGCGACGAGCAGGCCGAGCGCCTGGTGCGCCACGCCAGCCGCGTCGCGCGTCGCCGCCATCTGCCTTGGTCCGTGGTCCATGTGGATAACGGCGCGCTGCTCGACGAAGCGGCGCGCCAGCGCCTGCAGCTGGCCCAGCAGATGGCCGAACGCCTGGGCGGCGAGGTGGTGGAGCTGCGCGATGCGGAAGTGGCCAGGACCTTGCTGCAGCATGCCGCCGACCGTCGCGCCAATCTGGTGCTGGTCGGCCAGTCGCGTCGACGCCGCTTCGGCGCGGGCCTGGCCGAGCGCTTGCTGCGCCAGCCCAGCGGCATCGAGATCAACGTACTGGCGCGGACTCAAGAACATGCGCCGCAACCACGCCGTGCACGGCCCGTTGGACGCTGGCGCGAATATGTCCTGGCGCTGACCGCCACGCTGCTGGCCAGCGGGCTGGCCTGGGCGGTGGCGCAGGTGCTGGACCTGCCCAATATCTCTCTGGTATTTCTCGCTGCAGTGCTGCTGGTGGCGGTACGCAGCAGCCCGGGGCCGGCGCTGAGCTGCGCGGCGCTGTCGTTCCTGGCGTACGACTTCCTGTTCATTCCGCCCAACTTTTCCCTGAGTATCCAGCGTCAGGAAGACGTCTTGACCCTGCTGTTCTTTCTGTTGATGGCGGCGCTCACGGGCAATCTGGCGGCACGCCAGCGTCAGCAGCTCAGTGCCCTGCGCGAAACCCAGGCGCACACCGCGCAACTGCTGGAACTGTCCCGGCTGCTGGCGGCGGCGACCGACCGCCAGGCGGTGTTCAGCGCGGCGGCGCAGCACTTGCACGGTTGGCCTGGGCTGGACATCTGTCTGCTCGAGCGCGGCGAGCAGGGCTGGAAGGTGGCTCACAGCAGCACAGCGCAGTTCTCGACCACCGAACTGGCCGCCGCGCAGTGGGCCGGCAACCATGCCCAGCCGGCTGGGCTGGGCACGGCGACGTTGCCCGCCGGGCGCTGGTGGTGGTTGCCGCTGACCCTGGAAGGGCAGGTGCTGGCGCTGCTGGCGGTGAGCGAACGACAGCCTGGGCGGCTCGACGGCCATGGTCGACGCTTGCTCGAGGCGTTGGTGCAGCCGGTGGCCCAAGCCCTGGCGCGGGCCAACCTGGCCCAGGATCTGGAGGCGGCGCGCCTGCACGGTGAAACCGAACAGTTGCGCAGTGCCTTGCTGGCCTCGGTGTCCCATGACCTGCGCACACCGCTGACGGCCATGCGCGGCAGTATCGACAGCCTGCTGGCCCTGGGCACGGCGCTGGCGCCGGACGATCGCCAGGCCTTGCTCGAAGTCACCCGTGACGAAGCCGAGCGCCTGGACCGCTACATTCAGAACCTGCTGGACATGACGCGCCTGGGCCACGGCGCCCTCAAGCTGGCTCGGGACTGGGTGGCAGCCGGCGATATCGTCGCCAGCGCCGTGGCTCGGCTGCGCGCACCCCTGGCGCCGTTGCAGGTCCAGGTGCAGGTGCCTGCGCAACTGCCCTTGCTGCATGTGCATGCGGCGCTGATCGAGCAGGCCTTGGTCAATGTGCTGGAGAATGCCGCTCGGTTCTCGCCGCTCGGCGGGCGCCTGCAGGTGTCGGCCAGCGTGCGCGACGACAGCCTGGTGCTGGCGGTCAGCGACGAGGGCCCCGGCATTCCCGAAGCCGAGCGGGCGAAGATATTCGACATGTTCTACACCGCTGCTCGGGGTGATCGGGGCGGGCAGGGCACGGGGCTGGGCCTGGCGATCTGTCAGGGCATGGTTGGCGCCCATGGCGGTCGTGTCGAAGTGACCAGCGGCATTGATGGCCAAGGCACCTGCATCGCCTTATGCTTGCCACTGCGCGCTCAACCGGGCGCAGACCCGGACACCTGAGCATGAACCTTTCCAGCACCTCTGGGGCCAGCAACGCCCTGGCCAACACGCTTCTGGTCATCGACGACGAGCCGCAGATTCGCAAGTTCCTGCGCATCAGCCTGGCATCACAGGGCTACAAGGTGATCGAAGCGGGCACTGGCGCCGAGGGCCTGAGCCAGGCCGCGCTGATGCGCCCCGACCTGGTGGTGCTGGACCTCGGTCTGCCGGACATGGACGGCCAGCAGGTGCTCGAGCAATTGCGCCAGTGGAGTGCCGTGCCGGTACTGGTGCTTTCGGTCCGCGCCAGCGAGGCGCAGAAGGTCCAGGCCCTGGACGGTGGCGCCAACGACTACGTGACCAAGCCCTTCGGCATTCAGGAGTTCCTCGCCAGAGTCCGTGCGCTGTTGCGTCAGTCCAGCGGCAGCGAAACCTTGGAGTCTGCCTTGCAATTGGGGCCTCTGCAGGTCGACCTGGCGTTGCGCCGAGTCATCCTCAACGACGCGCCGGTGGCCCTGACCCGCAAGGAATATGCAGTGCTGGCACAACTGGCGCGCCATCCAGGGCGCGTCATCACCCAGCAGCAGCTGCTCAAGGATATCTGGGGCCCCACCCATGTCGACGACACCCACTACCTGCGCATCGTCGTCGGCCACCTGCGCCAGAAGCTGGACGACGACCCAGCCGCGCCGCGCTTCATCGTCACCGAGCCTGGCGTAGGCTACCGACTGGCAAGCCCCGACTGACGCGCCACTTCCTGATAGACACTCATCCCTCTGTGGGAGCGGGTTCTACCCGCGAAGACGCCAGCTCTCACAACATCAATCCCGGATTTACATTCGAATCCGGCAGTGCCAGTACCGACGCCTTCGCGGGTAGAACCCGCTCCCACATGGACGCGCATCACTGGAGGCCACTCAACGGACCCACACAACGGCACTTTTTAGATGGCATACCGTCTGACCCAGCATTACCCTGATGTTTTTCCCGAGGTGTCATCGATGAAAGCCTGGATCTGTGTGCCACTGGTGGCACTGGCCTTGAGTGGTTGTGCTGGCAAGACCGCCTACCGCGACAGCTGCGCCACCCAGCTCGATGGTGCGTGGCATGAACTCGATCTGGCCAAAGCCGAGGGCCTGGCCGGAACCGTCAGCTATTCCAAGGCCCTGTCCCTGCTCACCGGGGCCAAGACCCAGCAACAGTTCGAAGCCTTCGAAGGTTGCACCAGCAAGGCCGAGAAGGCGCGGTTCTACATTCGTGAGTCACGCGCCGGACGTTGAAGTACGGTAGTCGCCCAAGGTCGCCGCAAGGCGCCGGGCGCGTTCTGCAGACGTAGTATCGACAAGGAGTGTCTGCCATGCGCAGTCGACTGGATGAGTGCCTGCAAGCGGTCAACGAAGTCTTGCTGGGCAAGGAAACCCAGGTTCGCCTGGCGATGACCTGTCTGATCGCCGACGGTCATCTGCTCATCGAGGACCTGCCCGGCATGGGCAAGACTACCCTGAGCCACACCCTGGCCAAGGTGCTGGGCCTGAGTTTCCAGCGCATCCAGTTCACTTCCGATCTATTGCCCAGCGACATCCTCGGCACTTCGGTGTTCGACAAGGACAGCGGGCGCTTCGTGTTCCACCCCGGGCCGATCTTCGCCGAACTGGTGCTGGCGGACGAAATCAACCGCGCCACCCCGAAAAGCCAGAGTGCCTTGCTCGAAGCGATGGAAGAAGGCCAGGTCACCATCGAAGGCGCCACCCGGCCACTGCCTCAGCCCTTTTTCGTGATCGCCACGCAGAACCCCACGACCCAGGGCGGCACGTTCGCGCTGCCCGAATCGCAGCTGGACCGCTTTCTCATGCGCCTCTCGCTCGGCTATCCGGCCAAGGCCGCAGAGAAAGCCCTGCTGATGGGCGAAGCGCGACGCGATCTGCTGCCGCGCATGAACGCGGTGCTCGATCATGCGCAGTTGGCCGCGCTGCAAGCCCAGGCGCGTGCGGTACGCGCCAGCGACGCTTTGGTGGATTACGTACTGCGCCTGGTGGAAGCTACCCGCAGCCAGCCCCAGTTTGCCTACGGGCTGTCGCCGCGTGGCAGTCTGGCGCTGCTTGCTGCCGCCAAGGCCTGGGCGTTGCTGATCGGCCGCGACTACGTGATTCCCGAGGACGTGCAAGCCGTGCTGCCGTCGGTGGCCAGTCATCGCCTGCGCGAGCGCGCCGACCCCGCCGGACAAGGTGGCGGGGCGCTGGTGCAGTGGCTGCTGCGGGAGGTGCCTGCGCTGTGAAGCGTCTGCTGGCCGAGCGCTGGCGGCGCTGGCAGGTGCGTCGGCTGCCAGCGGCGCCGCGCATCGAGCTGGATCAGCGCCGAATCTTCATCGTCCCCAGCCGCAGCGGAACGGGCTACATCGTCGTCTTGCTGCTGATATTCCTCGCCGCGATCAACTACCAGAACAGCCTGGCCTACGCCTTGGTGTTCCTCCTGGGTGCTGTGTTCGTCGTGGCCATCCTGCACACCTATCGCAACCTCAGTGGGTTGCTCGTCAGTGGCAACGGCGCCACTTCGGTGTTCGTCGGCGAGCAGGCACGCTTTGGCTTGCGCCTGGAAAGCGGCGGCAAGGAGCACCAGGCCATTGGCGTTGGCTGGGATGCCCGGCAACTGCAACGCAGCGACGTTGCCCCCGATCATGTACAGGCGCTGGAATTGAGCCTGCCTACCGAGCGCCGCGGCTGGCTGGTAGCACCGCGCATGCGCGTGGAAACCAGCTTTCCATTGGGAGTGCTGATGGCCTGGACCTGGGTCGATCTGGGCCAGCGCGTGCTGGTGTATCCCCAGCCCCTGCAAGGCGAAGTGCCAACGCTGCACAGCGAATCGGCCGACATCGAAGACCAGGCGCAGCGTCTGCACGGCCAGGGCGTGGATGATTTCCAAGGCCTCAAGCCATACCAGCCCGGTGATTCCTGGCGGCGCATGCACTGGAAGGCCTGGTCGCGCGGTGAAGGACTGCTGGTCAAGGACTTCGCCGACCTTCGCGGCCAGGAGCTGTGCCTGGATTTCGTGGCCCTGGGCGGCGATGTCGAACAGCGCTTGTCGCGGCTCTGCTACTGGGTACTGACCCTGTCCCGCGAGCAGCGACCGTTCGCCTTGCAGCTGCCCGGCAATCGCCTCGACACCGACAGCGGCGATGCTCATCGCGAAGCGTGCCTGCGGGCGTTGGCGCTGTTTGGAGAGCAGCCATGAGTACGCCCGTCGCCATTCCGCGCGTCAGCCTGACCTGGCTGCTGCTGGCACAATCGCTGGTACTGGTACCGCTGTGGTGGCACGTGCCGTTGTGGCTGCTGGGCTTGTGGTTGGGTTGCACGCTGTGGCGCGTGCAGGTGTTTCGCATGCGTGCGCGCTATCCGGGGCGGCTGATCAAGGTGGCGCTGATGCTCGCGGTGGCCGCCGGCGTCTATCTGTCCAGCGGCACCTGGGTGGGCCTGGAGGCCACCGCCGCGCTGCTGGTGGCGGCGTTCCTGCTCAAGCTGCTGGAGATGCAGACTGCCCGCGACGCCCGCGTGGTGATTTTCCTCGGTTTGTTCTGTCTGGCAGTGGCCTATCTGTTCGATGCCAGCCTGGGCTGGGCGCTCTACAGCGTGTTGCCGCTGCTGGCCTTAATGGCGGCCCTGATCGGTCTGCAGCAGACCCAGCTGATTGCCCGGCCCATGGCGACCTTGAAACTGGCGGGCAGCCTGGTGTTGCAGGCACTGCCGCTGATGCTGCTGTTGTTCGTGTTCTTCCCACGCCTGGAACCGCTCTGGTCGCTGCCGCTGCCCAAGCCGGGCCAGGGCGTGACCGGCCTGTCGGAAAGCATGAGCCCGGCCGACGTCGCCAGTCTCAGCCAGTCCGGCGAAGTAGCCTTTCGTGCCAGCTTCGACGGCGCCATACCGGCCAAGCGCGACCTCTATTGGCGTGCCCTGAGCCTGGATGTCTACGACGGCCGGACCTGGAGCCAGTCGCCGTGGATCCAGACCCAACTGGCAGCGGATTGGCAGCCGACGGGTCCGTCCCTGGATTATCAGATCATCCAGCAGCCCAGCGGCAAGCCCTGGTTGTTTGCGCTGGACGTGGCACGTACCGCGCTGCCCGGCGTGCGCCAGTTGAGCGATGGCCGCCTGCAGCGCCGCCGTCCGGTCGACCAGCCACTGATGTACGCGGTGACGTCGTGGCCGCAGGTGATTCGCGAGCCGCAGTTGGCCGCCCCGGCGCTGCGCACCGCGCTGCAACTGCCGGCCCAGGGCGATCCGCGCACGCGCCAGTGGGCACAGGGTCTGCGTGCCCGTTTCGACACGCCTCAGGCACTGGTGGATGAAATGCTGCGGCAGTTTCGCGAACTGCCTTTTCACTACACGCTCAATCCGCCAGTACTGGGCCGCGACAGTATCGACGAATTCATGTTCGACAGCCGGCGCGGCTTCTGCGCCCACTACGCCGGGGCCATGGTCTATGCCTTGCGTGTGGCAGGGGTGCCCGCGCGGGTGGTGGCCGGCTACCAGGGCGGCGAACTCAACCCGGCGGGCAATTACCTGACCGTGCGCCAGTTCGAAGCCCATGCCTGGGTCGAATACTGGCAGGCAGGCACGGGCTGGCAACGGGCCGATCCCACTGCGGCGGTGGCCCCGGCGCGGGTCGAGCAGGGCCTGCAGCAGGCGCTGTCGGCCGACGAGGAATTCCTTGCCGGCTCACCCTTTTCGCCGCTGCGCTACCCTCATTTGACCTGGCTCAACGACCTGCGCCTGCAATGGGACAACCTCAACTACGGATGGCAGCGCTGGGTGCTGGAGTACCAGGGCGAGCGCCAGATCGAATTTCTCGCTCGCTGGTTCCAGGGCCTGCAACGCTGGGCGCTGCCGATCGGCGGGCTGTCGTTCATGCTGCTGGCCAGTGTCTGGCTGCTCAAGCCCTGGCGCCGGCGGGTCGATCCGCAGCTCAAGGAGTTCGCAGCGTTCGAGCGCCTGTTGCGCCGTCGTGGCCTGGTGCGCCATGCCGGCGAGGGCGCCATGGCCTTCGCCGAGCGCGCAGCCGTCCATTTGCCCGCGCAAAGCGAGGCCATCCTGACCTTCGCCTACGCCTTCATGGCCCAGCGCTATGGTGGTCGACCGGTTTCGCGCGAGCAATTGCGTGCTGCGCTGACCCGCTTGCGCCGGCAACTGGGCCGTACGGCTGGGCGCGTGACTTCGTAGCGCGGCATGCCTCGACGACCGCTTGAACTGGAAATTGGCCGATATGAAAGCTGCGCGCTGACGCCGAGCTGTCTACCATCAAGCCCATCGACAACCACCCCAAGGCCGGCCCATGAACCTTCGCGACTTGCTGGCAAGCGCACGACGTCCACCCCACAGCGTTACCGTACCTCGCGAATGGAGCCAGGGTCGCGCCTGCTACGGCGGGCTCATGGCCGCTTTGCTGCACGAGGCCATGGCGGCGCAGGTCCCTGGCCGGCCGGTGCGTTCGATGGCAATCACGTTCGTGGGGCCAGCCGAACTGGAAGTCCCCATGGATCTACAGGTGGAAATATTGCGCGAGGGCAGTGCGGTCACATCGGTGCTGGCGCGGGCAGTGCAGAACGGACGCACCATGACCGTGGTCCAGGCCAGCTTCGGTCTACCGCGCGAATCGGCGATCACCCTCAGCGCAGTGCCGGTGCCGGCCATGAAAACGCTGGAGCAATCCACGGCGTTGCCCTACCTGCCTGGGGTCACGCCGGAGTACATTCGCCATCTGGACATGCGCTGGGGAATCGGCGCGCTGCCATTCAGCAATACGCCGGTCGCCGGGATCGGCGGATGGATGCAGCTGCGTGAGCATGATCGCGATGAGCCGATCACCGAAGCGTTGTTACTGGTATTGGGCGACGCCTGGCCGCCTGCATTGCTGCCCTATTTGAGCAAGCCTGCACCTGGCAGCAGCCTGACCTGGACTATCGAGTTCATTCAACCGATGCCTGCAATGCGCAGCGGCGACTGGTGCCGCTACCAGGCCCTGATCGAGCATGCCCGCGATGGCTACGGGCACACCTCTGCGGCCATGTGGAACCCCGAGGGAGAGCTGCTGGCTATCAGCCGGCAGACGGTGACAGTTTTTGGCTGAGCTCGGCCTGGCTGGGTTCACGCTGGCCGCGGCCTAGAGCGAACGCGGCGACCAGGCCAATGACACCGATAGCCGCTTCGCCAATGCTGGCACAGGCGGCGGCATCGACCAGCATCAAGGCTGAAAGAGCCAGCAATGGCAGGGCAATGGCGCGCGACACACGCAGGCCGTTGTTCGGGTCGTTGACGATCTTCAATGCGGTGGTGTCGTTCATGGCTCAATGCTCCCTGGGCGCGGTGCAACGGGACCTGGATCAACAAGACGATGTCGCTTGAGCCATTTCTGGATGGCATGAGCTGTAGAGTCCTGCCACCGGCGAATTGTTCAGCTCTATCCTGGTCCGGATCAGTTGAGAACGATAATAGTCAGCCCTGGCATTGGCCGCGAATCAAGCTTCGCTATCGGCGCCATAGAGGCCAGCTGCGGCGCTGGGGATTTCAGGCAGGGCGAAAAACGTCCGCGCGCAGGCCGTCGTGCTCAGCGCCAGTTCGGCCACGCTTTCACCGCGATGCAGGGCCACTTCACGCAGGACCTCAGTGAGGAAGGCCGGCTCGTTGCGGCCGCTCTTGGGCTTGGGGCGCAAGGTGCGCGGCAGCAGGTACGGGGCATCGCTCTCGAGCATCAACCGCGCGGCAGGAATGCTGCCCACCAGCGGGTGCAGGTGGGTGCCGCGACGCTCGTCGCAGATCCAGCCGGTGATACCGATGTGCAGGTCCAGGTCCAGATAGCCGAACAGCGCCTGGCGCTCGCCGGTAAAGCAGTGCACCACGGCAGCAGGCAGGTGGTCGCGGTAGTCCTTGAGAATGTCCAGCAGGCGCTGGTGGGCGTCGCGCTCGTGGAGGAATACCGGCAGCTGCAGCTCCACGGCCAGGGCCAGATGCTCCTGCAGCACCTTTTCCTGCTGTGGGCGCGGCGAGAAATCTCGATTGAAATCCAGGCCGCATTCGCCTACGGCCTTCACCTGCGGCAGGCGCAGCAGGTCGCGCAGGCGTGCGGCGCTGTCGCCGTTCCACTCGCTGGCGCTGTGTGGATGAATGCCCGCAGTGCTGAACAGCCGCTCGCCCGACTCATCCCACCGCTGGCACAGTTGCAGCGCCTGTTCGCTGCCTTCGACGCTGGTCCCGGTGAGCACCAGCTGACAGACGCCCGCCTCGTAGGCCCTCTGCAGGACCGCCTCGTGCTTCTGCGCGAAGCTGTTGTTGGTAAGGTTGACGCCGATATCGATGAGTTGCATGGTGCTACCTCGAAGCAGGAGGCGAAAAGCATACCAGAGCTTGGCGATTGGCAAGAAAGCCAAGAACTTCAAAAGGTTGTGGCGGTCCGTGAGGGGCTGCTCAGGACATTGCCGGGGAACCATGGGCCTTAGATCACTGATTGTCATGCTCTGTCTGGCCCTCGGGCTGCCCTCGGCTGCCGCCGCTCGTCCGGCGGGGCCTCCCCTGGCGGCGCACCCGGCCAAGGTCCGCGACCTGGCGCAGATCCAGTCGAGCAAGGTATTGCGCGTGCTGGTCAACCAGAGCCGCAACAGCTCTGGTCAGGTTCGCGGTCAGGCCATTGGCGTCGAATACCACCGCCTGCAGGCTTTTCAAGGTTATCTCAATGCTCACGCCGGCAAAGGCCAGGCGCTGCAGCTCAAGATCATCCCGCGCGCCAAGGAGCAACTGCTCGGCGCCCTGCAGCGCGGCGAAGGCGACCTGGTCGCGCCGGGCGAGTTGATGGAGCTGCATCCTTCCAGCAAGGTCGCGGCCAGCGATGCGGTGGTCGCCAATGTGCCTTTCGTGCTGGTGGGCGGCAAAGGCGGGCGGCGTTACGTACGGGTCGAACAATTGGCCGGCAAGACCCTGGCCCTGTCCAACGGCAGCGCCGCAGGCGCTGCAATCGAACGCTTGAACCAGAAACTGGCGTTGCGCAAGCTGGCGCCCATCGACATCGAATGGGTCGACCCAAGCCTGGCCGCAGAAGACGTACTGGAGATGGTTCAAGCCGGGATCTACCCGTTGACCGTAGTCGAACTGCCCATCGCCGAGCGTTGGGCCAAGGTCATGCCGCGACTGCGGGTAGACCGTCGCGTGGTGCTCAGCGCACCGGGCTCGGTCAGCTGGTACGTGCGCCGCGACGCACCGCAGCTGGGCGCCAGCGTCGATCGCTTCCTGGCCTCTTACAAGGCGCCGAGCGACCAGGATGCCGCCTTCGTCAAGGTCTACCGCGGCTTGTACAAGGTTCACTATCCACTGGCCCGCAGCGACCGCCAGCGCCTCGAAAAGCTGCGCCCGGTGCTTCAGCGGCACGCCCGCGAGCAGCACATGGACTGGCTCAACCTCGCGGCGCTGGCCTTCAAGGAATCCAAGCTCGATCCGGCCGCCCGTGGTGGTGGCGGCGCGACCGGCCTGCTGCAGATCACCCCCTCGGCGGCGCGGCGGGTGGGCGTGGGCAACATCCAGAACCTCGACAACAACGTGCAGGCCGGGGCCAAATACCTGGCGATGATCCGCCGCAAGTTCTTTTCCAGCAACAAGCTCAACGAACGTGAACGCATGGCCTTCACCCTGGCCGCCTACAACATGGGCCCTGAACGGGTGCAGGCAATGCGCAAGGAGGCCCGCCGCCGCGGCCTCAACCCCGATCAATGGTTTTTCCAGACCGAACGCATCGCCATGGAGCAGATGGGCATGGCCTCGGTGAGCTATGTCAACAGTGTGAACAAGTACTACCTGGCATTCGCCCGCGAACGCGACTCACTGGAGCCCGGCGCCCGCAAGCTGGCGTCTGCTCGCTGAACGCCCGGCGTACTGGCAGGGCAGGGCGTTTGCTGTAGGCTACGGCTTTGAGCCTGGCTGGAGACCGTGTTGGCAACGAACATCATTACCCGTGAAGGGCACGAGGCATTGAGGGCCGAACTCGATCATCTGTGGCGCGTCTATCGTCCGGAGATTACGCAGAAGGTCGCCTGGGCAGCATCGCTGGGCGATCGCAGTGAGAACGCCGACTACCAGTACAACAAGAAACTGCTGCGCGAGATCGATCGCCGGGTGCGCTACCTGCGCAAGCGCCTGGAAGACGTCAAGGTCGTCGATTATTCGTCCGAACAGGAAGGGCGGGTATTCTTCGGTGCCTGGGTCGAGATCGAGAACGATGAAGGCGCGCGCAAGACATTCCGCATCGTTGGCTATGACGAGATCTATGGCCGCAATGACTATATCTCCATCGACTCACCCATGGCCCGTGCCCTGCTGAAGAAGCAGGAGGGCGACGACATTGTCGTGCAGATCCCCGATGGCGAAGCGCTCTGGTACGTAAACCAGATTTCCTACAAACCTGCTTGAATCCGGTGCGCATCCGTCGCAAGCCCTGCGAGTCAGGCGGTTGACTCGTGCCTGCCCGTTCACTAGGATTACCGCTCATGCGCCGATTTAGACAGCTACTTGCGGGGCGCCTGGGGGTTTTCACGAGCCCTCGAAATACCGCTAAAGCGCTGGTTCGGTGATGCCTCCCACCGCTGCCCAGCTCTCCCACATGAAGCGGTCGAGGCTGAGAACACCATCATGAACTGTCCCCGTCCCATCGTTTGCCTTGCGCCGATCCCGGCCAGCCCGTCCCTGCGCAATCCCCGAATCCTGCTGGTTGGCCAGCATCAGCCGAACCTGCTGCGCAGCCTCGATGGCTGGCCGCGTCGCCGTGGCAAGCCCGGTGCGTTCGTGGCGCGTTTCATCGACCAGCACAGTGCCTTGAAGAGCCTGCCCGACAACAGCTTCGAGCTGGCCGTGATCCAGGCACCGTCGGCCCGAGACGCCCACGAAGTGATTGCCCATGCCGTGCGCATCGCCCGGCAGGGGCTCATCACGCTGCGCTGAATCGTCCGCGGCGTTTCAGCCTTCCCTGAGCACCTGCAACGGGCTTGCGTTGAGGGCTCGACGGGTGCCGAACACCCCGGCGCCCCCCACCAGCAGCGCGCCGATCAATGGCAAGCAGAGCAGCCAGGGGTGCGGCGTCCAGACCAGATCGAAGGCGTAGCGATACAGCACGAAGCTGATCAACTCGCTGCCCAGTGCTGCCAGCACACCACTGGCGGCGCCCAGCAGTCCGAACTCGATGCGCCGCGCCTTGACCAGCAGCTTGCGCTCGGCACCCAGCGCACGGAGTAGCGCGCCTTGGCGGATGCGTTCGTCCAGCGTGGCCTGCAGCCCGGAAAACAGCACCGCCATGCCCGCTGCCAGCACGAACAGCAGCACGTACTCCACCGCCAGGGTGACCTGGGCGAGGATGCTGCGCAGCTGTTCCAGCAGCGCCTCGACCCCCAGAATGGTGGCCGCCGGGAATGCCCTGGACAGTTCGACCACCTGTGAATCATGACCAGGCGCAATATAGAAGCTGGTCAGGTAGGTGGTCGGCAGGTCGTCGAACGTGCCAGGCTGGAAGATCATGAAGAAGTTGGGCTGGAAGTTGTTCCAGTCCACCGTGCGCAGGCTGGTTACCACGGCATCGCGGTTGGAGCCGCCGATATTGAACGTCAGACGGTCGCCAAGCTTGAGATGCAGACTCTGCGCCACCCCTTCTTCGACCGACACGCCAGGTACGTCAGAGCGCTGGGCCGCATTCCACCATTGCCCGGCGGTTATCCGGTTGCCATTGGGCAGGTGCTCGGCCCAGGTCAGGCTCAGGTCCCGCTGCACCGCGCGTTCACCGCGCGAGTCTTTTTCGACCAGCTCCTGCACTGGTGCATCGTTGATGTCGACCAGACGCCCCGGCATGACCGGGTACAGCGGCGCCGAGCGTGCGCCGGCCTGCTGCAGGTGGCCGGCAAAGGCATCGCGCTCGTCCGGCAGGATGTTCAGGGCGAAATAGTTCGGCGCGTCTTCGGGTAGCTGGTTCTGCCAGTTGTCCAGCAGCTCGCCGCGCAGCAGTGCGATCAGTGTCATTGCCAGCAGGATCAGGCCGAAGGCCAACGCCTGTCCGGCAGCCGCCAGGGGATGGCGCAGCAGTTGCCCGAGCCCCAGGCGCCATGGCAGGGGTGAACGCGCCAGCAGGCGGCGCAGGCTTTTCAAAGCCAGCAACAACAGACCACCCAGGATCAGCGCCGCCAACAGGCCGCCGGCGAGCAGGGCGAACGTCAGCACCAGGTCCAGGCTCAACCGCCACATGATCAAGCCCAACGCCAGCAGCGCGGTGCCATACACCAGCCAGGTGCTTGGCGGCACTGGCAGCAAATCACGACGCAGCACGCGCAAGGGCGGCACCGCGCCCAAGGCCGCCAGGGGCGGCAGGGCGAAACCGGCCAGCGCCACCAGCCCGGTGCCGATGCCGGCCAGCGCAGGAAACAGCCCTCCGGCCGGTACCACGGCTGGCAGCAGTCCGTGCAGCATCTGGAACAGCACCAGCTGCGCCAGCCAGCCGATCAGCGCGCCGCTCAGGCACGCCAGCAGCCCCAGCAGGGCCAGCTGCACGCAGAACATCAGCATCACCTCACGCCGCAACAGGCCGAGGCAGCGCAGCAGGGCGCTGGCATCGAAACGTCGCGCGGCGAAGCGGCTGGCCGACATGGCCACTGCCACACCGGCCAACAGCACTGCCACCAGGCTCGCCATGTTCAGGTAGCGCTCGGCCTTGCCCAGGGCGCCGCCGATCTGCTGGTTGCTGTCCCTGGCATCACGCAGGCGCTGGTTGGGTTCGAGTCCCGGCTCCAGCTGCTTCTGATAACCGGCCAACCGTTCGGGGGCGCCGCGCCACAGTTCGCGGTAAGTCACCCGGCTGCCCGGTTGCACTACATTGGTCGCAGCCAGGTCCTGCAGGTTGATCATCACTCGGGGCGTGAGGCTGTAGAAATTGCCGGCACGGTCCGGCTCGTAAGTCAGCACCCGTGCCAGGCGCAAGGTCTTGCTGCCTACATCCAGGGTATCGCCCACTTTCAGGTTCAGCGCGGCCAGCAGCCGTGACTCGGCCCACGCCTCGCCGGGCTTGGGCCCGTCCCCGGCGGTTTCCTCGCCATACGGCTGCGCTGCGCTCTTGAGCTCGCCGCGCAAGGGGTAAGCCTCATCGACCGCCTTGACGCTGGACAGCTGGATACCACTGTCGGCGGCAATCACGCTGGCGAATTCCACCACCCGCGCATGATCCAGGCCAGCGTTGATGCCTGCATCGATCTGCTCCTGACGCGCCGGGCTGCTGCCCTGCAGGATCAGGTCTGCGCCGAGAAACTCGGTGGCGCGCAACTGCATCGCGCCGTTGAGGCGTGCTCCGAAGTAGCCGATTGCGGTACTGGCAGCAACCGCCACCAGCAAGGCGAAGAACAGCACGCGCAGCTCGCCGGAACGCGCATCACGCAACAGCTGACGGGCGGCAAGGGCCACCAGTCGCAACATCGGCAGGCCGGCCATCAGGGCTCCAGGGGCGCGACGAGGCGCCCGGCATCGAGGCGGATCAGGCGGTTGCAGCGATGCGCCAGGCGTTCGTCGTGGGTTACCAGCACCAAGGTGGTACCGCGTTCCTTGTTGAGCTCGAACAGCAGGTCGCTGATGCGCTCGCCGGTATGGCTGTCGAGATTGCCGGTGGGCTCGTCGGCGAACAGCACGTCCGGTTCGGCCGCGAATGCGCGGGCGATGGCGACACGCTGTTGTTCGCCGCCCGAGAGCTGGCGGGGCGAGTGGGTCAGACGCTGGCCCAGGCCGACCCGTTCGAGCAACGTGCGCGCATGTTCTCGGGCATCCTTGCGGCCGTCGAGCTCCAGCGGCAGCATCACGTTCTCCAGGGCATTGAGGCTGTCGAGCAGTTGGAACGACTGAAACACGAAACCGACGTGTTCGGCTCGTACCCGCGCGCGCTGGTCTTCGTCGAGGGTGCCCAGGTCCTGGCCGGCCAGGGTCACGCTGCCCGCACTGGGCAGGTCGAGGCCGGCCAGCAGGCCGAGCAGGGTAGACTTGCCCGAACCCGATGCGCCGACGATGGCCAGGCTGTCGCCTTTGGCCAATTCCAGCGAGAGTTCGTGCAGAATGGTCAGTTCACCTTCCGCGCTGGTGACCACTTTGCTAAGGTTCCGCGCTGTAAGAATGCTTGCGCCCATGGAGAGTCCCGATGCGAATGTGGTTGATGAGTGCTGGCCTGGGCCTGATGTTGGCCGCCCAGAGTGCAGCGGCAGGTACGGTACTGATCGTTGGCGATAGTATCAGCGCGGCTTTCGGCCTGGATACCCGTGCCGGCTGGGTCGCGCTGCTCGAGCAGCGCCTGGAACAGCAGGGTTTCAGCGACAAGGTGGTCAACGCTTCGATCACTGGCGACACCTCGGCCAATGGCTCGGCGCGGCTGCCCGCGCTGCTTGCAGCGCACAAGCCGGACCTGGTCGTGCTCGAGCTGGGTGGCAACGATGGCCTGCGCGGGATGCCCGTAACGCAATTGCAACAGAATCTTGCGTCGATGATCGAGGTCTCCCGCAAGGCCGGCGCCGAGGTCCTGTTGCTGGGCATGCAGTTGCCGCCCAACTACGGCGCGCGTTACACCCAGTCGTTCGCCCAGGTCTATCACACGCTGGCAGAAGAGAAAAAAGTGGCCTTGGTGCCATTTCTGCTCGAAGGGGTCGGCGGGGTGCCGACACTGATGCAGGCCGACGGCGTGCATCCCACGGCTGGCGCCCAGGGCAAACTGCTGGAAAACGTCTGGCCGACGCTCAAACCCTTGCTTTGACGCTTTTCTGCGCGCGGGCTTTCGGCTAATGTGGCGCCCCCTGTTTGGAGCCCCCGATGCCGCGTCCCGCCTGGTCCCTGTTTGCCTATCAATTGATCGAGCCCGACGATCAGCTGGACCTGTTCGCCTGCCAGGAAAGTCGCGTGCACCTGGCTGCGCGTCAGCTGGAACTGGGCGGTTCGGTGGACCGCACCCTGTGTGGAACCTTGCTCCCGGCCCAGCCGCGCTGGCTGGAAGTGCACAAGCTGATCTTTCGTGACCAACGGCTGTGCAAACTGTGCAGGGCCATCCTGTTCGCCCAGCGCAAGGGCACACGACCGGTATGGCCCGAGCTGCAGTCGATCCCCTGATCGGCGTCCTGACGGCCCCCGTCTACACGCGCCCGGCAACTGCGCGTACAATCGGGGCATTGTCCCGTTCAGTTCGACCAAGGATTTCCTGGATGCCGCCGAGCCTTTCCGTCCTCACCCGCAGCCTGTTGCTGGCCGCCGCATTCGCAGCGACGCCGGCCATGGCGCTGGAATTCCCGTTGCCACCTGCGGGTGAAGACATCATCGGCCAGGTGCAGACCATCACCGCCAAGTACGAGGACACCTTCGCCGACATCGCGACGGCCAATGACCTCGGCTATCTGGAAATGGTCGCCGCCAATCCTGGCGTCGACCCCTGGCTGCCGGGTGCCGGTACACAGATTGTCCTGCCGACTCGCTTCATTTTGCCGCCGGGTCCGCGCGAGGGCATCGTCATCAACCTGGCCGAGTACCGCCTCTACTATTACCCCAAGGGCGAGGACGTCGTGCGTACCTACCCGCTGGGGATTGGCCGGGAAGGGTGGGGCTCGCCCATCGCGCACACCAAGATCATCGCCAAGACCCCGAATCCGACCTGGACGCCGCCGGCCTCGATCAAGGCCGAGCATGCTGCAGACGGTGATCCGCTACCCAATGTGGTGCCTGCTGGCCCGGACAACCCGCTGGGGCCTTTCAAATTCACCCTCGGCCTGCCGGGCTACCTGATTCACGGCTCGAACAAGCAGTTCGGCATCGGCATGCGCACCAGTCATGGCTGCTTCCGCATGTACAACGACAACGTGCTGGAGCTGGCCAGCATGGTGCCGGTTGGAACTGGCGTGCGCATCATGAACGAGTCCTACAAGTTCGGCATGAGCGGCGGCAAGGTGTACCTGGAAGCCCACGCGCAACTGACCGACAAGGGTGATCCGGTGACCCTGGACAGGCACACCGCCGTCATCAATGCGTTGCTCAACCGTCGCGACTTCGCCCCGGACATCAAGATGAACTGGGACGTGGTCCGTGATGTGGTCGCCGCCGAAGACGGCCTGCCGGTCGAAATTGCCGGGGCGGGTGTCCCGATGATCAGCAGCGCGCCCGGCAGCCCGCCCGCACCCTAGTCGGCTGTTGCTGCGCCCATAAAAAAACCGACCCAGTGGGTCGGTTTTTTTACAGCCTCGGAAAAGGCTGTTACTTGCGGCTGGCCTTGTCGAGCATGCGCAGAGCGCGCTCGTTGGCTTCGTCGGCAGTCTGCTGGGCTTTCTGAGCGGCGGTCAGCGCTTCGTCAGCCTTGCGGTAGGCTTCGTCGGCACGGGCTTGCGAGCGCGCAGCGGCGTCTTCGGTAGCGGTCAGGCGAGCTTCGGTTTCTTTGGTTGCGCTGCTGCAACCGGTAGCCAGAACGGCGGCCAGGGCCAGTGCAGAGAATTTCAGAGCATTGTTCATTGTGTTCCCCTTCGAAGGACATTCTTTTAAGTAGCCATTTCTCATGAATGAGAAACTAGCCGCCGTACATACTACTCATTACTTGTAGTAAGTAAACGGACGCAGCGCAAGAGATGAAAAAAAATCCACCCATGCCCGAGGTGCGGAACGTAAGCCGCAAACCACGGTCTAGCGCTGGTTGGGCGCAACCTAGGGGCGTGCGCAAGTGCATCGCGTAATTGCCTGATGCATGAACTAAGGCAGGGTTTAAATGTCTTCGGCCGCACGCAGTTGAGGGGTGGCCAGGAAGTCGAAAATGAGTTGCGGCGAAGACAATCAACTCGGCTGCACGCTGATGTTGTTTGCTGCCGTTGCAGGCATCACGATTGCGTTTGATGACAAAATCAGCACAGGCCTGCGCAACTGTTTCTTCGTTGTACAAAGAGCGGTAAGGTAGAGGTCTAAATCCAAGACCCGCGAGGAAACGCGATGAGCGAGGCGCTTTCGATCCACCACGACCAGGCCGGTCACCAGTTCGAAATCAATATCGACGGCCACCGTGCGTACCTCACCTACATGGACCTGGGCAAACAGACCCTGGACATCTACCGCACCTTTGTACCCAATGCCTTGCGCGGCCGGGGCATCGCTGCGGCACTTACCGAGCAGGCTCTGGACTACGCCGAGAGCCATGGCTACACGGTGATCCCGTCGTGCTCCTATGTCGAGCGCTACATGGAACGCCACCAGCGCCGTGCGGCCAAGCTGTAGAAAGCCAGGCTGCATCTGCAGGCCGCAAGGCCGGGTCAGTGGAAGCTATTGACCCGGCCCTTGGCTTCAGCGGCTACGCTTGGGCAACACATCCTTGAGTTTGGCGTGCATGCTGCGCAGTGTCTTTTCAGTGCTGGCCCAGTCGATGCACGCGTCGGTGACCGATACGCCGTACTGCAGGTCGCCCAAGTCCTTGGGAATCGACTGACTGCCCCAATTCAAATGGCTTTCCACCATCAGGCCGATGATCGACTGGTTGCCTTCCAGGATCTGATTGGCCACGTTCTCCATCACCAGCGGTTGCAGTGCTGGGTCCTTGTTGGAGTTGGCGTGGCTGCAGTCGACCATGATGTTGGCCTTGATGCCTGCTTTTTCCAGCGCCTGCTCGCACACCGCCACGCTGACCGAGTCGTAGTTGGGCTTGCCGTTGCCGCCGCGCAGCACCACGTGGCCGTAGGCATTGCCCTTGGTGGTGACGATGGATACGCCACCTTCCTGGTTGATGCCCAGAAACCGATGCGCACTGGACACCGACTGCAACGCGTTGATGGCCACGGTCAGGCCGCCGTCGGTACCGTTCTTGAAGCCCACTGCCGAGGACAGGCCCGAAGCCATTTCACGGTGGGTTTGCGATTCGGTGGTGCGCGCGCCGATGGCCGACCAGCTGATCAGGTCCTGCAGGTACTGCGGCGAAATCGGGTCCAACGCCTCGGTCGCGGTAGGCAGGCCCATTTCGGCCAGATCCAGCAGCAGTTTCCGACCGATGTGCAGACCGTCCTGGATCTTGAACGAGTCGTCCAGGTAAGGATCGTTGATCAGGCCTTTCCAGCCCACCGTGGTGCGCGGTTTTTCGAAATACACGCGCATGACCAGGTACAGGGTGTCCGAGACTTCGGCGGCCAGCGCCTTGAGCCGGCGCGCATATTCGTGCGCTGCATCGATGTCGTGGATCGAGCACGGGCCGATGACCACGAACAGGCGATGGTCACGCCCATCGAGAATATCGCGCACCACTTCACGGCCAGCGGCCACGGTGGTGTGCGCGGCGGCACTGAGCGGGATTTCCCGCTTCAGCTGCGCAGGGGTGATGAGGGTTTCGTTGGAAGCGACGTTAAGGTCGTCGATCGGTAGGTCAGCCATCGTGTTACTCGTCAGGTCACGGGTGCCGGCCGCCAGCGAACCCCGCACGGCGAGGCACAGCATGATTATGAGCGGCGGGGGAGTCGAACCTTAGCGCGTTAGAGCGCATGCAGACAACGGATTTGTGCCATTGCCATGCGCCGACGACCGGTGCACGGCGGGCGGCACTGCTACGCTCAAGTATGCCTGTCGCATTGGCCACTTCGGAGGTCGCATGATCCGCTCCATGCTGTACGCCACTGACCTGGGGGTATATGCCCCGTTCGTCATGCAGCACGCCGTAGCCCTGGCGCGCAGTTTCAACGCGCAGCTGTATGTCATTCATGCCGTGGAGCCGATGGGCCTGATCGCCGAATCGGTGCTGCAAAGTTACCTGGACGAGTCCACGCTCGACCGCCTGCACAATCAAGGGCTCAATACCGTCATGGCCGGGATCGAGGAGAAGGTCCTGCAGAGCCTGCGCAGCGACCTGGGCGACGACGAGCCAGGCCTGGCCTTGATCCGCGCCGTGCGCGTGAGGCAAGGGGATCCAGCCGAGGTCATCCTCGACCAGGCCCAGCGACTGGCGGTGGACTTGCTGGTATTCGGCAGTCACAGCCACGGTGCCACGGTTGACGTTCCCCTGGGACGCACTGCGGCCCGCGTGCTGCAGCTGTCCCCGGTGCCGGTCTACATGGTGCCCCTGACCGAGCACCGCAGCCGACCCAGAGGATGAGTCTGGGTTGGTTATTTTTCCTACAAATTTAATAAAAAGTTCTAGATTTATTGTTACAACCTTTAATATAGTTATAACCCGTCGCCGATGACTGGCGGTTTTTCCTGTGTGAGGGATTCATATGAAGCTTCAGCAACTGCGCTACATCTGGGAGGTAGCGCATCATGACCTCAACGTCTCCGCCACGGCGCAAAGCCTGTATACCTCGCAGCCAGGTATCAGCAAGCAGATCCGCCTGCTGGAAGACGAATTGGGTGTTGAAGTCTTCGCACGCAGTGGCAAACACCTGACCCGCGTCACCCCGGCTGGTGAACGCATCATCACCACCGCCGGCGAGATCCTGCGCAAGGTGGAAAGCATCAAGCAGATCGCCCAGGAGTTCTCCAACGAGAAGAAGGGCACGCTCTCCATCGCCACCACCCACACCCAGGCCCGTTATGCATTGCCGACGGTGATCAGCAGCTTCATCAAGCAGTACCCGGATGTGGCCCTGCACATGCATCAGGGCTCGCCGATGCAGATTGCCGAAATGGCCGCCGACGGTACCGTCGACTTCGCCATTGCCACCGAAGGGCTGGACTCGTTCGGCGACCTGATCATGATGCCGTGCTACCGCTGGAACCGCTGCATTGCGGTGCCCCAGGGGCATCCGCTGACCAAGGTGCCGAAGCTGACGCTCGAGGCGCTGGCCGAGTACCCGATCGTCACCTACGTGTTCGGTTTCACCGGTCGCTCCAAGCTCGACGAAGCGTTCTCGCGGCGTGGCCTGGCGCCGAAGGTAGTGTTCACCGCCGCCGATGCCGACGTCATCAAGACCTATGTTCGACTGGGCCTGGGTGTGGGCATCGTGGCCAAGATGGCGGTCGATACCAAGCTCGACAACGACCTGGTGGTGCTCGACGCCGATCACCTGTTCGAATCCAGCGTGACCCGCATCGGCTTCCGCCGTGGCACCTTTCTGCGCGGCTTCATGTGCGACTTCATCGAGAAGTTCGCGCCGCACCTCACCCGCGAGGTCATGGCCAAGGCCATCCAGTGCCACAACAAGCAGGAACTGGAAGCCTTGTTCGAAGGTGTCGAGTTGCCCGAGCATTGATTGCGTCGCCGTTCCCAGGCATGCCATGCCCGAGCGGCGTCGCGTGGCTCAGGTCTTGGCGATCAGATTGCCCGCGTGCAGCCCGCATTCCTTTTGCGTGGCTTCCTCCCACCACCAGCGCCCCTCGCGCTCGTGCTGGTTGGGCAGCACCGGCCGCGTGCAGGGCTCGCAGCCGATACTGATGAAGCCGCGCTCGTGCAGGCTATTGAAGGGCAGCTCGAGCATGCGGATGTAGCCCCACACCTCTTCGCTGCTCATCTGCGCCAAGGGGTTGAACTTGTACAGCGTGCGCTCGGCCGTCGAAAACGCGCCGTCCACTTCCACCGCCGCTACCTGGCTACGGGTGCCTGGGCTCTGATCGCGCCGCTGGCCGGTGGCCCAGGCGCTGACGGTGGACAGCTTGCGCCGCAGCGGCTCGATCTTGCGGATACCACAGCACTCGCCATGACCATCGCGATAAAAGCTGAACAGTCCCTTTTGCTTGACGAAAGGGTCCAGCAGCGCGTTGTCCGGCGAGACCAGTTCAATGGTGATCTGGTAGTGATCGCGTACCCGCTCGATGAAGCGATAGGTTTCCGGGTGCAGGCGGCCGGTGTCCAGGCTGAACACCTTGACGTTCTTGTTCAGTTTCCAGGCCATGTCCACCAGCACCACGTCTTCGGCACCACTGAAGGAAATCCAGAGGTCGTCGCCGAAGTGGGCGAAGGCGAGCTTGAGAATGTCCTGCGGGGACTTGGTCGCGTAGGTCGTCGCCATGTCGGCGACATCGAAGGGTTGGCTCATCAGGCGGCTTCCTGGTCAAAGTGGCGCTTGGCGCTCTATGTGGCGCAATGGTAACAAAAAAACACCGGGCGACATGACCCGGTTCAGAGCCCCGCGAGGGTATCCAGCAGCACGCTCACCTTGAAGATCGACTCTTCGTATTCGGCCTGCCACTGCGAGTCGGCCACGATCGCGCCACCGCCCCAGCAGCAGACCTGGCCGTCCTTGACCAGCAAGGTACGGATGGCGATGGAGCTGTCCATTTCACCGCGCACATCCAGGTACAGCAACGAACCACAGTAGATGGCGCGTTGGGTTGGCTCTACTTCGTCGATGATCTGCATGGCGCGGATCTTCGGCGCGCCGGTGATCGAGCCACCGGGAAAACTGCCGGCGAGCAGGTCCAGACAGTCCTTGTCCGCGGCCAACTCACCGGTCACGGCGCTGACTAGGTGATGAACGTTCGGATAGCTCTCCAGGGCGAACAGCTGCGGCACCCGCACCGAGCCGATCCGGCAGCTTCGGCCCAGGTCATTGCGCAGCAGGTCGACGATCATCAGGTTCTCCGAGCGGTCCTTGGCACTGGCCAGCAGCTCGCGACCCTGGCGCGCGTCTTCTTCGCGGTCGAGGCTGCGCGGGCGGGTGCCCTTGATCGGCCGGGTTTCGACATGACCAGCCGTGACCTTGATGAAACGCTCTGGCGAAAAGCTCAGCAAGGCTGCGCCGCCAGCCAACTGCAGGTAGCCGGAAAACGGCGTAGAGCAGGCAGCGCGCACGGCCTGATAAGCGGCCCACGGGTCGCCTGCGCAGGCGGCACGAAAACGCTGGGTCAGATTGACCTGATAGCAGTCTCCGGCCTGGATGTAGGCCTGCACCTTTTCGAATGCACGCCGGTACTGCTCCGCGGTTCGGTCCGGTGTCATCGAGGCGTGCAGCCGGAAGGCCGGGGCTTCGAGCGCGGCCGGTTGGGCGAACAGGTCGATCAAGCGTTGCCGTTCGCCTGCATCCAGCGCGGGATGGAACATCAATTCGCTGGTCTGCCGGCGATGGTCGCTGATCAGCGCCCAGGCGTAGAGGCCCAGGCTGGCGTGCGGCAGGTCGAGGTCGTCGTGGTTGGGCGCTGGCAGGGTCTCCAGCCTGCGGCCGAAATCGTAGCTCAGGTAGCCGATCAGCCCTCCGGCGAAGGGCAGCTCGCAGCCGTCGGGCAATTGCGCCTGGCCCAATTCGGCCAGCGCGACACGGGCCCGTTGCAGGTACTGTTGGCCGGACTCACCGGCCTGGACGCCGAGGGTCTGCAACGGCCAGGCGCTGATCAGGTCGAAGCGGCCGCGCTGGGCGATCGGCTGCGCGCTGTCGAGCAGCACCGCGCCAGGCGCGTGGCGAACCGCAGCGAAATAGGGCGCCGGGTCGGCCAGGTAGGGCAGGGCGTGAAGCGAGCAGGTTGGCATGATAGGTCGGTGGCCAGTAGCGGGGCTGGGATTGTAATGCAGCCGGGCGCCGCGTGTGCGGGTGGCGTGGCGTCCGCGCTCAGGTCACTGCTGCGGGCACATGACCGAACAGTGCCTGGACGAAGCGCGTGCGCTCTTCGACGGTTTCCACGAGGCCTTCGGCCGCCAGCGCTTCCAGGTGTTTTTCCACGGCCTGGGTGCGCAGGGTCAGGCCGCAGTCGTTGGCAATCTGGATGTTCAGCCCGGGGCGGGCGTTGAGCTCCAGGATCAGCGGGCCTTTCTCCTGGTCCAGGACCATGTCGACGCCGATGTAGCCCAGCCCGCACAATTCGAAGCAGCCGGCGGCCAGGCGCATGAAGCCGTCCCAGTTGGGCAACTGCACACCGTCCACGGCGTTGGTGGTGTCAGGGTGCTTGCTGATGATGTTGTTCAGCCAGGTGCCGCGCAAGGTCACGCCCGTGGCCAGGTCGACGCCGACGCCGATGGCGCCCTGGTGCAGGTTGGCCTTGCCGCCCGACTGCCGGGTCGGCAAGCGCAACATGGCCATTACCGGGTAGCCCATCAGCACGATGATGCGGATGTCCGGTACGCCTTCATAGCTGATGCTCTTGAAGATCTGGTCGGGGATCACCCGGTATTCGATCAGCGCGCGGTCACGGTGCCCGCCCAGCGAATAGAGGCCGGTGAGGATGCTGGAAATCTGGTGCTCGATGTCTTCGCGGCTGATGATCTTGCCCGACACGGTGCGAAAGCGCTCCTCGAAGCGGTCGGCGACCACCAGGATGCCGTCACCGCCAGCGCCCTGGGCCGGCTTGACCACAAAGTCACTGCGCCCGCCGATGATCTCGTCGAGGCGATCGATCTGTTTTTCCGTGGAGATCACTCCGAACATCTCGGGCACATGGATACCCGCCGCAATGGCGCGCTCCTTGGTGATGATCTTGTCGTCGACGATGGGGTACAGGCTGCGCCGGTTGTACTTGAGCACATAGTCGGCGTTACGCCGGTTGATGCCCATGATGCCGCGGGCCTCCAGCGCTTTCCAGGTTTTCCACAGGCCGAACATCAGGAGTCGGCCTGCTTGAGAAAGGCCTTGAAACGCACCAGTTCGGTCAGCCGGTAGCCGCGGTAGCGGCCCATGGCGAGCATGAAGCCCACCAGGATCAGCAGGATCGCCGGGAAGGTGAACACGAAGTACACCAGCTCCGGCACGCTCATCAGGATATGCGCCAGGGAGGCGGCGAACAGCGTGCCCACCGCGACCTTCAAGGCATGCCCGCTGCCGCGTTCTTCCCAGGTGATCGACAGGCGCTCGATGGTCATGGTCAGGATCACCATCGGGAACAGCGCCACCGACAGCCCGCGCTCCAGGCCCAGCTTGTGGCTGAACAGGCTGATCGCGGCAATCAGCACCACGACGAAAGTGAGCACCACGGACAGCCTGGGCAGCATCTGCAGCTTCAGGTGTTCCAGGTAGGAGCGCAGCGACAGCCCCAGCGCGGTGATCACCGTGAACAGGATGATGCCGAAGCCCAGCTGGGTTTCGCGGAACGCCAGGGCGATCAACACTGGAGTGAAGGTGCCCAGCGTCTGGATGCCGATCAGGTTGCGCAGGATCAGAATCACCAGCACGCCGATCGGGATCATCACCATGATCATGAAGGTCTGCTGGGTCTGCAGCGGCAGGCCGTACAGGCTGTACTCGAGGAAGTCGGCGTCGGTGTTCTCGTCGGTCAGCTTGGCCAGGCGAATGGCGTTCATCTCGCTGTTGTTCATGGTGAAGGTGACGGTTGCCTTGCGGCCACCCTCGACGCTCACCAGGTTTTCGTCACCCGTCCACCACAGCAGGCGATCCTCGGGCAGGCCCTGTTCGCCGGTATCGGGATTGAAGTACAGCCAGTCGTTGCCGTTGAAGCTGCGCAGCCACAGTTCCGGTGTCTGCGCCTGGTCGGCGAGCAGGCGCACGGTATGGACCTTTTCCATCGGCACGTGGGCGATGGACAGCAGCAGGTCGATGATGCGTGCCTTGTGCAAGGTCGAGGTGTCGCCGGCCAGCAGCAGCTTGACGTTGTCGTCGGCCAGATTGTTGACCCGCTTGATGGTTTCGCCGACGAAGGTTTCGACATCGGCCGAATGCTGGCGGATGGGCGCCAGCAATGCTTCGGCGGCGATCTTTTCCGGGCCTTCCACGGCCAGGCTGTCGCGGAAGATCGGCCCCTTGACCTTGATTTTTTCGCCGCTGTAGCGCTTGGTCAGCACCAGGCGGTAGTACAGCGTCTGGTTGCCCGAAGCGCGCCGGGCCGACCAGGTCACCTTGCGGTTGCCGTCCAGACGATTGACGCTGACCCCGTAGTTGTTGGAGATGAAGCTCTCGTTGAGGCTCACATAGTCACGACTCAGTGGCGGCACGAACATCTGCACCTTCACCGGGTCCTTGGCGCTGGCGACGAATTCGACCTTGGCGTCGATGTTCCACAGATCGTCGGTTTCGTCTTCGGTCACCGGGATGCCGAGTACGAGGATCTGATAGGCGGTGATGGCGATGCCCAGCCCCACCAGCGCGGTGATCAGGATCTTCAAGTGCAGGGTTAGAGCGCGCATTGAAATTACTCTGCGATGGTGGCGACAGTGGCGCAGGCGGGTTTGCCGGCAGCGTGTTTGCGGCTGGGGTCGACCAGCGCATCGAAGCGGGTGAGCGCATCGGAGCCGATCAGCAGCGGGTAGTCGAATGCGGTGCGGTCGGTGAGGTTGACTTCGATGCGGCGCTGGGTATGGCCCATGCACACGTCGAGTTCGATCACCGGCCGCTGGGTGTGGGTCTTGCGTTCGCGGGCACTGCATTCACAATCGTCGGCGCGTCGCTTGATGGAGCTCACGCGCACCAGCGGCCGCTCGATGGGGTGGGAATGGGCATTGTCGATCGCCAGGTAGAAGCGCACCCAGGGTTGGCCATTGCGCTTGAAACGCTTGATGTCACGGGCACTGAGCGAGGCGGTCAATGCGCCCGTATCGAGTTTGGCTGCGACCCGCAGGTTGATGTCGGTCAACTGTGCGTACTCGTTCAAGCCGTAGGTGGTCTTTTCGGCAGCCAGGCCCAGGCCCGGAATGAACGGAATGAATAAAAGGCTGAACAGGCGGGAGAGGGGTTTGAGAGTCATGAATTGAAATTATGAATACCGAATCGGGCACCGCAAAAACGTTTCGCGGGTAACAGGAAGAGAGCACCGCATTCTAGCACGGTGCTTTCGTGCCGCCAGCGCAGGCACAGTCGGGCGAGGCCTTGGAGTGCGAAACGACCGTGAAGTTCGAGGGTCGACCGCTCGTCAGGGGTGGGCGCCACGGGTGCAGGCGCCTATTTGAAGCGCCGTTCGACGCCTTTCTCGACGAGGATCTTGGCGGAGATTTCTTCCACCGAAAAATGGGTCGAGTCGATGTTCGGAATGTTCTCGCGGCGAAACAGGCCTTCCACCTCGCGCACCTCGAACTCGCACTGGGCGAAGCTGGCGTAACGGCTGTTGGGCTTGCGTTCGTGGCGGATCGCGGTGAGTCGATCGGGGTCGATGGTCAGGCCGAACAGCTTGTGCTGGTGGGCCCTGAGCGCGGGTGGCAACTGCAGGCGCTCCATGTCGTCTTCGGTCAGCGGGTAGTTGGCGGCGCGGATGCCGAATTGCATGGCCATGTACAGGCAGGTCGGGGTCTTGCCACAGCGCGACACGCCCACCAGGATCAGGTCGGCCTTGTCGTAGTAGTGGGTTCTGGCGCCGTCGTCGTTGTCCAGCGCGAAGTTGACCGCTTCGATGCGTTCCATGTAGTTGGCATTGTGCGCAATGGAGTGGGACTTGCCCACCGAGTACGAGGAATGTGCGCTGAGCTCCATTTCCAGCGGGGCGAGGAAGGTCGAGAAGATGTCGATCATGAAGCCGTTGGAGGTGGCGAGGATCTCGCGGATGTCCTGATTGACGATGGTGTCGAAGATGATCGGTCGCACACCGTCCTTTTCGGCGCAGTTATTGATTTGCTGTACCATGGCCCGAGCCTTGTCCACGCTGTCGATATAGGGCCGCGTGAACTTGCTGAAGGTAATGTTTTCGAACTGCGCCAGTAGACTTTGCCCCAGCGTTTCGGCGGTAATGCCGGTACCGTCGGAGATGAAGAATGCAGATCGTTTCATTGTGCGCCCCGGCCCTTAGGCAACTGACGATTCTTGGATATGATAGGCCCGATTGACGGCCAGCATTGCCAGGCATTCTCGTTCATTTCCGAGGCTGCGGCCACAGCCCCCCGCGTGCGACGATTCGCGCCGGGCATCCCGAGCTTTTCCAACCCAGTCAGTGGAGAGATCACCTTGGTAGAGTACGTAGTTTCCCTCGATAAGCTTGGCAACAATGATGTGGAACACGTGGGGGGCAAGAATGCGTCCCTGGGCGAGATGATCAGCAATCTGGCTGGTGCCGGCGTGTCGGTGCCTGGCGGCTTTGCCACCACCGCCCAGGCCTATCGCGACTTCCTCGACCTGAGCGGGCTCAACGAGCAGATCCACGCGGCGCTCGATGCGCTCGACGTGGACGACGTCAATGCCCTGGCTCGCACCGGCGCGCAGATCCGCCAGTGGGTCATGGAGGCCGAGTTCCCCGAGCGTCTCAACGAAGAGATCCGCATCGCCTTCGCCGAGCTGTCCAAGGGCAACCCGGACATCGCCGTTGCCGTGCGTTCCTCGGCCACCGCCGAAGACCTGCCCGATGCCTCCTTTGCCGGCCAGCAGGAAACCTTCCTCAATATCCGCGGTGTCGAGAACGTCATTCGCGCGGCCAAGGAAGTCTTCGCTTCATTGTTCAACGACCGCGCCATTGCCTACCGCGTTCACCAGGGCTTCGATCACAAGCTGGTTGCCCTGTCGGCCGGCGTGCAGCGCATGGTGCGCTCGGAAACCGGCACTGCCGGGGTGATGTTCACTTTGGACACCGAGTCCGGGTTCCGTGACGTGGTGTTCATCACCGGCGCCTACGGCCTGGGCGAGACCGTGGTGCAAGGCGCGGTGAACCCTGACGAATTCTATGTGCACAAGCACACCCTGGAGGCCGGTCGTCCGGCGATCCTGCGGCGCAACCTGGGCAGCAAGGCGATCAAGATGGTCTACGGCGACGAAGCGCGCGCCGGACGCTCGGTCAAGGTGGTGGACGTCGACAAGGCCGAACGTGCGCGTTTCTGCCTGACCGATGCGCAGGTCAGCGAGCTGGCCAAGCAGGCGATGATCATCGAGAAGCACTACGGCCGGCCGATGGACATCGAGTGGGCCCAGGACGGCGACGACGGCCAGCTGTACATCGTCCAGGCGCGCCCGGAGACAGTGAAGAGCCGCTCCAGCGCCAACGTGATGGAACGCTACCTGCTCAAGGAAAAGGGCACCGTGCTGGTCGAGGGCCGCGCTATCGGCCAGCGCATCGGCGCCGGCAAGGTCCGCATCATTCACGACGTCTCCGAGATGGACAAGGTCCAGGCCGGTGACGTGCTGGTTTCGGATATGACCGACCCGGACTGGGAACCGGTGATGAAACGCGCCAGTGCCATCGTCACCAATCGCGGCGGGCGAACCTGCCACGCCGCGATCATCGCCCGCGAGCTGGGCATTCCGGCAGTGGTGGGCTGCGGCAACGCCACGCAACTGCTCCAGGACGGCCAGGGCGTGACGGTGTCCTGCGCCGAGGGCGACACCGGCTACATCTTCGAGGGCGAACTGGGCTTCGACATCAAGCAGAATTCGGTCGACGCCATGCCCGAGCTGCCATTCAAGATCATGATGAACGTCGGCAACCCGGATCGCGCCTTCGATTTCGCCCAGTTGCCCAATGCCGGTGTCGGCCTGGCGCGCCTGGAGTTCATCATCAACCGGATGATCGGCGTGCACCCCAAGGCGCTGCTCAACTACGACACCCTGACCCCGGAAATCAAGGACAGCGTCGACAAGCGTGTGGCCGGCTACAGCGACCCGGTGAATTTCTACGTCGACAAGCTGGTCGAGGGCATCAGCACCCTGGCTGCGGCCTTCTGGCCGAAAAAAGTCATCGTCCGGCTGTCCGACTTCAAGTCCAACGAATACGCCAACCTGATCGGCGGCAAGCTCTACGAGCCGGAAGAAGAGAACCCGATGCTGGGCTTCCGCGGGGCGTCGCGCTACATCAGCGAGTCGTTCCGCGACTGCTTCGAACTCGAATGCCGGGCGATGAAGCGGGTGCGCAACGAAATGGGCCTGACCAACGTCGAGATCATGGTGCCGTTCGTGCGCACCCTGGGCGAAGCGTCGCAGGTGATCGACCTGCTCGCCGAGAATGGCCTGGCCCGCGGCGACAACGGTCTGCGCATCATCATGATGTGCGAGCTGCCGTCCAACGCCATCCTGGCCGACGAGTTCCTGGAGTTCTTCGACGGCTTCTCGATCGGTTCCAACGACCTCACCCAGCTCACCCTCGGCCTGGACCGCGACTCGGGGATCATCGCCCACCTGTTCGACGAGCGTAACCCGGCAGTCAAGAAGCTGCTGGCCAATGCCATCCAGGCCTGCAACAAGGCCGGCAAGTACATCGGCATCTGCGGCCAGGGCCCGTCCGATCACCCTGACCTGGCCAAATGGCTGATGGAGCAGGGCATCGAAAGCGTGTCGCTGAACCCCGACTCGGTCCTGGAAACCTGGTTCTTCCTGGCAGAAAAGGAAAGCGCCGTTTAAGCCGTCCCACCCCAGACCGGTGTGTTCTTTCCGGCACCCCGGTCCCCTGTATCACCCCAGACCGGTGTGTCCTTTCCGGCACCCCGGTCCCCTGTATCACCCCAGACCGGTGTGTCCTTTCAAACACCCCGGTCGCCTGTAGCAGCGGCGCAAGCCGCGTCGCCCTTGATCCTGCCCTTCACGCACAGATCAATGGGAACGCAGCTTGCGCCCCGGTTACAGTCTCATTCATTCAGACGCAAGTGCCTTATGCAAAGCAGCAGTACCCTTTTTCCCGTCGCGCTGCTCAGTGCCGAGCGTCGCGGCGACCTCAGCGAAGACATCTACCGCATCAAGGCCGCCAACAGCCCCGACCCCAGTGTCGAGCTGGCGTTGACGCGCCTGGGCCTGGCCGACCAGCCGGGTGCGCGCGGGGTGCCGGTGATCCTCCTGCATGGCAGCTTTTCCAACCGGCGCTTCTGGTACTCGCCCAAGGGCATAGGCCTGGGGCCTTGGCTGGCACGTCGCGGGTTCGACGTGTGGATAGCCGAAATGCGCGGCCACGGGCTGTCGCCGCGCAACCAGCACTACGCCAGCAATACCGTGGCCGACTACGCCCGCTACGATCTTCCGGTCATCGGTGCGTTCGTTGCCGAGGTCAGTGCTCAAACACCGCACTGGGTCGGGCATTCGCTCGGCGGCATCACCCTGGCCGCCGCCCTGGGTGGCGGCTATCTGCAAGGTGATCTGGCTGCGTCCGCGGCCTTGTTCGGCGCGCAGGTCAGTCGTCGTCACTGGCAGTTGCGGATTCCTCCGCTGAACTGGGCCGCGCGCCGCCTGCTCAAGCGCTATCCGCACATTTCCGGAGCCCGCCTCAAGCGCGGCCCGGAAGACGAACCGGTAGGCGTTGGCCTCGAATGGATGCGCTGGAAAGGCCTGTTCGGCCGCTTCGGCGATGCCGAGCGGGACTGGTGGCAGGGGCTGGGCGAGGTGAAGCTGCCCATCCTGGCCGTGGCGGCCGTCGGTGACCTGCAGGATCCGAGCTGGGACTGTCGGCAGCTGTTCGAGCAATTCGGCGGGGGCCACAATCAGTTCGTCAACCTGGGCCGTGCCCAGGGCTTCGGCGACGACTTCGACCACGTGCGCATGCTGGTCAGCGCGCAAGCCCAGGCCGAGGTCTGGCCGCTGGTCGGGACCTGGCTGAGCGACCCCTACCGGCCGCTGCTGCCCGGCGCGACACCGTTGGCGACGACCTGAGCATGGTCTAGGCTGTGAGGGCCGCGCCGCGTCCGGTGCAGGCTACTGGCTCTTGCAGCCGCCATTCGCCCCAGGAGCAATGCCATGCACTATCTGACCCCCGACCTGTGTGATGCCTACCCCGACGTCGAGGTGCTCGAGCCGATGTTCAGCAATTTCGGTGGCCGCGACTCTTTCGGCGGCCAGATCGTCACCATCAAGACCTTCGAAGACAACTCGCGAGTACGCGAGCAGGTGGCTCTGGATGGCACCGGCAAGGTGCTGGTGGTCGACGGTGGAGGCTCGCTGCGCAAGGCGCTGCTGGGCGACATGCTTGCCCAGAAAGCCGCGGAGAACGGTTGGGAAGGCCTGGTCATCTATGGGTGCGTGCGTGACGTCGACATGCTCGCGCAAACCGATGTGGGTGTGCAGGCCCTGGCCAGCCATCCGATGCCGACCGTCAAACGGGGTCTGGGTGATCTCGATGTGAAGGTCAGCTTCGCCGGTGTCACATTCGTTCCCGGCCACTATCTGTATGCCGACAACAACGGCATCATCGTCTCGCCAGAGGCGTTGAGCATGCCCGAATGACAACTTTCCATCAGTAACGGGGACACGATGTACGAGGAAGACAATGCGCAATGGGGGCTGGTGCATGCCCTGTTGCTGGACGGCAAGGGAGGTGCGCGGTCGGTTGCCCGGACCGATATCGACGGGCTGCAGCTGCAACCTCACCAGAGCCTGTGGCTGCACTGGGATCGCAGCCATCCCCAGACCCGTGACTGGTTGCGCCGCAATAGTGGCCTGAGCGAATTCAGCTGCGACCTGCTGCTGGAGGAAAACACCCGCCCGCGCCTGGTCCCGTTGCCCGACGATGAACTGCTGCTGTTCCTGCGTGGGGTCAATCTCAATCCAGGAGCCGAGCCCGAGGACATGGTCTCGGTGCGGATCTTCGCCCAGGCCCAGCGCATCATTTCCCTGCGACTGCGGCCATTGCGCGCGACCG
This sequence comes from Pseudomonas sp. CFBP 13602, assembly GCF_014842725.1. Lineage (NCBI taxonomy): Bacteria > Pseudomonadati > Pseudomonadota > Gammaproteobacteria > Pseudomonadales > Pseudomonadaceae > Pseudomonas > Pseudomonas sp. CFBP 13602. Next base: position 165,942 of record NZ_JACYVT010000002.1, on the reverse strand, counting down.
ACGACCTGCTCGAACAGTTCGCCGCCTGCAAGGGCCCGAAAACCGCTTCGGAGTTGATTCTGTACCTGGCTCAGCACTTGACCGAAAAGGTCCAGGCACTGGTCGAAGACCTCTCCGACATCGTCGATATGGAGGAAGACAAACTCGACGCCGACGAACGGTACACGCCCGAGCACGGCAGCATTCTCCAGCTGCGCCGAAGGGCAGCCGGACTGCGGCGCTTCCTCGCGCCGCAACGCGATATCTTTGGCCAGTTGGCGCGCAACAAGGTGCCCTGGTTCGTCGACGACGACGCCGACTACTGGAACGAACTCAACAACAGCCTGACCCGTTATCTGGAAGAGCTGGAACTGGCGCGCGAGCGTGTGGGGCTGGTGCTCGAGGCCGAAGACCGGCGTCAGAGCGAGCGCATGAATCGCACCATGTATCGCTTCGGCATCATCACCGGGATCTTTCTGCCGATGAGCTTTCTGACCGGTCTACTGGGCATCAACGTCGGCGGCATTCCCGGTTCCGACAGCCCCTATGGTTTCACCATTGCCTGCGCATTGATGGTGGCCGTAGCGTTGGGCCAATGGTTGTTGTTTCGACGCTTGCGCTGGGTCTGACACGGAATTTACCCTGTGCTCGCCGAGACCTTTGTGACTCACCGCCGCAGGGTCTCGTCTTTGAATGAAATTCGCGAGGTATGCATGCCTGATCCGTTCGAAGAATCCCTGCGAGACATGCTCAACGCTCACGCGCCGGGTCGCGACGACCGCGCCGCGCTGGGGCGAGTGCTCAAGACTGCCAATCGCCAGGTCGGCGCGGGCGATCTCTTCAGCCTGATAGGGCGCTGGGGTCAGGCATTCATGATCGCGGTGAACAGTGGTTCGGCGAATATCGCGCCGGTGTCTCGTCGTACGGATTCCGCCGCTGCGGATAAGGCTGATTGATCAATGGAACTGGACCCCTGGACTCAAAGCCTGGTGGCGGCGATGACCGCCCTGTGGACCAAGGTCGCCAATTTCATCCCCAACCTGTTCGGGGCGTTGGTGGTGGTACTGCTGGGCTTCCTGGTCGCCAAGCTGCTCGACACATTGTTGTCCAAGCTGCTGGCCAAGTTCGGGCTCGACCGCCTGATGGCGGGGACCGGCCTGACCAAACTGCTGGGCCGTGGCGGCCTCAGGGTGCCGATCTCGACCCTTATCGGCAAGATCGTCTATTGGTTCGTGCTGCTGATTTTCCTGGTGTCGGCCGCCGAGTCGCTGGGGCTGCAGCGAGTTTCGGCGACCCTGGACATGCTGGCGCTGTACCTGCCCAAGGTGTTCGGTGCAGCCTTGGTGTTGCTGGTCGGTGTACTGCTGGCGCAACTGGTCAATGGCGTGGTACGCGGCGCTGCCGAAGGGGTAGGGCTCGATTACGCAGGTGGCCTGGGACGTGTGGCGCAGTGGTTGGTGATCATCATCAGCATTTCGGTGGCCATCAGCCAGCTGGAGGTCAAGACCGACCTGCTGAACCACGTGATCGTCATCGCCTTGATTACCGTTGGTCTGGCCGCAGCACTGGCCATGGGGTTGGGCAGCCGTGAAATCGCCAGTCAGATACTGGCCGGGATCTACGTGCGGGAACTGTTTCAAGTGGGCCAGCAGGTGCAGGTTGGAGGGGTCGAAGGGCAGATCGAGGAAATCGGCACCGTCAAGACGACAGTGATGACCGACGACGGCGAGCTGGTTTCGATGTCCAACCGCGAGCTGCTGGAACAGCGGGTGAGTAGCCGATAGGTCAACGTTTTGCTAATGTATGCCGCCGCAAAAAGGCTGAGCGATCATGCCTTGGCGGACAATGACCTGACCTTCGGGGACCTGACCTTCGGGCCGACCTGTTTTGAATAAAGTACATACGCTGCCCGTGCGCTACGACCCCCGCGAGCTCTCTGACGAGGAGTTGGTGGCGCGTTCGCACGAGGAGCTGTTCCATGTCACGCGGGCCTATGAAGAGCTGATGCGTCGCTACCAGCGAACCCTCTTCAACGTCTGTGCAAGATATTTAGGGAACGATCGTGACGCTGACGATGTCTGTCAGGAAGTGATGTTGAAGGTGCTGTACGGGCTAAAGAATTTCGAGGGTAAGTCGAAATTCAAGACGTGGCTTTACAGCATCACCTATAACGAATGCATCACGCAGTACCGGAAGGAAAGGCGCAAGCGCCGCTTGATGGATGCCCTGAGTCTCGATCCGCTCGAGGAGGCATCCGAAGAGAAGGCGCCAAAGTCGGAGGAGCGCGGTGGTCTCGACCGATGGCTGGTGTTCGTAAACCCGATAGACCGGGAGATTCTTGTGCTGCGATTCGTCGCGGAGCTGGAATTCCAGGAAATCGCCGACATCATGCACATGGGCTTGAGCGCCACCAAAATGCGGTACAAGCGGGCCTTAGATAAGCTCCGCGATAAATTTGCAGACCTGTCCGAAACTTAGTTCGGCGCAAAGGTCTCTAACCTACCGGCAAGGTCTGCTAGACTTGCCGTCAAGCTGCCCCGGATGAGGGGCGCTTAACAATCACCAGATGGGGATTTAACGGATGAAACTGAAAAACACCTTGGGCCTTGCCATTGGTTCTCTCGTTGCCGCAACTTCATTCGGCGTATTGGCACAAGGCCAAGGCGCAGTTGAAATCGAAGGCTTCGCCAAGAAAGAATACTACGACAGCGCTCGCGACTTCAAAAACGACGGCAACCTGTTCGGTGGCTCGGTTGGTTACTTCCTGACCGACGACGTTGAATTGCGTCTGGGTTACGACGAAGTCCACAACGTTCGCAGCGACAGCGGCAAGAACATCAAGGGCTCCAACACAGCTCTGGACGCTCTGTACCACTTCAACAAGCCAGGCGACATGCTGCGTCCGTACGTTTCGGCTGGTTTCTCTGACCAAAGCATCGGTCAGAACGATCGCAACGGCCGTAACGGTTCCACCTTCGCCAACCTGGGCGGCGGTGCCAAGCTGTACTTCACTGACAACTTCTACGCCCGTGCCGGTGTTGAAGCTCAGTACAACATCGACCAAGGCGACACCGAGTGGGCGCCAAGCGTCGGTATCGGCGTGAACTTCGGTGGCGGCTCCAAGCCTGCTCCAGCCGCTGCTCCAGCTCCAGTAGCTGAAGTCTGCGCTGACTCCGACAACGACGGCGTCTGCGACAACGTCGACAAGTGCCCTGACACCCCTGCCAACGTTACCGTTGACGCTGATGGCTGCCCAGCCGTCGCCGAAACCGTTCGCGTTGAGCTGGACGTCAAGTTCGACTTCGACAAGTCGGTCGTGAAGACCAACAGCTATGGCGATATCAAGAACCTGGCTGACTTCATGAAGCAGTACCCACAGACCACCACCACTGTTGAAGGTCACACTGACTCCGTCGGTCCTGATGCCTACAACCAGAAGCTGTCCGAGCGTCGCGCTGCTGCTGTCAAGCAAGTGCTGACCGGTCAGTACGGTGTTGAATCCAACCGCGTAAACTCGGTTGGCTACGGCGAAACCCGCCCAGTGGCTGACAACGCCACCGACGCTGGCCGCGCTGTAAACCGTCGCGTAGAAGCTGAAGTAGAAGCTCAAGCTAAGTAATTAGCTACCGCTTCAACGAAAAGCCCGGCTCATGCCGGGCTTTTCTTTGCCTGCGATTTGGCCTGTGCCCCCCGCCACCATACCTAACCGGCCGCGGATCTGGCACAATCGCACCCCTCTATCGCTTCCTCGGAGCCAAGCCCGCCTATGTACAATCTGGCCCGCCAGCTGCTGTTCAAATTGTCCGCTGAAACCTCCCATGACTTGTCGCTGGACCTTATCGGCGCCGGTGGCCGCCTGGGCCTCAACGGCCTGCTCGCCAAGCCGCCGGCGCGCCTGCCGGTCACGGTCATGGGTCTGCAGTTCGACAATCCGGTGGGGCTGGCAGCGGGTCTGGACAAGAACGGTGCGGCCATCGACGGCTTCTCCCAGCTGGGTTTCGGCTCGGTGGAAATCGGCACGGTGACGCCACGTCCACAGCCGGGCAATCCAAAGCCCCGTTTGTTTCGCCTGCCTGAAGCCTGCGCAATCATCAACCGCATGGGCTTCAACAACCTGGGTGTCGACAACCTGGTCGAGCGCGTCAAGGCGGCCAAGTATCGGGGCGTGCTGGGTATCAATATCGGCAAGAACCTCACCACCCCGGTCGAGCGCGCCGTGGACGACTACCTGATCTGTCTGGACAAGGTCTACGACCACGCCAGCTACATCACCGTCAACATCAGCTCGCCCAATACCGCCGGCCTGCGCAGCCTGCAGTTCGGTGACTCGCTCAAGCAGTTGCTAGACACGCTGGCAGCACGGCGCGTGGTGCTGGCCGGGCAAAGCGGACGGCATGTGCCACTGGCGATCAAGATCGCTCCGGACATGAGCGATGAAGAAACCGCACTGGTGGCACAGGCACTGGTCGACGCTGGTATGGACGCAGTGATCGCCACCAATACCACCCTCAGCCGGGTCGGTGTCGAGGGGCTGGTTCACGCAGACGAAGCCGGTGGGTTGTCGGGAGCGCCGGTGCGGGAGCAAAGCACTCACATCGTCAAGGTGCTGTCGCAGACCTTGAACGGCAGATTGCCGATCATTGCAGCAGGCGGGATCACCGAGGGTGGGCATGCGGCCGAAAAAATTGCCGCGGGTGCCAGTCTGGTGCAGATTTATTCGGGCTTCATCTACAAGGGGCCTGCACTGATCCGCGAGTCGGTGGACGCCATCGCGGCGCTGCGCGCCAGGCAATGATTCAAGGCGCGATAGGGGCCTCGCAGAGGCCCCTGGGCGCTAGCCCGCCGCCCTAGTTGGGCGTGCATGGTGAAAAGGAAAAAGAGTGTCAGCCGACGGCGTGAAGTTCGTTGAGCCTATGGATCCCCGCAGTGCCGGTCATACCGTCCCAGTTGTCGCCGCGTCCTTCGCGCCAGCCGTTGATCCAGGCTTGGCGTACCGACGGTAGAGTAAAAGGGCAAAGCTCGCGGGATTTGCCATGGATGCCATACTGGTATCCGCGTAGAAATGCTCGTTCCAACGGATCACGCTTAAGTCTTCTCATAGGGTGTTGCCCTCTGTCTATTGACTGTAATGTCCCGTTGGCCTCGTGTGAGGCCAGGCAGATGATCTGCCGGTATCGCGCTCGCTGCCGGCGTGGCGAGCAGTGATGTCTTCGCCATTGCGGCGACGACCTGAGGTGATTTCTAAACGTTGAACTGCGCGATGTGAATGATCGTTTTGTCATAAGCACGTAACTATTTCGCGGTATGGGCAATAAGTAAGCAGGTACTTCAAGCTTCACTCGACTGCTAGCCCGTCCAAGACAAGGCTTGCAGTATGCAATGAGGTCAATATGCCATTGCGAATCATCTCGATTCCAGAGACGTGAAAAATCGACGAAGGGTCGCGCAGGCGATGCCTTTTTCAGCAGAATCAGGTTCTGCCTCGGCTTCTCGCTTATCAAGGCGGCAGGTGGGGTGGATTGACACCACGGTGGTGTCGCTCGGGCGCTCCATTGCGTAAGGCGCCTGGTTGAATCTCGAGACGGCAATGCGCTTGCCGTCTCATCAATGCCCAAATGGGCCAGGAAGTACCATGTCGGACCGTTTTGAACTGTTTCTCACATGCCCCAAGGGCCTCGAAGGCTTGCTTGCCGAAGAAGCCACCGCCCTGGGCCTGGAAGAAACCCGCGAGCACACCTCCGCAGTGCGCGGCATGGCCGACATGGAAACCGCCTACCGGCTGTGCCTGTGGTCGCGGCTGGGCAACCGCGTGCTGCTGGTGCTCAAGCGCTTTGCCATGAAAGATGCCGAAGACCTCTATCACGGCGTTCTGGATGTCGAGTGGCAGGACCACCTGCTGCCCGACGGCACCCTGGCCGTGGAGTTCAGCGGGCATGGTTCGGGCATCGACAACACTCACTTCGGTGCGCTGAAGGTCAAGGATGCCATTGTCGACAAGCTGCGCACGCCCAGCGGCGAGCGTCCCAGCGTCGACAAGCTCAACCCGGACCTGCGCGTGCATCTGCGCCTGGACCGCGGCGAGGCGATTCTCTCGCTCGATCTGTCCGGACACAGCCTGCACCAGCGTGGCTACCGCCTGCAGCAAGGCGCTGCGCCGCTCAAGGAAAACCTTGCAGCCGCCATTCTGATTCGTGCGGGCTGGCCGCGCATCGCTGCCGAGGGCGGCGCACTGGCCGACCCGATGTGTGGTGTGGGGACTTTTCTGGTAGAGGCGGCCATGATTGCCGCCGACATCGCACCCAACCTCAAGCGCACGCGCTGGGGCTTCAGCGCCTGGCTCGGTCATGTTCCCGCCACCTGGCGAAAGCTGCACGACGAGGCGCTGGCAAGGGCCGAAGCCGGGTTGGCCAAGCCAGCCTCGTGGATTCGCGGCTACGAAGCCGACCCGCGGTTGATCCAGCCAGGCCGCAACAACGTGGAACGCGCCGGCCTCAGCGACTGGATCAAGATCTACCAGGGCGAGGTGGCGACGTTCGAGCCGCGCCCCGATCACAACCAGAAAGGCCTGGTCATCTGTAACCCGCCGTACGGCGAGCGGCTGGGCGATGAGGCCAGCTTGCTGTACCTGTACCAGAACCTGGGCGAACGCCTGCGCCAGGCCTGCCTGAACTGGGAAGCGGCGGTGTTCACCGGTGCCCCCGACCTGGGCAAGCGCATGGGTATCCGCAGCCACAAGCAGTATTCGTTCTGGAACGGCCCGTTGCCGTGCAAGTTGCTATTGATCAAGGTGCTGCCAGACCAGTTCGTCACCGGTGAGCGACGTACGCCCGAGCAGCGCCAGGCCGCGCGTGAGCAAGCCGAGCAGGTGGATACTGCGCCAGCGCTGGCCGATCCGTATGCACGGGTGAACAAGAACGGCAATCCGGTCAAGCCGGCGCCGACGCCCGCGCCGGTGGTGGAGCAGGCGCGGCTGAGCGAAGGCGGGCAGATGTTCGCCAACCGGCTGCAGAAGAACCTCAAGACCCTGGGCAAATGGGCGCGACGCGAGGGTATCGATTGCTACCGTGTGTACGATGCGGACATGCCTGAATATGCCATGGCCATCGATCTGTACCACGATTGGGTGCACGTGCAGGAATACGCCGCGCCCAAGTCGATCGACCCTGAGAAGGCTTCGGCACGCCTGTACGACGCCCTGGCGGCGATTCCGCAGGCACTGAACATCGACAAGAGCCGGGTCATCATCAAGCGCCGCGAGCGCCAGAGCGGGACGCGCCAATACGAGCGCCAGAGCGCTCAGGGCCAGTTCACCCAGGTGCAGGAGGGCGGCGTGCAGTTGTTGGTGAACCTGACGGACTACCTGGATACCGGGCTGTTTCTCGATCATCGGCCAATGCGCCTGCGCATTCAGAAAGAGGCAGCGGGCAAGCGTTTCCTCAACCTGTTCTGCTACACCGCCACGGCGAGCGTGCATGCGGCCAAGGGCGGTGCGCGCAGCACGACCAGCGTCGACCTGTCCAAGACCTATCTGGATTGGGCGCGGCGCAACCTGTCGCTCAATGGTTTCTCGGACAAGAACCGCCTGGAGCAGGGCGATGTGATGGCTTGGCTACAGGCCAGTCGTGACGAATACGACATGATTTTCATCGACCCACCGACCTTCTCCAATTCCAAGCGCATGGAAGGGGTGTTCGATGTGCAGCGCGACCACGTCGAGCTGCTGGACCTGGCGGTCGCAAGGTTGGCACCGGGGGGCGTGGTGTATTTCTCCAACAACTTCCGCAAGTTCCAGCTGGACGCCAATTTGGCCGAGCGCTATGCGGTCGAGGACATCACGGCGCAGACAGTGGATCAGGATTTCGCGCGCAACGGCAAGATCCACAGGGCCTGGAAGATTCAGGCGCGGTGATTCACCGAGAGAGGGCGCTGCCTTTGCAAGCAGCGCGCCTCCCTTCCAGAGGGTTTGGGTGGATTACTGGATGTTGGGCGAAGTAGACGCGGCTTTTGGCTGCGAATACAGATCCAGCAGTGCCTGATCCAGCACCGACGAGGCGCCCCACGGGCGTGGGTCGTTGAGAATGGCGACCACCGCCCAGGTGTTGCCATTGCTGTCGCGGCTGTAGCCGGCGATGGCGCGAACGGTGTTCAGGGTGCCGGTCTTGATGTGGCCTTCACCTTGCAGGGCCGTGCGCTTGAGGCGCTTGCGCATGGTGCCGTCCATGCCGACGATCGGCATCGACGCCATGAACTCGGCAGCGTACGGACTTTTCCAGGCCGCCTGCAGCAAGGTGGCCATCTCCCGCGCGCTGACGCGCTCGTCACGCGACAGCCCCGAGCCGTTCTCCATCACCAGATGCGATGCGGTGATGCCCTTTTTCGCCAGCCACCCACGAATCACCCGCTGTGCGGCCTTGGCATCGTCGCCGTCGGCCTCGTTGCGATAGCGCTCGCCCAAGCTGAGGAACAGCTGCTGAGCCATGGTGTTGTTGCTGTACTTGTTGATGTCGCGAATGATTTCCACCAGATCCGGCGAAAACGCCCGCGCCAGTACTCGCGCGCTCTTCGGCACGGCCCCTAGACGGTCGCCGCCCTGGATGCTGCCGCCCAGTTCGTTCCAGATGGCCCGCACCGCGCCGGCTGCATAGCTCTGGTGGTCGAGCAGCGACAGGTAGGTTTGCGAACTGCAGCCCTCGGCCAACTGGCCGCTGACCACCACGGTCATGCCGTCGGCCTGGGTGATCGGGTTGTAGCGCACGTCGCCCGTGCACTTGGTGCCGGGCAGGGCCTTGACCTGGTTGTCGATGCGGATGGTCGCGATCGGCGGTTCAACCGACACCAGCACCTTGCCGGTGTCGTTGCGGGTGACGAAGCGCAGCGCCTTGAGGTTGACCAGCAGCGAATCCGGACGCACCAGGAACGGTGCGTTTTCGTCGCCGCCGTCGTCGTTGAACGCTGGCAGTTGCGGCTGCACGAAATGGCTGCGGTCCAGCACCAGGTCACCCGTCACCTGGCGCACGCCGTTGGCGCGCAGGTCGCGCATGAGCAGCCAGAGCTTTTCCATGTTCAGCTTGGGGTCGCCGCCGCCCTTGAGGTAGAGGTTGCCGTTGAGCACGCCGTTGCTCAGGGTGCCGTCGGTAAAGAATTCGGTCTTCCACTGGTAGGTCGGCCCCAGCAACTCGAGTGCTGCATAGGTGGTGACCAGCTTCATGGTCGAGGCCGGGTTGACTGACACGTCGGCGTTGAACACGGTCGGGCTGCCGGGGCCGTTGAGCGGCAGCATGACCAGTGACAGTGCATCGTTCTGCAGCTTGCTGGCCTTGATGGCTTGCTGAACCTTGGGCGGCAGGGTGGTGTTCAGGGGGGCGGCAGCGATGGGAAATGCCAGTGGCAACATCAGGCCGGCGAGCAGTATTGGACGAAGAGATTTGATCATGTGCGTGAAAACCCTGCAGGCGAGGGGTGACGAAAACGAGGGCCATATAAGGAAATGAAGACCCCCACTACGGGTGAAACGCCAGCATTATGCCCCAAGCGTTACGTGCTTTGACCAGCCACGATCTGGATCGGGTGAATTTTTCCGGTGAAAGCGACCGACAGATCTATCTGTTAGCAAGCTAACCATTGCCTTGACATTGTCTGCCTAAGCAGTAACATTATGTTTCGAAGATGTGTTCACACTGTCGGGACAGCTTGCCAGCCCATGAATCACTACACTCCCGAGACCTTCCATACCTGCAATCTGGGCCTGCTGCTGGGCCGTGGATCGGCGTTGAAGGACCGTTTGCTGGACGCGCACCTGGTGCCTTACGGGGTGACCGCGGCGCAATTCAAGGTGCTGATCATCAATGCGCGGTTCGGTATCGACACACCGGCGGAAATGTCCCGCTACCTGTCGCTGGACAGCGGTTCGATGACACGCATGCTCGACCGCCTGGAACACAAGCAGCTGATCAGGCGCCAGCGCAGCGCCGCCGATCGACGCCAGGTGCAGCTGGTGCTGACCGAAGAGGGGCAGGCACTGGCGGCACGCTTGCCGGTCATCGGTGCCAATGCCATGAACGAGCTGGTGGGCATGCTCGAACGCGAAGAAATCGTCGAATTGGAACGGATTCTCACGAAGCTGCTGCAGGCTTCCGGGGACCCCCTGTTGGCGCTGGGTACCGCCGCTGGGTGAACCCGCCGCCGTGAGACCCCGGACCGACCTGCTCGATGCAACACCGACCGAACCCTTTCAGGTGAACTGCCATGGCCAATGCCACTGCCACTGATTCCAATGCCACCCAGCAACCGCCCGCAGCGCCGTCGGCCGACGACAAGGCGCCGGGCAACCGTCGCAAGCGCAAGCTCTGGCTGTTCATCCTGCTCGCCCTGGTGGTGCTCGGCGGTCTGGGCGTCTGGGCCTGGTACACCCTGTACGGGCGCTGGAGCGAAAGCACCGATGATGCCTACGTGAATGGCAACGTGGTGGAAATCACCCCGTTGACCACGGGCACGGTGATCAGCATCGGCGCCGACGACGGCGACCTGGTCCACGAGGGCCAGCCGCTGGTGCAGTTCGACCCGAACGATTCGCAGATCGACCTGCAGAACGCCCAGGCCAACCTGGCCAAGGCGGTACGCCAGGTGCGTGGCTTGTACAGCAACGTTGACGGCATGAAAGCCCAGGTCGCTGCACGCAAGGCAGAAGTGCAACGCGCGCAGGACAACTATGGCCGACGCAAGAACCTGGCGTCCGACGGGGCGATCTCGCAGGAAGAGCTGTCCCACGCCCATGACGATCTGATTTCCGCGCAAAGCGCCTTGAGCAACACCCAGCAGCAACTGGCAACTTCGACCGCGCTGGTGGATGCCACGCAGGTGTCCAATCATCCCGACGTACGTGCCGCGGCAGCGCAGTTGCGCCAGGCCTATCTGGCCCATGCCCGCACCACCTTGATCGCCCCGGTGACCGGCTATGTGGCCAAGCGCACCGTGCAATTGGGGCAGCGCATCGAGCCGGGCACCGCGACCATGGCGGTGATCCCGCTCGACCAGCTGTGGATCGACGCCAACTTCAAGGAAACCCAGCTGCGCCACATGCGCATCGGCCAGCCGGTGGACATCACCAGTGACCTGTACGGCGACGAGGTGAAGTACAGCGGCACCATCGACAGCCTGGGCGCCGGTACCGGCAGTGCGTTCGCCCTGCTGCCGGCGCAGAACGCTACGGGCAACTGGATCAAGATCGTGCAACGGGTGCCGGTGCGGGTGCACATCAACCCCGCGCAGTTGCGCGAGCACCCGCTGCGCATCGGCCTGTCGACGGTGGTCGATGTGAACCTGCACGACCAGAGCGGGCCGGTATTGGCCCAGCAACCCCCGCAGCAGGCGTCCTTCACCACCAATGTCTACGACAAGCAGTTGGGTGAGGCGGACGCCATGATCGCCCAGTTGATCCACGACAACAGCGCAGCGCCCGGTACCACGGCCACGCGCTGATTCGCCTGCGCCGGGCCCTGAAGGGCGGGCGCGGCATCGCATTGCAAAGGGTGGATCATGGATTCCAAAGCCTCGTTCACGCCGCCAAGCCTGTTGCTCTGCACCATCGGCCTGTCGCTGGCGACCTTCATGCAGGTGCTCGACACCACCATCGCCAACGTCGCTCTGCCGACCATTTCCGGCAACCTGGGGGTCAGCTCCGAGCAGGGCACCTGGGTCATCACTTCGTTTGCGGTGAGCAACGCCATCGCCTTGCCACTGACCGGCTGGCTGAGTCGACGCTTCGGTGAAGTGAAGCTGTTTCTCTGGGCCACGATGCTGTTCGTGCTGGCCTCGTTCCTGTGCGGTATTTCCACCTCGATGCCCGAGCTGGTCGGCTTTCGCGTGGTGCAGGGGCTGGTGGCAGGGCCGTTGTACCCGATGACGCAAACCCTGCTGATCGCCGTGTATCCACCGGCCAAGCGCGGCATGGCCCTGGCGCTGTTGGCGATGGTAACGGTGGTGGCGCCGATCGCCGGGCCGATCCTGGGTGGCTGGATCACCGACAGCTACAGCTGGCCGTGGATCTTCTTCATCAATATTCCCATCGGCTTGTTCGCCTGTGCTGTGGTGCGTCAGCAGATGGCCAAGCGGCCGGTGCACCTGAGCAGGCAGCCCATGGACTATGTCGGCCTGATCACGTTGATCATCGGCGTCGGTGCATTGCAGGTGGTGCTGGACAAGGGCAACGATCTGGACTGGTTCGAGTCCGGGTTCATCATCGTCGGCTCGGTCATATCGGCCGTAGCCTTGACGGCGTTCGTCATCTGGGAGCTGACCGATGAGCATCCAGTGGTGAACCTGCGACTGTTCGCGTTCCGCAACTTCCGCATCGGTACCTTGGTGTTGGTGTTCGGCTATGCCGGGTTTTTCGGCATCAACCTGATCCTGCCGCAGTGGCTGCAGACCCAGATGGGCTACACCGCCACCTGGGCGGGCCTGGCGGTGGCACCTATCGGTATCCTGCCGGTGCTGATGTCGCCCTTTGTCGGCAAGTACGCACACAAGTTCGATTTGCGTCTGCTCGCGGGCCTCGCGTTCGTGGCTATCGGTACCAGTTGCTTCATGCGTGCCGGTTTCAACAGCCAGGTGGACTTCCAGCATGTGGCACTGGTGCAGCTGTTCATGGGCGCCGGCGTGGCGCTGTTCTTCATGCCCACCTTGAGCATTCTGCTGTCGGACCTGCCACCGCAGCAGATTGCCGACGGGTCGGGCCTGGCGACGTTCCTGCGTACGCTGGGGGGCAGTTTCGCCGCATCGTTGACGACCTGGATCTGGATTCGCCGCGCCGATCAGCATCATGCCTACCTGACCGAGAGCATCAGCACCTACGATCCGGTGACCCGCCATGCGCTGGAGCAAATGGGCGGCAACACGCCTCAGGCGTATGCGCGGATGGAGCAGATGGTCAACAGCCAGGCCTACATGTTGAGTACGGTGGACTATTTCACCCTGATGGGATGGATCTTCGCCGGGCTGGTGCTGTTGGTCTGGCTGGCCAAGCCACCGTTCACCGCCAAGGCCGGGCCGGCTGCCGGTGGTGGGCATTGAAAACCGTGGCGCCTGTTCGCGGCCACTGACCGCTCCTACGGAGGCACCGCGATCTACCTGTAGGAGCGGTCAGTGGCCGCGAACAGGCAGTGCGGTGTATCAGACCGCCGGCGCCGGGAAATCGAACGGCGCCAGGTTGAAGCCCCGGTCATCCACCTGCAGCACCCACCCTTGACGATCCCAGTCCCCCAGCACGATACGCTGTGCCGGCAGATCACCGATCTGCAGCTCATGCACTGCCGGACGATGGGTATGCCCGTGAATCAGGATGGCCACACCGTGTTGGCGCATCACCCGCGGCACCTCTTCAGGGGTGACATCGACGATGTCATGGGCTTTCATCTGGGTCTGCGCCCGGCTTTCACTGCGCAGCTTGCGGGCAAGCTTGTGGCGCGTGCCCAGCGGCAGGTTGCGCAGGACGAACAGGGTCAGCGGGTTGCGCAGCACGCGGCGCAGGCGCATGTAGCCCTCGTCGCGCGTGCACAGGCTGTCGCCGTGCATCAACAGCACCGGCTCGCCGTTCAAGCGCACCAGGCTCGGATCGGCCAGCAGGGTGCAGCCGGCCTTCCTGCAGAAGCTCGAGCCGATCAGGAAATCACGGTTGCCGTGCATCAGGAAAATCTTCGTGCCACCGTCGCTGAGCGCACGCAGCGCTGCGCAGATGGACGATTGGAAAGGGGTCATGGCGTCGTCGCCGATCCAGGCTTCGAAGAAGTCGCCCAGAATGTACAGCGCCTCGGCTGAGCGCGCACGCCCGCCGAGGAAATCCAGAAACGCCCGGGTAATGTCCGGGCGTTCTTCCTGCAAGTGCAGATCGGAGATCAGCAGTATCACTCAGCGATCTCGGCTTTCTCGATGATCACGTCTTCAGCGGGTACGTCCTGGTGACCGGCCTTGGAGGTGGTGGACACGCCTTTGATCTTGTCGACCACGTCCTGGCCTTCGACCACTTCACCGAACACCGCGTAGCCCCAACCCTGGGTGGTTTTCGCGGTGTGGTTGAGGAAGCTGTTGTCGCCCACGTTGATGAAGAACTGCGCCGAAGCCGAATGCGGCTCCATGGTGCGGGCCATGGCCACCGAGTACTTCTTGTTCGGCAAGCCATTGTCGGCTTCGTTCTGGATGCTCGGGCGCTTGTCCTTCTTCTCTTTCATGCCAGGCTCGAAACCGCCGCCCTGGATCATGAAGTTGCCGATCACGCGGTGGAACACGGTGTTTTCGTAGTGGCCGGCCTGCACGTACTCGAGGAAGTTGGCCACGGTCAGCGGGGCCTTTTCGGCGTTCAGTTGCAGGACGATAACGCCGTGGTTGGTGGTCAGTTTGACTTTGGACATGGGTCTCTCTCTGTTCTGTGGAGAATGTTCTGTGGAAATTCGCTAGCGACGGCGCCCAGTTTACAGGCGACGATGCCTATTCAAAGGCTGTTTTTTGCCGCGCTGCAGGATTTACCCGATAGTTTGTCGGGGCTGGCCTGTCAGCCGGTTGACCGCTTCGGCTATGATAAGCGCTTTGATTTGGTCGGCCTACCCTGGCTGCCGCCGCATCGTTCGTTCAAGGATTCCAATGAGCAAGCCCACCGCCGACAACGCTCCCAACTCCAAAGGCAATGGCCCTGCCGTGCCCGCCAACTTCCTGCGCCCGATCGTCCAGGCCGACCTGGACGCCGGCAAGCACAGCCAGATCGTCACCCGCTTCCCGCCGGAGCCCAACGGTTATCTGCACATCGGCCATGCCAAGTCGATCTGCGTGAACTTCGGCCTGGCGCAGGAATTCGGCGGTGTCTGCAACCTGCGTTTCGACGACACCAATCCGGCCAAGGAAGATCAGGAATACATCGACGCCATCAAGCGCGACATCAAGTGGCTGGGCTTCGAGTGGGCCGGTGAAGAGCGTTACGCCTCGCAATACTTCGACCAGCTGCACGATTGGGCCGTGGAGCTGATCAAGCAGGGCGACGCCTACGTCTGCGACCTGACCCCCGAGCAGGCGCGCGAGTACCGCGGCAACCTGACCGAGCCTGGCCGCAACAGCCCGTTCCGCGAGCGCAGCGTCGAGGAAAACCTCGACCTGTTCGCGCGCATGAAGGCTGGCGAGTTCAAGGACGGCGAGCGCGTGCTGCGTGCGCGGATCGACATGGCCTCGCCGAACATGAACCTGCGCGACCCGATTCTCTACCGCATCCGCCACGCCCATCACCACCAGACCGGCGACGCCTGGTGCATCTACCCCAACTACGACTTCACCCACGGTCAGTCCGACGCCATCGAAGGCATCACGCACTCCATCTGCACCCTGGAATTCGAAGGGCATCGGCCGCTGTACGAATGGTTCCTCGACCATCTGTCGGTGCCGGCGCACCCGCGTCAGTACGAGTTCAGCCGCCTGAACCTCAATTACACGCTGACTTCCAAGCGCAAGCTCAAGCAGCTGGTCGACGAACAGCACGTGCAGGGCTGGGACGATCCGCGCATGTCGACGCTCTCGGGCTTCCGCCGTCGTGGCTACACCCCGGCGTCGATCCGCAACTTCTGCGACATGATCGGCACCAACCGTTCCGACGGCGTGGTCGACATGTCGATGCTCGAATTCAGCATCCGTGACGACCTCGACCGCAACGCACCGCGCGCCATGTGCGTGCTGCGCCCGCTCAAGGTGGTGATCACCAATTATCCGGAAGGCCAGGTCGAGCAGCTCGAGCTGCCGCGCCACCCCAAGGAAGACATGGGCGTGCGCGCCTTGCCGTTCGAGCGCGAGCTGTACATCGACCGCGGCGACTTCATGGAAGAACCGCCCAAGGGCTACAAGCGCCTGGAGCCCAACGGCGAAGTGCGCCTGCGTGGCAGCTACGTGATCCGTGCCGACGAAGCGATCAAGGATGCCGACGGCAACATCGTCGAGCTGCGCTGCTCGTACGACCCGGACACCCTGGGCAAGAATCCGGAAGGGCGCAAGGTCAAGGGCGTGATCCACTGGGTTCCGGCCGCGGCCAGCGTCGAGTGCGAAGTGCGCCTGTACGATCGCCTGTTCCGCTCGGCCAACCCGGAGAAGGCCGAAGACGGCGCGACGTTCCTCGACAATATCAATCCCGACTCCCTGCAGGTACTGCGTGGCTGCCGCGCCGAACCGTCGCTGGCCAACGCGGCGCCGGAGGATCGTTTCCAGTTCGAACGCGAAGGCTATTTCTGCGCCGACCTGGTCGACACGCAACCGGGTCGTCCGGTGTTCAACCGTACCGTCACCCTGCGTGACTCGTGGGGCTGAGCCTCGCCAGGCCAAGTTGAGGAATCGTTGTGCTGAACATCTACAACACGCTGAGCAAGAGCAAAGAGGTCTTCAAGCCGCTGGATGGCAACAAGGTGCGCATGTACGTGTGCGGCATGACCGTGTACGACTACTGCCACCTGGGCCACGGTCGCAGCATGGTCGCGTTCGATCTGGTCACGCGCTGGCTGCGCTACAGCGGCTATGAGCTGACCTACGTGCGCAACATCACCGACATCGACGACAAGATCATCAACCGTGCTCGGGACAACGGCGAAAGCTTCGATGCCCTGACCGCGCGCATGATCGATGCGATGCACGAGGACGAGGCGCGCCTGAACATCCTCAAGCCGGATCAGGAGCCGCGCGCCACCGAGCACATCCCGGGCATGCTGGCGATGATCCAGACCTTGATCGACAAGGGCTATGCCTATGCGCCGGGCAACGGCGACGTGTACTACCGGGTCGGCAAGTTCCAAGGCTACGGCAAGCTGTCGCGCAAGAAGATCGAAGACCTGCGCATCGGGGCGCGCATCGAAGTGGAAGAGGCCAAGCAGGACCCCCTCGATTTCGTCCTGTGGAAGGGCGTCAAGCCCGGCGAGCCTAGTTGGGAGTCACCGTGGGGCCCAGGCCGTCCTGGCTGGCACATCGAATGCTCGGTGATGTCGACCTGCTGCCTGGGCGACACCTTCGATATTCATGGTGGCGGCAACGACCTGGAATTCCCGCACCACGAGAACGAGATCGCCCAGAGCGAGGCGGCCACCGGCAAGCCGTACGCCAACGCCTGGCTGCATTGCGGGATGATCCGCATCAACGGCGAGAAGATGTCCAAGTCGCTGAACAACTTCTTCACCATTCGCGATGTGCTGGAGAAGTATCAGCCCGAGGTAGTGCGCTACCTGCTGGTTTCCAGCCATTACCGCAGTTCGATCAACTACTCCGAAGACAGCCTGAAGGAAGCCAAGGGCGCGCTGGAGCGGTTCTACCATGCGCTCAAGGGCTTGCCGAAAGTGGCGGCAGCGGGGGGCGAGCTGTTCGTCGAGCGCTTTGCCAATGCCATGAACGATGACTTCGGCACACCGGAGGCCTGCGCCGTGTTGTTCGATCTGGTGCGCGAGATCAACCGTTTGCGTGACAGTGATGTCGACGCAGCTGCGGGCTTGGCCGGTCGTTTGCGCGAACTGGGCGACCTGCTCGGGGTATTGCAGCTCGATTCCGACGAATTCCTCCAGGCCGGCGCTGCCGGACGCGTGGATGCGGCGCACGTGGACGCGCTCATCGCCGCACGTCTGGCGGCGCGGGCCGGCAAGGACTGGGCCGAATCCGACCGCATCCGCGACCAGCTCACCGCGCTGGGCGTTGTGCTGGAAGACGGCAAGGGCGGCACCACCTGGCGCCTGGCGGACTGATACAGCAACATTCCCCGTAGGAGCGGTCATCGGCCGCGAACCGGGCACTGCGGTGTACCAGTTGGACCGCGTCGCGCCTTTCGCGGCCACGGACCGCTCCTACGGATTTTGCGTAGGAGCGGTCATCGGCCGCGGACCGGGCACTGGGGTGTACCAGTTGGACCGCGTCACGCTTTTCGCGGCCACGGACCGCTCCTACGGATTTTGCGTAGGAGCGGTCATCGGCCGCGAAACGGGCGACTCGGTGCGTGGCCTAGCGCTCGATCGAGCGGCTCCAGCGGGCGTTCCAGGTAGGGCGCAGCTGGTTGACCTGATCCCAGTCGATGGCCACTGCCGTTTCCAGGTATTTCTCCATCGCCTGCACCTGCCCACGGGTCTTGTCGGTTGTTGGGGTATTGGGGTTGGACGGTATCTGATCGCCTTCCTCCAGTGCCGGTGCCTGGGCCTCGGGGCTCAGCAGGTAGGCCGCCAGCTTCTGGGCCAGCTCGGGCTGGTCGTTCTTGGCGATCACGCACTCCGCCACGTTGAGCACCACCGCGCCCTCCTTGGGTTGCGCGTACTCAACCGGTACACCGCGCAGTTTCAAGGCGGTCACCTGAGTCGGTGTGAGCGGAAACAACGCGGCCTCGTCGGTCTGCACCATCTCGGAGATCTTCGCCGAACTGGCAATGTACTCCAGCACATTCGGGCCTACCGTCTTGGGCCATGCCATGAACCCCGGTTCGACATCGGTGTCGCTGCCACCCTGCAAGCGGTTGAACATCAAGAAACCATGCAGGCCGAAGGTCGAGGAGGCGAGTGACTGGAACACCAGTTTGTCCTTGAAACGGCTGTCGGCCATGTCCATCCACGAGGTGGGGGCGGCCCAGCCATTCTTCTTGAACAGGCGCGTGTTGTAGGCCAGCCCAGTCACCCCCAGGCTGACCGCAGCGGCCTGATCCTTGATCCGCGCCTTGGCCGGGATGGCCGCCAGGCCGTCGCTGTCCTGCAGGGTGTCGCACAGGCCCATGGAGATGGCGCGGTACATGATGCCGTCGTCGAGAAACATCACATGGATCTGCGGGTTGTCCTTGCTCGCCTGGACCTTGGCGAGAATGTCCGAAGAAGTGCCCGGAACGATAACCACCTTCACATCATTGGCCTCCTCGAACGCCGGCAGCACCTTGTCGGCGTACAGGCGTTCCATGGTGCCGCCGTTCATGCCCAGGTAGAGCGTGGGCCCGGCCTGGGCGCCGGTGGCTGCAAGCAGTGCAGCGAGGGAGAGTGCGTGAACCGTAGGTTTGACTGGCTTCATGAAAGCGACCTTCCTTTATGCAGTTCAAGGGGAGAAAAGCGTTGGATGGAAAACGCGTCGATCGGCGCTCGACTGCTGCCCTCGACGATCAGTTGCGACAAGGCTTCACCGACTGCCGGGCCGATCTGGAAACCGGCTCCGGCAAAGCCGAATGCATGGATGAGGCCCGCCTGCGCCAGGCTGTGGCCGATCACCGGCTCGCGGTCGGGCAGGTAGCCTTCGGTCCCGCTCCAGGTACGGATCGCCTGCGCGCCGTGCAGGAACGGGTACAACTCGACGGCGTTGCGCAGGATATCCAGGGTGGCCAGTTGACCGGGGCGTGCCCGCACCGTGTCCACGGCGAAACCCTGCCCGCCGCCGAGCACGCAATTGCCCCGTGCCACCTGGCGCGCGTAGATGCCACCGCCCTCGACCCCGGTGCTGACGTCCATGACCACAGGCAGCGGTTCGGTCACCAGCATTGCCGGGTGGCCACTGGTCATCGGTACCTGCTCGCCGAACTGTTCGGCGATGTGGTTCGCCCAAGCCCCGGCACAGTTGAGCAGCCAGGGCGCGCGCAGCCGTTCGCCGTTGCTGCAGGCCAGCACGAACGCCTGGCCGTCATGGTCGAAGGCCAACGGCTGCACCTGCTCGACGATCCGTGCACCGGCACGCCTGGCCGCTGCCGCGAAGGCGGGCGAGACCAGGCGTGGGTTGGCATGCCCATCGGCGCTGCACAGCGACGCACCCACGGCCACGTCGCCCACCCAGGCAAAACGCTGGCGCAACTGACCACGATCGAGCAGCTCCACACCCAGATCGAAATCCGCGGCGGCGTCGGCCCAGGCTTGCAGACGGGCCATGTCGGCGTCACTGCGGGCCAGCTTGAGATGACCGGAACGCACGTACTCGCCGTCGATGCCGATCAGTCCGGGCAGGTCGCTCCACAGTTCATGGGCGCGCTGCGACAGCGGCAATTGCACCAGCGAACGGCCCTGACGGCGCACGCCACCGTAGTTCACGCCGCTGGACCGCGAGCCGCAGAAGTCGCGCTCCAGCAATACCACCCGCTGACCGCGCAGCGCCAGCATCAAGGCTGCCGAAGCACCGACAATTCCGCCGCCGACGATGATCACATCGGTTTCGCAGACCTGGCTCAAGGCTGCACCTCCACACCGAAGGGCAGCGGCTTGATGGGCGCCTGCGCGCGCAGGCGGCCGACGTCCTGCGGCGAGCACGCGGCGGCTTGGGCAATGATTTCCGCGGTGGCGCTGCCACACATGCGCCCCTGGCACCTGCCCATGCCGACCCGGCAATGGGCTTTGACTCGGTTGATATCGGTATGGCCCTGGGCGACCACCCCGCGTACCTCGCCGACGCTGACTTCCTCGCATCGGCACAGCATCAGTTCATCGGGCGCCTGGCGAGCCCAGTCCTCGGGGAACGGGAATGCGTCTTCCAGGCCGGCACGAAACCCCTGGATGCGCGCCAGTTGCCTTTGCAGGTGCGCGCCACGCCTGGCGTCGATGGCCACGCCCAGGTCTTCGAGCAGGGCCAGGGCGGCGCGCTCACCCGCCATTTCCGCCGCATCGGCGCCCATGATCCCAGCGCCATCACCGGCCAGGTAGACCCCCGGCACGCTGCTGCGCCCGGCCGGGTCGCGGCTCGGCAGCCAGGCCCGGTTGAGCGCGCTCCAGGCAAACGCGCAACCGAGCAGGTCGGCCAGTTGCGTTTCGCTGCGCAGCGCGTGAGCGAAGGCCAACCCGTCACAGGCCAGGGTGTGTCGTTTGCCACCTTGCTGCCAGGTGACGGCTTCGACCCTGCGCTCGCCGTCGACCCTGACCAGATGCGCGCCCTGATGCACGGCGATCCCGTGGGCGGTCAACCAGCCCCGATAATACAAGCCCTTGGCCAGGGTCAAGGGCTGACGCAGCAGCCGGGGCAGGGCTGCGACCTGAGCAGCGAACGGCGAGCTGTCCAGTACCGCCAGCACCCGCGCGCCGGCCTTGGCGTACTGATAAGCCACCAGATACAGCAACGGCCCACTGCCGGCGAACACCACCTGCTCGCCAATGGCACACCCCTGGGCCTTCAAGGCAATCTGCGCAGCGCCGAGGCTGTAGGCACCGGGCAAGGTCCAACCCGGCACCGGCAGGATGCGGTCGGTAGCGCCGGTGGCGATCAACAGGCAGTCATACTTGACGGTGCCGACGCGCTGCTGGTTGAGCGTGTGCAGGTAGCCATCCTCGGCGTTCCACACCAATGTGTCGGGCCGGTAGTCGATCTGCCCGCGCAGCGCGTCCAGCGCCTGATGCACCGCACCTGCCTTGCGCGCTTCGAAGCCATAGAGCTGGCTGGCAGGACGTTGAAAGTTGCCTGGTGCTCGGCGATAGACCTGGCCGCCGCCCTGCAAGGCTTCGTCCACCAGGCACGGGCGCAGGCCATGGGCGGCCAGGGTCTGCGCGGCACGGATGCCGGCCGGTCCGGCGCCGACGATCACCACCGCGTTCACGAGCGCCGCCCCGGTTCGCGGTCGACCTGCATGCCGGCTGCCAATGGCGTGGCACAGGCGCGCACGCGGCGGCCGTCGCCCAAGCGCACCCAGCAATCCTGGCAGGCGCCCATCAGGCAGAAACCGGCACGGGCCTGGGCACTGAAGTCGCTGCCGCGCAGGTCCTCGGCGCAGGTCAGTACTGCGACCAGCAGGGTATCCCCGACCAGACCGGTGACCGCTTGTCCGTCGAGGGTGAAGGGTACCGACGCGCGATCGAGTTCGGCCAGCCGCTTGAACAAAGCCATCAGTTTTTCCCTACCAGTACGCGGTCCAGGCCATACACCCGGTCGAGCAGAATCATGGTCGCCGCGGTCAAGGCGATCACCAGTGCCGACACCGCCGCCATCATCGGGTCGATGGACTCGGTGGCGTACACGTACATGCGCACGGGCAGGGTCTGGGTGGCGGGCGATGTAACGAAGATCGACAGGGTCACCTCGTCAAAGCTGTTGATGAACGCCAGCAGCCAGCCCCCGGCCACCCCCGGCAGGATCATCGGCAGAGTGATCTGACGAAACAGGGTGAAACGGCTGGCGCCCAGCGATTCCGCCGCCTGCTCGGCACTGCGGTCGATACCGATGGCGGCGGCGATCACCAGACGCAGCACATAAGGCGTGATCACCACCACATGGGCCAGCATCAGCCAGACGAAGCTGCCATTGACCCCCATCAGCGCGAACAGGCGCAGCATCGCCACGCCCAACACCAGGTGCGGAATGATGATCGGCGACAGAAACAGCGCATTGAGAAAGTCGCGTCCCGGAAAGTGATAGCGGGTGATCGCCAGCGCCGCCGGCACGGCGATCAGGGTCGCCAGGGTTGCAGCCACCACGGCCAGGATCAGGCTGTTATAGAACGCATCGATGAAATCGGCGCGCTCGAACACGGCGCGGAACCAGCGCAGGGAAAACCCGGAGGTGGGCAGGGTGAGGGTGTTCTCCGGGGTGAACGCCACCAGGCACACCACCACCAGCGGGGCCAGCATGAACACCACCACCAAGGCATGAAACGACAGGGCCAACGGACCGTTCTTGGACATCGATCATTCCCCCAGGGCTTTCTTGTAGCGACCTTCGACCAGGCGGTTCCAGGACAGCATGATCAGCAGATTGGCCAGCAACAGCGCCACGGCAATGGTTGCGCCCATGGGCCAGTTGAGTTCCGACAGGTACTGGTCGTAGACCACCGTGGCGACCATCTTCAAGCGGCGCCCGCCGAGCAGCCCGGGAATGGCGAACGAGCTGGCCGCCAGACCGAAGACGATCAGCGTGCCCGACAGCACGCCGGGCATGATCTGCGGCAGCACCACCATGCGCATCACCTTGGCCTGGCTTGCGCCCAGCGATTGCGCCGCCTGCTCGGCAGCCGGGTCGAGCTTCTGCAGCGAGGTCCAGACCGGGATGATCATGAACGGTAACATCACGTGCACCAGCGCCAGAATCACCGCGAAGGGTGTATAGAGCATTTTCAGCGGCCGCCCGCCCAGCGCTGCGATAGCCTGATTGATCAGGCCATCGGCGCCCAGCAAGAGGCTCCAGCCGAAGGCGCGCACCACCACCGAAATCAGCAGCGGGGTCAGGATCAGAATCAGGAAGATCGAGCGCCACGGCGTGCCCATGCGGCTTAGGATGTAGGCCTCCGGCACGCCGATCACCACGCACAGCAAGGTCACCAGAGCGCTGATCCAGAAGGTCCGCCAGAAAATCTCGTAGAAATAGCCGTCGCTGAGCAGGGCGGTGTAGTTGGCCAGCGTGTAGCTGTCGCTCTTGACCCCCACTTCGTAGTCGAACAGGTTGAACGACAGCACCAGGGTCAGCCCCAGCGGGACGATCAGCAGACCGACGAACAGCGCCAGCGCCGGCGCCGACAGCAGGTATCCGCGGCTCATGCGCAGGCCTCGCTGGCGAGCACTCGAAGCAGCTCGCCCGGCCAGTCCAGGCCGACGGTGACGCCAGTGGCCAGCGGTGCGCTGCCATCGTTGCGACGCACCACGGTGATCTCGCCGAGCACCGTTTCCAAGCGGTACAGCCACTGGCTGCCGAGAAAATAGCGGGTCACGATACGGCCCTGGATGCGCCCATCACCGGCGTTGCAGAAATCGATCTTCTCCGGGCGCAGGCTCAACATCAGTTCGCCTTCCCCGGCCTGTGCCAAGACCTGTGGGTGGCCCAGCGCGTCGTATTCGCCGGGCAGCAGGTTGGCCTTGCCGACGAAACCGGAAATGAACGGCGTGCGCGGGTGCTCGTAGAGCTTGTAGGGCTCGTCGATCTGGGTGACCTGACCGGCTTGCATCACCACCACCCGGTCGCTGATCGATAAGGCTTCGGCCTGGTCGTGGGTCACCATCAGCGTGGTGATGCCGACTTCACACTGGATGCGGCGAATCTCGAACTGCATTTCCTCGCGCAGGCTCGCGTCGAGGTTGGACAATGGCTCGTCGAGCAGCAGCACCGGCGGCTGGATCACCAAGGCCCGAGCCAGGGCCACCCGTTGGCGCTGGCCCCCGGACAGCTCGCGTGGGTAACGGTCGGCATGGGCGGTCAGGCGCACCAGCGCCAGCACCTGGTCGACACGGGTGCGGATGTCGCTGCTGCCAACCTTGCGCATCTTCAGGCCGAAGGCCACGTTGTCGCGCACGCTCATGTGCGGAAACAGCGCGTAGCTCTGGAACACCACGCCCAGGCCGCGGCTGCTGGGTTTGGCATGGGTGATGTCGCGGCCGTCGAGCACGATCCGGCCGCTGGTGACATCGACGAAGCCGGCGATCATCTGCAGCGTGGTGGTCTTGCCGCAACCCGAAGGGCCGAGCAGCGAGACGAACTCGCCCTGGCTGACGCTCAGGTCGGTCGCTACCACGGCCTGCACGGGTCCGTAGCGTTTGCACAGTGCTTGAAGTTCGAGAAAGGCCATGGCTGCGTTCCTCCTGTCGTTGTCGGCCGCATGTGCGGTGCGTTGATCGAGGGCAGAGGCGAAAGGGGTCCTGCAATGGGGTGGCGCTCGTTCTGAGTCGGCTGCCGGCTATTGTTGGTCTCGCCCCGTGGACGCAGAGTAGGACGAAGACTAGGATGGCGAAAGCGCTTATTTCACTGAGCGGATGGTTATTTTCAGATTAATCCTTTCAATGAAATCGGATGAATAAAATATGAATAACGATTCCACTGAGCGGAATTCAGAACCAGGTACAGGCGGTGTCTCCCGGTTGTTTGCCGTATTGCGTGGATTGTCGGCAGCGCCCACCGAGGGCGAGCGCGTCATCCAGCTCGCTGAGCGCATCGGCCTGTCGCAACCCACTACGCACCGCCTGTTGCGCGGGCTGGTAGAGGAGGGCATGGTCGAGCAGGATGTACGCAGCAAGCGCTATCGGCTGAGCCTGGAGTTCTTCGCCCTGGCCGCCCGCGCCGGCAATGGCAGCAACCTGCGCGAACTGGCGCGCCCCAGCCTGCTGCGGCTGTCGGCGTCTTTGGGTGACTCGCTGTTTCTGCTGGCGCGCAGTGGCTTCGATGCCATCTGCCTGGACCGCAGCGAAGGGCCCTACCCGATACGCACCTTCACCGGCGACATCGGTGGCCGCGTTGCGCTGGGGGTAGGGCAAGGCAGCCTGGCGATCCTCGCGTTCCTGCCCGAAGACGAGCGCGAAACCGTGATCCACTACAACCTGCCCCGGCTCAGGGACCTGCACCTGTACGACGAGGTGCTGTTGCGTTCGGAAGTCGACAGCGTGCGCAAGCTCGGCTATGCCGCGCGCAACACCGGCGTGCTGCCCGGCATGGCGGGCCTGGCGGTGCCGATACTCGACCGCAACGGCCACGCGGTGGCGGCCCTCAGTGTTGCCACCATCAGCGATCGACTTGGCCCCGACCGTCTACCCACCGTGGTCGAACTGCTCAAGCGCGAAGCTGCTGCCATCGGCCCACGGCTGAACCCCTTCGACCCGACCCTGCGCAGGCCCTCGCAGACCTTCGGCAAGGTCTGACGGGCCGCCGTGCCCGGCGTGGCCCTGTTCGCGCAGACGCTTGTAAAGCGTATTGCGGCTGACTCCCAGGCGCCTGGCCAGACGCGAGATGTTGCCGTCGTTGGCCTGCAACAGTTCGCCCAGGTCACTGACCTTGGCCAGGGTCAGCAGCGGGCGCGGCAAGGCCTGTTCCTGCGTCGGCAGTTGGCCCGCCTCGCGAAGAAAATCCTCGGGCAGATGGTCCAGGCCTATCACCTCCTCATCGGCCAGGACCAGCGCGACCTTGACCACCGCAGACAACTGACGCACGTTGCCAGGCCATGGGTGGGCCATGAATGCGGCCCACACCTCGGCGCTGAAACCGGCGCTCTGCTGGGGTTCGCGGTGCGACTCCCACACCTGTTCGATGAGCTCGCGCTTGTCGCTGCGCGCGTGCAGGGTCGGCAGGTGCAGGGTCATGCCAGCCAGGCGGTAGTAGAGGTCTTCGCGGAACAAGCCGGCCTGCACCCGCTGGCGCAGATCCTCATGGGTCGCGGAAATCAGACGAATGTCGACCGGTATCGGGTCGCCACAGCCCAGCGGCTGGATGCAGCGCTCCTGCAATACGCGCAGCAGCCGCGCCTGTGTCGGCAACGGCATGTCGCCGATCTCGTCGAGGAACAGAATGCCCTTGTCGGCCTTGCGCACCAGGCCAGGGCTGCCCTTCTGGCTGGCACCGGTGAAGGCACCACGCTCGTAGCCGAACAGTTCCGACTCCACCAGCTCGGCGGGAATCGCCGCACAGTTGACCGCAATCAGCGGGCACGACGCGCGGCTGCTGGCCCGGTGCAGAGCCTTGACCAGCACTTCCTTGCCGGTACCGGTGTCGCCGCGCAGCAGCAACGGCACGTCCTTTTCCAGCAGGCGCAGACCCTGTTGCATGGCTTTGTCCAGGCGCGGGTCGGTGCCACGGTGCGCTGCAGCCGGCGCCGGGCACGGTAAAACCGGCTTCTTGAGCAGACACTGCAACCGGTTGCGCCCTGGCGGTTGCAGGGCGAACGTGCGCTCCGGCGGGTGGTCGAGCAGTGCCTGCGGCGTCAGCCGGAACACCTGCTGCACGGTCAAGCCCGGAAGCTCGACACCCAGCAGGCTGTCGGCACGACGATTGGCCGCCAGCACGCAACCGTTGTCGTCGAACACCAGCAGTCCGGCCCACTGGCTGTCGAGGTTGTTGACTCCGGTATTGAAGATCAATTGGTGATGCCGGTCGGCGAACGCCTCGAGAATCAGACGATTCTCCACCGTCTGGCTCATCATCTTCACCAGCCCGAGCGTGTGCGAAGGCGGCAGGTGACTGTCGCTGGAAACGTCCAGCACCGCGACCAATCGCCGTTGCGCGTCGAAGATCGGTGACGCCGAGCCGTTCATCAAGCGGTTGGCAAGCAGAAAGTGCTCGTCGGGCTCGACGTGCACGGCCTGGCGGCAGGCTAGCGCAGTGCCGATCGGATTGGTCCCGGCCGATGTTTCCAGCCAGGACGCGCCGGGGACGAAACCGGCATGGCTGTGGGTAGCGCCCGGCTGCTCTCCCCACGACCTGAGCACGCGCGCCTGCGGGTCGGCCAGCCGAATCAGGCAGCGCGAATTGCCCAGGATGTGTTCGTAGTAGGGCAACACCTCGCGATGGGTGGTGTGCAGCAGCGCCTGGTGGCGTTCGAGCATCTGTTGCAACGCGGCCCGTGGCAGCGGCTCGAAGCGCGGCGCGTGATGGTGCTCAAGCCCCGCTTCGCGACAGCGTGCCCAGGAGTCGTGGATGAGCCGGTCATGGGCAAGCATTGGATTGGATACGGACATGGTTCGAGTATCCCGGCACGCGGCCTTGTTGTTTTTGTTCATGCAGTGTTGTTCACGGTTGTTCATTGTCAATGCGCCAGGCGTTCATTTTTGTTCAGTGGTGAACCCCGCCTGCCTGTGACACATACCCTCGAACCGTTTGGCTGGCGCTTTCAGCCTTGACTGGCGGCAATTGGCACGCTTATCGCTCTGGGTTTGCCAGCAGTCGTACCGATGCGAAGCCGCAACCGCTTCCAATAATAAAAAAGGCGCCGCCATGTCCCTTGTGCTCGAGCAGGTCACTCGTCGTGTGGAAAACCAGCTGTACATCGACAATGCATCGCTGGTGCTGGAACCCGGTTCGTTCAATGTCCTCCTGGGGCGCACGTTGTCCGGCAAGACCAGCTTGATGCGCCTGATGGCCGGCCTGGACAAACCCGACCAGGGCCGGGTGTTGATGAACGGTGTGGACGTGACCGGCAAGCCGGTGCGCCAGCGCAACGTCTCCATGGTCTACCAGCAGTTCATCAACTACCCGACCATGACCGTCTTCGACAACATTGCCTCGCCGCTGCGCCAGGCTGGCATGGCCCGCGAGCAGATCGAGGAGCGTGTGCTGCAGACCGCACGCATGTTGCGTATCGAGCCGTTCCTCAAGCGCCACCCGCTGGAATTGTCCGGCGGCCAGCAGCAGCGTACGGCCATGGCGCGCGCGCTGGTCAAGGATGCCGAGCTGATCCTGTTCGACGAACCGCTGGTGAACCTGGACTACAAGCTGCGCGAAGAACTTCGTTTCGAAATGCGTGAACTGTTCCTGACCCGCCATACCATTGCCGTGTACGCCACCACCGAGCCCAACGAAGCCCTGGCGTTGGGCGGCACCACCACCATTCTTCACGAGGGGCGGGTGATCCAGAGTGGCAGAACGCCGGAGGTCTACCACCGGCCAGCCACTGTGCTCGCGGCCGAGCTGTTTTCCGAACCGCCGATCAACCTGATCGAAGGTCGCATCGGTGGCCAGGAGGTCAGCTTCGCCAACTTCGTGCACTTCGCCCGCAATCTCGACCTGTCCGGGGTCCCCGATGGCGATTACCGCTTCGGCGTACGACCCAGCCACATCGGCCTGACACCCAGCAACGACGATGACCTGGAGCTGGCGGTCACCGTGGAACTTGCGGAAATCAGCGGCTCGGAAACCTTCCTGCACGTACGCAACGAGTACTTTTCGCTGGTGCTGCACCTGCCGGGCGTTCACGACTATGCGGTGGACGCAGCCATCCCGGTGTACATCCCGACCCACAAGCTGTTCGTGTTCCAGCTCGACGGGCAACTGGTCCAGGCCCCCGGCCTGCGTGTAGCGAGGGCTGCCTGATGGCCGAGATACGTCTGCAGCACCTGGCCCACAGCTACAGCGCCCACCCGGCGGGGCCCGAAGACTATGCCATCCGCGAGATGGATCACATCTGGGAGCAGGGCGGCGCCTATGCCTTGCTCGGCCCGTCCGGGTGCGGCAAATCGACCTTGCTCAACATCATTTCCGGGTTGCTCAGCCCGTCCCACGGGCAGGTGCTGTTCGACGGCAAAGTGGTCAACGAACTGCCGCCCGAGCAGCGCAACATCGCCCAGGTGTTCCAGTTCCCGGTGGTGTACGACACCATGACGGTATTCGACAACCTGGCGTTCCCCTTGCGCAACCAGGGCAAGTCCGAGGAACAGGTTCACGCTCGGGTGCAGGAAGTGGCCGAAGTGCTCGACCTGCAGCGCCTGCTGCAGCGCAAGGCGCGCAACCTCAGCGCCGACGAGAAGCAAAAGGTGTCGATGGGCCGTGGCCTGGTACGCGACGACGTCTCGGCGATCCTCTTCGATGAACCGCTGACGGTCATCGACCCGCACCTGAAATGGAAACTGCGGCGCAAGCTCAAGCAGATCCACGAGCAGTTCAACATCACCATGGTCTATGTCACCCACGACCAGCTCGAGGCCTCCACCTTCGCCGACAAGATCGCGGTCATGTACGGCGGCCAGATCGTCCAGTTCGGCACCCCGCGCGAGCTGTTCGAGCGACCGGCGCACACCTTCGTCGGCTACTTCATCGGCAGCCCCGGCATGAACCTCGTCGATGTCCAGCCCGAGCGTGGTGGGGTCGGTTTCGGCGGCATTCATGTGCCCTTGTCGGAGGCCTTGCAGGCGCGCATTGCCCAGGGCGGCTGGCAACGCCTGCAGATCGGCATCCGTCCCGAGTTCATCCGGGTCTGGGACGAAGGCTTCGAGGCGGCCCTGCACAGCGAGCGGGTCCATCTGGAAGACCTGGGCACCTACAAGATTCTCACCCTGCTGCTCGGCGGCCAGACCTTCAAGGTGCGTTTGCCCGAGGACCGCACCGTGCCCGAGGGCACGGTGTTCATCAGCTTTCCCGCGCAGTGGCTGATGGTCTATGCCGATGACCGCCTGCTGGAGGTGAAGCCATGAACAAGGTTCAGAACAACAAGGCCTGGTGGCTGGTGCTGCCGGTGTTCCTGCTGGTGGCGTTCAGCGCCGTGATTCCGATGATGACCGTGGTCAACTATTCGGTGCAGGACATCTTCGACCAGTCCAGCCGCTACTTCGTTGGCGCCGACTGGTACCGTCAGGTCCTGCAGGACCCGCGCCTGCACGATTCGCTGCTGCGCCAGTTCATCTATTCGGGCTGCGTGCTGCTGATCGAGATACCCCTGGGCATCGCCATCGCCCTCACCATGCCGGCCAAGGGCCGCTGGTCGTCGCTGTGCCTGATCGTCATGGCCATTCCGCTGCTGATTCCGTGGAACGTGGTAGGCACCATCTGGCAGATCTTCGGCCGCGCCGACATCGGCTTGCTGGGCTACACGCTCAACGCCATGGGCATCAGCTACAACTATGCGTCCAACACCGTGGACGCCTGGGTCACGGTGCTGGTCATGGATGTGTGGCACTGGACTTCGCTGGTGGCGCTGCTGTGCTATTCGGGCCTGCGCGCCATCCCCGACGTCTACTACCAGGCTGCGCGTATCGACCGTGCCTCGAACTGGGCGGTGTTCCGGCACATCCAGTTGCCGAAGATGAAAAGCGTGCTGCTGATCGCGGTCATGCTGCGCTTCATGGACAGCTTCATGATCTACACCGAACCCTTCGTGCTGACCGGTGGCGGGCCGGGCAACGCCACCACGTTCCTCAGCCAGACCCTGACGCAGATGGCCGTGGGTCAGTTCGACCTGGGCCCGGCCGCGGCCTTCTCGCTGGTGTACTTCCTGATCATCCTGCTGGTGTCATGGCTGTTCTATACCGCCATGACCCACAACGACAAGCAAGGTTGAGGCAGCCATGAGCAAACGCAAACTGATTCCCCTGCTGCTGTACATCCTGTTTTTGCTGGTGCCCATCTACTGGTTGCTGAACATGTCGTTCAAGAGCAACGGTGAAATCCTCGGCGGGCTGACCCTGTTTCCCCACGAATTCACCCTGGCCAACTATCGGGTGATCTTCACCGACCCCAGCTGGTACACCGGCTACATCAATTCGCTGTACTACGTGAGCCTCAACACGCTGATCTCGCTCAGCGTCGCGCTGCCGGCGGCCTATGCGTTTTCGCGTTACCGCTTTCTAGGCGACAAGCACCTGTTCTTCTGGCTGCTGACCAACCGCATGGCGCCGCCTGCGGTGTTCCTGCTGCCGTTCTTCCAGCTGTACTCATCCATCGGCCTGTTCGACACGCACATCGCCGTCGCGCTCGCGCACTGCCTGTTCAACGTACCGCTGGCGGTGTGGATTCTCGAAGGCTTCATGTCCGGCGTGCCGAAGGAGATCGACGAAACCGCCTACATCGATGGCTACAGCTTTCCGAAATTCTTCGTGAAGATCTTCATGCCGCTGATTGGCTCGGGTATCGGTGTAACGGCCTTCTTCTGCTTCATGTTCTCGTGGGTGGAATTGCTCCTGGCGCGCACCCTGACTTCGGTCAATGCCAAGCCGATCGCGGCGGTGATGACCCGTACCGTTTCAGCCTCGGGCATCGACTGGGGTGTGCTGGCTGCGGCCGGCGTGCTGACCATCGTGCCCGGCATGCTGGTGATCTGGTTCGTTCGCAACCATGTGGCCAAGGGCTTCGCCCTGGGCCGCGTATGAGGAGCCTGTGATGGAGTGGATGGCCTGGACTCTACCGACTGCCCTGTTCTTCGGCGCCATCGCGCTGTTGCTCGCCGGCATGACGTTCTACGAATTGCGCTCGCCCTGCACCGAGCGGCGCGGGTTCCTGCCGATCGCGACCACTCGCGGCGATCGGTTGTTCATCGGTCTTCTCGGTAGCGCCTACCTGCACCTGCTGGTGATCGGCGTTACCGACTGGAGCATCTGGGTCGCCTCGGCGCTGTCCCTGGTGTGGTTGCTGGCGGTAATGCGTTGGGGCTGAGCCACACGGGTCTGCGCGACGCAAAAATTCCAAACAGGAGGTCACTATGTACAAGAACAACAACAAACTGCGACATAGCATTGCCCTGGCGACCGCGCTGGCGTGTGCCGGACTGAGCGCCGCGGCTTGGGCGGATGCCTATGAAGACGCGGCGAAGAAATGGGTAGGCGCCGAATTCAAGCCATCCACCCTCACGCCCGAGCAGCAGATGGCGGAGATGCAATGGTTCATCGAGGCCGCCAAGCCGTTCCGAGGCATGAGCATCAACGTGGTGTCCGAAACCCTCACCACCCATGAATACGAAGCCAAGACCCTGGCCAAGGCGTTCAGCGAGATCACCGGGATCAAGCTCACCCACGACCTGTTGCAGGAAGGCGATGTGGTCGAGAAGCTGCAGACGCAGATGCAGTCGGACAAGAACATCTACGATGGCTGGGTCAACGATTCGGATTTGATCGGTACCCACTTTCGCTACGGCAAGAGCGAATCGATCACCGACATGATGGCCAGTCCCGAGGGCAAGAAGGCTACCTCGCCGACCCTCGACCTCAAGGATTTCATCGGCATCTCGTTCACCACCGCGCCCGACGGCAAGGTCTATCAACTACCCGACCAGCAATTCGCCAACCTGTACTGGTTCCGTGCCGACTGGTTCGAGCGCCCGGAACTGAAGAAGAAGTTCAAGGAAATCTACGGCTACGAACTCGGTGTCCCGGTCAACTGGTCGGCTTACGAGGACATCGCCAAGTTCTTCTCCGAGGACGTCAAGGAGATCGACGGCAAACGCATCTACGGGCACATGGACTACGGCAAGAAAGACCCCTCGCTGGGTTGGCGCTTCACCGATGCCTGGTTCTCCATGGCCGGCGGTGGCGACAAGGGCCTGCCCAACGGCTTGCCGGTGGACGAGTGGGGCATTCGCGTGGAGGACTGCCATCCGGTGGGTTCCAGCGTGACCCGTGGCGGCGACACCAACGGCCCGGCAGCCGTCTATGCGACGCAGAAATACGTCGACTGGATGCGTGCCTACGCACCGCCCGAAGCTCAGGGCATGACCTTCTCCGAATCCGGCCCGGTACCGGCCCAGGGCAACATCGCCCAGCAGATCTTCTGGTACACCGCCTTCACTGCAGACATGACCAAGCCTGGCCTGCCGGTGATGAATGGCGATGGCACGCCGAAATGGCGCATGGCACCTTCGCCCAAGGGCCCGTACTGGGAAGAGGGCATGAAGCTGGGGTATCAGGACACCGGCGCCTGGACCTTCCTCAAGTCGACGCCCGAGAAACAGCGCCTGGCAGCCTGGCTGTACGCGCAGTTCGTGACGTCGAAGACGGTCTCGCTGAAAAAGACCATCGTCGGCCTGACGCCGATTCGCGAATCGGACATCAATTCCCAGGCCATGACCGATCTGGCACCCAAGCTGGGTGGCCTGGTGGAGTTCTACCGCAGCCCGGCTCGCGTGCAATGGACCCCGACCGGCACCAACGTGCCTGACTATCCGCGTCTGGCGCAGTTGTGGTGGAGCCACATTTCCGAGGCAGCCAGCGGCGAAAAGACCCCACAGCAGGCGCTCGATGGCCTGGCCAAGGACCAGGACGCGATCATGACCCGCCTGGAGCGCAGCAAGGTGCAACCCGTGTGCGGGCCGAAGATGAACCCCGAGCGCGACGCCCAGTACTGGTTCGACCAGCCCGGCGCACCCAAGCCTAAACTGGCCAACGAAAAACCGCAAGGTCAGACCGTGGGCTACGCCGAACTGGTCAAGTCGTGGGAGGATGCAAGAAAGTAGCTGCAGGCGCGGTCAGCGGCCAGGAAAGCCGCGCTGCGATTGGCCTGCCACACCGCGCTGTCCTTTTCGCGGCCACAGGCCGCTCCTACGGAAGATGGATACCCCCGCAGGCGCGGTCAGCGGCCGCGAAAGCCGCGCTGCGGTGCAACGGATGCAGCGCGCATCAGGGCTTACGTCACTGGTGCAGCGTTTCTGCCGCATACAGGGTGTTTTCCAGCAGGCAGGCGCGAGTCATCGGACCTACGCCGCCTGGGACTGGAGTGATCCAGCCGGCACGGGGCAGGGCAGTGTCATACACCACGTCGCCCACCAGCTTGCCATCGGCCTGGCGATTGATGCCCACGTCGATCACGATCGCACCTTCCTTGATCCATTCGCCCTTCACCAGCCCTGGCTTGCCCGCGGCAACCACCACCAGATCGGCGCGGCCCACGTGGCCCGCCAGGTCCTTGGTGAACCGATGGGTCACGGTCACGGTGCAGCCTGCCAGCAGCAACTCCATGGCCATCGGTCGGCCAACGATGTTGGAGGCACCCACCACTACCGCGTCCATGCCATACAGATCCTGGCCAGTGCTTTCCAGCAGGGCCATGATGCCCTTGGGCGTGCACGGACGCAGCAACGGAATGCGCTGGGCCAGGCGGCCGACGTTATAGGGATGGAAACCATCGACGTCCTTGTCCGGACGGATGCGCTCGAGCAGCAGCGAGGCGTCCAGATGCTCGGGCAGCGGCAACTGCAACAGAATGCCGTCGATCTCGGTGTCGGCATTGAGCGTGTCGATCAGCGTCTCGAGCTCAATCTGCGAGGTGGTGCTCGGCAGGTCGAAGGCCCGGGAAACGAAACCGACTTCCTCGCAGTCCTTGCGCTTGTGCGAAACATAGACCTGGGACGCGGGGTCGGTACCCACCAGAATCACCGCAAGGCCCGGCGTGCGCAGGCCTTGCCGACGACGCTCGGCAACCTGATGAGCGATCTGCCGACGCAGGTTGGCGGCGATCGTCTTGCCGTCGATAAGTTGTGCAGTCATGACGCGTGATTAACCATCGAAAAGGAATGAAAATGTGCGCGCATTCTCGCATGTCGCACGCCCAGGGCAAAGGCGCTTGCTTCGCGAAACCTCCTAAGCCCTTTAATTAAATGAATTTTTTTCAAAAAAGAGTTGACGACCCCAAGGCTCGCCTATAACATTCGTCGCACTTGTCGGGCAGGGCCTAGCACTGGTGAAGAAGGTAGAGCAAAACAGGCGGTTTCAAGGCTTGTTTGTCATCACCGACTGAAGCTCTGGATTTGTAATCTGCAAGGACTACAGACTCAAAAGCGCCCGTAGCTCAGCTGGATAGAGCATCCGCCTTCTAAGCGGATGGTCGCAGGTTCGAGTCCTGCCGGGTGCGCCATTAGGCAGCTTTGGCACAAGTAACGCAGTAAACGCAATATGGTGGGCGTAGCTCAGTTGGTAGAGCACAGGATTGTGACTCCTGTTGTCGTGGGTTCGATCCCCATCGTCCACCCCATATTCCGAAAGGCGCCCGATTCTTACCGATCCGGCGCCTTTGCTTTAAAAGCTACACGCGGACGTGGTGGAATTGGTAGACACACTGGATTTAGGTTCCAGCGCCGCAAGGTGTAAGAGTTCGAGTCTCTTCGTCCGCACCAACCCGTACAGCCAGGCCTAGGCCTGCTGCGCAACGTGAAAGCCGCCTTCGGGCGGCTTTTTCGTGTCTGCGTTTCAGTCGACGAGTCACGCCTCCACGGGCTGGACCATGCTGAAGGTGATGACATTGCCGTTCTGCTCGACGCTCAGGTTGCCACTGTGCGCAACCGCGATGGCCTGAGAAATGTACAGCCCGATCCCCAGGCCGTTCTTGTTGCGCAGGTTTTCACTGCTGTGCGGCTTGAACGGCTGGAACAGCGTCGACAGGCGCTCGGGGGCCACCGGGGTGGTCTGGTTGAGGACCGACAGCCGCGTGTTGTTTTGCTCCGTGCTCAAGCTGATCAGTACCGGCGTATCCGGCGTGCCATGGTAGCGGGCGTTGCCCAGCAGGTTGGTGATGACCTGCGCGTAGCGGTCCGGATCGACCATGGCGCGCACATCCGGTTGGATGCGTGCCTCGATGGTCAGGCCAGGGAAAGCCACCGCTGTCTCATCGACGATGCTTTCGACCAGCGCCGACAGATCGGTTTCGACCCGATTGACCATGATGCCGAGGCCGGACTGCAGGCGGCTCATCTCAAGGATCTGGCTGATCAGCCGTTCCATGCGACCACTGGAGTGGCTGATGTGCTTGCGCAGTTCGGTGTCGCGCGTCTCGCTCGAGGACAACATGGCCGCAGCCATGGAAATCGACTGCAGCGGATTGCGCAGGTCATGGCCGAGCATGGCGATCAGGCGCTGACGCATGCCATCGATCTCGCTGGCACGGCTCAGGCACAATTCGACCAGGTCGCGTCGCAGCTTCTCGGCAATGGTGATATCGGTATCGCCCCAGTTGGCCGAACGCCCACGCACCACTTCTTCCCAAGCCTCGAAGGAGCCCCGTGGCGTCAGGCGTGGCCCGGACGGCCCGACCTTGATGATTTTCTCCGGCTTGCCGCCCCAGCGCACATTGTTGATTTCTTCCTTGCGCAGCCACATCACCCAGCCCGATTCCTGGCGATGGAAACGGACCGCCAGAATGCCGCAGTAGCCGCTGGTATTGCGTTCACTCTCTGAACCCTGCCAATTGTCGGTGTGGAAGACCTCGAGGTTCGGGTCCTGCTCGACGTGCTCCAGCACCTGGCGACACAGTGGGTCGAAGTGCCCGCCGATGCTTTGGGTGCGACCCGACATGACCACTGCGGCGCCATCGCAGGGTATCAGCGCGGCAATGTTGTCCGGCTCGCCCGCCAATGCACTGACCAGGTCTTCGGAGTCGCGCGCCAGGGTCATGAGTTTTTGTTGCTGGTCGCTCGCCTGCTTCAAGGTCTGGGTGGCCAGGTTGTGTTCCAACCGCTCGACCAGCGCGCTGCACACCTGCGAGATGACCTGAAAAGACATGCGCAATGGATGCGCCATCGTCTTGGGTGCCATGTGATGGCAGGAGAACAGCCCCCACAGCTTGCCGCCGACGACGATCGACACGCTCATCGAGGCGCGCACGCCCATGTTGGTCAGGTATTCGCAGTGAATCGGCGAAACGCTGCGCAGGGTGCTGAAGCTGAGGTCGAACGGCTGGCCGGTCCGTGGATCCAAGGACGGCGTCAACGGCGCTGGCGCATAGGCCACGTCGGCGATCAGGCGAATCGGGTTGAGTATATAAAGCAGGCGTGCCTGGGCAGGGATGTCCGATGCCGGGTAGCGCTGGCCCAGGTAGCTCTCGAGGTCTTCGCGGTGGGCCTCGGCGATGACTTCGCCAGACAGGTCGGGGCGAAAACGGTAGGCCATGACCCGGTCGAAACCTGTCATGTTGCGGATTTCGGCAGTCACGCGGCTCAGCAGTGCGTCGATGTCGTGGCGGTTCTGCATCTGGCTGATGATGCGCTGCGCGTACAGGGCGAACTGGCTGAACGAGCCGCTGGCGGTCCGACGCGGCTCGAACTCCAGATACAGGACCTGCAGATGGCGATGGGCAACCACGTCGAACAGGCGGCCAAGCAGGACACTCTCGACGCTGTTCGCCCAGTGATCACTGCTGGCAAGGCCCTCGGCGATCAAGGCCAGGGCATCGGCGCCCAGCAGTTCGCTGTTCGGGGTAGTGCCCGGCAATACATCCAATCCGGTGATGGCCATCAGGTTGGCGCTGCGAGTCAGCACGCGACCTTCGCCGTCCAGTGCGATCAGCGCGCCGTGAGGCTGAATGGCCCCGGGCCGATGAATGGGCTCGTCCTCGCAATTGGCGAGGGAGACCGGCGTGTCAGGGCTTATGGCCATGAGGGTCCTGCAAGAATAGAGGTTGCTACGGGAAGCGACAGAATGGCCGAGATCTCCACGTGGAAGTGCAAGGTAATGGCTTTATCCTTTGCATAGGATACCAGCGAGCCTGAGATTATCTTGCAAAACTTGTCCGTCAGGGCATTTGCAGGCCTGGGCCAGCCTTCTTTTGCTGCCGTTTGACGGTTTCTTCAGCGACTTTGTGCGCATCCATGTGCATAGGGTGACTTCTTGAGTTCGAGCCTCTAGAATGCTTGCCCTTGATCTGGGGTCGGAAATGGCCGGCTAACGTCTGTGCAACGAGGAAAATCCATGCAAGTTTCTGTTGAAAACACTTCCGCTCTCGAGCGCCGCATGACCATCGGCGTTCCCGCCGAGCGCATCGAGGCCGAAGTCAACAAGCGTCTGCAACAGACCGCCCGTAACGCCAAGATCCCGGGCTTCCGTCCAGGCAAGGTGCCTATGAGCGTCATCCGTCAGCGCTACGAGGCTGACGCGCGCCAGGAAGCCCTGGGCAACGTCATCCAGGCTTCCTTCTATGAAGCCGTGGTCGAGCAGAAGCTCAATCCAGCCGGCGCACCCGCCGTCGAGCCGAAAGTGTTCGAGAAGGGCAAGGACCTGGAATACATCGCCACCTTCGAAGTGTTCCCCGAGTTCGAAGTCGGCGCGTTCGACAGCATCGAAGTCGAGCGTCTGAGCGCCGACGTCGCCGACAGCGACCTGGACAACATGCTCGAAGTGCTGCGCAAGCAGAACGTACGCTACGAGCAGACCGATCGCGCCGCGCAGACCGAAGACCAGCTGAACATCGACTTCGTCGGCAAGATCGAAGGCGAAGAGTTCTCCGGTGGTTCCGCCAAAGGTACCCAGCTGGTTCTGGGTTCGGGCCGCATGATTCCTGGTTTCGAAGACGGCCTGGTCGGCGCCAAGGCCGGTGAAGAGAAGGTCCTGAACCTGAGCTTCCCCGAGGACTACCAGAACCTCGAGCTGGCCGGCAAGGCCGCCGAGTTCACCGTCACCGTCAACAGCGTTTCCGAAGCCAAACTGCCAGAGCTGAACGAAGAGTTCTTCGGCCAGTTCGGCATCAAGGAAACCGGTCTCGACGGCTTCCGCGCCGAAGTTCGCAAGAACATGGAGCGCGAGCTGCGTCAGGCAATCAAGGCCAAGATCAAGAATCAGGTCATGGACGGTCTGGTATCGACCAACCCGATCGAAGTGCCCAAGGCGCTGCTCGACAACGAAGTCGACCGTCTGCGCGTTCAAGCCGTGCAGCAGTTTGGCGGCAACATCAAGCCTGACCAATTGCCGGCCGAGCTGTTCACCGAGCAAGCCAAGCGTCGCGTCGTGCTGGGCCTGATCGTTGCCGAAGTGGTCAAGCAGAACGAACTCAAGCCGGACGAAGCACGCGTGCGCGAGCTGATCCAGGAAATGGCCTCGGCCTACCAGGAGCCTGAGCAAGTTGTATCGTGGTACTACAAAAATGATGAGCAGCTGAACGAAGTCCGTTCGGTTGTGCTGGAAGAACAAGTTGTGGATACTGTTCTGCAGAAAGCCAAGGTGACCGACAAGTCGGTCTCTTACGAAGAAGCGGTCAAGCCGGCGGAAGCAGCACAAGCCGAGTGATCGTTCTCTGAGGTTCGAAAACACCATAAGCCAGCCTTCGCGCTGGCTTATGCGTATTCAAGACATGACTATTTGGGAGTGAGTGCGAGACATGTCCCGCAATTCTTATATTCAGCAGAGCTCTGACATCCAGGCCGCAGGCGGCCTGGTCCCGATGGTTATCGAGCAATCGGCTCGTGGCGAACGTGCGTACGACATCTACTCGCGCCTGCTCAAGGAACGAGTGATCTTCCTGATCGGCCCTGTGGAAGACTACATGGCCAACCTAGTCGCCGCGCAGTTGCTGTTCCTTGAGGCGGAAAACCCGGACAAGGACATCCATCTCTACATCAACTCACCAGGCGGGTCGGTGACGGCGGGGATGTCGATCTACGACACCATGCAGTTCATCAAGCCGGACGTGTCCACCACCTGCATCGGCCAGGCCTGCAGCATGGGCGCGTTCCTGCTTGCCGGTGGCGCCGCGGGCAAGCGTCATTGCCTGCCCAACTCGCGCATGATGATTCACCAGCCGCTGGGCGGTTTCCAGGGCCAGGCCTCGGACATCGAGATCCATGCCAAGGAAATCCTGTTCATTCGCGAGCGTCTCAATTCGCTGCTGGCGCACCACACCGGCCAGAGCATCGAGACCATCGAGAAGGACACCAACCGCGACAATTTCATGAGCGCCGAGCGTGCGGTCGATTACGGTTTGATCGACTCTGTGATGTCCAAGCGCAACTTGCCCGCCTAAGCAGCCAGATGGGGGTGGTGGCCATGTCAGCCACCTGTGGGCTTGAAAAAGCCCGCAATAGCCTTCATCTTGTGTTGCAAGCCTATCGGATTTGGATCGATCGAATGACTGACACCCGCAACGGCGAGGACAACGGCAACAAGCTGCTCTATTGCTCCTTCTGTGGCAAAAGCCAGCATGAAGTGCGCAAATTGATTGCCGGCCCCTCGGTCTTTATCTGCGACGAGTGCGTCGACCTGTGCAACGACATCATCCGCGAGGAGGTGCAGGAAGCCCAGGCCGAGAGCAGCGCGCATAAATTGCCCTCGCCCAAAGAAATAAGCGGCATCCTGGATCAGTATGTGATTGGCCAGGAGCGCGCGAAGAAGGTTCTGGCGGTAGCGGTGTACAACCACTACAAGCGCTTGAACCAGCGTGACAAGAAGAACGACGACGTCGAGCTCGGCAAAAGCAACATCCTGCTGATCGGCCCGACCGGTTCGGGCAAGACCTTGCTGGCTGAAACACTGGCTCGCCTGCTCAACGTTCCGTTCACCATCGCCGATGCCACCACCCTGACCGAAGCCGGTTACGTGGGTGAGGACGTCGAGAACATCATCCAGAAGCTGCTGCAGAAGTGCGACTACGACGTAGAGAAAGCCCAGATGGGCATCGTCTACATCGACGAAATCGACAAGATTTCGCGCAAGTCGGACAACCCGTCCATCACCCGTGACGTTTCGGGCGAAGGCGTGCAGCAGGCGCTGTTGAAGCTGATCGAGGGCACCGTTGCCTCGGTACCGCCGCAAGGTGGTCGCAAGCATCCTCAGCAGGAGTTTCTGCAGGTCGACACGCGCAACATCCTGTTCATCTGTGGTGGTGCATTTTCCGGCCTGGAAAAAGTCATCCAGAATCGCTCCACCCAGGGTGGTATTGGTTTCGGTGCCCAGGTGCGCAGCAAGCAGGAAGGCAAGAAGGTCGGCGAGTCGCTGCGTGAAGTGGAGCCGGACGATCTGGTCAAGTTCGGGCTGATCCCCGAGTTCGTCGGTCGTCTGCCGGTTCTGGCAACGCTGGACGAACTGGACGAGGCGGCACTGATCCAGATCCTTACCGAACCGAAGAACGCGCTGACCAAGCAGTACGGCAAGTTGTTCGAAATGGAAGGTGTGGATCTCGAGTTCCGCAGCGATGCCTTGAAGTCCGTTGCTCGTCGTGCTCTTGAGCGCAAGACTGGTGCGCGAGGCCTGCGTTCGATTCTCGAAGGCGTTCTGCTCGACACCATGTATGAAATTCCTTCGCAGACCGATGTAAGCAAAGTGGTCATCGATGAGAGCGTGATCGAAGGGACGTCCAAGCCGCTGTTGATCTACGAAAACAGCGAGCCGCCGGCGAAGGCTGCACCCGACGCCTGATCGACAATCTGAGCTGGAACAAGGAAGGGGCCTACGGGCCCCTTTCGTTTTTCAGACAGTGAACTTGTTTTTTGCGGGGCGAGCCCCCACATTGAAGGCATGCTCAATTCCATCTGTTTACGGCCTTCGGGGCCGCTGTAGAGGCGAAATCATGAAGACAACCATCGAATTGCCTCTCCTGCCATTGCGTGATGTCGTCGTCTATCCGCATATGGTTATCCCGCTGTTTGTGGGTCGTGAGAAGTCCATCGAAGCCCTCGAGGCGGCGATGTCTGGCGAAAAGCAGATCCTTTTGCTCGCGCAGAAGAATCCCGCCGATGATGATCCAGGTGAGGACGCCCTGTACCGTGTCGGTACCGTTGCCACCGTTCTGCAGCTGCTCAAGCTGCCTGACGGCACCGTCAAGGTGCTGGTCGAAGGCGAGCAGCGCGGCAGCGTCGAGCAGTTCCTGGAGATCAACGGCCACGTTCGCGCCGAAGTGCAATTGATCGACGAAGTCGATGCGCCGGATCGCGAGTCCGAAGTGTTCGTGCGCACGCTGCTGGGTCAGTTCGAGCAGTACGTGCAGCTGGGCAAGAAGGTCCCTGCCGAGGTGCTGTCCTCGCTGAACAGCATCGATGAGCCTGGCCGCCTGGTCGACACCATGGCCGCGCACATGGCGCTGAAAATCGAACAGAAGCAGGAGATCCTCGAGATCATCGAGTTGCCGGCGCGTGTCGAACACGTACTGGCACTGCTGGATGCCGAGATCGACCTGCTGCAGGTCGAGAAGCGCATTCGCGGGCGGGTCAAGAAGCAGATGGAGCGCAGCCAGCGCGAGTACTATCTGAACGAGCAGATGAAGGCCATTCAGAAAGAGCTGGGCGATGGCGAGGAAGGGCACAACGAAGTCGAAGAGCTGAAAAAGCGCATCGACGCGGCGGGCCTGCCCAAGGACGCCCTGGCCAAGGCCACGGCCGAGTTGAACAAGCTCAAGCAGATGTCGCCGATGTCTGCAGAAGCAACGGTGGTGCGGACTTATATCGACTGGCTGGTGCAGGTGCCTTGGCAGGCGCAGAGCAAGGTGCGCCTCGACCTGGCACGCGCCGAAAGCATTCTCGATGCCGATCACTACGGGCTCGAAGAGGTCAAGGAACGCATCCTCGAATACCTCGCCGTGCAAAAGCGCGTGAAGAAAATCCGTGGCCCTGTGCTGTGCCTGGTCGGGCCGCCCGGTGTGGGCAAGACCTCCCTGGCCGAATCCATCGCCCATGCCACCAACCGCAAGTTCGTGCGCATGGCCTTGGGCGGTGTTCGCGACGAAGCCGAGATTCGCGGTCACCGTCGTACCTACATCGGTTCGATGCCTGGTCGTCTGATTCAGAAGATGACCAAGGTGGGGGTCCGCAATCCGCTGTTCTTGCTCGACGAGATCGACAAGATGGGCAGCGACATGCGCGGCGATCCGGCCTCGGCGCTGCTGGAAGTGCTCGATCCAGAGCAGAACCATAATTTCAACGATCACTACCTGGAAGTCGACTACGACCTTTCCGACGTGATGTTCCTGTGCACCTCGAACTCGATGAACATTCCGCCGGCGTTGCTCGACCGGATGGAAGTGATCCGTCTGCCCGGCTACACCGAAGACGAGAAGATCAACATCGCGATCAAGTACCTGTCGCCCAAGCAGATCGAAGCCAACGGCTTGAAAAAGACCGAAGTCGAGATCGACGTCGAGGCGATCCGCGACATCATTCGCTACTACACCCGCGAAGCGGGCGTGCGAGGCCTGGAGCGTCAGATCGCCAAGATCTGCCGCAAGGTGGTGAAGGAACATGCACACCTGAAGAAATTCACCGTCAAGGTCACCGCCGAATCGCTGGAGCACTTGCTGGGCGTGCGCAAGTTCCGCTACGGCCTGGCCGAGCAGCAGGACCAGGTGGGTCAGGTCACCGGCCTTGCCTGGACTCAGGTGGGCGGCGAGTTGCTGACCATCGAGGCTGCCGTGGTTCCCGGCAAGGGCCAGCTGATCAAGACCGGTTCGCTGGGTGACGTGATGGTCGAGTCCATCACGGCGGCGCAGACGGTGGTACGCAGCCGCGCCAAGAGCCTGGGTATCGCGCCGGACTTCCATGAGAAGCACGACACGCATATCCACATGCCCGAAGGCGCCACGCCCAAGGACGGTCCGAGTGCCGGTGTCGGCATGTGCACTGCGCTGGTTTCGGCCCTGACCAAGATTCCGGTGCGTGCCGATGTCGCCATGACCGGCGAGATCACCCTGCGCGGCCAGGTATTGGCCATCGGTGGCCTCAAAGAGAAGTTGCTGGCGGCCCATCGTGGTGGAATCAAGACTGTAATCATCCCTGAAGAAAACGTGCGCGATCTCAAGGAAATTCCCGACAATATCAAACAGGATCTGCAGATTAAACCTGTTAAATGGATTGACGAAGTCCTGCAAATTGCGCTGCAATACGCGCCTGAGCCCTTGCCCGATGTGGCTCCCGAGATTGTCGCCAAGGATGAGAAACGCGATACGGATTCCAAGGAACGAATCAGCACGCATTGAGCCTTGATTTGACTGGGTGGCTTTCTTGACAGTTTTTTAGAGCCCTTGTTATAAAGCGGCACTTGCTGTCTCGACAGCCACCCGGCGCACGTTTCACCACATACTTAGAAACAACTCAAAATATCGATATAAGGGGACTTATAGTGAACAAGTCGGAACTGATTGACGCAATCGCCGCATCTGCTGATATCTCCAAGGCTACAGCTGGCAAGGCGCTGGACGCCGTGATCGAATCCGTGACGGGCGCCCTTAAATCCGGTGATTCGGTTGTGTTGGTAGGTTTCGGTACGTTCTCCGTGACTGATCGCCCGGCGCGCACCGGTCGCAACCCGCAAACCGGCAAGGCGCTGGAAATCGCGGCTGCCAAGAAGCCCAGCTTCAAAGCCGGTAAAGCCCTGAAAGAAGCTGTCAACTAAGCTTCGGCCACGCCTTTGC
Organism: Pseudomonas sp. CFBP 13602; assembly: GCF_014842725.1. Classification (NCBI taxonomy): domain Bacteria; kingdom Pseudomonadati; phylum Pseudomonadota; class Gammaproteobacteria; order Pseudomonadales; family Pseudomonadaceae; genus Pseudomonas; species Pseudomonas sp. CFBP 13602. The sequence continues at coordinate 121,779 of NZ_JACYVT010000002.1, read as the reverse complement.
TACCTGCTGCCAGGCCATGCCGGCAACAGGAGTGGAGCTGAGCAAGCTCCGCGAGTTACGAGAAGGCGCATCCTCGGATGCGCCTTTCTTCTATCCGGATTCCTATTACTCTCCGCGGTCGCTCTATCTGTACGACCGTTTTCGGGGGATGCATGCTGCAGAACATCAGGGATAACTCCCAGGGCTGGATTGCCAAGACCATCATCGGTTTGATCATCGTGTTGATGGCGCTTACCGGTTTCGACGCGATCTTCCAGGCCGCCAGCCATAGCCAGGACGCTGCCAAGGTCAACGGTGACGAGATCACCTTGAACGAGCTAAGCCAGGCCACCGAGATGCAACGTCGCCAGCTGATGCAACAGCTGGGCAAGGATTTCGATCCGGCCCTGCTCGACGACAAGATGCTGCGCGAAGCGGCCCTCAAGGGTCTGATCGACCGCAAGTTGCTGCTGCAAGGCGCACATGACGCCAAGTTCGCCTTCTCCGAAGGCGCGCTCGACCAGATCATGCTGCAGACACCGGAATTCCAGGTTGACGGCAAGTTCAGCGCCGAACGTTTCGACCAGGTCATCCGCCAGATGGGTTATGGCCGCTTGCAGTTCCGCCAGATGCTCTCCGAAGAGATGCTCATCAGCCAGCTGCGCGCCGGCCTGGCAGGCAGCAGCTTCGTGACCGACGAGCAGGTTGCCGCTTTCGCCCGTCTCGAGAAGCAGACCCGCGATTTCGCTTCGTTGACCTTCAAGGCTGACCCGTCGGCGACCAAGGTCACCGACGAGGAGATCAAGGCGCACTACGAAGAGCACGCCAAGGAGTTCATGAGTCCCGATCAGGTGGTCATCGACTATGTCGAATTGAAGAAGTCTTCGTTCTTCGACCAGATCAACGTGAAGGACGAGGATCTCCAGGACGCCTACCAGAAAGAGATCGCCAACCTGTCCGAGCAGCGCCGTGCCGCGCACATCCTGATCGAAGTCAACGACAAGCTCGATGACGCGCAGGCCAAGGCCAGGATCGAGGAAGTACAGGCGCGCCTGGACAAGGGCGAGGACTTCGCCAAGCTGGCCAAGGAAGTCTCACAGGACCCAGGCTCGGCCAACAATGGCGGCGATCTCGGCTTCGCCGGCAATGGCGTGTACGACCCGGCGTTCGAAACGGCGCTCAATGCCTTGAGCAAGGGCCAGGTGTCGGCGCCGGTGCGCACCGATTTCGGCTGGCACCTGATCAAGCTCGAAGACGTGCAGGCGCCGGACGTACCGACCTTTGCCAGCCTCAAGGCCAAGCTCACCAGCGACCTCAAGACCCAGGAAGTGGAACAGCGCTTCGTCACCGCCACCAAGCAGTTGGAAGACTCGGCGTTCGAAGCCTCCGACCTCGGTCAGCCCGCCCAGGAACTGGGCCTCAAGGTGCAGACCTCCGAGCCATTCGGCAGGGACGGCGGCAGCCAGGGCGTCACGGCCAGTCGCGCGGTGGTCCAGGCTGCGTTCAGCCCCGAAGTGCTGGAAGAGGGTTCCAACAGCGCTGCGCTCGAGCTGGATCCGGAAACCATGGTCGTGGTGCGTGTGAAGGAGCATCGCAAGCCTGCGCAGCTGCCGCTGGAAGCCGTATCCGGGCCGATCCGTACCGAGTTGGCCAAGCAGCACGCTGCAGCCCAGGTGAAGGCCAAGGGCGAAGCGTTGCTGGCCGGTCTGCGTGACGGCAAGGTGCCGTTGGCTGCCCGCCAGGACGGGCAGTCGTGGAAAGTGCTGGAGGCGGTCACCCGCGGTCAGGACGGCATCGAGCCGGCCGAGCTGCAGGCGCTGTTCCGCATGCCCAAGCCGCAGGCCAAGGAGAAGCCCGAGTTTACCAGTGTGTCGCTCAAGGACGGCAGCTTCGTGATTCTCCGCCTGGACGGCGTGAACGAGGCTGCTGCGCCCAGTGATGAAGAGAAGACCCAGTATCGCCGGTTCCTGGCGTCGCGCATGGGGCAGCAGGATTTTGCCGCGTACCGCAAGTTGCTGGAAACCAAGGCGGACATCACCAAGTATTGAGGTGATGGATGTTTGAACAAAAGGCCGCGTATGCGGCCTTTTGTTTGTCCAGGCATCGGCGGCGCCCTTTCGCGGCCGATGACCGCTCCTACGGAGATTTCTGAATCTCAGGTAAAAAAACGCCGCTCGAGGTGAGCGGCGTTTTCTTCGATCGAGTGCAGCCTGACGACTTACTCTTCGATATCACCCATGGCGGTGGTGTTGAAGCCGCCGTCCACGTACATGATTTCGCCACTGATGCCCGACGCCAGGTCGGAGCACAGGAACGCGCCGGCGTTGCCGACTTCGTCGATGGTGACGTTGCGGCGCAGCGGGGTCTGCGCCTGGTTGGCCGAGAGCATCTTGCGGAAGTTCTTGATGCCCGACGCTGCCAGGGTACGGATCGGACCCGCCGATACGGCGTTGACGCGAGTGCCTTCCGGGCCCAGAGAACCGGCCAGGTAACGCACGCCGGCTTCCAGCGAAGCCTTGGCCATGCCCATGACGTTGTAGTTGGGCATGGTGCGCTCGGCGCCCAGGTACGACAGGGTCAGCAGGCTGCCATTGCGGCCTTTCATCATGTCGCGACCGGCCTTGGCCAGGGCTACGAAGCTGTAGGCGCTGATGTCGTGGGCGATGCGGAAGCCTTCGCGGGTGGTGGCTTGGGTGAAGTCGCCATCGAGCTGGTCGCCGGGGGCGAAACCGACGGAGTGAACGATGACGTCCAGGCCGTCCCACTTCTTGCTCAGGGCTTCGAAGACCGAGGCGATCTCAGCATCGCTGGCCACGTCGCAAGGGAAGCACAGATCGGCGCTCGAGCCCCAGCCGGCGGCGAATTCTTCGACGCGGCCCTTGAGCTTTTCGTTCTGGTAGGTGAAGGCAAGTTCAGCACCCTCGCGATGCATGGCGGCAGCGATGCCGGATGCGATGGACAGTTTGCTGGCGACACCGACGATCAGGACGCGCTTACCGGCGAGAAAACCCATGTGTTGTTCCTCTTCAGGTTAATCGACAGCCGTTGGGGCCAAGAAGGCTGCTTCCAACAGCTGCTGTGTATAAGGGTGCTGCGGCGCGGCAAAGATAGCCCGCGCCGCCCCTTGTTCGACGACCTGACCGTGCCGGATCACCATCAGTTGGTGGCTCAAGGCTTTGACTACCGCCAGATCGTGGCTGATAAACAAATAGGTCAGGTTGTATTTCAGTTGCAGTGAACGCAACAGCTCCACTACCTGGCGTTGAACGGTGCGGTCGAGCGCCGATGTGGGCTCGTCCAGCAGGATCAACGCCGGTTTCAAAACCAAGGCCCGGGCAATGGCGATACGTTGCCGTTGCCCGCCGGAGAACTCGTGAGGGTAACGATGGCGGGTCTGCGGGTCCAGCCCAACCTCCTCGAGCGCGGCAATGATAGCCTGTTCCTGCTCGGCTTCGTTGCCGATCTTGTGTATTCGCAGGCCTTCGCCGACGATCTGGCTCACGCTCATGCGTGGGCTGAGGCTGCCGAACGGGTCCTGGAAGACCACCTGCATCTGCTTGCGCAGCGGTCGTACCTGCTGCTGGGCCAAGCCGTCCAGCGCGGTGCCCTGGAACTGGATCGAGCCACGGCTGGCGATCAAGCGCATGATCGCCAGGCCCAGCGTGGACTTGCCCGAGCCGCTTTCGCCAACGATACCAAGGGTCTGCCCACGGGGCAGGGTGAACTGGATGCCATCGACGGCCTTGACGTGATCCACGGTACGGCCCAGCAATCCCTTCTTGATCGGGAACCACACGCGCAAGGCGTCGACCGCCAGTATCGGCTCGCCGACCGCGGTGGCCGCCGGCTCGCCACTGGGTTCGGCACCCAGCAGAACCTGGGTGTACGGATGCTGCGGCGCTCGAAACAATTCTTCACAGCCAGCCTGTTCGACGATGCGACCGCGCTGCATGACACATACCCGGTGTGCAATTCGCTTCACCAGGTTGAGGTCATGGCTGATCAGCAGCAACGCCATGCCCAGCCGCGCCTGCAGGTCTTTGAGCAGTTCGAGAATCTTCAGTTGCACGGTGACATCGAGTGCGGTGGTGGGCTCGTCGGCAATCAGCAGTTCAGGCTCATTGGCCAGGGCCATGGCGATCATCACCCGCTGACGCTGGCCGCCGGACAATTCGTGCGGCAACGCCTTGAGGCGCTTGTGCGGCTCGCCGATGCCGACCAGCTCGAGCAATTCCAGGGTGCGCCGGGCAGCGGCAGCCCCGGTGAGCCCTTTGTGCAGGGCCAGCACTTCACCGATCTGCTTGCCGATGTTGTGCAGCGGATTGAGCGAACTCATCGGCTCCTGGAAGATCATCGCGATACGGTTGCCACGGATGTGCCTGAGCTGCTTTTCCGGGAGCGTGAGCAGGTCGCGGCCGTTGTAGACGATGGTGCCGCTGGGGTGCTGGGCGAGCGGGTAGGGCAGCAGGCGCAGGATGGAGTGCGCAGTCACCGACTTGCCCGAGCCGCTTTCACCCACCAGCGCGAGGGTTTCGCCACGGCGGATATCGAAGCTGATGTGTTCGACCACGCGTTGCCGACTTTCCCCGGCGACGAACTCGACGGCCAGGTCGCGGACCTCGATCAGATTGTCCTGGCTCATGTCATTTCCTCGGGTCGAAGGCGTCACGGGCCGATTCGCCAATGAACACCAGCAGGCTGAGCATCAGCGCCAGCACGGTGAAAGCACTGATGCCCAGCCAGGGCGCCTGCAGGTTGGACTTGCCCTGGGCGACCAGCTCACCCAGCGATGGCGAACCGGCAGGCAGGCCGAAGCCGAGAAAATCCAGGGCGGTCAGGGTGCCGATCGCGCCCGTCAGGATGAACGGCATGAAGGTCATGGTCGAGACCATGGCGTTGGGGAGGATGTGGCGGAACATGATCGCGCCGTTCTGCATGCCCAGCGCGCGGGCTGCGCGCACGTATTCCAGGTTGCGGCCACGCAGGAATTCGGCGCGCACCACGTCCACCAGGCTCATCCAGGAAAACAGCAGCATGATGCCCAGCAGCCACCAGAAATTGGGTTGCACGAAGCTGGCCAGGATGATCAGCAGGTACAGCACCGGCAGGCCGGACCAGATCTCCAGGAAACGCTGGCCTGCCAGGTCCACCCAGCCGCCATAGAAGCCCTGCAGCGCACCGGCGATGACTCCGATGATCGAACTGGCGATGGTCAGCGTCAGGGCGAACAGGACCGAGATGCGGAAGCCATAGATGACCCGCGCCAGCACGTCGCGCCCCTGGTCGTCGGTGCCCAGCCAGTTCTGCGCGGAAGGCGGCGCCGGTGCCGGTACCCTGAGGTCGTAGTTAATGCTCTGGTAGCTGAACGGGATCGGCGCCCAGAGCGTCCAGCTGTCCTTGGCCGCCAGCAGTTCGCGCAGGTAGGGACTTTTGTAGTTGGCTTCGAGGGGGAATTCGCCGCCGAACGTCGTTTCCGGGTAGCGCTTGAAGGCAGGGAAATACCACTCGCCGTCGTAGCGCACCGCCAGGGGCTTGTCGTTGGCGATCAGTTCGGCGCCCAGGCTCAGGCCGAACAGCACCAGGAACAGCCACAGCGACCACCAGCCGCGCTTGTTGGCCTTGAACCGTTCGAAGCGCCGCCGATTGAGGGGAGACAGGTTCATCTCAGTGCTCCCGATGGCCGAAGTCGATGCGTGGATCGACCAGGGTGTAGGTAAGGTCGCCGATCAATTTCACCACCAGCCCCAGCAAGGTAAAGATGAACAGGGTGCCGAACACCACCGGGTAATCGCGGTTGATCGCCGCCTCGAAGCTCATCAGCCCCAGGCCGTCGAGGGAGAAGATCACTTCGACCAGCAGGGACCCGGTGAAAAAGATGCCGATGAAGGCCGAGGGGAAGCCGGCGATCACCAGCAGCATGGCATTGCGGAACACGTGGCCGTACAGCACGCGGCGATTGCTCAGCCCCTTGGCCTTGGCGGTGACCACGTATTGCTTGCCGATTTCGTCGAGGAAACTGTTCTTGGTCAGCAGCGTCATGGTGGCGAAGTGGCCGATCACCAGGGCGCCGACGGGCAGCACCAGGTGCCAGAAGTAGTCCAGCACCTTGCCGCTCCAGCTCAGCTCCTCGAAATTGTTGGACGTCAGGCCGCGCAGCGGGAACCAGTCCAGGTAGCTGCCGCCGGCGAATACCACGATCAGCAGGATGGCGAACAGGAAGGCGGGAATGGCATAGCCGATGATGATCGCCGAGCTGGTCCAGACGTCGAAATGGCTGCCGTGGCGGGTGGCCTTGGCGATGCCCAGGGGAATCGACACCAGGTACATGATCAGGGTGCTCCACAGGCCCAGCGAGATCGACACCGGCATCTTTTCCACGATCAGGTCGATGACCTTGGCATCGCGGAAGAAGCTGGTACCGAAATCCAGCTGCGCATAGTTCTTGATCATGATCCAAAGGCGCTCGGGGGCTGGCTTGTCGAAGCCGTACATCTTCTCGATTTCCTTCACCAGCGCCGGGTCCAGGCCCTGCGCGCCGCGGTAGCTGGAACCGGCGACCGCCACTTCGGCACCACCGCCGGCGATGCGGCTGGTGGCGCCGTCGAAGCCTTCGAGCTTGGCGATCATCTGTTCCACCGGCCCGCCAGGCGCGGCCTGGATGATGGCGAAGTTGATGATCAGGATGCCCAGCAGGGTAGGAATGATGAGCAGCAGTCGGCGCAGGGTATAGGCCAGCATGTCAGGGCGTCTCGGAAGGCGTGGGGGTAACCGCCGGCGTGGCGTGGGGCTTGCTCCACCAGGTCTGCAGGCCCACGTCGTAGCGTGGCGTGATGGCCGGGTGGCCGATGTGGTTCCAGTACGCCACGCGCCAGGTCTTGATGTGCCAGTTGGGGACCACGTAGTGGCCCCAGAGCAGGACGCGGTCCAGCGCTCGGGCGTGATCGACCAGGTCCTGGCGCGAGGTGGCATTGATCAGGCTCTCCACCAGGCTGTCGATGGCCGGGTCCCTGAGCCCGATGTAGTTGCGGCTGCCAGGCTTGTCGGCGCTGGAGCTGGCCCAGAACTCGCGCTGCTCGTTGCCGGGCGAGGTGGACTGGGAGAAACTGCCGACCATCATGTCGAAGTCGCGCGAACGAATGCGGGTGATGTACTGGGAGACGTCGACCCGTCGGATCACCAGTTCGATACCCAGGTCGGCGAGGTTGCGCTTGTACGGCAGCAGCACCCGGTCGAAATCGGCCTGGGTCAGCAGGAACTCGATCTTCACCGGTGTGCCCCGGGCATCGACCATCTTGTCGTCGACGATGCGCCAACCCGCTTCCTGCAGCAGTTTGTAGGCGCGACGCTGCTGCTCGCGCAGCATGCCGCTGGCGTCGGTGACCGGGTTGTTGAACGGTGTATCGAAGACTTGTTCGGGAATCTGCCCGCGCAGCGGTTCGAGAATCTTCAGTTCGGCGGGGCTTGGCAGGCCCGAGGCCGCCATGTCGGAGTTCTCGAAAAAGCTGTCGGTGCGCGTGTAGGCGCCGTTGAACAGCTGCTTGTTGGTCCACTCGAAATCGAACACCAGGGCCAGGGCTTCGCGCACGCGCACGTCCTGGAACAGCGGCTTGCGCAGGTTGAACACGAAGCCCTGCATGCCGGTCGGGTTGCCGTTGGGTATTTCTTCGCGGATCAGGCGCTTTTCGCGGACTGCAGGAATGTCGTAGGCGGTCGCCCAGTTCTTCGCGCTGCTTTCGAGCCAGTAGTCGAACTGTCCGGCCTTCATGGCTTCCAGGGCCACGGTGCTGTCGCGGTAGTACTGGATGTCGAGCACGTCGAAGTTGAACATGCCGCGGTTCATCGGCAGGTCGCGTGCCCAATAGTCCTTGACCCGCTCGTAACGTATCGAGCGACCGGCCTTGACCTCTGCCACCCTGTAGGGCCCGCTGCCCAGCGGAATGTCCAGGCTGCCCTTGGTGAAATCGCGGCCTTCCCAGAAGTGCTTGGGCAGTACCGGTAGTTGACCGAGGATCAGTGGCAGCTCGCGATTGTTGCTGTGCTTGAACTTGAACAGCACCCGTTGCGGGTCTTCGGCGACCACTTCGGCGACGTCGGCGTAGTAGCTGCGATACAGCGGCGAGCCGCTCTGGATCAGGGTCTGGAAACTGAACACGACGTCTTCGGCGTGCATCGGCCGGCCATCGTGGAAACGCGCTTCGGGGCGCAGGTAGAAGCGCACCCAACTGTTGTCCGGGGCTTTCTCGATGCGCCCGGCGACCAGGCCATACTCGGTAAACGGCTCGTCCAGGCTTTGCCGCGCCAGGGTATCGTAGTTAAGGTCCATGTCGTCGGCAGGCACGCCCTTGCTGATGAAGGGATTGAGGCTGTCGAAGCTACCCACGCCTTTCTGGCGAAAGGTGCCGCCCTTTGGCGCGTCGGGGTTGACGTAGTCGTAGTGCTGGAAGCCGGCCGGGTATTTCGGTGCTTCGTCGTACAGGGTGAGGGCATGTTGGGGCGCGGCCTGTGCCAGGCTGGCCGCAAGGCTCAGCGCGCATGCGCCGAGGGCTCTGGCCAAAGCAGGTAATGGCATCATTGACTCTTCTCCGTAGGCTTGACCCACCAGGCGCTCAGGCCCAGGGTGTACGGCGGTGTAGTGACGAATGCCAACCGGCTGCGGTACGCCAGGCGGTGGTAGTCCAGGTACCAGTTGGCCACCATGTAGTGCTGCGACAGCAGCACGCGGTCCAGTGCCCTGGCGGCGGCTACCTGGTCGTCACGGTTCTGGGCGCCGAGCAGTTGCTCCAGCAGGCGATCGACCACCGGGTTGGCAATGCCCGCATAGTTCTTGCTGCCGCGCACGGTGGCTTGGCTGGAGTGAAAGTACTGCCATTGCTCCAGGCCCGGGCTCAGGGTCTGCGGCAGGGTCAGCGAGATCATGTCGAAATCGAACTGGTCCAGGCGTTGTTTGTATTGCGCGCGATCGACGCTGCGCAGGTTGGCCTGCACGCCGATACTGGCCAGGTTGGCGACATAGGGCCCCAGGATGCGCTCCAGATTGGAATTGACCAGCAGGATTTCCAGGCGCAACGGCTGGCCTGCGGCATTGCGCAGACGGTCGCCCTGCAGCGTCCAGCCGGCATCCCCAAGCAGCTTCAGGGCCTGGCGCAAGGTGGCTCGAGGAATGCCGTTGCCGTCGGTACCGGGCATGCTCGGCGCTTCCAGAAAGAGGGCCGGGCTCAGTGCGTTTTTGTACGCCGACAGCAGCAGGCGTTCCTTGCCGCTGGGCAGGCCAGTGGCGGCGAATTCGCTGTTGGGGTAATAGCTCTCGGAGCGCCGATAGGCGCCGCTGAACAGCGCGCGGTTGGTCCATTCGAAATCCAGCAACAGCCCCAGTGCTTGGCGCACGCGGGGGTCGCTGTAGGCCGGGCGGCGAGTATTGAAGAACAGGCCCTGGGTCTGCGTCGGGATCTTGTGGGGAATCTGCGCCTTGATCACATCGCCGCGACGCACCGCGGGAAAGTCATAGCCGTTGGTCCAGTTCTTCGCCTGGTGCTCGATGTAGATGTCGAACTCGCCGGCCTTGAACGCTTCGAAGGCCACGTCGCTGTCGCGGTAGAACTCGACCTCCATGCGATCGAAATTGTACTTGCCGCGATTCACCGGCAGATCCTTGCCCCACCAGTTCCGATCCCGTTCCAGCACCAGCCTTCTGCCCGGTACCACCTGCTTGATGCGATAGGGGCCGCTGGTCACCGGCGCCTCGAAAGTGGTCGCCTGGAAGTCCCGACCTTGCCAGTAATGCTTGGGCAGGATCGGCAGTTCGCCCAGGCGCAGGATCAGCAGCGGATTGCCCGAGCGCTTGAACACGAAGCGGATGCGAGTCGGGCTCAGCACATCGACCCGCAGCACTTCCTGCAGGTTGGTGCGGTACATCGGATGGCCCTGGGTCAGCAAGGTACGGTATGAGAACGCCACATCGGCGCTGGTGATCGGGTGGCCGTCGTTGAACCGCGCCTGCGGCCTGAGATTGAACACCACCCAGCTACGGCTTTCGTTGTATTCCACCGACTGGGCGATGAGACCATAACTGGAGCTGGGCTCATCCCCCGAAGGCGCGTACTGGCCGGTACCTACCATCAACGGCTCGTTCAGCTCGTTGATGCCGTACTGCAGGAAGTTCGCGGTCTGGACCGGGCTGGTGCCCTTGAAGGTATAGGGGTTGAGCGTGTCGAACGTACCGAAGGCCATCGTCCGCAACGTGCCACCCTTGGGCGCATCGCCGTTGACCCAATCGAAGTGGCTGAAGCGTGCCGGGTATTTGAGCGTTCCGAATTGCGCATAGCCGTGGCTTTGGATGATCGTCGCGTTGGCGCAGGCGCTCAACGCAAGGCCCAGCAGGCAGGCCAGCAGGCGGAAGGGAAGGAGACGCATCAATTCATGAATCCGAACCGGTCGGCAATGACTTTGTTGCGCTTACAGTAACAGTTTGTCTCAGCAGGAAGAAGAGTGGTGATGGCGTTAAGCTGGCGCTGCAACGCTCCTCAGGGGGAGCGTTCCAGGTCAGCGCGCACTCAGCGGCGGTTGAGGTAGACCGTAAGGGTCTGGCCAGGCTTGAGCGCGTGGCCGCTGCGCGGATTCCAGCGCTTGAGATGCTGCATCTCGACGTTGAAGCGCTTGGCGACCAGGTACAGCGAGTCGCCCTTGCGCACCTTGTAGGTGGTGGTCTTCTGCGCATCGCTGGCAGCCGAGCCAGCCCTGGCCGCCAGGCGGCCCTTGGCCGGGGTTTCGGCCTGCATGACCAGGGTCTGGCCGGCCTTGAGGTTCTTGCCGGTCAGGCGGTTCCAGCGCTGCAGGTCGCGGGTATCGACCTTGTTGGCCTTGGCGATGGACGCCAGGTTGTCGCCGCGGCGCACGGTGTACGACTTGGGCCGGCTGGGCTGCACCACCGCCACTTCGTCGAAGACGCGCTGGGCAGGTGCCAGGGTCAGCAGTTCTTCGGGCTTCATGTTCGACAGGCTGGCGGTCAGCAACTGCGCCTTGGCCGTGGGCACCAGCAGGTGCTGGGTCGGCTCCATGGTGACGCGCTTCTTGAATGCCGGATTGAGCTGGAACATCTCGTCTTCGTCGATGCCGGCCAGCGCCGCGACGCGGGACAGGTCGACGCGCTGGTTGACCTCCACCACGTCGAAGTACGGTTGGTTGGCGATCGGGTTCAGATTTACGCCGTAGGCTTGGGGCGATTGCACCAGTTCGGCCAGGGCGAGCAGCTTGGGCACGTAGTCACGGGTCTCCTGCGGCAATGGCAGGTTCCAGTAGTCAGTAGGCAGGCCGAGCTTTTCGTTGCGCTCCATGGCGCGGCTGACCGTGCCTTCGCCGGCGTTGTAGGCCGCCAGGGCCAGCAGCCAGTCGCCGTTGAACATCTCGTGCAGCTTGCTCAGGTAGTCCAGCGCCGCACCCGTGGAGGCGGTGACATCGCGACGACCGTCGTAGAAGTTGGTCTGGCGCAGGTTGAAGTAGCGACCGGTGGACGGGATGAACTGCCACAGCCCGGAGGCATCGGAGCGCGAATAGGCCATCGGGTTGAAGGCGCTTTCGATGACCGGCAGCAGCGCCAGCTCGAGGGGCATGTCGCGTTCTTCCAGGCGCTCGACGATGTAGTGCATGTACAGGCTGCCACGACCGCTGGCACTTTCCAGGAACGATGGGTTGCTGACGAACCACAGGCGCTGCTGCTCGACGCGCGGGTTCATGGCAATGCTGTCCTGCAGCTGGAAACCGTCGCGAATACGCTCCCACACGTCCTGTGGGGCTTTCTTCGGCTGGCTCTGGTTGACGAAAATCGGCTTGGGCCGCACGTGTGCGGTCAGGGCGTGAGGGCGGGCGTCCGGGGCGGCGCCCGAGGACACGCTGGCGGTGCTCTGGCAGCCGGCCAGGCCGGCGCACAGCGTGACCGCGATCGCCTGGGCCAGTCGCGTCAATGCGTCGGACTTGATGGTTTTACGTATGGATGACGACATTGGCTGGAGGATAGTTCCGCGCGAAAATGTCGGGCGATTCTAGAAAGTGACCGAAGGTCGGTCAACCTTTGAGAAATTTCCGACACAAATCAGTGCCCTTCAGAACTTATCTTTCCAACTACGCAAGGTTGCGAACACCGCCTGCGCCGTGCTGTGAGAGGTTCCGGCCCGTTCGTCTGCTTTTTGTTTAACGGATGTTTCAGCAGCCCGCAGAAACGGGTTCGTGCGCTTTTCCAGGCCGATCGAGGTGGGCAGGGTGATCGCATTGCGCTGGCGCAGCGCAGTGACCTCTTCCAGACGCTCGGCGATGTCCGGATTGCCAGGTTCTACCGCGCTGGCGAATTTCAGGTTGCTCAGGGTGTATTCATGGGCGCTGTAGACCAGGGTGTCATCGGGCAGCCCGGCCAGGCGCGACAGCGACGCGTGCATCTGCTGCGCAGTGCCTTCGAACAACCGCCCGCATCCGGCGGCGAACAGGGTATCGCCGGGGAACAGCAGCGGCTGCGTGTCGCTCAGGTGGTAGAAGGCGATGTGCCCCGCGGTATGCCCCGGCACGTCATGGACCTGCAGGTGCAGGCCGAGTACGTCCAGGCTGTCACCCTCGCCCAGGGCGCGGTCGCGCGCCGGGATCGATTCCTGTGCCGGCCCGCTGACCTGCGCGCCGGTGCGCCGCTTGAGCGCCTGAACGCCGCCGACGTGATCGTTGTGATGATGGGTGACGAGGATATCGGTCAGGCGCATGTCGGGATGGGCGTCGAGCCACCGCTCGACCGGCTCGGCGTCGCCCGGATCGACGACCGCGCACTGGCGCGCCGCAGTGTCTTGTAACAACCAGATGTAGTTGTCGGAGAAAGCGTTCAGCGCGTGAATCTGTATCATGGCTCGGTTCGCTTGATTTCGATTAATGGTCCATCTTAGTGCCCCGTCGGCATTAGGTGAACCTCAGTGTGGGAGATCGTCATGACCGATACCGCCTTTGCCCAGGCCGACCCACAGTGGCTGGCCCTGATCGGCCAGGCCCGCGAATGGTTCGCCGGGCCGCACGGCCAGTTGCTGCTGCGCGAAGAACAGCGCTTGCTCGAAGAAGAGCTGGCGCGCTTCTTCGGCGGCTATCTGGTGCATTACGGCCCCAGCGCCGAGCCACCACCGGTGGCCGGGCAAATCCACCGCAACGTGCGCATGGGTGCGCCCTTTCCAGGCGTCGAGATCGTGTGCGAAGAGCAGGCCTGGCCGCTGGGCGAACATGCCGCGGACGTCGTGGTGCTGCAGCACGGGCTGGATTTCAGCCTCTCGCCCCACGGCCTGCTGCGCGAAGCGGCCAGCGCGGTGCGGCCGGGTGGGCACCTGCTGATCGTCGGCATCAACCCGTGGAGCGCCTGGGGCGCGCGCCGGGTGTTCGCCAAGGACGGGCTGCACAAGGCGCGCTGCTTCTCCGCTTCGCGGGTGGCCGACTGGCTGAACCTGCTGGGCTTCGGGCTGGAGAAACGCCGGTTCGGGTGTTATCGTCCGCCGCTTGCCTCGCCCCGCTGGCAGGCGCGCCTGGCCGGCCTCGAACGCGTCGCCGGCAAGTGGCAGAGTGGCGGTGGGGGCTTCTATATATTGGTTGCGCGCAAGATGGTGGTAGGTCTGCGGCCATTGGTGCAGCAACGCCGCGAGCCAATGGGCAAGTTGCTGCCGCTGCCGATGGCCAAGGTCAACCGAGACAATTCGAACATCGATGGAAAAGCCTGATGAGTGACACTGTGGAAATCTTCACCGACGGCGCCTGCAAGGGCAATCCTGGCCCCGGCGGCTGGGGGGCATTGCTGGTGTGCAAGGGCGTGGAGAAGGAGTTGTGGGGCGGCGAAAGCACCACCACCAACAACCGCATGGAGCTGACCGCAGCCATTCGCGGGCTGCAGGAACTCAAGCGCGGCTGCGACGTGCTGCTGGTGACCGACTCCGAGTACGTGATGAAAGGCATCAACGAGTGGATGGTCAACTGGAAAAAGCGCGGCTGGAAAACCGCCGCCAAGCAGCCGGTGAAGAATGCCGACCTCTGGCAGCAGCTCGACGAGCAGGTCAATCGCCATCAGGTCAAATGGCAGTGGGTACGCGGCCACAACGGCCATGCGGGCAACGAGCGCGCCGACGACCTGGCCAACCGTGGGGTCGATGAAGTGCGTGGCATGCGTCAGGCGTAGGCGGCCCGGTCGTCAGGCAACCGGATAGGAGCCCCTGCTGCGCTGTGCTAGAGTTTCACCGGTTGCCGTTCATGCCCTTCGGGCCTGCAGCCCATCGCTCCACCTTGATCTTCGCTCACCCTGCTCGAGAGTTTTCTGCCCATGGCCGTTCGTTCCGTAGTATTCGACACCGAAACCACCGGTATGCCGGTCACCGATGGCCATAGGGTGATCGAGATCGGCTGCGTCGAACTGATGGGGCGGCGTTTGACCGGGCGCAATTTTCACGTCTATGTACAGCCGGACCGGCCCAGTGACGAGGGCGCCATTGGTGTCCACGGCATCACCGACGAGTTTCTGGTGGGCAAGCCGCGTTTCGCCGAGGTCGCCGACGAACTCTACGAGTTCATCCAGGGCGCGCAGATCATCGCGCACAACGCGACCTTCGACGTGGGCTTCCTGAACAACGAATTCAAGATCGCCGGCATGCCCGAGCGGGCAAACATTGCCGAGTACTGCACGGTGATCGACAGCCTGGCGATGGCCCGCGAGCGCCATCCGGGGCAACGCAACAGCCTCGATGCGCTGTGCAAGCGCTATGGCATCGACAACTCCGGGCGTGAGCTGCACGGCGCGTTGCTCGACTCCGAGATTCTTGCGGACGTCTACCTGGCCATGACCGGTGGCCAGACCAGCCTCTCGCTGGCAGGCAACGCCAGCGATGGCGATGGCGGCGGCAAGCAGGGCAGCGAGATCCGCCGACTGCCGGCGGATCGCCGGCCCACGGCGATCATCCGCGCCAGCCAGGCCGAGCTCGACGAGCACCTGGCACGCCTGCAGGTCATCGCCAAAGCTGCCGGGGCCGATGCGCTCTGGACGCAGTTGGGCGCGTAGCCCGCTGTGTCGCCTGCGAACGGCCCGGCCAGTGGTTTGACCGATAGCCAGCCGTGCATTCGCCTGGCCGATGAGCGTTTCGACGACTACGTGCTGGGCGCCGATTTCAGTGCCCAGGTCTGTGGCTATGTGTCCCCCGTGTTCAACCAGCCAGTCGCCCAATGGCCGCTCAGGACGGTGCGTGTCTATCACAAGGACTACGGCATAGACCCTGCCGAGTTCGCCCGCTATCGCCAACCCAATGCCGGCGGTGCCATCTTCGTGGCGTGGCTCGGCGAGCGGGCAGTCGGTCATGTGGTGGTCAGCCGGCACTGGAACAACCTCGCCTATGTCGACGAGCTGGCCGTCGATGCGTTGGCGCGCGGGCAGGGCGTGGCCAAGGCGCTGCTCGATGTGGTGCGTTTCTGGGCAATCAAGCAGGGTTTGCCAGGCATCATGCTGGAAACCCAGAACAACAACCTGCCAGCGTGCCGGCTGTACGAACGCTGTGGTTTCAGGCTGGGTGGGATCGACTACTTGCGCTACCAGGCCATCGATGCGGCCAGCCACGAAACGGCGCTGTTCTGGTACACGTTATTCGCGGACGGGTGAGAGCAACGCCTGCGCGTTGTGCGCAATGATTTCGAGCAGGGTCTTTGCCGCCGCGCAAACCGATGCCTCACTGCGCGTGAGGGCGTAGAGGGTGACCGGCACGGCAGGCGACAGCGGGCACGTATCCAGCCCCTGGGCACGCGCACCCGCTGCGGTAAAAGGATCGACGATGGCCAGCCCTTCGCCGGCCTCGACCATGCTGCGCATCATCTGGTAGGTCTGCACGCGAGTCTGGATACGCGGGGGCGGATTCAGCGCTTGAAGCTTGTGTTCCAGCACCAGGCTCAGCGGGTCTTCCCCCTCCAGACCGATCATCGCCTGTCCCGCCAGTTCATGCAGTGCGATGTAGCGATGCTTGGGGGAGAGCCAGCCTTGAGGGGCGAGCAACTGCAGTTTGCCTTCGGCCAGCACCTGGCTGGTAATGGACGCGTGCTTGGGACTGTGCAGGCTCAGGCCGACGTCGGTCTGCTGCAGCAACAGGCTGCGCACCATGGCATCGGTATTCTGCACACCCAGCGTGCACGGGGTTTCACGAAAGCGTCGGCGCAGGGCAGCGATGCTCTGCGGCAGCAACTGGTGGGCCAGGGACGCTGTGCACACCACGTGCAGTCCGGGATCCTGATGCTCGCGCAGGCTGTCGGCCAGGCGTTGCAGGCGGTCCGCCTGAGTTTGCACGTTGGCGATGGCAGCCTGCATGCGCAGGGTTTCCGGGGTCGGCTGGAACCTCCCACGGGCCCGCGCAAACAGCAGGAAGCCCAGCTTTCGCTCGGCGTCCTGCAAGTTCTGTTCGAGGGTCTGCACGGGAAGGTCGAGCATTTGCGCAGCGCTCTTGAGTTCGCCGGTCTGGCAGAGCGCCTGGATGATTTCGATATGGCGCAGTCTCATGCGCGTTCCCTGCCGGCTAACAACGCGGGGGGCGTGTCAGCGTGAATGGGTGCACGGACTGTCAAGGGATTCGGATGATTTCCACGCCGCTCTGTACCAGTTGGAAACGGTCGTCGCCCAAGTGGTTGACTCGATCGCCGATGGCCAGCTTGTAGGTACGGGTCGGCGCACTGCCTTCGACCGCCGGGGTCGACTCCTGAAACTCATGCACCGGATAGATACGACCTTCCGCATCGCGTGCATGAAATTGCCCAACCAGGACTACCGCCATTTTAGTTCCAACCTCTGAAGAATTTTGCGTGTATCTCGCTGGCACTGTAGACCCCTGTTTATTCAGGTAGTTTTGCCAGCGAGAAAAAATAGTGCGAGCGCCTGACCGATGGCGGACAAACCGGGCCAAGTCATCTATAACTAGCCCTCGGTTCATTCATCACAGGGGTACAGGCATGAGCAAGGTCTATCCGGTTGCGGTACTGGTCGGCAGCCTCAGAAAAGAGTCGATCAACCGCAAGGTGGCTCTGGCGCTGCAGGCCATGGCACCTGACAACCTGACGTTGAAAATCGTGGAAATCGGCGATTTGCCGCTCTACAACGAAGACATCGATGTCACCCCACCCGCTGCTTATACCACCTTTCGCCAGGCGTTGGGCGAAGCCGATGCGGTGCTGTTCGTCACCCCCGAGTACAACCGCTCGGTGCCCGCACCGTTGAAAAACGCGATCGACGTGGGCTCGCGCCCTTACGGCCAAAGCCACTTCACTGGCAAGCCGGGCGCGGTCATCAGCGTCTCGCCCGGTGCGGTAGGCGGCTTTGGCGCCAACCAGCATCTGCGCCAGTGCATGGTCTTCCTCGACGTGGCAATGATGCAGCAGCCCGAAGCGTACCTGGGTCACGCAGGTGGGCTGTTCGACGAGAACGGTCAGGTGGTGGAGAAGAGCCGGCCGTTCCTGCAGGGTTTCATCGACGGCTTCGGCAAGTGGGTGGCCCGCGTGGGTTGATGTTGCGCCCGGAGAATTTTGGTCGATGCGCTTGCGATGGGCAGGTAAACTGCGCCGCAACGCGCGGGCTGCAGTCGCCTGCGCATGGGTCGAGCGAACAAGAGAGCGGGTAAATGGGCGCACAGTGGAAAGCTAAACATCGCGAAGCAGCAGCCAACGCCAAGGGGCGGATCTTCGGCAAGCTGTCCAAGGAAATTTCGATCGCGGCGCGTTCCGGTACCGATCCGGACACCAACGCCCGCCTGCGGTTGGTGATCGAACAGGCCAAGAAGGCCTCGATGACCCGCGAGACGCTGGAGCGTGCCATCAAGAAGGGCGCAGGCGTAGGCGACGACGCGGTCAACTACACATTGGTCAAGTACGAAGGCTTTGCCCCGCACCAGGTGCCGGTCATCGTCGAGTGCCTGACCGACAACGTCAACCGCACCGTTTCGCAGATTCGCGTGCTGTTTCGCAAGGGCACCCTGGGCGCCGAGGGTTCGGTCTCTTGGGATTTCCATCACTACGGCATGATCGAAGCAACGCCTGATTCGGCCGACGTCGATGCCGAGGAAGCGGCCATCGAGGCCGGTGCGCAGGAGGTCGAGGAGGGCGACGAGGGCGCGTTCCTGTTCCTGACCGAAACCACCGATCTGGACGCGGTGTGCAAGGCGCTGCCGGGGCAGGGTTTCACCGTTGTGTCGGCGAAGATCGGCTACGTGCCGAAAAACCCGGTGACTCTGGATGACGCGGCACAGCTGGCCGAAGTGGAAGACTTCCTCGACGCCATCGACGGCAACGACGACGTGCAAAACGTCTACGTCGGCCTCGCCGGCTGATCGGTAACCGTCTTTACCGCTATAGGCCAGGCAGATCGCAAGGACGCGGCCGACACCACCCCTGTAGCAGCGGCGCGAGCCGCGTCCGGGTTCAACGCGGTGCGTCAGGTAGATTACGGCGGCCGTTGACGCGGCTTGCGCCGCTGCTACAGGGGATCTGGCGTCTGATCGTCAGGTACCCAGGCGCTGGGTGACTTGCGCGAAGCTGGGGCGGGCCAGCACCTGGGGCTGGACGCACTCGCGTTGCAAGGCCCACAAGCCGTCGTCGGTTTCAGTGCAGCGCGTCAGCAGCTCCTCGAGCAGCAAACCGAAGGCGCGAACCTCGATCCGCTCCAGCGCTTGCGATACCTCGCTATCGTCGCCGGGGTAGAACGAGGCGCCGCCGAAATCGCCGAACAGGCACTCGCCATTTTCCTGCCACAGCACGTTGTGGGCGTAGAAGTCCCCATGGTTGATCCCGCGCGCATGCAGATGGGCGCCGACTTCGGCCATACCCCACAGCAAGCGCAACAGGGCATCGCGATCAATGGCGAAATCGGCCGAGTAGATGTCGCGCGTGCAAGAAGCCAGGCTGGGCGGACCCGCCAGGTTGGCGAACGACTGATCGATCAGCGCCATGACCAGCCCCGCAGTACCGTCGGGATGCCCGCTCAAGCGTCCCAGCACCTCGATCAACTGCGGATGTTCGCCCGCAGCCATGCAGGCGTTCATCTCGTTGACCGGCGAGCCATCGCTGGTCATCGCGCCCTTGTACAGCTTTACCGCCACCGGCTGCCCGCTTTCCAGGTGTGCACGATAGATGATGCCCGAAGCCCCTTCGCCCAGACGCTCGTCCAGGCGCAGGTCGCTCCAGGCGATGTGCCCGCGTGTGCCCTCGCTGTGGGGTGTGGTGAAGGCTTCGCTCATGGGGTTCCCGGCATACGCCAGCCAGGCCAGCCGTGGCAGGCGCAGCAGCCAGTCGGGCAGGGCCGGCAGGCGGTTTGCCGACAGGCGCAGCAGCTCGAGGTTTTCCAGCCGTGCCAGGCGCTCGGGCAAGGCTTGCAGACGGTTGCCCGAGAGCATCAGTTTCTGCAGGTGCAGGCAGTCACCCAGCGCGTCGGGCAAACGCTCGATGCGGTTGTCGGTGAGAATCAGCCAGCGCAGCTGTGGCGGCAACGCCTGCGCAGGTACGTGTTCGATGCGGTTGGCCTTGAAGCCGACCATGCTCAACTGCGGGCAGCGGCCGATGCAGGCAGGCAACTCGGTGAATGGATTGTCCGAGCAGAACAGCACCTTGAGCTTGTGCAGCCGGTGCAGGTCATCGGGCAGCCGGGTCAGGGCGTTGCCGCTGAGGTTGAGCACCTCCAGGCTGTCGGCCAGGGTGAAGATGGCCTGGGGAAATTCGGTCAGGCCGCAGGCCAGGTCCAGGCGGGTGGCGCCAGCCAAATGGCCGGCTTCGAGCAGCTCGAGGGTATTCATGGGACAACCGTCATCAAGGAAATCGCGGTGGCCATCATAGCGGTTCGTGCGCGCCACGCCACGTTCGACGTTCGACCTTGATCGGCTGGCAGCCCGGCCAACCCCAGCCATACTCAACGCTCGCCCTTCAATAACAACAATCCAGGGTTGGCTACCGATGAACTATGAGCAAGCGTACGAACGCTCCATTTCCGACCCTGCCGGTTTCTGGGCAGAACAGGCCCGCGCAGTCGCCTGGTCGCACCCGCCGCAGCAGGTGCTCGACGTACAGCCCGACGGCACCCATCGCTGGTTTGCCGATGGCCGTCTCAACACCAGCTATCTGTGCCTGGACCGGCAAGTGGCGCTGGGTCGCGGCGCACAGACTGCGCTGATCTACGACTCGCCGGTGACCGGCGTACAGCAACGCTTCACCTATCAGCAGCTGCTCGACCAGGTGGCGCGGCTGGCAGGCGTGCTCACCGGCCTGGGGGTGGCCAAGGGCGATGGCGTAGTGATCTACATGCCGATGGTGCCCGAGGCCGCCATGGCGATGCTGGCCTGCGCGCGGATCGGCGCAGTGCACTCGGTGGTGTTCGGCGGCTTCGCTGCCAATGAACTGGCGCTGCGCATCGACGACTGCCGGCCCAAATTGCTGCTCACCGCCTCGTGCGGTGTGGAATTCGACCGGGTGATTGCCTACAAGCCGCTGGTGGACAAGGCCATGGGCCTGGCTCGCCATGCTCCCGAACAGGTGCTGGTGCTGCAACGTCCGCAGGCTTTGGCGACACTGCAGGAGGGCCGCGACCTGGACTGGCAGGCACAGTTGGCCGACGCTGCGCCCGCGGCGGCCGTGGACATGGCCAGCGGCGATCCGCTGTACGTGATGTACACCTCCGGCACCACCGGCAAACCCAAGGGCATCGTGCGCGAAACCGGTGGTAACGCGGTGGCCCTGACCTTCGCCATGGGCGCCATCTACGGCATGCGCGCAGGCGATGTCTGGTGGGGAATTTCCGATGTCGGTTGGGTGGTTGGCCACTCGCTGATCGTCTACGGGCCGCTGATGTGCGGCTGTACCAGCGTGCTCTACGAGGGCAAGCCCATTCGTACGCCGGATGCCGGCAGCTATTGGCGCGTGGTCGAGCAGTATGGCGTCAACGCGCTGTTCTGCGCGCCCACTGCAATGCGTGCCATCCGCAAGGAAGACCCCGAGGGGTTGCTGCTGCGCGGTTACGACCTGAGTTCGCTGCGGCAGCTGTTCCTGGCCGGCGAGAAGCTCGACTCCAGCACCCATCGCTGGCTCGAAGCGCAAACCGGCAAGCCGGTTCACGATCACTGGTGGCAGACCGAGACGGGGTGGCCTGTGACCGCACCGTGCATGGGCCTGGAAGGCTCGGCCGTGCGGGTGGGCTCGAGCAACCGAGCGGTGCCGGGCTATCACGTTCAGGTACTGGATGAGCAAGGCGAGCTGATGGCGCCCGACGAGCAAGGCGCCATCGTCATCGCGCTGCCGTTGCCTCCCGGTTGCAGCCAGACCTTGTGGGGCGATCACCCGCGCTACCTGCAAAGCTACCTGGAGCGCTACCCCGGCTATTACCACACCGGCGACGGTGGCTATCTGGATGCCGACGGCTATGTCCACATCATGGGGCGCACCGACGATGTCATCAACGTCTCGGGCCATCGGCTGTCGACCGGTGAAATGGAAGACCTGGTGGCCCGGCATGCCGACGTGGCGGAATGCGCCGTCATCGGCGTCAGCGATGAGATCAAGGGCGAGGTGCCGCTGGCGCTGGTGGTGCTCAAGGACGGCAGCGCGGTGAGTCCGTCCGTGCTGCAGGCACAGTTGGTCGCGCAGGTACGCGAATCCATCGGGGCGCTGGCATGCCTGCAGCGGGTGCTGGTGGTCAAGCGCCTGCCCAAGACGCGTTCGGGGAAGATCCTGCGGGCGGTGCTGCGCAAGATCGCTGCGCAGGAGGTGTTCGTCGCACCTTCCACCATCGATGACCCGGCGATACTGGAGGAAATCGCCCAGGTGCTCGCTGCGCGCTAGGTGAGGACGAGCTACCGGCGCGGTGGCTCGCCCAGCATGATCAGTTGCCCCAATCGACTGCGTGTGCGCATCAGGTCGATGACCGACCCTGCCAGGCTCTCTGCCAGGGGCCGCTCGCTGACCAGTGTCAGCGTCTTGTCCTGGTCGTACAGCACGTCGATGAGGTTGATGAAGCGCTGCTGAACCGCGGTCGAACACTCGTCCAGCATCGGCAGATGGTCGATGCTCCAGTGCTGGAAGCGCCTGCACAGAGCCAGGTAATCAATGACAGCGGTCGGCTCCTCGCACAGGTCGGCGAAGTTGAAATGAATACGCTCGCCCGTGATCAGGCGGGCACGCAGCTCGCGGTGGCCGACGGTGAACGCCAGCGGTGCCAGGTCGGCGGGCGGCAATTGCAGCAGCGCACGCTGTGCCGGCGTGCCCGGCCATACGTAGTGACCGCGGGTGAAACACTGCTGTGCACCTGACTGGGCCAGGCTGCGGTAGTCGGTGGCGCCGCCGACTTCGAGCACCTGCATGCGCGCATTGATCAGTTCGATGACGGGCAAAAAGCGCTCGTGATAGAGCGGATTGGGCAGCAGGCCTTCCGGCGGGTAATTGGAGGTCACTACCAGGAGGATGCCGCGGTCGAACATCGCCTTGAACAAGCGCGTGATCAGCATGGCGTCGCCGATGTCGTGCACGTGGAATTCGTCGAAACACAGCAGGCGGCAGTTATCGAGCAGTTCGTCCAGGGTGCTGGCCAGCGGATCATCGGCCTGGCCGTGATGGAACATGCCCTGATGCAGCTTGGCGAAGAAATCATGGAAATGCAGGCGGCGTTTCTCATCCACAGGGGCGGCGCGGAACAGGCCGTCGAGCAGCCAGCTCTTGCCGCGCCCCACGGCCCCATACAGGTACAGACCCCTCGCCGGCGTGCCCTGCAGCAACGCGGGCATGCGCTCGGCCATGCTGTCGATGACCCGCGCCTGATCGGCGCCCAGCGTATAGCCCGCCTGCCGGGCGCGCTCGTCGAACCAGGCGCGCAGTGCGCCACCGGCGTGGCCAGTGTTGGCGCAGGGCTGGGCGTTGCATTCAGGTTTGAACAGACGCCTGTACAAGGCGAGCAGCGACGGCGGTGCGGTCAATCAGGGCGCTCCTTGAGCAACGTGGGGGTCAACGCAAGTTAGGCGCCATCTGCGCCAGCACGCTCAGCACATCGCCGCCCAGTCGCGCCGAGCGCTGGCCGTTCCAGCCGGTAAGCGCATCGGGAGCCGCATCGTGATCCTTGAACGGCATTTCCAGGGTCAGCGACAGGCAGTCGAATCGCTCGCCGACGCTGTTGCAGGCGAGAGTCATGTTGGCCTCGCCCGGCTTGTCGCGGGTGTAGCCGTGTACCGCCTGGAAATCCGCCGTATGATCACACAGCAGGTCGCGAAAGGTCTGCTCCAGCTGGGCGATGCGCGGTGTATAGCCGGGATTTCCCTCGCAGGCCGCGGTGAACACATACGGGATTTCCTCATCGCCATGGGCGTCGATGAACAGGTCGACACCGTGCTTGTCCATCTGCTGCTGCACGAAGAACACCTCGGGGGTGTATTCGGCGCTGGAGTCTTGCCAGGCACGGTTGAGGTCGCGACCGCGGGCGTTGGTGCGCAGGTGGCCGTGGAAGGCGCCGTCGGGATTCATGTTCGGCACCAGGTACAGATCGGCCACCGCCAGCAGGGCCTGAATCTGCGGATCATTCGCCTGCAGACGATCAATCACGCCCTCCATGAACCACTGCGCCATGTGTTCGCCAGGGTGTTGCTGGGCGATCAGCCACAGCCGACGCTTGCCGGGCGCACCGTCGCCCTTGCGCAGCAACGGTATTTCCCGCCCCTCGCAGCTTTGCCCGACAGCCAGCAGTTGCAGGCCCGCCTGGGTGATCGCGCGATTGATCAGGGCGTCGTGCCGCTGCCGGCTGTAGGGCTCGAAATAGGCAAACCACATCTCGCTGCCCTGAGCGTCCAGACCGAACCGCAGTGCCTGGCCATCGAACGTACTGGGCACGCGGAACCAGGTCTGTTGGTCGCAGGACGCCACCGCGTGGTAGCCGTGCCAGGCATTGTTATAGGAAGACTGCGCAGCGTTCTGCAGCGTGAACTCGTAGCGTTGCCCGACCTGCAGCTCGGCAGCCTTGAAGTGAAACCACTGAAAGTGTGGGCTCTGCCGGTCCGGGCGAATCGCCAGTTGGATGTCGAGAGGGTCGCGTAGGTCGATCGCTTCGATGTTGCCGCTATCGAAGTCGGCGCTGATCAGCGGGGCTGGGCGGGTCACGGTAGGGTCCTGTGGGTGAGTTCTTGTACCGCCCACTGTACACCGAGCGCTGGGCCACTTCGCAACTAGCGCGCTGACTTCTGTCGTTGGTTTCATCAGCTCGGGCAAGGTTCATGACGAAGACTTCACTTGCGCACCCGCCATGTCCGCGTCGCCTCAATGCGTTGATGAGTGATGAATCGATTATCTATGCTTAGTTGTTGCGCAAACTAATATCGCACCACGGATTTTGTCCATCTCTTGTTCAATGATAGCAATGTGATATTCGAAAATTGTTATAAATCGTCAGCTCTTGAGTGCCATCACGTACTAGCCTAACCCATAGATGGCGCAGCGCCATAAAGCCTCAGTCAAGTTGAATGGATTTTAAAAGTCAATCTAAAACAAGCAGTTATAAGTTTAAGGTGGGCTCGTCATGGAAAGATGTCAATTGTTTATCGTTCAGCCGGGCTGTTACGGGTGAACCGACCCAGTGTGCAGTGCCCCGTCCGGGGCAAACATTAGAAGAGACCTTGAATCACTGGCCTCGGTTAGCGCCGAGTACGCGTGAAGTTGTTTGTGCAGTGCCCCGTAGTGCACTGCAAAAATCTGCTAGGAGTAGGTATGGACAGTATCGTTGTTGCTGCGAAGTCGGCGCAAAGCACCTCGGAAATCGCCTGGGGCAATATAAAGCTGTTGGATACCAGCCTGGTCAAACTGCCAGTGGATCCCAGCGATGTCGCTTCGGCCACGCGTTCCGGCAACAATCTGACCATCACCCTCAAATCCGGCGAGCAGATAACGCTCGGAGACTTCTTCAAGGTCGATGCGGCCGGGCAGCAGAGTGAATTGGTCTTCGAAGGCCAGGACGGTTTTCTCTGGCAGGCCAACTACGGTGAACCCTTCACCGGCTTTACCTTCTCCGAAGCCTCGACCGTGGACGAATTGCTGCTGGCCGGTGCGGCCGCCAGCGGTGCCACGCCTGGCTGGTTGCTCGCTGCGTTCGGCCTGGTAGGCGTAGGCGCCACCACGGCTGCAGTGGGCGGCGGAGGCGGTGGCGGCGGTGGTGGCGGCGGCGCGCCCGTACCGCCCGTGGAACCGGTACCGCCCGTTGATACGACGGCACCGGGCGCCCCGACCGGGCTCAGTTTCGCCGCCGATGGCAGCAGCGTTTCGGGCAGCGCCGAAAGCAATGCCTCGGTGATCATTCGCGATGCCCAAGGCAACGTGGTCGGCAGCGGAACCGTGGGTGCCGATGGCAATTTCCAGGTGGCGTTCCCCACGCCTCAGGCCAATGGTGAATCGCTGGAAGTGATCATCACCGACGGCTCGGGCAACAGTTCGGACCCGGTGGTCATCACCGCACCCGATATCACTGCGCCCGCAGCGCCCGGTGCACTGGCGCTCAGTCCCGATGGCAGCACCTTGACCGGTACCGGCGAGCCCGGCGCTACCGTCACCGTGACCACGGCCACCGGCGTGGTCCTGGGCTCGGCCGTGGTAGCGGCCGACGGCACGTTCAACCTGACCCTGACCCCGCCGCAGATCAACGGCGAAGCCTTGAGCGCCACGCAAACCGATGCAGCGGGCAACCAATCGCCCGCCGCAGGCCTGATTGCGCCTGACCTGACCCCTGGCCCTACTCCTGACCCAACGCCTGACCCAACCCCCGACACCACCGCTCCAAACGCGCCGACCGGCCTGGCCATCAGTGCCAATGGCAGCGTGCTGACCGGTCGCGGTGAGGCCGGCACGCTGGTCAATGTCACCGATGCGGCCGGTAACCTGATTGCCACCGGAACCGTGGATGCCAGCGGCAATTTCCGCGTCGATCTCAGTCCAGCACAGGCCAACGGGCAGGGCCTGGGCGTTACCCTGACCGACGCCTCAGGCAATGTTTCGTTGCCCGCCAACGTGCTGGCCCCGGACATCGAGGCCCCGTCTGCGCCGAGCAATTTGAGCATTGACGGCAGCGGTCTGGTGCTCAGCGGGCGCGCCGAGGCAGGCGCTACCGTGGCGGTGCGCGACGCCGCCGGTAACCTGCTCGGCACCGGTACGGCCAACGCCAGCGGCATCTTCCAGATCACCTTGAGCGCTGCTCAGATCGACGGCGAAACCCTCAGCGTGGTGGCCACCGACGCGGCGGGCAATGCGTCGCTGCCTGGCCAATTGCAGGTGCCGGACCTCAGCGTGTCCGAACCGATCACCGATTTCGTCGTCAGCGCCGATGGTTTCTCTTGCGGCGGCCGCGGCCAGGCGGGCGACACCGTGACCATCACCAACGCCGCTGGCGACGCCATCGGCAGCGCGGTGGTGAATGCGTTCGGCCGCTTTTTCATCCGTTTTGCACTGCGCCTCACCCCCAATGAACCGATCACTGCCACGCAGACCGACGAGAACGGTAACGTCACCTCCACGTTCAGCATGTTGGTGCCTGATGACATCGGCCCCGGCACCCCGGACAACCTCAACCTGAGCCAGGACGGGCTGACCCTGACAGGTACCGGCAATGCCGGCGATACCGTGCGTGTCTTTACCAGCCAGGGCGTGTTGCTGGGCAGCGCCATCGTCAACGTCGATGGCAGCTTCTCGATTACCCTTGGCCAGGCCCAGACCAATGGCGAGACGCTGACGCTCATCGCCACCGACTTCGATAACGAAGCCTCGGTGCCGGTGCCCTTCGTTGCGCCCGACAGCACAGCGCCAGCCGCCGTCGGCAACCTTGGTTTCAATGCCGATGGCACGACCCTGACCGGCATCGGCGAGCCTGGCGCCACCGTGACCGTGCGCAATGCCCAGGGCAACGTGGTAGGCACTGCTACGGTCAATGCCGCCGGCAATTTCGTTGTCAGCCTCTCCCCGGCCCAGGCCGATGGGCAAGTGCTCAGCGTCACCCAGACCGATGCGGCCGGCAATCCTTCGGTTGCGGTACCGGCGACGGCGCCGGACATCACCGCCGGCGTGGACCTCAGCGAAGTGGCTATCAGTGCTGACGGCAGCCTGGTGAGCGGTCGTGGCCAGCCGGGCGATACCGTCACCGTCACGGCAGCGAACGGGGCAGTGCTGGCCACCGGCGTGGTCGCGGCCGATGGCACCTTCAACCTTTCCCTGGCTGCGCCACAGACCAATGGCCAGGCGCTGCTCGTCGGTCAACAGGACGCCGCCGGCAATGCCTCGGCCAATGTCGGCCTGACCGCACCTGATCTGGAAGCACCGGTGGCGCCGAGCAACCTGGCCCTGAATGCCGGCGGTACCGTGCTCTCGGGCGTGGGCGAGGCCGGCACCACGGTGTCGGTGAAAAACGCGGCCGGCACGGTGCTGGGCACCGCCCTGGTCGCGGCCGACGGCACCTTCCAGGTCACCCTGTCGAGCGCTCAGGCCAATGGCCAGGCACTGACGTTGAGCGCCGTGGATGCGGCCGGCAACAGCTCGCCATCGGTTCCCTTCACCGCGCCGGACACCACCGCGCCGAATGCGGTCACCAACCTGTTGATCAGCGCCGACGGCCTGACCCTGACCGGGCGTGGCGAGCCGGGTGCCACGGTGACCATCAGCAATGCTGCAGGCGCGGTGATCGGCACTGCCACGGTCGGTGCCAATGGCAATTTCAGCACTGCGCTGGCACCGGCCGCCGTCGAAGGCGACCTGCTGAGCGCGGTGCAAGCCGATGCCTCCGCAAACGTTTCGACTCCGGTCTTCATCACCGCACCCGACGCGATTGGCCCGGGCACGCCTGGCAATCTGGCATTGAGCAGCGACGGCCTGCAGCTGACCGGCACCGGCAGCGCCGGCAACACCGTCAACGTCTTCGGCCCGCAGGGCAACCTGCTGGGCACGGCCACCGTAGCTGCCAACGGCACGTTCGTCATTACCCTGACCCAACCCCAGACCAACGGTGAAGTGCTGTCGGTGGTCGCCACCGATGCGCTGGGCGAAGCCTCGGTGCCGGTCGAAATCACCGCCCTCGATTCGACCGCGCCTGACCCGGTGAGCGGCGTTGCCATCAGCGCCAACGGCGCTACCGTGACCGGTAGCGGTGAAGCAGGTGCCAGCGTCATCGTGCGTGGCGCCAACGGTGCGGTGATAGGTACCGGCACCGTCGCCACCGACGGTACCTTCAGCGTCGCCTTGAACCCACCGCAACTGAATGCCCAGCAGCTTCAGGTCAGCCAGACCGATGCATCGGGCAACAGCGCCACCGCCGTCGACCTGACCGCGCCCGACCTGACCGCACCGGCCGCGCTCTCGCAATTGGCCGTGAGCAACGACGGCCTGACCCTGACCGGACGCGGCGAAGTCGGCGCCACCGTGACGGTGCTCGCGCCGAACGGCGTCGCGCTGGGCACGGCAACGGTGGGCAGCGACGGCTTGTTCAGCGTTACGCTCAACGCTGCCCAGACCAACGGCCAGAACCTCAGCGTCAGCCAGAGCGACGCTGCCGGCAACCGCTCGCCCATCACCCTTGCGCAAGCACCCGACACCGAAGCGCCTGCCGCACCCGGTGCCTTGCAGCTCAACGGCAGCGGAACCGTATTGACCGGCTTGGGCGAGGCCGGTGCCACGGTGCGCGTGGTCGGTGCCAACGGCGTCGAGCTGGGCAATGCCGTGGTCGCGGCCAACGGTACTTTCCAGGTAAGCCTCGCGCCGGCCCAAGCCAACGGTCAGTTGCTCGAGGTCACCCAGACCGACGGCGCCGGCCAGACTTCGGTGCCGGTAGCGATCACCGCCGCCGACAGCACCGCTCCCGGTGCCTTGGCCAATGTGCTCCTGAGCCGTGATGGACTGAGCGTGACCGGTACGGGTGAGAGCGGGGCCACGGTCACCGTTCGCGCGGCCAACGGCGCCGTCCTTGGCAGCGCCGTGGTGGGCAGTGATGGCACCTTCAGCGTTGGCCTGGCCAGCGCTCAGGTCAACGGCGAACGCCTGGGCGCCGCCCAGACCGACCCAAGCGGCAACGTCTCGCCGACCACCTTCGTCACCGCTGCCGATGTGACTGCGCCCGGCGCCCCGGCGGCCCTGGCGCTGGACGCCAGCGGGCTGGTGCTGACCGGTACCGGCGAGGCGGGCGCCACCGTGCGCATCACCAATGCACAAGGCACGCTGCTGGGCACCGGCACAGTGGCAGCCAATGGCACCTTCAGCATTACCTTGAGCGCGGCCCAGACCAATGGCCAGAGCCTCAAGGCCGTGGCCACCGATGCGGCCAGCAACAGCTCGGCGGCCAGCACCCTGGTCGCCGCCGACACCACCGCGCCGATTGCGGTCGGCAACCTGGCGATCAGCCCAAATGGCCTGACGCTGTCGGGCACCGGTGAAGTGGGCGCCAGTGTCGCCGTGCGGGCCGCCAACGGCGACCTGATCGGCACCGGCACCGTGGGTGCCAATGGTATTTTCGTCATTGCACTGAATCGTGCGGCGCTGCAGAGCGACGTCCTCAACGTGATCGAGACCGATGCGGCCGGCAATGCGTCGCCACCCGTCACCGTCAACGGGCCGGACGGCAACGAGCCGGCGGCCCCCGGCAACCTGGTGATCAGCCTCGATGGCGTGACGCTCACCGGTACTGCTCTGGCCGGCAACACCGTGACCGTCGTCGATGCGCAAGGCGCAGTACTCGGCTCGGCCGTGGTCAATGCCTCCGGCCAGTTCAGCCTGACCCTGTCGCCGGCGCAGAACAACGGCGAGCTGCTCAGCGTGCAGGCCAGCGACGGCGTACGCGTGTCGGTGCCAACCCTGCTCACGGCGCTGGACACCACGCCACCCGATGCCCTCGACAACGTCCAGCTCAGCGCCAACGGCAGCACCTTGAGCGGTACGGGTGAGGTGGGTGCCACGGTCAACGTGCGCGGCGCCCAGGGCCAATTGCTCGGCACCGGCACGGTCGGCAGCGATGGCACCTTCAGCATCGCTTTCACTCCGGCACTGATCGACCGTCAGGTACTGACCGCCACCCAGACCGATCCGGGTGGCAATGTCTCGGCCGCGGTCAGCGTGACTGCTCCGGACTTCACCGCTCCGCTGGCTGCGTCGGGCTTGAGCCTGAACGCTTTGGGCACGGTGCTCAACGGTGTCGGCGAGGCGGGCACCACAGTCGCCGTGCGCGATGCGGCAGGCGTGATCATCGGCAACGGTAGCGTGGCCGCCAACGGCACGTTCCAGATCACCCTGACCACGGCGCAGCTGACCGGCACCACTTTGCAAGTGACATTGACGGACGCGGCAGGCAACGTTTCGCCCTCGGCGGCGCTGCCTGTCGCCGACGTTACCGCACCGGGCGTGGTGACCGGCCTGCAGCTCAATGTGGCGGGCACGCTGCTGACCGGCAAGGGTGAAGTGGGCGCGACGGTCAGCGTGACCGCAGCCAATGGCGCGGTGCTTGGCAGCGCCGTCGTCGGTGCAACCGGCAGCTTCGTTGTCAATCTGGTACCTGCGCAAGCCAATGGCGAGGTGCTCGATGTGCAGCAGGTAGACGCTGCGGGCAACCTGTCGCTGCCGGTGGCGCTGGTCGCCGCCGACGTGACCGCGCCCATCGCTTTGAGCACTGTTGCCATCAGCGCCAACGGCGCGGTCGTCACCGGTGTGGGTGAAGCGGGGGCGACCGTGCGGGTATTGACCAGTGCCGGTGGCGAACTGGGCACTGCGACGGTCGGCGCCGATGGGCGCTTCTCGGTCACCCTGAGTACGCCGCAGATCAATCTGCAGTCGCTCACCGTGACCCAGGCCGATGCCGCCGGCAACCTGTCGGCCAACGTCAACCTGACTGCGCCTGACCTGCAGGCGCCGAGCGCGCCCACCAACGTCGTGCTGACCGCGCAAGGCTCGGCCGTCACGGGCCAGGCCGAGCCCGGCACGGTGGTGTCGGTGGTGGTCAGTGACGCCCAGGGCAATGTGCTGGGCACTGCGACCGTCGCCGCCAACGGCACTTTCCAGGTCAACCTGAACACGCCGCAGACCAATGGCCAGACGCTGCTGGTGACCTCCACCGATGCCGCCGGCAACGTGTCCACCTCGATCACCGTCATTGCTGCCGACTTGACTGCGCCCAACCAGGCCACCGATCTTGCGGTCAATCCCGCGGGTACCCTGCTGGCCGGCAAAGGCGAAGTCGGTGCCACGGTTACCGTGTTCGATGCCCAAGGCACGCAGATCGGTACCGGCACCGTCGGCCCCACCGGCAGCTTCCTCGTCACCCTGACACCCGTCGCACAGAACGCCGTGCTGAGCGTGACGCTCACCGACCGTTTCGACAATGTTTCGCTGCCCGCCAGCGTGACGGTGCCCGACGCCAACGGGCCCGATCAACCCACCGCGCTGGTGCTCAGCGCCGACGGCCTGCGCCTGAGCGGTATAGCCGACGCGGGCAATACCATCACCGTGCGCGGCCCCACTGGCGTGCTGGGCACCACCACGGTCAATGCCGATGGCACGTTCCAGCTGACCTTGAGCGCGGCGCAGACCAATGGCGAACAACTGGATGTCGTGGCCAGCAGCGGTGGCTTCAATTCGCTGCCCGGCCAGCTTACCGCCATCGACAGCACAGCTCCGGCGCTGACCAATGTCGCCATCAGCAATGACGGCAGCCTGATCACCGGGCGCGGCGAAGCAGGCGCCACGGTCACCGTACTCAACCCGGCCGGCGTGACGATTGCCACGGCCATCGTCGGTATCAGCGGGCAGTTCAGTGTGACGCTGACGCCGCCGCAGATAGATGCGCAACGCTTGCAGGTCAACCAGGTCGACGGGGCGGGCAACAGTTCGGTGCCGGCCACTGTGACCGCACCTGACCTGACCCTGCCCGGCAGCGTGCTGCAGCCGCTGGTAAGCGCCGATGGCCTGGTGGTCAGCGGGCGTGGCGAAGCAGGTGCCACGGTCACCGTGTTCGCCAGCAATGGCGTGGTGCTGGGCACCGGCGTGGTCGATGCAAATGGTCTGTTCAGCGTCAACCTGAATCAAGCCCAGAACAATGGCCAGACCCTTACCCTGTCGCAACGCGACCCGGCCGGCAACGAGTCGGCAGTGGTCAGCGTGCAGGCAGGCGATACCCTGGCTCCGTTGGCGCCCGCTGCGCTGGTACTCGACAGCACCGGGTCGTCGCTCAGTGGTACCGGCGAGATCGGTGCAACCGTTCAGATCAGAAATGCCAACGGCGACCTCATCGGCAGTGGCGTGGTAGGCGCCAATGGCCGCTTCCAGATCAGCCTGGACACGCCGCAGGTAGCCGGGCAACTGTTGGCCGTCACGCAGAGCGATGCGGCGGGCAACACCTCGCCAGCCACACCGCTGAGCGCCCCGGACACCACCGCGCCGACCGCGCTGCTCAACGTCGTGCTCAGCAACGACGG
This sequence comes from Pseudomonas sp. CFBP 13602, assembly GCF_014842725.1. Lineage (NCBI taxonomy): Bacteria > Pseudomonadati > Pseudomonadota > Gammaproteobacteria > Pseudomonadales > Pseudomonadaceae > Pseudomonas > Pseudomonas sp. CFBP 13602. The sequence goes on along the minus strand of NZ_JACYVT010000002.1, from coordinate 89,344 downwards.
ACGGCTGGTCAGCGGTACGGGTGAGGCGGGAGCCAATGTGACCGTGCGCAGTGCCGCCGGTGTGTCGTTGGGCAGCACTGTGGTGGCCGCGGACGGCAGTTTCACTGTCATCTTGAGCAGTCCGCAACTCAATGGTCAGACGTTGTCGCTGGTGCAGGTCGACGCCGCCAGCAACGTCTCGCCCACCTTCAGCCTGCAGGCAGCCGACATCACCGCTCCGGCAGTGCCGACTGGGCTGTCGCTGAGCCTGGCGGGTACGCTGCTTTCGGGTGTCACCGAGGCAGGTGCTTCCGTCAGCATCACCGGAGCCCAGGGCCAGGTCATCGGCAGCGGCGTTGCCGGCAGCGATGGCACCTTCGCCATTACCCTGGCGTCTGCCCAGGCCAATGGCCAGGCCCTGCGCGTCACGGCCACCGATGCCGCAGGCAATACCTCGGCGCCGGCCACCCTGCTGGCAGCCGACATCACCCCACCGGTAGCGGTCAGCAATCTGGTGGTCAGCGCCGACGGCACCTTGCTCAGCGGCTCGGGCGAGGCCAATGCCACCGTGCGCATCACCGCCGCCAACGGCGATCTGCTCGGCACCGGCACGGTGAACGCGAACGGTACTTTCCTGATTACCTTGAACCGGCCTGCCATCCTCAGCGACGTGCTGACCGTGATCGAAACCGATGCCGCCGGCAACCCCTCGCTGCCGGCGCAGGTCAACGGCCCGGACGGCGGTGCGCCGATCGCTCCGGCCAATCTGCTGCTGACCCTGGAAGGCGCGATCCTGACCGGCACCGGTTCGGCGGGGGCGCTCATTCGTGTCACCAGTATCACGGGTGTGCTGCTGGGCAGCGGTACGGTCAATGCGTTGGGCACGTTCAGCATCCTGCTCGATGCCCCGCAACGCAACGGCGAAGTGCTGAGCGTGCAGGCCAGTGACGCGATTGGTCGTGTCTCGATTCCGGTGTCGCTGACTGCCGGAGACACCACCGCGCCCGACCTGCTTGCCAACGTCCAGCTCAGCGCCAACGGCGCGCTGGTTACCGGCAGCGGCGAGGCAGGCGCGCAAGTCACCGTGCGCAACGCGCTGAACCAGTCTGTCGGCACCGCCACGGTGGCCACGGACGGCACCTTCACGGTCAACCTGGTGCCGGCCCAGACCAACCTTCAGGTGCTCACCGTGACCCAGGCCGATGCGGCCGGCAACCTGTCGCTGGGTGTGACCCTGATCGCGCCTGACCTGACCGCGCCCGAGGCGCCGGTGGCGCTGGTGCTCAACGATGTCGGCACAGTGTTGACCGGCGCCGGCGAGGCGGGTGCCAACGTGGTGGTGCGCAACGCCCTGGGCGTCCAGGTCGGTGCCGGCACCGTGAACGCCAACGGTACGTTCCAGATCACCCTGGACGCGCCGCAGATCGACGGCGGTACCCTGAGGGTCACCCTCGGCGACAGCGCGGGCAACCTGTCCCTGGTGGGCACTGTGGTTGGCCGCGACTCCCTTGCACCGTTGGCGGTGGTGGCGCCTGTCATCAACGCCGACGGTAGCCTGATCACCGGGCGCGGCGAAGCCGGTGCGACCGTCACCGTCACCAGCCTTGCCGGCAGCGTGCTCGGCTCGGCCGTGGTTGCCGCCAATGGCACGTTCAGTCTGGTGCTCGATCCTCCCCAGGCCAACGGCCAGCTTCTGGACGTGCTGCAGACCGACGCGGCCGGCAACGCCTCGGTGCCGGTTGCGCTGCAGGCGCCGGACATTACCCCGCCCACCGCGCTCAGCGAAGTGCTCATCAGCGCCGATGGCCTGGTGGTCAGCGGTCGCGGCGAGGCCGGTGCTTCGGTTCGCGTATTGCTCGGCAACACCGAGCTGGGCCGCGCCGACGTCAACGCCAGCGGGCAGTTCACCATCACGCTGAACAATCCTCAGGTGAACCTGCAGCAGCTCACCGTCAGCCAGGTCGATGCCGCCGGCAACTTCTCCGCCAACGTCACGCTGAACGCACCGGACCTGCAGGCGCCGGCAGCCCCGACCGATGTGGTGCTCACGCCGCAGGGCGGGGCGGTGATCGGCAAGGCAGAACCCGGCAGCGTGGTCTCGGTGGTGGTCAGCGATGCCCAGGGCAATGTGCTGGGCACGGCCACGGTGGCGGCGAACGGCACCTTCCAGGTCGACCTGGCGTTCCCGCAAACCAACGGCCAGACGCTGCTGGTCACGTCGACCGATGCCGCCGGCAACACCTCGACCAGCATCACCGTGATCGCAGCCGACCTCACCGCGCCGGATGCGCCCACTGCTCTGGGTGTCAGCCTCGATGGTCTGACCGTGGTCGGCCAGGGCGAAATCGGCAGCACTGCCACCGTGCGCGCCGTCAACGGCGACGTGCTCGGCGCCGCAGCGGTCGGTCCGAACGGCATTTTCACCGTCGTGCTGCTGCGCGCCGCCACCGAAAACGAGGTGCTCAACGTCACCTTGACCGATGCGGCCCGCAACGTGTCGACGGCAACCGTCGTGGTCGCCCCCGATGTCAACGGTCCCGATCAACCCACTGCGCTGCTGCTGGGCGGCAATGGCCTGACCCTCAGCGGGCAGGGCGATGTCGGCAACACCATTACCGTGCGCAGCGTGACGGGCGTGGTACTGGGCACGGCAGTGGTGGACGCCACGGGCAATTTCCAGGTCGCACTGAACGTAGCCCAGACCAATGGCGAAACGCTCGAAGTCATTGCCACCAGCGGCGCACTGGTATCGCTGCCTGCGCTGATCACGGTAGCCGACACCACGCCGCCCGGCCTGATCAGCAACCTGCTGGTCAGCCTCGACGGCACCCAAGTCACGGGGCGCGGCGAGGCCGGCTCGATCGTCACCATTCGCGGCCCCGACAACGCCGTGCTGGGCACGGCGACGGTCGGCGTCACCGGCGCCTTTACCGTGTCGCTGAACGTCGCGCAGACCAATGGTCAGGTGCTCAGTGCCGTGCAGGTGGACGGCGGCAACAACCCATCCACAGCTGTGACCGTGGTTGCTCGCGACAGCACGCTGCCCGACGCTCCCGCAGCGGTGCTCAATCCTGCCGGCACCCTGGTGACCGGCACCGCCGAACCCGGCACGCGGGTCACTGTCATCGTCAGCGATGCTCAAGGCAATGTGCTGGGCACTACCACGGTGGCAGCCGATGGCAGCTACGAGGTCGACCTGGGCACCGCGCAGGCCAACGGCCAGACCTTGCTGGTAACCACCACCGATGCCGCCGGCAACGTGTCCGCCAGCACCACGCTGTTCGCGCTGGACACCACCCCACCTGCGCCGGTCACCGCGCTGGTGATCAGCCCGAACGGCGATTTGCTGGCTGGCCGCGGCGAGCCGGCTGCCGAGGTGACCGTGCGCGACGCGGGCGGCACCGTCATCGGTATCGGCGTGGTCGGTGCCACGGGCAGCTTCCTCATCACCCTCACTGCCCCCGTCGCCCCAGGGGACGTGCTCACCGTCGTACAGGAAGATGCCGTGGGTAACGCGTCGGACGACGTGGACGTAACCGTACCCGATGGCACCGGCCCGGACCAACCCAGCGCGCTGCTGCTCAGCGGCAACGGCCTGCAGCTGAGCGGTCTGGCCGATGCTGGCAATACCGTGACCGTACGCAGTGCCACCGGCGTGGTGCTGGGCACCGCAGTGGCCGATGGCAACGGTGCTTTCACGGTCGCGTTGTCGAGCCCGCAGCTCAACGGCGAACAGCTGGAAGTGGTTGCCAACCTCGGTGCGCTGGTCTCGGTGCCTGCGCAAGTGCAGGCCCTCGACCTGACCGCGCCGGGCGCAGTGACCGATCTGGTGGCCAGTGCCGATGGCACTCAGCTGACCGGTCGCGGCGAAGTGGGCGCCACCGTTACCGTGCTCGCGCCCGACGGTACTGCGCTGGGCAGCGTCGTCATCGGCGTTACCGGCACCTTCACCGTACCGTTCGCGGTCGCGCAGCTGGGCGGCGGCAATCTCGCCGTATCGCAGACCGACGCGGCCGGCAACCTTTCGCCGACGGCCTTGGTGCCTGCGGTGGACAGCACACCGCCCGTGGCACCTACCGCCGCCGTCGACCTCAGCGGTGGGGCAGTGGTGGGTGTTGCGGAACCGGGCACCGTGGTCACGGTGATCGTCAGCGATGCTCAGGGCAATGTGCTGGGGACCGCCACGGTCGCCCCCAACGGCAGCTACGAAGTGGTTCTGGGGGCGGCGCAGACCAATGGCCAGACCTTGCTGGTCACCTCCACCGATGCGGCGGGCAACGTCTCGTCGACCACTCTGGTGGTCGCGCCCGACACCACGGTGCCGAACCCGGTCACCGACCTTGTGGTCAGCGCCGACGGTGCGCTGTTGACCGGCAAGGGCGAAATCGGCGCACAGGTCACCGTACTCGGCGTGGGTGGTATTTCGGTCGGCACGGCCACGGTCGATGGAAACGGCAATTTCACCGTGACGCTCGATCCGATCTCCGGCGACCGCACCTTGCTCAGCGTCACTCAGGCCGACCCGGCCGGCAACGTTTCGACCGTCGCCACCGTCACCACGCCGGACACCAATGGCCCGGATGTACCGACCGCACTGCTGCTCAGCACCGACGGGCTGCAGTTGGTGGGCCAGGGTGATGTCGGCAACCTGATCACCGTGCGCAACCTGCAAGGGACCGTCCTGGGTACCGCGACCGTCGATGGCAGCGGCGTCTTCCAGGTGCAGCTTTCTGCTGCCCAGCTCAATGGCGAAATCCTCCAGGTCACGGCCGCCGACGGCGCGCTGACCTCGCTGCCGGCGCAACTGACGGCGCCGGATGTGACCGCTCCCAGCAACCTTGGCGCACTGTCGGTCAGCCTCGACGGCACGGTGCTGACCGGGCGCGGCGAAGCCGGTGCAACCGTGGTGATCACTGGCCCTGGCAACGTGGTGCTGGGCACTGCCGTGGTCGCGGTGACAGGGGTGTTCATTGCCAACCTGGCCACGCCACAACTCAATGGCCAGGCCTTGAGCGTGGTGCAGACCGACCTGGCCGGCAACGCTTCGCAGGCCCTCGTCACGCTCGCCGGCGACCGTACGCCACCCGCAGCGCCGGCCGATCTGGCGGTCATCAACCAGGGCCTGGTGCTGACCGGCACGGGTGAGCCCGGTGCGCTGGCCACGGTCACCAATGCCCAGAACGTCGTCCTGGGCACCGCCACCGTCCTGCTCGATGGCAGCTTCCAGGTGGTGTTGAGCCAGGCGCAGGTCAACGGCCAAGCCTTGGGCGTGACCCTGACCGATGCCGCGGGCAACGTGTCGGTGCCGGGCGCCGTTCTGGCGGGCGACACCACCGCACCGGTGCCTTTGACCAATATCGCCATCAGCAATGACGGCGCATTGACCAGCCTCTTGACCGGCAAGGGCGAGCCCGGTGCCGTGGTCAGCGTGACCCGGCTGGACGGTACCGTACTGGGCAGCGGCGCGGTCTCGGCGGCGGGCAATTTCAGCGTCACTCTGACGCCAGCGGTGATCACCGGCGAGCTTCTGAACCTGGTGCAGACCGATACCGCAGGCAATGTCTCGCCAATCGCGACGATCAATTCGCCGGACACCACTGCACCCGAATTGCTGACCCAGGTTGCAATCAACCTCACCACCGGGGCCACTGTCACCGGCCGGGGAGAGCCTGGCGCCACGGCGACCGTGCGCGACGCCGCCGGGGTAGTCCTGGGCAGCGCCCAGGTGGCAGCCGACAACAGCTTCGTCGTGACCCTGTCGCCGGCGCAGATCAACAACCAGCCGCTGACCGTGGCCCAGACGGATGCGTCCGGCAACGTGGGTGCGAGCACCCCGATCTTCGCGCCGGACCTGACCCCACCGGCTGCGCCGACGCAACTGCTGCTCAATGCCAGCGGTACCGTGCTCAGTGGCGTGGGCGAAGCCAATGCCACGGTGCTGGTGAAGAACGCGGCAGGCGTGACCCTGGGCACGGCGACCACCGTAGCGGCCGATGGTACCTTCCAGGTGACGTTGCCGGCGCAGCTCAACGGTCAGTCGCTGGTGGTGACGCTGACCGACGCGGCTGGCAATGTCTCGGGCCCCGGCAGCCTGCTGGCCGGCGACACCACGCCGCCGGCGGCGCCGACCATTCTGGCGCTGAACGCGACCGGCACGCTGCTCACCGGTACCGGCGAGCCCGGCGCGCAGTTGATCATCCGCAACAACCTCAATGTGTCGGTGGGCACCGGCACGGTCAACGCCGATGGCACCTACAGCGTCACGCTCGGCGTGGCGCAGATCAACGGTGAAGTGCTCAGCGTCCGCCAGGTCGATGCCGCCGGCAACGCCTCCGCTGCGGTCACCATTACTGCCAGCGATCTCCAGGCTCCGACCGCACTGGTCAACCTGGCGGTATCGACCAGCGGCCTGCAACTGACCGGCAGCGGCGAAGCGCTCGCGCGCATCGTGGTCAAGAACGTGCTGGGTGTGCAGATTGGCGCGGCGACTGCTGATGTCGACGGTAATTTCACCGTCAACCTGGCCACTGCTCAGCTCAACGGCCAGGTGCTTGTCGTGACCCAGGCCGACGTGGCTGGCAACGTCTCGCTGCCGTTCAACTTTGCGGTACCGGATGTCACCGCGCCACTGGCATTGACCCTGACGGCGGTCAGCGCCGACGGTCGTATCGTCACCGGGCGTGGCGAAGCCGGCGCGACGGTGACCGTCACCGGTCCGCTGAACGCGACACTGGGCACGGCTGTCGTTGCAGCGGACGGTACGTTCAACGTGACCCTGAGCACCCCGCAGACCAACTTCGAAGCCTTGCTGCTGGTCCAGCGTGACGCTGCGGGGAACACGTCCGCCGGGGTTACCGTCAACGCCCCTGACCTGACTCCACCGGCGCTGCCGGCGGGGCTGGGCCTGAGCGCCAACGGTCTGCTGTTCAACGGCACGGCGGAGGCGGGCGCGAGGGTGTTCGTGAGCAACGCTCAGGGCGCTGCGCTGGGCAACGTTCTGGTCGGTGCCAATGGCACCTTCAGCGTGCCGCTGAGCCTGGCACAACTCAATGGCGGGACGCTGGAGGTGTACGCCCAGGATGCCGCCGGCAACAAATCCGCGCTGGCACGTTTGACCGTTCCCGATATCACTCCACCGAGCCTGGCCACGCAACTGGTGGTGAATGCCGCGGGCACCGTGCTCACCGGCAAGGGTGAGGCCGGGGCGACCGTCAGTGTCGGGTTGCTGGTCGGACAGACCCCTGTGGTGCTCGGCACGGCGGTGGTCGACGTCAATGGCAACTTCCAGGTGCCGCTGCTGCCGGCTGCCCTCGGCGGTCAGCTGTTGACCGTGATCCAGACCGATGCGGCGGGCAATCCTTCGGCTATCGCCTCGTTGAACATTCCTGTGGAGCTGCCACCGGCCGCGCCGCAGGTCAGCACCATCACCAGCAACGGCGTGACCCTGACCGGCACCACCGAGGCGGGCACCACCGTGGTGGTGCGCAACGCCGCCGGGACCGTGCTCGGCACCGGTGTCACCACCGGTACCACCTTTACCGTGACCCTCAATCCACCCCAGGCCAACGGCCAGGTGCTCGAACTGCACGCCACCAAAGGCGCGCTCACGTCGATCGCGACCTTCTACACCTCGGTCGACAGCACCGCGCCAGTGCCCATCACCGCACTGGACGTCAACGGTACCGGTACGCTCGTTACCGGCCGAGGCGAGGCGGGCGCCACTGTGCGGGTCACCAATGCCGCCGGCGTGGTGGTAGGCACTGGTGTGGTCGGTTTGAACGGCAGCTTTGCCGTGGTGCTGCCAGTGGCCCAGGCCAATGGCGGTACCCTGACGGCGGTGCAGGTGGATGCCGCGCAGAACGTGTCCACGGCGGTCAGCATCGCCGCACCCGATATCGTCGCACCCGTGGCACCGGTGATCACCGGCCTGAGCAATGCCGGGCAGACCCTCAGCGGCACCGGTGAAGCCGGTGCCATCGCGACCGTCTACAACGCTGCAGGGGTTGCCATCGGCACGGCCACCGTCCTGCCCAATGGCACCTTTGCGGTGACCTTGAGCAGCCCGCAACTCAATGGCCAATTGCTCAGCGTCAAGCTGGCCGATGCCGCCGGCAATGTGTCGGTGGGCACGCCGTTCCTGGCGCTCGACACCACCCCACCGACGGCGTTGGTCAACGTCGCGCTGGCCACCAATGGCAGCAGCGTGAGCGGGCAGGGTGAGGCCGGCGCGCGGGTAACCGTCAGCGTTGGCGGCGTGGCATTGGGCAATGCCGTGGTCGATGCCAGCGGCAACTTCAGCGTCGGCCTCAGCGCCGCGCAGCTCAATGGTCAGCAACTGACCGTGGTGCAGACCGATGCCGCCGGGCTGACGTCGCCGATCACCACACTCACGGCCCGTGATGCCACCGCGCCGAACGCACCGACCGCACTGTTGCTGGTCGGCGGCGTGAGCCTGAGCGGCGTCGGCGAAGCCAACAGCACCGTCAAGGTCTACGGGGCCAACAACGCTCTGCTGGCCGAGGGGCCGGTGAACGCGCTGGGTCTGTTCACGGTGACACTGGCTGCGCCGCAGCTCAACGGAGGCGCGCTGCGCGTGACCCTCACCGATGCGGCCGGCAACGTGTCCGCAGCGGGCCAACTGGGTGTGGCCGACACCACGCCACCGGCTGCGCCAACCGCCACTATCAGTGCCAGCGGCACCGTGGTGTCGGGCACCGGCGAGGCGGGGGCCACGGTCACCGTGCGCAGTGGCGCCAGCGTGCTGGGCACGGCGCTGGTCGCCGCCAACGGCACCTACAGCGTTACCCTCAATGCCGCGCAGATCAACAGCCAGGTGCTGACCGTCAGCCAGGCCGATGCCGCCGCCAACGTTTCGCCAACGGCCACCACCACCGCGCCGGACCTGACCCCGCCGAACCTGGCCACCGGGCTGGTAGTGGCGGGCGATGGTCTGACCCTGCGCGGGGCCGGCGAGCCGGGCGCCACGGTCAGCGTCAAGGCGGCCAACGGCGTCGTGCTCAACGTGGCGCCGGTCACTGTGGGGGCTGATGGCACCTTCACCGTGGCCTTGAACGCCGCGCAGATCAACGGCGAGCGCCTGAGTGTCACGCTCACCGACGGGCGCGGCAACGTCAGCGCCGGCGCGGCTGTGGTGGCACCGGACATCGACGTCAACGAGCCAGTGATCGCCTCCAACAACCTGGCAACCGCTACGGTCAACATCACGCCGGTCACGGTGGCCAGCGAGTACACCAACACCAGCGTCAGCCTGCTGCTGGGCCAGGTGAAGGCGTTCGGTTTCACGGTGGCTGCCGGTACCGTGACCGATCCGTTGATCACGGTGACCAACAACGCCTTGCTCGGTGTGCTGCCAGCGTCGGCCTTCGCTCTGGAGGTGCAGAACGCCGCCGGTAACTGGGTAACCCTGGCCAACAGCACGACCAATCCGCAGTTGCTCAATCTGATCGGGCTGGGGACCAACCAGGTGCAGGCCGACATCGGCTTGCTCCAGGCCGGCAACTATCGCCTGACGGTCGCCAGCAGTCTGGTTTCGCTGCTCGACAGCCTGACCACGCAGATCCAGTTCGTGACCACCAGCCTGACCCAGTTCACCGGAACCCCGGCGCCATTGGACGGCAACGTCATCACCGATCCAGGTGTGAACGGCCTGGCTGACCGCACCGGGCCGGACAACGGTGCGGTGCTGCAGGTACTCAAGAACGGCACCTACGTGACGGCCGGGGCGGGCACCATGGTGCAGGGCCTGTACGGCCAACTGACCATCGACAGTACCGGCAAGTACACCTACAACCCGAGCGGGGCGGTCGCCAGCGTGGGCAAGGTCGAAGACTTCCAGTACCAGTTGGTGCACCCCAATGGCTTGAGCTCGACGGCCCATCTGTACGTGCGCATCGACAGCGCCAACGTCAACGAGGTGTGGAACCCCAACAACCTGGCCGCCAACGCCACGCTGGTGGATGCCATCAATGACACCGCAGCGAGTGCCTTGAGCCTGGTCGGCCAGTTCACCGACACCACGGCCACGATCGGTCGCTATGACAGCAGCTTGCTCGGCGGTCGCGGCGAGTTCACGTTCACCGTGGCGCCGAACACCTTGAGCGACCTGACCTTGTCGGTCACCGGCAGCGGCCTGTCGCTGCTGTCGCCGGTCAACTTCGTGCTGTCCAAGCTGCAGGCCAACGGCACCTATGTTCAGGTAGGGTCCTATTCGGGTGCCAACCTGATCGCGATCGGCAGCGCCGGCCTGGGTGTGCGCGTCGAGGACCAGACTGCCGGCACCTACCGCCTGGTCGTCACCAACGGTGGCCTGGGAGTGGCATCGAGCTACACCGCAGCGGTACGTCAGGAGGCGACGTCCACCAGCACCTTCGTGGTCGGCAGCGCCACCACGGCGGTGGGCAACCTGCTGACCGGGGCGGGCGCCGATGTACTGGGTTCCTCGTACACCTCGCTCAGCGTGCTGAGTGCCGGGGCGTTCGTTCTGCCCGGAGTCAATGGCGTGACCATTGCCGGTGCCCATGGCGCGCTGCTGGTCAATGCCGATGGCAGCTATGCCTATACACCGACCTTGAACCAGGGCAGCGCCGTGATTGGCCAGACCGACGTGTTCACCTATCAACTCAACCACCCCACCGGAGCCAGTGATACCGCCACCCTGACCATCAACCTCAACAACGCTGCCGCGCCGGCCACTTTCGCGCGCCTGGCGTCGTTCGCCAGTGACGACACCAGCGCCGATCACGCTGCCGTTGCCGGCAGTGACCGGCACGACCCGCAAGGCACTTCAGGCGATGATCTGCTCGATGGCGCCCAGGGCGGGGCGCTGACCTTGCACGGTCACGACGGTAACGACACCATCGTCATCTACGACCAGACGTTCGCCTCGGTCGACGGCGGTGCCGGGACCGATACGCTGAAGTGGAGCGGTGGCGATGCCGACATCGACCTGAGCAACCTGGCAGCACGCATCAACAACATCGAGGTCATCGACCTGAACCAGTCCAGCAAGGTCAATCTGACCTTGAGCTTGAGCGACCTGCTGTCGGTCACCGACGCCAGCACCGACAAGCTACTGATCCTGGGCGACAGCCACGACACCGTGCACATGACCGGCGCAACCTGGGCGCCGGGCGCCACACAGACGGACAACGGCGTGCAGTACAACGTCTACACTCCCCAGGAGGACCCCTCGCACCATCTGTGGGTCCAGAGCGGTATCAGTGTCGTCTGATACCCGCTACCAGCGTCGGGCCTGCGGGCCCGGCGTCGCGGCAGGAAGTCGCACGCCGCCTGAATCGGGCGTGCCATCAAGAACAGGAAGTGGGGGATTGGCTTGAAGTGCACCTCTTTGGCGACACATATTTCAGTGGCCGTTCTGGCACTGGGCATCACACCGCTCTACAGCCTGCCGGCACATGCCGCAGACACCCTCGAACCCGGGCTCAAGGTCATCAGCCCGAGCCGCTTGGAAACCCGCCCCGAGCAGACCGCTCGGCCGCGTCCACGCAATGTCGCCAGGCCTGCGATTGCGTCCGGTGCAACGGCGGCGGGGGCGAGGCTCGACGATTCCGATCTGGCCGCACCGGCCTCCGGCACCCAGCTGGGCCTGGTCCAGGCCGTCCGCCTGGCGGTGGAATGGCATCCGAGCATCGGCGAGGCGATCGGCACCCTGTACCAGCAAGGTGAAGGCATCAACGTGGCGCGTGCCGGCTACTATCCACGCATCACCGGCGGGCTGCGTGGTGGTCTCGACAGTTCCTACGGTGGCAGTGGCACCAGCCAGGCGGTGAACATTTCGCTCAAGCAGATGCTCTACGACTTCGGCAAGGTCGACAGTGCGGTCGACGTTGCCAAGGCCCGCGTCGCGCGCAGTCAGGCCCAAGTACTGCTGAGCATCGATCAGGTGGCGCGCGACACCTCCCAGGCCTACATCGAGGTGCAGCGCTATCAACGCCTGCTGCAGGTCGCTCGCGAGCAGATCAAGGGCATCGCCGGCATTGCCGAGCTGGCACGTCAGCGCAGCGACATGGGCGCCGCCACGCGTTCGGACGTGGTCCAGGCCAGGTCCCGAGAAGACGGCGCGCGTGCCACCCTGCTGCAGTATCAGGCGCTGTACAACCGCTGGCGAGCCAACCTCATCAACCTGGTAGGACGCGCCGCGCCGTTCGACGTCAACGACGATTTTCCGCCGTCGCTGCTGGCCTCCTGCAACGCTGCAGAACCGGACATGAACGCCTTGCCCGGCATCCTGGTAGCCAACGCGCAACGGGTCGAGGCCCAGGCGGCCATTCGCCAGGCCCGTGCCGATGGGCTGCCGACGCTGTCGGTCGACCCCACTCTGAACCACTACCTGGACAGCAACTACAACAGCAACAATTCCAATATCGACCGTACCCAGGCAGGCATCTTCATCAACCTCGACGTGCCGTTCTACCAGGGCGGTGCCACCACCGCGCGTACCGCCGCAGCCACCTATGCCCTGACTGCCGCCGACTCGGCCGAAGATGCCGCCCGCCTGCAGGCCCGTCAGGGCTTGTTCGAAGCGCAGGCGCAAACCGCCAGCCTGGACCGCCGGCTCGGCTCGCTGCAGTCGCGCCAGGGCAGCATTTCCGAAGCCCGCGAGCTGTACGGCCAGCAATACCTGGAGTTGGGCACGCGGCCACTGCTCGACCTGCTCAACGCCGAGCAGGAGATCCACCAGTCGCGCTTCGACCTGGCCAATACCGAAGCTGACCTGCGCCGCCTGCAGGTGGACTGCCTGTACAGCACTGGTGCCCTGCGCAGTGCCTACCGGATCGATCAAAGCACCATCCAAGGCGTGGAGATACTGCCATGAACGATGCCGTGAACCTGCCCCTGGACGCGGAATCGGTACAACCCGCGCAAACCTTCTCGCGCCAGGACTACCGGGTCTGGCTCGACGCGATCCTCGGTGTGGCGCGTCACTACCGCCTGGAGTGCTCGGCGGAAAACGTGCGTATCGCATCGCTGCGTGCCGACGATTCCAGCGTCGAGGACGTCCTGCGGCAGATGGCCCGGCAGGCCGGCCTGACGATCAAGTTCGCCCGCTACGACCCCACCACCCTGACCCAGTGGCGCACGCCGCTGGTGGTGCAGCTCAAGGACGGCCAGGTCGGCATCATCCAGGTGCTCGGCGATGACGAGCAGATCGGCATCGCCTATAGCGGCGACCAAGGGCTGCAGAGCAGCATCGACCGCCAGACCCTGCTCGACAATGCCCTGCGCACGGTGATCCTGCGTCCGGCCCGGCCGGTCAGCGACGTGCGCACCAACGACTATATCAAGCCCTACGACGAGCACTGGTTCCGCAAGATCGTGCTGCGCGACCTCAGGCCCTACGGGCACGTCATGCTGGCCTCGCTGGTGGCCAACATCCTCGGCCTGGGCGGAGTGCTGTTCTCCATGCAGGTTTACGACCGGGTGATCCCGGCCGAATCGCTGCCCACCCTGTACGTGCTGTTCGGCGGCGTGCTGCTGGCGATCACCTTCGACTTCATCATGCGCATCATGCGCATGAAGATCACCGACCTGCTGGGCAAGCGCGCCGACCTGCGCGTCAGCGACCTGGTCTTCGGCCACGCGATGCGCCTGCGCAACTCGGCGCGGCCCAAGTCCACCGGTTCGTTCATCTCGCAGCTGCGCGAACTCGAATCGCTGCGTGACCTGATCACCTCCAGCACTGCCACGGCCCTGGCTGACCTGCCGTTCTTCCTGATCTTCCTGGTTGTGTTCTACCTGATCGGCGGGCCACTGGTGCTGATTCCCCTGTGCGCACTGGTGGCGATGGTGGTGCCTGGGCTGATGGCCCAGCGCAAGCTGGCGCGATTGGCCAACGAATCCATGCGCGAATCAGCGCTGCGCAACGCCATGCTGGTAGAAACCGTGCAGGGCATGGACGACATCAAGAGCCTGCAGGCCGAGCAGCGCTTCCAGCAGCAATGGAACCACTACAACGCCGTGGCGGCAGACAGCAGCCTGCGCCTGCGCACCTTGACCAACGGCCTGGTGGCCTGGACGCAGAACGTGCAGAGCGCGGTGTTCGCCATCGTCATCGTGTTCGGCGCGCCCATGGTGATCGCCGGCGACCTCACCACCGGTAGCCTGGTGGCCGCCTCGATTCTGGCCTCGCGGATGATGGCGCCGGTCTCGCAGCTGACCCATGTGCTGACCCGCTGGCAGCAGGCCAAGGTTGCCCTCGAAGGCCTCAACCGCTTGATGCTGCTGCCGGTCGATCACCCCGAAGGCGCCCAGCGCGTGCACCTGCCGGTGATCGGCGGGCGCTACGAGCTCAAGCGCGCCAGCTTCAAGTACAGCGAGGAGTCGCGCACTCCGGCACTGACCGTCAACGAGTTGAGCATCGCGCCGGGCGAGCGCATCGCCGTGCTTGGCCGCAACGGTGCCGGCAAGTCGACCTTGCTCCAGGCCCTGGCCGGTGGCGTGGACCTGAGCGGCGGCAGCATCAGCCTCGACGGCGTTGCCCTGGGCCATATCGACCCTGCCGACGTGCGCCGCGACATCGGCCTGCTCACGCAGAACTCGCGGCTGTTCCACGGCAGCCTGCGCGAGAACCTGATCATGGGTGCCGGGCAGGCATCGGACCAGGAGATCATCGCTGCACTGGAAATCACCGGCGCGCTGGATTTCGTGCGCCAGTGCCCGACCGGCATGGATCACTTGATTCTCGAAGGCGGCCTCGGCCTGTCGGGTGGTCAGCGCCAATCGCTGCTGCTGTCGCGTCTGCTGATCCGCCAGCCGCACATCCTGCTGCTCGACGAGCCCACCGCGTCGCTGGACGAAACCACCGAACGCCGGCTGATCCAGAACCTGGCGACCTGGGGCCAGGGCCGCACGATCATCGTTGCCACCCATCGCACCAGCGTGCTGGCCCTGGTCGACCGGATCATCGTGGTCGACAACGGTCAGGTGGTGATCGACGACACCAAGGAAAACGCCATCGCCAGACTGTCGCGTCCCAAGGGCGCGGCTCAATGAAGGAGGGCAGGGCAATGGATACAGGCAAGTCTTTCAAGGTGCTGGGCTCCGGTGAATTCAAGCGCATCCCGCTGCTCAGCGAAGACGGTGCGCCGGGCCAGTCGTATTATCAGGACGGTGTCGACGACTCCACCGTGGTGCGCGCGACCCGCGTGGTGTGGGTCGCGGTGGCGATGCTGCTGGCGTTCTTCGTCTGGGCATTCTTCTTCGAGGTCGTGGAAGTCTCCACCGGCACCGGCAAAGTCATTCCCAGCTCTCGGGAACAGCTGATCCAGTCGCTCGAAGGTGGCATCGTGGCCGAGATGAACGTGACCGAAGGGGCGATCGTCGAACGCGGTCAGGTGCTGGCCCAGCTGGACCCGACCAAGACCGAATCCAACTTCGGCGAGAGCGCGGCGAAATACCGCGCGACCTTGGCCAGTGTTGCCCGCCTGCAGGCCGAAGTCGGGCTCAAGCCCCTGAAGTTCCCGGCCGAGCTCGACGCCTATCCGGCCTTGCTCAAGGCCGAAACCGAGCTGTACAACGTCCGCCGTCGTGGTCTGGACGACTCGCTGGCCGGCATCAACGAATCCCTGCGGCTGGTGCGCAGCGAATTGCAGATCACCGAAAACCTGGCCAGAACCGGTGCTGCCAGCCGGGTGGAAGTACTGCGGCTGAATCGGCAGCGCTCTGAACTCGAGCTCAAGCTCACCGAAGCCCGTTCCGATTACATGGTGCGGGCCCGCGAGGAGCTGGCCAAGGCCAATGCCGATGTGGAAACACTGACCGCGGTGCTCAAGGGCCGCTCCGATTCGGTGTCGCGCCTGACCCTGCGCTCGCCCGTGCGTGGCATCGTCAAGGACATCGAAGTCACCACCATCGGCGGCGTGGTGCCGCCCAATGGCCAATTGATGCAGATCGTGCCGCTGGACGAGCGCCTGCTGATCGAAGCGAGAATTTCACCCCGCGACATCGCTTTCATTCATCCCGATCAGCAAGCCAAGGTAAAGATCACCGCCTATGACTATTCGATCTACGGCGGGCTCGACGGCCGGGTGGTGACCATCTCGCCCGATACCATCCAGGATGAAGTGAAACCCGAGGTGTTCTATTACCGAGTGTTCATCCGCACCGATTCCGACTCGCTGGAGAACAAGGCCGGGAAGAAATTCGCCATCGTCCCCGGCATGATCGCCACGGTCGACATCACCACAGGCCACAAGACAGTGCTGGATTATTTGATAAAGCCGCTGAACAGGGCCAAGGAAGCCCTGCGCGAACGCTAGGAAGAGCAGGGGGGCTCGGCAGCCTGGCCCCCCGGCGATTTCCAGCTTGGGCAATACGCCGAACGCACCACCTGGGCCAGGCAATAGCCGCGGTTGCGTACCGAGCGGATCAGGCGTTCGCCACCGCTGCATTGGCCAAACTTGCTTTGCAGGCGGCTCAGGGACATTTCCAGACCGTTGTACTGACTGGGGTTCTTGCCCAGTCCGGCAATCAGCGCTTCCTTGCTGACCACCCGCTCGCTGCTGAAGGCGAGCAGGCTCAGCAGCGAGCACTCGGTGCGCGTCAAGGCCACGCTGATGCCATTCTGGGTCAGGGTTCGGTCGATGTCGTTGAACCACCAGCGGCCGTGTGCGAGCTGCGCATCATCCGCTGTTTGATGGGCCGTATAGAGCTGCGTATAGACGGAAGAATATTTGTTGCCAAGGTCCGTAGGCATGGGGTCGTTCCTTCAAAACGTGGTGCTGGATCCAATTTCTCTATCAATTCAAGGCTAGTACGCTTTGAAAAAATCGCCAATGGCCATCGGTCAGTCGAAAAACGCTTTTCAGCGAAAGGCGATGGGCGGGGGCGAGATGCAGCCGCGAATCAGGCGGTAGCCGGTGCCGCGTACGCTCTGGATGACATGGGTGCCGAAGGCTCGGCGAATGCTGCTGCGCAGGCGACTGACGAATTTCTCCACCACCCGCACGTCGTAGGTGCGCATATTAAGCCCCAGCAGTTGCGCCAGATCGTCGAAGCTCAGCTGGTGATGAGGGGCGTAGAGCAGCGCCAGGACCACCTGAACCTGCACAAAGGTCAGGTCCAGGCGTCGCGTCGCGTCTTCCAGGCACAGACGTACGGGATCCAGCACCGGTGGGGCCAGATTCCAGTAGTCGGGGTTCTGGAACAGCGCGAGATAGAATGCTTCGCGCTCCTGCTCCGGGCCCGGCAATCGCAGCACGTGGTCGGCCCCTGCGTGTTGGTAGGCTTGGCGAATGGCGGGGTCGGCGCCGGTCAGGGCGACCAGCACCGACGCCCAGCTGTTGCCTCGACGGATGTCGTCGACCCAGCGGACGCCCTGTTGTCGTTCGCCACGGGCAGGCTCGACGAGAATGGCCTTGTGCCGGCTCTTTTCGTAGTCGAATGTCGGCTGCAAGTCCGGCTGCAGGCCCTCGACGGGCAGGGAAAGGTGGTGAAGGCAGCGCTCGAGCGAGTCGCTCCGTGAGGTATCGCTGCAAAGCATGAGAAGACGCGGTTCAAGCGGGTAAAACAGTGCAGCCAAAACGTCCATGTGTATCATTCCTGCTGTTCGCCGAGCCGACGAACAAGGCGCAGCATCGAGCTGCTTGGATCCAAGTCACTACACTGTGTACTGGCGCTACGCTATCGGCAAGCGACTTGTTCGCAACGCTTCCCGCAGGTGGCTTGTCACCCGCCCGCTGCGTTGCGTATTTTGTGTACATCGCCGAGTACGGCATTGAGCGTCAAGGGCAGAGAAATGAGTAGCGAAGGACTGCGTACGGTCGCCGAGCGTTTGAGCGGTGTCGATGAAATCGAATGCGTCACACCTGATCTCAATGGCGTACCGCGAGGCAAGGTCATGACGGCGGAAGGGTTCCTGGAGGGTCGTCGTCTGCAACTGGCCAGCGGCGTGCTGCTGCAATGCATCATGGGCGGTTATCCGCCCAGCCGCTACTACGGCGCCGACGACGGCGACGTCGCACTGGTGGCCGACCTGACTCGGTTGCAGCGCCTGCCCTGGAGCGAGCCGCCCCGTGCCTGGGTGGTCTGCGATGCCGAGGAGTTGACCGGCGGGTCATCCCCGCTGTCGACCCGCGGTCTGCTCAAGACAGTGGTTGCACGCTATGCGCGCCTGGGCTTGGCCCCGGTGGTAGCGACCGAGCTGGAATTCTTCGTCTTCGCCGCCAATCCCGACCCGTTACTGCCGTTCCAGGCGCCGATCGGCCTGGATGGCCGACGCGAGGATGGCAGCAGTGCGTTCAGCGTAGGCTCCAACAACGGCTTGCGGCCGTTTTTCAGCGAGGTCTATCGCAGCATGGCAGCGCTGGGACTGCCGCGCGACACGGTGATGCACGAAATGGGCGTCAGCCAGTTCGAGATCAACCTGCTGCATGGTGATCCGCTGCTGCTCGCCGACCAGACTTTCCTGTTCAAGCACCTGCTCAAGGAAGTCGGGCTCAAGCATGGGTTGAGCGTGGTATGCATGGCCAAGCCGCTGGCACGGGTGGCTGGCAGTTCGATGCACATCCACCAGAGCGTGGTGGCACTGGACACTGGCCTGAACGTGTTCAACGATGCCCATGACCAGCCCACCGACACCTTCCGTCACTTCATCGGTGGGCAACAGGCGGCCATGGCCGATTTCACGGCGCTGCTGGCGCCCAACGTGAATTCCTACCAGCGCCTGTGTCAGCCCTATGCGTCGCCCAACAATGCCTGCTGGTCCCATGACAACCGCGCCGCCGGGTTGCGCATACCGGCCAGCGCTGCCTGCGCCCGCAGGGTCGAGAACCGTCTGCCCGGCGCCGATGCCAATCCCTACCTGGCCATCGCCGCCAGCCTCGCCGCCGGCCTGCACGGCATCGAGCACCGGCTCGAGCCCTCGCAGCCCATGCAGGGCGACCTTGCCGTGCCCGAAGAATTGTCGTTGCCATGTACCTTGCATGCGGCCCTGGAGCGTCTCAAGCGCAGCCCGTTGGCCAGGGAACTGTTCGGCAATGTGTTCATCGAAGGCTACATTGCGACCAAGACCCTGGAGCTGGCGAGTTTCTTCGACGAAATCACTCCTTGGGAACGCCGGGTGCTGGCGGCCCAGGCTTGATCCTGCAACAGCTTGTATGCAGGTGACGATTTTCCCCGCCGCGCTCAGCCGAGGTGGCGGAAAAGGGCGTTGCCTGTGAACCGATCGTTCCGACACCCTTTACCGCGGACCTGCAATGCGCCAAATCTGGAAAAACTTTCGAGCCCTGTACTTCGCCTCACTGATGATGCTGATCGGCTCTGGCTTGTTGAGTACCTACCTGGCCCTGCGCCTGTCGGCCGAGCAGGTCGACAGCCTGTGGGTGGGTGCGCTGATGGCCGCCAACTATTTCGGCCTGGCCCTGGGCGGCAAGATCGGCCACAGGTTGATCGCCCGTGTTGGCCATATCCGTGCCTATGCCACCTGCGCCGGTATCGTCGGCGCCGCCGTGCTGGGCCATGGCCTGGTGAACTACCTGCCAGCCTGGCTGTTCCTGCGGGTCATCGTCGGTCTGGGCATGATGTGCCAGTACATGGTGATCGAAAGCTGGCTCAACGAGCAGGCCGACAGCAAGCAGCGCGGAGCGGTGTTCAGCGGCTACATGATCGCTTCCTACCTGGGCCTGGTGCTGGGCCAGTTGATTCTGGTGGTGCATCCGCAACTGGGGCTGGAACTGCTCATGCTGGTCGCGCTGTGCTTCGCCCTGTGCCTGGTGCCGGTGGCTCTGACGCGGCGCATTCACCCGGCGCCCATGCACCCGGCACCGATGGAGCCACGCTTCTTCATCAGTCGTGTGCCGCAGTCACTGAGCACCGTGCTGGGCTCAGGCCTGATCGTCGGCTCGTTCTACGGTCTGGCGCCACTGTATGCCTCGGCGCAGGGCTTGAGCACCGAGCAGGTCGGCTTGTTCATGGGTTCGTGCATTTTCGCCGGGTTGCTGGTGCAGTGGCCGTTGGGCTGGCTGTCGGACCGTTACGACCGTGCGCTGCTGATCCGCTGCGTGGCAGTCGGTATCGCCATTGCCGCGCTGCCGCTGGCGCTGATTCCGGCCGTGCCGCTGGAGGTGCTGTTCGCCGCCGGCTTCCTGGTGTCGCTGCTGCAGTTCTCGCTGTACCCGTTGGCCGTGGCGTTTTCCAACGACCATGTGGAGGCCGATCGGCGTGTTTCGCTGACCGCCATGCTGTTGGTGACCTACGGTGTCGGCGCCTGTATCGGGCCGTTGGTGGCAGGGGTGCTGATGAAGCAGTTCGGCAGCCAGATGCTGTATGCCTTTTTCAGCTTTTTCGCCGTGGTGCTGGTATGGCGGATCAGGCCGAAGGCAGTGACCAACCTGCACGTCGTGGACGACGCACCGTTGCATCACGTGGCCATGCCGGCCGCCAACTCGCCGTTGGCCGCAGCGTTGGACCCGCGGGTGGATGAGCACATGGTGCAGGAACAGATGCAGAACACCGAACCTGCCGAAGAAGAGCCGGTCAAGGCTGGCTAGGGTGCCGCCGGGCCGCACTCGAGGCGCGGCCCGGGTTTAGAAATCGTCCCGGTCGAAGCGCTGTGCGTCGCGTTGCAACTGATGCACGAAGCGCTCGAGCTGCCGCTGTATCAGCCCCGGGATATTGTGGAAGCGCACGCCCACGAAAGTGGTGTCGATGCGCTCCTCGAAATGCAGATGGCGCAGCTCGACCGCCGTATTCATGGCGCCGAAGGGAAGGCCGGCGCTGAAGCGCTCGTAGATCTGCCCCAGTTGCAACCGCTCGGCGATGTCGCCCTCGAAGCGCAGCTTGCAGCCATGGGCCGAGATGTCGAGCAGCTTGCCCACCAGGGTGCTCTTCAGCCGACTGCCGGCGATTTCCACATCGACCAGTTGCGACAGCTTGAGTGCGGCACGAAAGGCATTGCGGCGCTGGTGGTAGACCACCTGGCCAGGCAGCGCGCCGACATAGCAGCGGCTGCCCTGCTTCTGGGTGATGGTCCAGTGGCCATGGCTTTCCCAGGCAACGCGCACGCCGTCATGAAAGCCTTCGACCTTGAACCCTTCACCTGCTTCCAGGTATTTCTCGCCTTCGCGGGGAATCATTTCATCAAGGACGATGCGCAGGTTGTCCCGGTCCACTTCCACCAGAAAGCTCTGGCAGCGCAGGGTGCGCTCGTGAAAAGTGATGATCAGGGGGTCGTGGCTTTCCTGGAGCATGCGCAGGTTGGCGGCGACTTCCAGGGGTGTGGCAAGCACCTTGGGCGGTTGCGGTGCGTCTTCCACGTTCGATGCGTTTGACACGTTCTGGTCTACTCCGGGGAACACACAGGTCAGGCCTGGCTGAGGGCGCGGTAGGTGGCCATTCGCGCGGTCGAGCCACGGCTGTTGTAGAGCGACGGTGGCTCGGCGCCAGTAAGTATGCGGATCTGGTTGGCGGTCGCCACCTGCTGGCGCACGATGCCTTGGCCCACCTGTGCATTGATGGCCTGGCACTGTGCGAGCAACTGACTCAACGCATCGCCCCGGGCCAGCAACGCATCGCCCAGGTGCGACTGGCGCGCCAGCGCCTGCAGGCCGTCGCGATCGGCGGACAGGCCGAGCTGCATGAGCAGGTGGCTGCGCCGGCGTCCGTTCTGCTCGAGCAACACGATCAACGACTGCTTCTGCGCCAGAATCGTTTCCAGAAGCTCCATGTCGCGGCTTTGCAACGCCAGCGACTCGTCGCGCAGCAGCTCGAGCAGCTGCCCTGCGTACGGGAGGTCTTCTTCAATCAGCTGCAACAGCGTTTGATCGTGCATGGTGAGCCCTGGCGTTGACACGTCCAGAAGCCCCGGCGCCTAGACTGGGCTAGCGCTGGGCTTCGAAATTGAGCATTTTGCTGGCAACGCGCTCGCTGTCGACTTTATAGCTGCCCTCGGCGATAGCCTGCTTGAGCTCGGCGACGCGGGCGCTGTTGACAGTGGGCTGATCGCTCAGCTTGTCGGTAATTTTCTGCATTTGCTGGGCCTGATCGCTCAAGGTGACCGGTTCCCCGCTCTTCACGGCGGGCGTGCTTGGCACGGCCGTGTCGGCGGCCACTTCCTTGGCAGGGCTGGTACGCGAGGTACCCTGCACTGACGGCGAGTTGCCCACTCGGTTGAAGTCGATAACCATTGTTCTGAACCTCTGGGTATTTGGACGCTTGCCTTGTTTTCGGCCAAATCCCGATTAACTTTAGGCGCTGTTTCGCAAATGCCCGATGCCGCGGCTACGGGCCCGTGTAGGCCCCTAGTGTAGGAAAACTCCGGTTCGCCGGCCAGCTTTTACATCGCCACTTCCACTTGTCCAGGCCCGGTGACGCGCGCCTTGACTACTCGTTTGGAGTTCAGGTTGCGCACACGTATCTGCTCGCTCATGCCACCCTGGGCCAGCGCTTCGCCCGGCATGCGGACCGCCAGGGTGCCGCTGCGGGCAATGATCACCACTTGATCACCCTTGAGCACCAGCGCCTGTTGCTCGAGGAATACCGGCGTCAGCACCTGGTCGACCACCGTCGGTCGGATCAGCTTCATGCCCACGGCCTCGTCCATCGAAACCAGGAAGCCTTGACCCATGGCGCCGACGTCGCGTTCGCGCAACGCCACGTCGGCCTCCGTCAACACGCTGTCGCGCTTCAACGGCCGAGTGGTGGTCACCACCTCGCGAAAAAGCCGGACCTGCGCTGGAACGAATACCGTCCACGGCGCAGCGCCTTCGCAGCGCACTCGCACGGTCACCCGGCCCATGGGTTGCGCCGGGCTTTCCAGGCTGGCCGACAGTTGCCGGTCGCAACCGGGCATGCGCAGACGCGGGTCGAGATTGTTCACTTCGATCTCGTAGCGGCCCTGGATTTGCGAGGTCGCCAGATAATCTTCAACAGTGAACTCAAGAAAACCCTGGGTGACACCGATAAGCTGTTCGGGCAATGTGACATTGTCGGCGCGCGCCGCACTGCCGAGCACCGCGCCACCCACCGTGGCAACGGCCCAGAATAAATACGCGGCGATGTGTCGAGAAACTGTCGTTTTTGCGTTCATGCAGTGCTAATAGCAAGGCCCGTGCCGATATCGAGCGGGTCGCAAGAGGAGTTTGGGCATGGCGGGTGTAATGGATTCGGTGAACCAGCGCACGCAGCTGGTTGGGCAGAATCGCCTGGAGCTGTTGTTGTTTCGCCTCAATGGCAAGCAGCTCTACGGGATCAACGTCTTCAAGGTCAGAGAGGTGCTGCAATGCCCCAAACTGACGGTATTGCCGAAGTCCAACCCGGTGGTTCGCGGCGTGGCCAACATCCGTGGCGCGACCATCCCGATCCTCGATCTGGACATGGCCACGGGTGCTGCGGGCCTTGTGGCATCGACCGATACCTTCGTCATCATCACCGAGTACAACACCAAGATTCAGGGCTTTCTGGTGCATTCGGTGGAACGTATCGTCAACATGAACTGGGAAGAGATTCATCCGCCACCCAGGGGCACCGGCCGCGATCACTACCTGACGGCCGTCACCCGCGTGGATAACCAGTTGGTGGAGATCATCGACGTCGAGAAAATCCTCGCCGAAGTAGCGCCGACCTCCGAAGCGATCTCGGTTGGCGTGGTCGACGAGGAGACGCACAGCAAGGCCGTTTCCCTGCGCGTGTTGACCGTCGACGATTCATCGGTGGCACGCAAGCAGGTGACCCGTTGCCTGCAGACCGTGGGGGTAGAAGTGGTGGCCTTGAACGACGGCCGTCAGGCGCTGGAGTATCTGCGCAAGATGGTCGACGAGGGCAAGCGTCCGGAGGAGGAATTCCTCATGCTGATCTCCGACATCGAGATGCCGGAGATGGACGGCTACACGCTGACCGCCGAGATCCGCAGCGACCCACGCATGCAGAAGCTGCACATCATTCTGCATACGTCGTTGTCAGGGGTGTTCAACCAGGCCATGGTCAAGAAGGTCGGCGCCGACGATTTCCTTGCCAAGTTCCGCCCCGACGACCTGGCGGCACGGGTCGTCGATCGCATCAAGGCAGCAGTATGAATGCCGGGCGCCAGCGCCCGGCCTACCGAACCAGCAAGAGGCGGCACCGTGTCTACGGGTAATTTGGATTTTGATCAGTTCCGGGTCTTCCTGGAAAAAGCCTGTGGCATTCTCTTGGGCGAGAACAAGCAGTACCTCGTTGCCAGCCGCCTGAACAAGCTGATGGAGCAGCAGGGCATCAAGTCCCTGGGCGAACTGGTGCAGCGTATCCAGACCCAGCCGCGCAGCGGTCTGCGCGAGCAGGTGGTGGACGCCATGACCACCAACGAAACCCTGTGGTTTCGCGACACCTATCCCTTCGAAGTGATGAAGAACAAGGTTTTGCCCGAAAGCATCAAGGCCAGCCCCGGCGCACGCCTGCGTATCTGGTCGGCGGCGTGCTCGTCCGGCCAGGAACCCTATTCGCTGTCGATGACCATCGACGAGTTCGAGCGCAGCAACCTGGGACAGCTGAAATCGGGCGTGCAGATCGTTGCCACCGACCTGTCCGGCAGCATGCTGACCAACTGCAAGAGTGGTGAGTACGACAGCCTGGCGATCGGCCGCGGCCTCTCCCAGGAGCGGCTGCAGCGCTATTTTGATCCCAAGACGCCAGGGCGCTGGGCGGTCAAGGCGCCTATCCGCAGTCGCGTCGAGTTTCGTGCGTTCAACCTGCTCGACAGCTATGCGGCGTTGGGCAAGTTCGACATCGTGTTCTGCCGCAACGTGCTGATCTACTTTTCCGCACAGGTCAAGAAAGACATCCTCACCCGTATCCACGGCACCCTCAAGCCGGGCGGGTATCTGTTCCTGGGTGCATCCGAAGCCTTGAACGGCTTGCCTGAGCTGTATCAGATGGTGCAGTGCAGCCCCGGCATCATCTACCAGGCCAAGTGATCTTGCGCCTGGCGCGCTTCCTTCACCCAGGCGTGCGACCAAGGCGCACGGGCGGCAATTTTTCTGGCGCCAGCGTTGCCGCTTTTCCCCTCCGGCGGAAATTTCTTGCCGCTTTTCTGGCATCACCCAACGCCTGATAGGCCCGCAACCCGCATGGGACGGGCTTTTTGAGACTTGGCACACTGATTGCTATCTATCCTGCACGAACCATCTGGTCTGCCGCATAGGTACCAACATGAGCATCAGTTTCGACAAAGCGCTGGGCATTCACGAGCAGGCCTTGGGCTTTCGCGCCAAGCGCGCCGAAGTGCTGGCCAACAACATCGCCAACGCCGACACGCCCAACTACAAAGCTCGGGACCTGGACTTCGCCTCGGTGCTGGCAGCGCAGAACGAGCAGAACGGCAAAGGTGCCTTCGGCCTGCAGACCACCAGCAGCAAGCACATCGCCGCCCAGGGCTTCAGCTCGGGCGACGAGACCTTGCAGTACCGCATTTCCACGCAGCCTTCGCTGGACCAGAACACCGTCGATGCGCAGATCGAGCAGTCGAACTACGCCGAGAACTCGGTCAACTTCCAGGCCAGTTTCACCCTGCTCAACAGCAAGTTCAAAGGGCTGGTATCGGCCCTTCGCGGAGATTAAGCCATGTCCCTTGCCAGCGTCTTCAACATTGCCGGTAGCGGCATGAGTGCGCAGACCACGCGCCTGAACACCGTGGCGAGCAACATCGCCAACGCCGAAACCGTGTCGTCCAGCATCGACCAGACCTACCGCGCACGGCATCCGGTGTTCGCCACCATGCTTCAGGGCCAGCAGGCCGGCGACAGCGGTTCGCTGTTCCAGGACCAGGATTCGGCGGGGCAGGGTGTGCAGGTCACCGGCGTGGTCGAGGACCAGAGCGATCTGGAGGCGCGCTACGAGCCCAATCACCCGGCGGCGAACAAGGATGGCTACGTCTACTACCCGAACGTCAACGTGGTCGAGGAAATGGCCGACATGATCTCGGCCAGTCGTTCCTTCCAGACCAACGCCGAACTGATGAATACCGCAAAGACCATGATGCAGAAGGTGCTGACCCTGGGTCAGTGATAGAGGCGAGCGCAGATGACGACTACCAGCATTAACAATGGCGTGAGCGCCTCGGTCCTGGACTCATTGCAGAAGACCACCAGCAGCACCGACAGCTCGACCGGCACCGCCGGCAGTGCGTTGGGCAAGGACGCGTTCCTGCAGCTGCTGGTGACCCAGATGCAGAACCAGAACCCCCTCGATCCCCAGGACAATGGCGAGTTCGTCGCTCAGCTGGCGCAGTTCAGCAGCCTGGAAAGCATGCAGAGCCTGAATGCGTCGGTGGGCACCATCGTCAACAACTACCAATCGTCCCAGGCGCTGCAGGCCTCGTCGCTGGTCGGCCGCTCGGTCATCGCCCAGACCGATACCGCCGTGGTCGACCCCACCAAGGGCCTCACCGGCTCGGTGGCGCTGACCTCGTCGAGCAGCAACACCACGGTCGGCGTCTACGACGCCAAAGGTGACCTTGTGCGCAATATCGATCTGGGTAGCCAGTCCGCCGGCAACGCCGCCTTCACCTGGGATGGCAAGGACAGCAACGGCGCGGTTGCCGCTGCCGGCACCTACACCTTCAAGGCTGCAGCCACCGTCGACGGTACCGCCACGGCCATGAGCACCTACCTTCCAGCCACGGTGAACAGCGTCACCATGGGCACCAACGGCGGTGAATTGACCCTCAACCTCGCTGGACTGGGTAGCGTTGCGCTGTCGAAAGTCCAAACCATCGGAATTTGAGCCGCTTCGTCCGGCGCAGGAGTACAGCATGACTTTCAATATCGGCCTCAGCGGTCTTTCGGCAGCTAACAAGGCGCTCAACGTCACCGGCAACAACATTGCCAACGTCGCGACCACCGGCTTCAAATCCTCGCGCGCGGAATTCGCCGACCAGTACGCCGCGTCCATTCGCGCCACGGCCGGCAAGACCAGCGTGGGCAGCGGTGTGACCACCGCTGCCGTGTCGCAGCAGTTCACCCAGGGCAACATCGCCTCGACCGGGCAGAGCCTCGACCTGGCGATCAACGGCAACGGCTTCTTCGTGCTCAACGATGGTGGCCAGAAGCTCTACACCCGTGCCGGTGCCTTCTACAGCGACAAGGACGGCAACGTCGTCGACGTGAGCGGCAACAACCTGCAGGGCTACAACGCCCAGGACGGCGTAGTGCAGACGGGCGTCTTGACCAACCTGAAAATAGACTCCGCGAACCTGCAGCCCAAGGCGACCTCGAAAATCGCCGAAACGGTCAACCTCAACTCCAGCGCGCCGCAGGCGACCATTACCCCGTTCGACCCGAGCAACGTCAAAAGCTACAACTACACCTTCAACACCGATGTGTACGACAGCCTGGGCAACGCCCACCAGATGAACCAGTACTTCGTCAAGGATGCCACGGCCAACAGCTGGACCATGCACACCACCATCGACGGTCGCAATCCGTCCGATCCGACGGCCACCACGCCGTTGGTCAATACCTTGAGCTTCAAGTCCGACGGCAGCCTCATCGTGCCCGCTCAGGGTAACGTGCCTGGTGGCCTGGGCATCAACGCCGACAAGAGCTTCAACCTCGCCGGCTGGGTGCCTTCCACCCGTGGCGCCGATGGAACCTGGACACCCAACGGCGCGACTGCCAATGCCGGTGGCGTGGCGTTGGACATGCTGGCGACCACGCAATACAACTCGGCATCGGCCACCTCGGCCAAGACCCAGGACGGCTACGCCACGGGTGAGCTGACCGGTCTGTCGGTGGACGGCACGGGCAACATGTTCGCCAACTTCACCAACGGCCAGAACAAGGTCATCGGTCAGGTGGCCATGGCCAGCTTCGCCAACATGCAAGGCCTGGCGCCCAATGGCGGCACCAACTGGAAGGAGTCGTTCGCTTCCGGTACCGCCGTGATCGGTACGCCCGATACCGGTGTCATGGGCAACCTGCAGTCCCAGGCGCTGGAAGACTCCAACGTCGACCTGACGGCCGAGCTGGTGAACCTGATCAAGGCGCAAAGCAACTACCAGGCGAACGCCAAGACCATTTCCACCGAAAGCACCGTGATGCAGACCATCATCCAGATGACCTGATGAGGGCAGGGCAGTGATCCGGTGTCTGTGTGCAGCCCTGGCCATCGCCGCAACCTGCGCGATGGCCGTGGCGGCGCCCGCGCCCTGGTACACCTACCAGAGCCTGGCGAGCGGCCGCTACCTGTGCAGTCAGGTCGACCCTGGCCCGCATTACCGTCGCTTCGCCGGGCCGTTCAGCAACGCCGGCTGCCGTCGTTGAACACGGCGCCGTCGAGCCTCGCCCTGATGTCGCGACGTAAATCCATTCTCCCGTTGCCGCTAGCGGCAATCCGGCGCCGACTTTTCGGCGTCAAGCTTTCAGTCCGCTTCGGCCGCACCGCTGCAACCCCCGTCCTAGAGGGGCTGTAGCCGTATTGGTAAAGTTGGCCCGCATATTGCTCTACCTCTCTCAGTACAGCAGTAGACGGCATTCGCCCGTCGAGGGAGACAACTGTGGACAAGATGCTCTATGTGGCAATGACCGGTGCCAGCCAGAACGCGCTGGCGCAGAAGGCGCATGCCAACAACCTGGCCAACATTTCCACCACCGGCTTCAAGCGTGACCTGGAACAGGCGCGTTCCATGCCGGTGTTCGGCGATACCTTTCCTTCGCGGGCCTATGCCCTGACCGAACGTCCGGCCACCGATTTCAGTGGCGGCGCGCTGCAGGAAACCGGCCGGGACCTGGACGTCGCGGTGGGCGGCAACGGCTTCATCGCCGTACAGACACCCGACGGCGGCGAAGCCTACGTCCGCACCGCCAGCATGAACGTCGACGCGCTCGGTGTGCTGCGCGCCGGCAATGGTTTGCCGGTCATGGGCAACGGCGGCCCGATCGCCGTGCCGCCCGACGAGAAAATCGAAATCGGCATGGACGGCACCATCAGTATTCGTGGTCTGGGACAGGCTCCCAACGTCATGGCCCAGGTCGACCGCATCAAGCTGGTCAATCCGGACGTGAAAACCCTGACCAAGGGCCTGGACGGTCTGATCCACACCTCCAGCGGCCAACCGGCACCTGCCGACGCTGCGGTCCGCGTCGAGTCCGGCTTCCTGGAAGCGAGCAACGTCAATGCGGTCGAGGAAATGACCTCCGTGCTGGCGCTCTCCAAGCAGTTCGAACTGCACATCAAGATGATGAGCACCGCCAAAGAAGGCGACGAGGCCATGGCCCGGGTCTTGCAAATCTAATTCCAGCGTAGCGATCGCGCCGTAAACCAGGCGCTCCAGGAGAAGACACATGCTTCCAGCACTATGGGTCAGCAAGACCGGCCTCCAGGCTCAGGACACCAACCTGACCACGATTTCCAACAACCTGGCGAACGTGTCGACCACGGGTTTCAAGCGCGATCGCGCCGAATTCCAGGACCTGCTCTACCAGATCAAACGTCAGCCCGGTGCCCAGTCGACCCAGGACAGCGAACTGCCGTCGGGCCTGCAGGTCGGTACCGGTGTGCGCATTGTCGGCACCCAGAAGAACTTCACCGCCGGCAGCCTGCAGACCACCGACCAGCCGCTCGACATGGCCATCAACGGTCGCGGCTTCTTTCAGGTGATGCAGCCTGACGGCACCGTTTCCTACACGCGTGACGGTACCTTCCACCTGAACTCCGACGGCCAGATCGTCACCGCCCAGGGCCTGGCGCTGGAACCTGCGATCGTCGTTCCCAACGAAGCGCAGACTTTCACCGTAGGCACCGACGGCACCGTGTCCATCACTACCGCCGGCAACGCCGCTTCGCAGGTGATCGGCAACCTGCAGACCGCCGACTTCATCAACCCGGCCGGCCTGCAGGCCATCGGTGGCAACCTGTTCCTGGAAACCGCCTCCAGCGGCGCGCCGCAGGTGGCAACGCCCGGCCTGAACGGCGCCGGTACGGTACTGCAGAACACTCTGGAAAACTCCAACGTGAGCACTGTGGAAGAGTTGGTCAACATGATCACCACCCAGCGTGCCTACGAGATGAACTCCAAGGTCATCTCCACTGCCGACCAGATGCTGCAGAACCTGACCCAGAACCTGTAATTCGGGTCCATCCGTAATCCCCAAGCTACCTGGGCGCCACGTGCGCCGGCTACACCGTGAGGTCTGTGTCATGCGTCGTGTCTCGATTGTTCTTGCCCTGAGTGGAATGGCCTTGCTGACCGGTTGCGTCGCGCCGCCGGCCAAGCCCAACGACCCGTACTACGCCCCGGTGCTGCCGCGCACTCCGATGCCTGCCGCCGCCAACAACGGCTCGATCTACCAGGCCGGCTTCGAGCAGAACCTGTACAGCGACCGCAAGGCGTTCCGCGTGGGCGATATCATCACCATCACCCTCAACGAGCGGACCAGTGCCAGCAAAAGCGCCAACTCCAAGGTCGGCAAGGACAGCAACAACAGCCTGGGCCTGACCTCGCTGTTCGGAGCGGGTGTGAACACCAACAACCCGCTGGGCAGTGGCGACCTGAGCCTCAATGCAGGCTACAGCGGCACTCGCGCCACCAACGGCACCGCGGCGGCAGCGCAGAACAACAGCCTGACCGGTTCGGTCACGGTCACGGTGGCCGACGTGCTGCCCAACGGCATCATCTCGGTTCGCGGCGAGAAGTGGATGACGCTCAATACCGGCGAAGAGCTGGTGCGCATTTCCGGTCTGGTCCGCGCCGATGACATTGCCACCGACAACACCGTGTCCTCGACGCGGGTAGCCGATGCGCGCATCACCTATTCGGGCACCGGTTCGTTTGCCGAGGCCAGTCAGCCGGGTTGGTTCGACCGGTTCTTTGCCAGTCCACTGTTTCCTTTCTGAGTGCGCCCGTCCATGCTCAACTTCAAACACCTGATCGCCGCTGCCCTGCTGTTGTCCGCCGCGTTCGGCGTTCAGGCCGAGCGCCTCAAGGACATCGCCAGCATTTCCGGCGTGCGCACCAACCAGCTGATCGGCTATGGCCTGGTCGTGGGCCTCAATGGCACCGGCGACCAGACCACGCAGACGCCATTCACCCTGCAGACCTTCAACAACATGCTCTCCCAGTTCGGCATCAAGGTGCCGCCGGGCTCGGGCAACGTGCAGCTCAAGAACGTCGCCGCCGTGTCGATCCATGCCGACCTGCCGGCGTTCGCCAAGCCGGGACAGGTGGTCGATATCACCGTGTCGTCCATCGGCAACTCGAAAAGCCTGCGCGGTGGCAGCCTGTTGATGACCCCGCTCAAGGGTATCGATGGCAACGTCTATGCCATCGCCCAAGGCAACCTGGTCGTCGGTGGTTTTGACGCCGAAGGCCGCGACGGGTCGAAAATCACCGTCAATGTGCCGTCGGCAGGACGGATTCCTGGCGGTGCCAGCGTCGAGCGTGCCGTGCCCAGTGGCTTCAATCAGGGCAACAGCCTGACGCTGAACCTCAACCGCTCGGACTTCACGACCGCCAAGCACATCGTCGACAAGATCAACGAGCTTCTTGGCCCGGGAGTTGCACAGGCTATTGACGGGGGCTCGGTGCGCGTCACTGCTCCGGTCGACCCCAGCCAGCGCGTGGACTACCTGTCGATCCTCGAGAACCTCGATGTCGACGTAGGGCAGGCGGTGGCCAAGGTGATCATCAATTCGCGCACCGGCACCATCGTGATTGGCCAGAACGTCAAGGTATCGCCTGCGGCAGTGACCCACGGCAGCCTGACGGTGACCATTACCGAAGACCCGATCGTCAGCCAGCCAGGGCCTTTGTCCGGTGGCGAAACGGCGGTGGTGCCACGTTCGCGGGTCAGCGCCCAGCAGGAAGCCAAACCGATGTTCAAGTTCGGCCCTGGCACCACGCTCGACGAGATCGTCCGCGCGGTCAACCAGGTGGGGGCAGCGCCCGGTGACTTGATGGCCATTCTCGAAGCCCTGAAACAGGCCGGCGCATTGCAGGCCGACCTGATCGTGATTTGAGGTAACAGCTGATGGAAATGCCGAATGGTGGAGTATCGGGAACACGGGATTCGGGGGCTTACACAGACCTCAATCGCCTGAGCTCGTTGAAAGTCGGGGATCGCGACAGCGAGGCCAACCTGCGCAAGGTGGCCCAGGAATTCGAGTCGCTGTTCCTCGGTGAAATGCTCAAGTCCATGCGTTCGGCAAATGACGTGTTGGCCAAGGACAACCCGCTGAACACCGAAACCACCAAGCAGTACCAGTCGATGTACGACCAGCAGCTGTCCGTGACCCTCTCCAAGGAAGGTGGCGGTATCGGCCTGCAGGACGTGCTCATGCGCCAGTTGTCCAAGACCAAGGGCGTGGTCCGTGCCGGCGCGAACCCGTTCGCCCATGCCGACAACAGCTTGAACAAGCCGCTGGGTGCCACTCGCGACGCCTCGGCCGATGCCAAGGCCGCCGGCAGCGTTGGTCACAACGACATGGCCTTGCTCAACCAGCGTCGGCTGTCGTTGCCCAGCAAGCTTGCCGACCGTCTGGTGGCCGGCATCGTGCCGTCGGCGGCCACCGAAGCAGGGGCAGCCAGCGGCAGCAAGAACCTCATCAACGTTGCGGCCGATGCACCGCTCAACAGCCTTGCCAAGACCGTGCGCAGTGGCGCTGCGGTCGAGGGCAGCAGCCTGGCGAAGAGCGTCGCCCAGCCGCCCCTGGCCCCGGCCAAGCGCGCGTTCGCCTCGTCCGACGAGTTCATCGCGACCATGCTGCCGATGGCCGAAAAAGCCGCTGCTCGCATCGGTGTCGACCCCAAGGTGCTGGTCGCCCAGGCGGCGCTGGAAACCGGCTGGGGCAAATCGATCATGCGCGCCGACGACGGCAGCAGCAGCCACAACCTGTTCGGCATCAAGGCCACCGGCAACTGGAAAGGCGAGAACGCCCGCGCGATCACCAGCGAATTCCGCGACGGCCAGATGGTCAAGGAAACCGCCGATTTCCGCTCATACACCTCGTACGAAGACAGCTTCCACGACCTGGTCAGCCTGTTACAGAACAACGATCGCTACCAGGGCGTGGTCAAGTCCGCGGACAACCCCGAACAATTCGTCAAGGAACTGCAGAAGGCCGGCTACGCCACCGACCCGAACTACGCCAGCAAGATCTCTTCCATCGCCAAGCAGATGCAAGGCTATGAGAACTACGCTCGCAGCAGCACCAGCGCTACCACGAATCTATAAGGTTTGAACCCATGTCGAATCTGATCTCCATTGGGCTGTCCGGTCTGGCGTCCAGCCAGGCATCCCTGGCGACCACCGGTAACAACATCGCCAACGTCGCGACTGCGGGCTATTCCCGGCAGTCGGTGGTGAACACTGCCAGTGGCTTGCAGAACATCGGCGTGGGCTATCTGGGCACCGGCACCACGATCTCCGACGTGCGCCGTATCTACAGCAGCTACATGGATACCCAACTGCAGACCAGCACTGCGTTGAGCAACGACGCGAGCGCGTACAGCACCCAGATCAACAGCATCGACAAACTGCTGTCCGATGGCAGCACGGGTATCAGCGCCGTGCTCAGCAGCTTCTTTTCCGCCGTGCAGACCGCAGCGGCGAACCCGAGCGATACCTCGTCGCGGCAACTGCTGCTGACCCAGGCGCAAACCCTGAGCAATCGCTTCAATTCGATTTCGTCGCAGTTCAGCCAGCAGAACGACAGCATCAATGCGTCGTTGACCACCCTGACCGGCCAGGTCAACAAGCTGAGCGGCAACATCGCCGAACTCAACCGGCAGATCACCGAGATGTCGGGCACCGGTTCCACGCCCAACAGTCTGCTCGATGCGCGCAACGAAAACGTTCGTCAGCTCAACGAGCTGGTCGGTGTCAGCGTGCAGCAGCGTGACGGCAACTACGACGTCTACCTGGGCTCGGGGCAGTCGCTGGTCACCGGCAGTTCGGCCAATTCGCTGGTGGCCACACCCGGTGTGGCCGACAAGAGCCAGTATGGCCTGACCATCCAGTATCAGGGCTACAGCACCGACGTGACCTCGGTCACCACCGGCGGCGAGATCGGCGGCCTGCTGCGCTTTCGCAGCGATGCGCTGAACCCGGCAATCAACGAGCTGGGGCGCGCCGCCATTGTCGTGAGCGACACGTTGAACGGCCAGTTGGGCAAGGGTATCGACCTCAACGGGGACTTCGGTTCGTCGGTATTCGCCAGCATCAACAGTGCCACCGCCACGGCCAACCGCAGCCTGGCTGCGTCCACCAACAGCGCAGGTTCGGGCAACCTGAGCGTTACCGTTGCCGACTCCAGCAAGCTGAGCATCTACGACTACAACGTCAAGTTCAGCAGTACCACTGCCTACAGCGTGACCCGTTCGGACGGCACGTCGATGGGCAGCTTCGACCTGGGCGCCAACCCGGCACCGGTGATCGACGGTGTCACCCTGGGCCTGAACGGCAAGGTTGCCAGCGGCGACAGTTTCGTCGTCACACCGACGCGCAGCGGCGCGAGCGCTATCACCACCACACTCACCGATTCGAACAAGCTGGCTTTTGCCGCGCCGCTCACCGGCACGGCGACCGTTGGCAACTCGGGCACCGGCACCTTCACCCAGCCGGTGCTGGGCAGCAAGCTGGACATCTACAGTGGCACGGCCCTGAGCCAGTTGCAGAGCGGCATCGAAACCTCGTCGCCGGTCAAGCTGGTGTTCGGCAAGACCACCGACGGTGCGCAGAGCTACAGTCTGTTCAACGCGTCAGGCACCAGTATCGGCAGCGGTACCATCGTGCCTGGCCAGAGCAACAACCTGAGCCTGACCGTGCCGGTGGTGGGTGCCGACGGCAAGCCTGTCAACGGCGCCGACGGCAAGCAGTTGACCTTCAGTTTCGACACCACCGTGGGCGGCACGCCTGCGGTCAACGACAGCTACACCGTGTCGTTCAACGCCGATGGCAAGTCCGACAACCGCAATGCCACGCAATTGCTGGCGTTGCAGACCAAGGCCACGGTTGGCGCCACGGCGGGCAACCCCGGCATGAGCTTCACCAGTGCCTACGCGTCGCTCGTGGAGCGGGTTGGTGCCAAGGCCAGCCAGGCCACCGTCGATACCAAGGCCACCGGTGCCGTGCTGACCCAGGCCAAGACCAACCGCGACTCGGTATCGGGTGTCAATCTGGACGACGAAGCCGCCTCCCTGGTGAAGTTCCAGCAGTACTACACGGCGTCCTCGCAGATCATCAAGGCTGCGCAGGAAACATTCAGCGTCCTGATCAACGCCCTCTAAGGAATAGTCGACCATGCGAATTTCCACTTCTCAGTACTTCGAGACCAGCGCGACCGGCTATTCCAAGAATTTCTCGGACACCGCCAAGACCCAGGCGCAGATCAGCTCGGGCAATCGCATCCAGAGTGCCGGTGACGATCCGGTCGGTGCCGCCAAACTGTTGCAACTGCAGCAGCAGAGCACCTTGCTGACCCAGTACAGCGGCAACATGACCAGCGTTACCAACTCGCTGACCCAGGAAGAGAGTGTGCTCGACAGCATCACTACGGCCTTGCAGCGGGCCCAGGAATTGACGATTCAGGCCGGTAACGGCGGCCTGAGCGATGCCGACCGCACCTCGATTGCCAGCGAAATCGGCGAGATCGAGAAAAACGTCCTTGGCCTGCTCAACACCAAGGATGCCAACGGCCAGTACATGTTCTCCGGATCCAAGACCAGCACGCCGCCTTATGTGCAGAACAGCGACGGCAGCTATACCTACCAGGGCGACCAGACCCAGCTCAGCCTGCAGGTGTCCGATACCCTGCAACTGGCGACCAACGACACCGGCTACGGCATCCTGGAAACAGCGGTGAACACCAGCCGTACGCAAACCACCATGACCGCACCGGTGGTCGACGACGGCCTGCTGACCGTGTCCGATGGCCGCCTCGAATCGCTGACCACCTACAACAAGGCGTTCACCGACGGCCAGCCGTACAAGCTGACGTTCACCAGCAGCACCCAGTTCACCCTCACCAACAGCAAGAACCAGGATGTGACCTCGCAGGTCACTGGCAACGGCACCTTTGACCCGAAGGCCGACGGTGGTACCACTATCAGCCTGTACGGTGTGGAGTTCGACATCGACGTGGCGGCCAAGCAGAGCGCGCTGGGCACCGTTGCCGATGCCGACATGGCAGGGCGCACGTTCAGCCTGGGCAGCAAGCCGGACAGCATCAGTTCGACGCGCAACGCGGCCAACACCTCCACGGCGCAGCTGACCAGCGCGAACGTGACCGATGCCGATCGCTATTCCGCAGCTTTCCCGGCTGGCGGGGCGGTGATCAAGTTCACCAGCGACAGCGAGTACGAGGTCTACGCCCAACCACTGACCGATTCCAGCCAAGCCATTGGCAAGGGAGCAGTGGTTGTCGGTGCCGCTGGCAGTTCGATCACGGCGGCGGGGGTGACCTTCACTGTTTCGGGCCAGGCCGGCGCGGGCGACAGCTTCAGTGTCAACGCGAACAGCCACAAGACCCAGAACGTGCTGGATACGCTGCATCAGCTCAAGTCCGCCCTTGAGCTACCGGTGACCGACGCCAGATCCGCGCTGGCATTGAAGAACGCCACCGACTCGGCGTTGGGCAACCTGGCCAGCGCCAACGAGAACATCGACATCTCCCGCGGGCAGATCGGTGCGCGGCTCAACTCGCTGGCTATCCAGAACGACGAGAACGTCAGCCTGGCGTTGGCCAACAAGAGCACGCAGTCGGCGATTTCCGACACCGACTTTGCCACCGCATCGGTGACCTTGAGTCTGCAACAGACCATGCTGCAGGCTTCGCAGCTGGCCTTCGCGAAGATCTCCCAGCTGAGTCTGTTCAACAAACTCTGATCGGCGGGGCGCAGGCCCCGTCTCGCACGACCCCGCCGCGCGCCATTTCCTACCGCCTATGGCACAATACCTGTGTGACCAATGGGTCGAATCGTGCATCTTCACACTTATGTATTGCCGGGCCGCTGAATCAGCGGCCTGCAGCTGCTTCGTTTCTGGCAGCAGTGGCGCCGTCTTACCTGGGCCGACGCCGCCTGACACCCTTTTCGATGGCATTGCGCAAACGCTCCGCGTAATGGCCTCCAGCTACCTTTGTATTGGGAAGCCACAATGATTGGCATAAAAAGCATCGCGAGTTACGTGCCTGCCGAAGGCCTGGACAACTACGCCCAAGGTGCCAAATTCGCCAAGGATGAAGATTTCATCATCGGCAAGATCGGTTCGGCCTTCCTGCCGCGCAAGTCCGACGACCAGGAAACCTCCGACCTCTGCGTGGAAGCGGCCAACGCCTTGTTCGCCAGCAATCCGCAGCTGTCCCGCGAGTCCATCGACGCCTTGATCGTCGTCACCCAGAACGGGGACGAGGAGGGCCTGCCACACACCGCAGCTATCGTTCAGGACAAGCTCGGCCTGTCGACCAACGTTGCGGCGTTCGACATCAGCCTGGGTTGCTCGGGCTATGTGTACGGCATCTATGCGCTCAAGGGCTTCATGGAAGCGGCTGGCTTGAAGAACGGCCTGCTGATCACCGCCGACCCGTACTCCAAGATCGTCGACCCCGAGGATCGCAACACCACCATGCTGTTCGGCGACGCGGCCACCGCCACCTGGATGGGCGAGGACGCGCCCTGGCAGCTGGGCAAGGCCAAGTTCGGTACCGATGGTTCCGGCGCCCCGCACCTGAAGGTCACCGATGGGGTGTTTTTCATGAACGGTCGGCAGGTGTTCAACTTCGCTCTGCTGAAGGTCCCGGCGCATCTGCACGAATTGCTCGATGAGTCGGGCCTGACCAGCGCCGACGTCGACGCCTACTGCATCCACCAGGGCAGTGCGGCGATCGTCGATGCCGTGGCCCGGCGTTTCGAGGAAGAGCCGGAGAAGTTCATCAAGGACATGGTCGAAACCGGCAACACGGTGTCCAGCAGTATCCCGCTGCTGCTGGAAAAGCACATTCTCGACTCCGCCTGGAAGCGCGTTGCCCTGAGCGGCTTCGGTGTCGGCCTGTCCTGGGGCTCGGCGCTCATCTACCGCCCCTGATCCACCGCGTTGCCCCCAGACGCGGCTTGCGCCGCTGCTACAAATGCGGCGTTGTCCGTTGACGCGGCTTGAGCTGCTGCTGCGGATACCACGTTGCCCGCCGACGCGGCTTGCGCCGCTGCTACAAATGCGGCGTTGCCCGCCGACGCGGCTTGCTCCGCTGCTACAGATACCGCGATCCCCTGTAGCAGCGGCGCAAGCCGCGTCCGGGCTCGCCGCGCTCTTGCATGCACACGGCGGCAACCGTGACGCGATTCGGGTCACTGCTACCGTTGATCCGTTGACGCCAGAAATTCGCGCTATCGCTGTCCATTCCCCTCAAGTTCCCCCTTCCTCGGACGAAACAGTTATCAAGAGAGATCAAGCCAACGCTTGCTTTTTCCGGCTACAGCGGCTTGAAGGCGAAAAAACATTGCAATCGCCCTCAAGCAAAGCGCTGAACCGACGATAACTACTACGAAGGTTCTCTAGGCCACACCCGGCGCTCGCCAGGGCCG
This sequence comes from Pseudomonas sp. CFBP 13602, assembly GCF_014842725.1. Taxonomy (NCBI): domain Bacteria; kingdom Pseudomonadati; phylum Pseudomonadota; class Gammaproteobacteria; order Pseudomonadales; family Pseudomonadaceae; genus Pseudomonas; species Pseudomonas sp. CFBP 13602. The sequence continues at coordinate 50,841 of NZ_JACYVT010000002.1, read as the reverse complement.
GAAGCCACAGCTAACAACCCCGAGGAATTTGTCATGGCCTTATCCGTAAACACCAACACCGCTTCCTTGACCGTTCAGAAAAACCTGAACAAGGCTTCCGATGCGCTGAGCACCTCGATGACCCGTCTTTCCTCGGGCCTGAAAATCAACAGCGCCAAGGACGACGCCGCCGGCCTGCAGATCTCCAACCGTCTGACCAGCCAGATCAACGGCCTGTCGGTCGCAGTGAAGAACGCCAACGACGGTATCTCCATCGCCCAGACCGCTGAAGGCGCGATGCAGGAATCCACCAACATCCTGCAGCGTATGCGTGAACTGGCCCTGCAGTCGGCGAACGGTTCGAACAGCGGCGATGACCGGACTTCGCTGCAGTCCGAGTACACCCAGCTGACTTCCGAGCTGACCCGTATCGCCAACACCACCACCTTTGGTGGTCGCAACCTGGTCGACGGCTCGTTCGGTTCCACCGCCTTCCAGATCGGCGCCAATGCCAACGAAACCATCAACGTGACGTTGGGCGATGTGTCTGCCAACGCTATCGGTTCGCAGCAGGTCAAGAGTATCGGTGTAGCCGTGTCGGCTGCCGGGGTTGCAGGTGGTGCAGTCAAGGTTACAGGCGGGGGTGAGACCAAAGATGTGACCATCGACGCCAAAGCGTCAGCCAAGACTATCGCCAGCCAGCTTAACGGTTCAGTACCCGGTCTGACCGCCAAGGCAAGCACCGAGGCATCTTTCGTCGTAGGCGCAGGTGCCGCAGCCGCTCCGGCAACCTTCACTATGAAGGTCGGCAGCAGCGAAACCGTCAGCATGGTTGGCGTGACCGATACCGCCTCGCTTGCCGATCAGTTGAACTCGAACGCCGCGAAACTGGGTATCAGTGTCAACTACGACAGCAAGGCAGGCACGCTGTCGGTCAAATCCGACACCGGTGAAAATATCGTGTTCGGCGTTGATACCACCGTCACCGGTGCCGCCGCCGCTGCTGCGAACGTGACGGTAGCTACCAAAGACGCTAGCGGTACTCCAGGCACTGCGGTAGGCGTTGCAGACACCTTCATCGCCACCGGTGCTGTCTCGCTTGATTCGTCCAAAGGCTACTCGGTCGCTGGTGTAGGTGTTACCGGCCTGTTCGCCACTGGTACTGCCGGTGCTTCGTCCAGCAAGGCCTCCGAGCTCACCTCGGTCAGCGAAACCGACATCACCACCGCGTTCAACGCCCAGAACGCAATCGCTGCACTGGACAAGGCCATCTCCAACATCGACGCCCAGCGCGCCGACCTGGGTGCGGTGCAAAACCGTTTCGACAGCACTGTGTCGAACCTGCAGAGCATCTCCGAGAACTCCTCGGCCGCTCGTAGCCGTATCCAGGACGCCGACTTCGCTTCGGAAACCGCCGAGCTGACCAAGCAGCAAACCCTGCAGCAGGCATCCACCGCGATCCTGTCCCAGGCCAACCAGCTGCCATCGTCCGTACTGAAGCTGCTTCAGTAATACGGCCCCTGGCTGACTGACGGAAGGGTGCCCACGCGCCCTTCCGTTTTTTGATTTTCGGGGTGATCAAACATGGACATGAGCGTTACTGCAAGATTGCCTCTTGCCGCCACGTCAGCGCCAGCGAGCGCCGCCTCCCTGCCTGCCCGGCAGGTCAAGCAGGATGAACCCGCGGTCGAGTCGGTGACTCCCGAGCGGGCCGAATTGGAACAAGCGGTGAAGGACCTCCAGGCGCATGTGAATACCGCACAGCGCAACCTGGAATTCTCCATCGACGACTCGACGCATGCCGTCGTGGTCAAGGTCATCGCTACGGACAGCGGTGAAATCATTCGTCAGTTGCCAACCGAGGCCGCGCTCAAGTTGGCGCAGAGCCTGGCAGACGGTCGCAGCGGTCTGCTCGACGCGACCATCTGAGCTGGCACGAAAAATGTAGCTGGGTGTGCTTGGGGCGGTATCCGTCAAAAACACGCCTGACTCGATTCTAGGAGATACCGATGGCTACTGTTTCCTCCACTACCGGCACCACCGCCGCCACCACGACTGCCAGTACTTCAAGCACCACCACCTCAAGCACCAGCGGCGCGATCAAGTCCAGCGGCGTGGGCACGGGTATCGACACCGATGCCATCGTCAAGGCCTTGGTGAATGCCGAGAAAGCGCCCAAGCAAAAGCAGATCGATACCCAGACGCTGACCACCACCACCACCTTGACCGCCGTTGGCACCGTCAAGAGCTCGCTGGAAACCTATCGGGCCGCCGTCGCGGCAATGAACAAGGCCTCGGCGTTCAGCGGCTTGACCGGAGCCTCGTCCAACGACAAGGCGGCTTCGGTGACCGTGACCGATTCCGCCTCCGACGGTACGTACTCGCTTGAAGTAACGACCCTGGCGACTTCCTCGAAGATTTCTTCTGGCGTCTACGCCGACAAGAGCGCAGCCGTGGTCAATGCTACGTCTTCCGCCCAGACCTTGACGATCACTCAGTCATTCAAAGACAGCAAGATCAGCATTCCGGCGGGTGCGACGTTGGCGCAGACCCGCGATCTCATCAACACCCAGCTGGTCGGTCGCGGTATCAGTGCCAACATCCTGACCGACGCCAGTGGCTCGCGCCTTGTCCTCAGCTCCTCGACCACCGGCAAGGGTACCGAGATTTCCATGACCGCCGAGGCGGGCAGTGGCCTCGACAAGCTGACTGCCTCCACCACTGTGAACGAGCCCACCAATGCGACGTACAAGATCGACGGCATCGAGATGGAGTCGTCGACCAATACGGTCGCCGCGGCCATCAGCGGCGTGTCAATCAAACTGTTGGAAGCAGGGGCCGCCAAGACGACCATCTCGGTCAGCACCAACACTGACACCCTGAAGAAAGCCACCACTGGCTTCGTCGATGCCTACAACGCGCTGATGACCCAACTCAACACGCTGACCAAGGTCAGCACCGGGGCCGACGGCACGACCAGTGGGGGAGGGCTGACCGGCGACTCCACCGTGCGCCACCTGATCCAGTCGATGCGCAACGAGTTGGTCACCTCCTCGGGCTCGAGCAAGCTGACCCTGTCGCAGTTCGGCATCAACACCGACCAGAAGACCGGTCTGCTGGCAATGGATGACGCCAAGTGGAACACGGCCATGGGCGATCCCGCCAACGTGGCAGCCATCCAGGACATGTTCACCGGCAAGGACGGTCTGCTTTCGCGGATGACCACCGCGACCGACTCCTATGCGGTGAAAGGCGGCATTCTCGCCTCGCGCTCGGATTCGCTCTCCGGCACGCTGACCAAATTGACCGAGCAACAGCAGGCCCTGGACCGCCGGATCAAGAACCTGACGGACACCTTGAATGCCAAGTACACCGCCATGGACACCCTCGTCGCGCAGCTCAACGCCACCAGCAAGAGCATCATGACCACGCTGAACGCGCTGAACAAAACCGACAGCGATTGACGAAAAGTGCCACTCACGGGGCCCGGTCTATGCCGGGCCTTTGCATATCCGTCATTTGCACGAACGCTTCCATATCGACGGCGTTCATTACCTGATACCACGTTACTTTGCATATTCCATCAGGCTCACTAAAGTTTTTCCCGCCCGCGACGACATAGTAACCAAGCGATACAACATCAAATCATGTGTTACGAGGTCCGCCGCAATGAACGCCATGAGAGCGCTGAGCCAATACCAGAAGGTCGATTCCCATGCCCAGACATCCGAAGCCACGCCGCATCGGCTGGTGCAGATGCTGATGCAGGGCAGTCTCGATCGCATGGCCCAGGCCAAGGGTGCGCTGAGCCGTGGTCAGGTGTCGCAGAAGGGCGAGATGCTCGGCAAGGCCGTGGCCATCATTGGTGGCCTGCGCCAGGGGCTGGATCCAAGCAAGGCCGGCGAGTCGCAATCCATCAAGGACCTCGACGACCTTTACGCCTACATGTCCGGCCGCCTGACCGAAGCCAACATCAAGAATGATCCGCAGTTGATCGACGAAGTCGCCCGGCTGATGATCACCGTCAAGAGCGGTTGGGACGCCATCGCCAGCCACGAATCGGCACAGCCGGCCTGAGGAGTTTGCCATGAGTGCACTACAGCGGATTCAGCAGACTCGCCACGCCTTGGTAGACGCCATGCAGGCAGGCGATTGGGATGCGATCGGCGTTCTGGACATCGAATGCCGGGCTTGTGTCGACAGCGTATTGCAGGAAGTCCCGGAAGACCCAGTGCAATTGCGCAGTCACCTCGAGGATCTGCTCGAGGTCTACCGTCAATTACTCAACGTCACTCGATTAGCGCGTCAGTCAGTTGTCGACGAAATGTCACAGTTCACCCAAGCGAAGAACGCTGCAAAGGTTTACCATCTGTTCCGCTGACAGCCATTGCGCCATAAATTTGACTAAGTCGATTTTTTTGCCTTTACTAGTGGCTGTTACGATTCGTCTGGCGTCTGTTAGCTGAAACCATGGCCAAAAACGTCGAAAGCGCCCTTTCGGGCTTCGAGTTGACTAGGGAAGTTGCTATTGCATGTGGCGTGAAACCAAAATTCTGCTGATCGATGACGATAGCGTTCGCCGCCGGGATCTGGCGGTCATCCTGAACTTTCTTGGCGAAGAGAACCTGGCCTGTGGCAGCGCTGACTGGCAGATGTCGGTCGACGCGCTGTCGTCCAGCCGCGAGGTGCTCTGCGTCCTGGTGGGGGAGGTGTCTTCGGGCAACCTTGCCGGCCTGCTGAAGACGCTCGCCAACTGGGACGAGTTCCTGCCGGTGCTGCTGCTGGGCGAGCCAGGTGCTGTCGAGCTGCCCGACGACCTGCGTCGTCGCGTGCTGTCGCACCTGGAGATGCCGCCCAGCTACAGCAAGCTGCTCGATTCCCTGCACCGTGCCCAGGTCTATCGCGAGATGTACGACCAGGCCCGCGAGCGCGGCCGTCAGCGCGAACCCAACCTGTTCCGCAGCCTGGTGGGCACCAGCCGCGCCATCCAGCATGTGCGCCAGATGATGCAGCAAGTGGCCGATACCGATGCCAGCGTGCTCATCCTCGGCGAGTCGGGTACCGGCAAGGAAGTGGTCGCGCGCAACCTGCACTACCATTCCAAGCGTCGCGATGCGCCATTCGTGCCGGTGAACTGTGGCGCGATTCCGGCCGAGTTGCTCGAAAGCGAGCTGTTCGGTCACGAGAAGGGCGCCTTCACCGGCGCGATCACCAGCCGCGCCGGCCGCTTCGAGTTGGCCAACGGCGGTACCCTGTTCCTCGACGAAATCGGCGACATGCCGTTGCCGATGCAGGTCAAGCTGCTGCGAGTGTTACAGGAACGGACATTCGAGCGCGTGGGCAGCAACAAGACCCAGAGCATCGATGTGCGCATCATTGCGGCCACGCACAAGAATCTGGAAAGCATGATTGAGGTCGGCACGTTCCGTGAAGACCTGTATTACCGCCTCAACGTGTTCCCCATCGAGATGGCCCCGCTGCGCGAGCGCGTGGAAGACATCCCGCTTTTGATGAACGAGCTGATCTCGCGCATGGAGCATGAAAAGCGTGGGTCGATCCGCTTCAACTCGGCAGCCATCATGTCGCTCTGCCGCCATGGCTGGCCGGGCAACGTGCGTGAATTGGCCAACCTGGTCGAGCGGATGGCGATCATGCATCCGTATGGTGTGATTGGCGTGGTCGAGTTGCCGAAGAAATTTCGCTACGTCGACGACGAGGACGAGCAATTGGTCGACAGCCTGCGCAGCGATCTGGAAGAGCGTGTGGCAATCAACGGCCATACGCCCGACTTCGCTTCCAGCGCCATGCTGCCGCCCGAGGGGCTCGACCTCAAGGACTACCTGGGCGGATTGGAACAGGGTTTGATCCAGCAGGCGCTGGACGATGCCAATGGCATCGTCGCGCGCGCCGCGGAACGTCTGCGCATCCGCCGTACCACCCTGGTGGAGAAGATGCGCAAGTACGGCATGAGCCGACGCGAAGGCGAGGGCGAAGAGCAACAGGCAGACGATTGACGCCTGCGGCTCGACCGGCCGCTGCCCTTCAGGCAGTGGCCATGCTTCATACAACATCTGCCGTTTCCGGCAAAGCGCGCCAAGCGCTTGAACTCCCACACTTTCCCTGCGCCATCCGACTGTTCCTTGCGGCGCTCGCAGCCCGCAGGGTTTCACCCGGCACGGCTATTGCTTTTATCCCTTTCACGATACCGTTTTTGACGGTGAGCCAAGTGAGAGAGACCCATGCCACAGGCCGCTATCCAGCCCTCCGCGCCCATGCCCCGCAGCGACGCTTCCGTGTCCGTAGCGCCATCCGACAGCCGCCAGGGGCTGGACCAGGCGTTCGTCCTGTTCGACCAGATGTCCGACCGCTTGAGCGACTCCTACAGCCTGCTCGAGGCGCGCGTGGCATCGCTCAAGGGTGAGCTGGAAGTGGTCAGCGCCCAGCGCCTGGCCGAACTGGCGGAAAAGGAACGGCTTGCCAATCGCCTGCAGAACCTGCTCGATCTGTTGCCCGGCGGCGTCATCGTCATCGATGGGCATGGTCGTGTGCGCGAAGCCAACCCGGCAGCCGCGAATATGCTGGGTGCGCCTCTGGAAGGCGAACTGTGGCGCGAGGTGATCGTCCGCAGTTTCGCGCCACGCCGCGACGACGGTCATGAAATCTCTTTGATCGATGGGCGGCGTCTGTCGATTTCCACCCGCTCGCTGGACGCCGAGCCTGGTCAATTGGTGTTGCTTACCGATCTGACCGAGACCCGCCGTCTGCAGAGCGAAGTGGCGCGCAGTGAGCGCCTGTCGTCACTGGGCCGGATGATGGCCTCGCTGGCCCATCAGATACGCACGCCGCTGTCGGCAGCGCTGTTGTACGCCAGTCACCTGACCGAAAAACCACTGCCGGTGCAGATCCAGCAGCGCTTCGCTGGACGCCTCAAGGAGCGTCTGCATGAATTGGAAAACCAGGTTCGCGACATGCTGGTGTTCGCCCGCGGCGAGCTGCCGCTGCCCGATCGCCTCACGCCCCGCCAGTTGCTGCAGGCCCTGCAGGCCGCCGCCCAGCCCCATGTGCACAATGTCGCCGTGCGTTGGCAGTGCGACAGCCATGCCGGCGAGTTGCTGTGCAACAAGGACACCTTGGTGGGCGCGGTACTCAACCTGATCGACAACGCCATCCAGGCCAGCGCCGGCGAGGCACGGCTGAAGGTCCATCTGTATGCGCGCGACGACACCCTGCGCCTGTGCGTCAGTGACAATGGGCCTGGCATGGCCCCGGCAACGCTGGCGCGGCTGGGTGAGCCGTTCTTTACCACCAAGCCCACCGGTACCGGGCTCGGCCTGTCGGTGGTCAAGGCCGTGGCAAGGGCGCATCAAGGCGAGTTGATACTGCGCTCCACGCTCGGCCGCGGCAGCTGCGCCACTTTGACCCTGCCATTGGTGGCCCTGCAGGAGCGAGCTCCATGAGCATCAAGGTGCTGTTGGTCGAGGACGACCGGGCCCTGCGCGAGGCGCTGGGCGATACGCTGGAGCTGGGTGGCTTCGAATTCGAGGCAGTGAGCTGTGCCGAGGAAGCATTGTTGGCAGTGGCGCGCGAGCCCTTCGGGATCGTGGTCAGCGACGTCAACATGCCCGGTATCGATGGGCACCAGTTGCTTGCCAGGCTACGCGCCCGGCAGCCGCAACTGCCGGTGTTGCTGATGACGGCCCATGGCGCCGTCGAGCGTGCGGTGGATGCCATGCGCCAGGGTGCGGCGGACTACCTGGTCAAGCCATTCGAGCCGCGCGCGCTGCTCGACCTGGTGACCCGGCATGGCCGCGGCCTGGTCACGGCCGGTACCGATCACGGCCCGGTTGCACTGGAGCCGGCCAGCCTGGCCTTGCTCGAGCTGGCGGCACGGGTTGCACGCAGTGATTCCACGGTGCTGATATCCGGTGAATCAGGCACCGGCAAGGAAGTGCTGGCACGCTACATTCACCAGCAGTCGCGGCGCGCAGAACAGGCTTTCGTCGCCATCAATTGCGCGGCGATTCCCGACAACATGCTCGAAGCCACGCTGTTTGGCCACGAGAAGGGCGCGTTCACCGGCGCTGTCGCGGCGCAGGCGGGCAAGTTCGAGCAGGCCGATGGCGGCACCTTGTTGCTCGATGAAATTTCCGAGATGCCGCTGGGCCTGCAGGCCAAGCTGTTGCGCGTGTTGCAGGAGCGTGAGGTCGAGCGCGTCGGCGCGCGCAAACCCATCGCCCTGGACATACGCGTCATCGCCACCACCAACCGCAACCTGGCGGCCGACGTGGCGGCGGGGCGCTTTCGCGAAGACCTGTTCTACCGTCTTTCGGTCTTCCCGCTGGCGTGGACACCTCTGCGCGAGCGCCGCGCCGATATCCTGCCGCTGGCGCGACGCTTGTTGGACCGCCATGTCGACAAGATGAAGCACGCGCCTGTGCGTTTCTCGCCACCGGCCGAACAGTGCCTGCTCGATCATCCGTGGCCGGGCAACGTTCGCGAGTTGGACAACGCCATTCAGCGCGCCTTGATCCTGCAGCACGGCGGGTTGATCCAGGCAGCCGACTTCTGCCTGGCCGGGCCTGCAGGCGCGGCACCGTTGCCGCCGTTGAGCCTGGTGGTGCAAGCCCGTGCCCCGGCACTGCCGTTGGAAACCCAGGCCCCGGTCGGGCTGCCGGCCGGCGCGTTGGAGGACGATCTGCGCCGACGGGAATTCGAAATGATCATTGATACCTTGCGCAGCGAGCGCGGCCGCCGCAAGGAAGCCGCCCAGCGCCTGGGCATCAGTCCACGAACGCTGCGCTACAAGCTGGCGCAGATGCGCGATGCCGGAATGGACGTGGAGGCCAGTCTGTTCGCCTCGTGACGGACGCCCTCTGACCGGCAGCGGCTGCGGCGATTCGTCGCCATCGATCTGTTTCGCAAGCCTGCGACTGCAACTGGCACCCTCCTTGCTACTACCTCTGTAGTGAATGCAGCAGTGTCAAAAAAACGCAGGTCGTCGCAGAGGGTCACCCATGAGCCAAGGTATTGAATTCAACCGCTTGATGCTGGACATGCGCGCCATGCAGGCGGACGCCATGGCCAGGCCTGCGGCGGTTGCGGCGCCGGAAGTCGGCGCCAGCAGCTTTGCCGACATGCTCGGCGGCGCCATCAACAAGGTCGCGGACGTGCAGGGTGCTTCCAGCCAACTGGCCACTGCTTTCGAGATCGGCAAGAGCGGCGTCGACCTCACCGATGTGATGGTCGCCTCGCAGAAAGCCAGTGTCTCGTTCCAGGCCTTGACCCAAGTGCGCAACAAGCTGGTCCAGGCATATCAAGACATCATGCAGATGCCGGTCTGAGGACGAATTGAGTCATGGCTGAAGCGACCACCGATAACCTCCCTGCCAAGAGCGGCAACAAATCGCCGCTCATGGGCTTGTCTGTCCTGCAGAATCTGTCGCAGATGACCATGCTGCGTCAGGTCGGCCTGTTGGTCGGCCTGGCTGCGAGCGTCGCGATCGGCTTCGCCGTGGTGCTCTGGTCGCAGCAACCCGACTACCGGCCGCTGTACGGCAGCCTGGCGGGCATGGACACCAAGCAGGTGATCGACACCCTGACCACGGCCAACATTCCCTATACCGTGGAACCCAACTCCGGCGCCTTGCTGGTCAAGGCCGACGACCAGTCGCGTGCGCGCATCGCCCTGGCCTCGGCCGGCGTTGCACCCAGCGACGGCAACGTCGGCTACGAGTCGCTCGACAAGGAACAAGGCCTGGGCACCAGCCAGTTCATGGAAACGGCGCGCTACCGCCGCAGCCTGGAAGGCGAGCTGGCCCGTACCATCGGCAGCCTGAACAATATCCGGGCTGCGCGCGTGCACCTGGCCATCCCGAAGAGTTCGGTGTTCGTCCGTGACGAACGCAAGCCAACCGCCTCGGTGCTGGTGGAAATGTACCCCAACCGGACCCTGGATGCCGGCCAGGTCGCGGCCATCGTCAATCTGGTGGCGACCAGCGTCCCGGAACTGAACAAGTCCAACGTGTCGGTCGTCGACCAGAAGGGCACCCTGCTGTCGGCGCAGCTGGAAGACAACGCGTTGACCATGGCCGGCAAGCAGTACGACTACAGTCGCCGCATGGAAAGCATGCTGACCCAGCGTGTCCACAACATACTGCAACCGGTGGTGGGCAGTGATCGGTTCAAGGCCGAGGTGTCGGCGGACCTGGATTTCAGCGCGGTCGAGTCGACCTCCGAGCAGTTCAACCCGGACCAGCCGGCACTGCGCAGCGAGCAGTCCACCAGCGAGCAACGTTCCAGCGGTTCGGGCCCATCGGGTGTGCCCGGCGCCTTGAGCAACCAGCCACCGGGCCCGGCCACCGCACCGCAGAATGCCGCCCAGGGGCAGGCAGCCGCTGGCGCGATCCAGCCAGGCCAGCCGCTGCTCGACGCCAATGGCCAGCAGATCATGGACCCGGCCACCGGCCAGCCGATGCTGGCGCCGTATCCGGCCGACAAGCGTCAGCAGTCGACCAAGAATTTCGAGCTCGACCGCTCCATCAGCCACACCAAGCAGCAGCAGGGTCGCCTGACCCGGTTGTCGGTCGCCGTGGTGGTCGATGACCAGGCCAAGGTCAACCCGGCCGACGGCACCGTGACCCTGGCGCCCTGGAATGCCCAGGAGCTGGCCCGTTTCACCCGTCTGGTACAGGATGCCGTGGGCTTCGATGCGAGCCGTGGCGACAGCGTGACCGTGATCAACGTACCGTTCGCGCCCAACTCGGCGGAAGTCATCACCGAGCCTGCGTTCTACAAGGAACCCTGGTTCTGGGACATCATGAAACAGGCGCTGGGCGTGCTGTTCATCCTGGTCCTGGTGTTCGGCGTGTTGCGCCCGGTGCTGACCAACATCACCGGTGGTGGCAAATCCAGGCCGGGCGATGGCGAACTTGGTGCCGCCGGCGGGCTGGGCGGTGTGGCCGCCCTGGGCATGGACAGCGAGCTGGCCAACGATCGGGTCAGCCTGGGTGGGCCGCAGAGCATTCTGCTGCCCAGCCCGACCGAGGGCTATGACGCCCAACTGAATGCAATCAAGAGTCTTGTGGCCGAAGACCCGGGCCGAGTGGCCCAGGTCGTGAAAGAGTGGATCAATGCCGATGAGTAGTTCACAAGCCGTCACCCCCAAGCTGACCAAGGTCGACAAGGCCGCCATTCTTCTGCTGTCGCTGGGTGAAACCGACGCGGCGCAGGTGCTTCGCCACATGGGTCCCAAGGAGGTCCAGCGCGTGGGCGTGGCCATGGCGCAGATGCGCAATGTGCACCGCGAGCAGGTCGAGCAGGTGATGAGTGAATTCGTCACCGTGGTCGGCGACCAGACCGGCCTGGGCGTGGGTTCCGACAACTACATCCGCAAGATGCTCACCTCGGCCCTTGGCGAAGACAAGGCCAACGGCCTGATCGACCGAATTCTGCTGGGCGGCAACACCAGCGGCCTGGACAGCCTGAAATGGATGGAACCCCGCGCCGTGGCCGATGTGATTCGCTACGAACACCCGCAGATCCAGTCGATCGTCGTGGCCTACCTCGACCCCGACCAGGCCGGCGAAGTGCTGGCGCATTTCGAGCACAAGGCGCGCCTGGACATCATCCTGCGCGTGTCTTCGCTGAACACCGTACAGCCTGCGGCGCTCAAAGAGCTCAATACCATTCTGGAGAAACAGTTCTCCGGCAACTCCAACGCCACGCGGACCACGCTGGGTGGGGTCAAGCGCGCCGCCGACATCATGAACTTCCTCGACAGCTCGTCCGAGGGCCAGTTGATGGACTCCATACGCGAGGTCGATGAAGAGCTGTCCGGGCAGATCGAAGACCTGATGTTCGTTTTCAACAATCTCAAGGATGTCGACGATCGCGGCATTCAGGCGCTGTTGCGCGAAGTCTCTTCCGACGTACTGGTGGTCGCGCTCAAGGGCGCCGACGAAGGCGTGCGCGAGAAGATCTTCAAGAACATGTCCAAGCGCGCGGCCGAACTGCTGCGCGACGACCTCGAGGCCAAGGGGCCAGTGCGGGTCAGCGATGTCGAGTCGGCGCAGAAGGAAGTGCTCACCATTGCCCGGCGCATGGCCGAGGCCGGTGAAATCGTGTTGGGTGGCAAGGGTGGGGAAGAGATGATCTAATCGTCCCTCTCCCGGACCTCCGTCGTGGAGGCTGGCCACCCTGGGGTGGTCGGCTCCGAGCGACCCCACTTCGCACCCAGGCGCCAGGAATCGCAAGCCATGTCCCGCCCCCCGCAAGAACCCGTCAGTGAACTGATCCGCGCCGTCGACGCGCGCAGCGCCGACCTGTGGGCGTTGCCCAGTTTCGATCCCGAACGGCCCGCCGTCGAGGTGGTGCTGGCGCCGGTGTCGGTCGAGGAGATCGAAGAGGTTCCCCTCGACGAGGTCCAGCCCATCACCCTGGAAGAACTCGAAGCCATTCGCCAGGAAGCCTACAACGAGGGTTTCGCCACCGGCGAAAAAGAAGGCTTTCACAGTACCCAGCTCAAAGTGCGTCAGGAAGCCGAGGCCGCACTGGCCAGCAAGCTGGTCCAGTTCGACCGGCTGTTGGGGCACCTGTTGACGCCCATCGCCGATCAGGACACCCAGATCGAAAAATCCCTGGTCGAGCTGGTAGGGCACATTGCCCGGCAGGTCATTCGCCGCGAATTGGTCACCGATTCCAGCCAGATCGAGAAAGTACTGCGTGAGGCGCTCAAGTTGTTGCCCATGGGCGCCAACAACATCCGCATCTTCATCAATCCCCAGGATTTCGAGCAGATCAAGTCATTGCGGGAGAAGCACGAGGAAAACTGGCGCATCCAGGAAGACGACGCGCTGCAGCCCGGTGGCTGCCGTATCGAAACCGAGCACAGTCGCATCGATGCCAGCATGGAGACGCGCATCACCCAGGCCATTGCCCAGCTGTTCGACCAACTGCACGAGCAGAACATGCACCCGGCCCCGGCCGACATCACCATCGAGCTGGGTGAGCCCGATGAAGCTTGATCGCACCAGCTTCGGCAAGCGCCTGGGCACCTACGAGGCGGCCATCGACCTGCCGCGCCAGCCAATCGTCGAAGGCCGCCTGCTGCGCATGGTCGGGCTCACCCTGGAGGCCGAAGGGTTGCGTGCCGCGATGGGCAGTCGCTGTGTGGTCATCAACGACGACAGCGACCAGCCGGTGCAGGTCGAAGCGGAAGTCATGGGCTTTTCCGGCAGCAAGATCTACCTGATGCCGGTGGGCAGCGTGAGCGGCATTGCGCCTGGCGCGCGGGTGGTCCCGGTTGCCGATACCGGGCGCCTGCCCATGGGCATGAGCATGCTCGGACGCATTCTCGACGGCGCCGGCCGTGCGCTGGATGGCAAGGGCGGCATGAAGGCCGAGGACTGGATCCCCATGGACGGGCCCACCATCAACCCGCTCAAGCGTGATCCCATCAGCCAGCCACTGGATGTCGGCATTCGCAGCATCAATGGCTTGTTGACCGTGGGCCGTGGCCAGCGCCTGGGTCTGTTCGCCGGTACCGGCGTGGGCAAGAGTGTGCTGCTGGGCATGATGACGCGCTTCACCGAGGCCGACATCATCGTCGTCGGGCTGATCGGCGAGCGCGGCCGCGAGGTCAAGGAGTTCATCGAACACACCTTGGGCGAGGAGGGCCTGCGCCGTTCGGTGGTGGTGGCGTCGCCGGCCGACGAAGCCCCGCTGATGCGTCTGCGCGCGGCCATGTACTGCACCCGCATTGCCGAATATTTCCGCGACAAGGGCAAGAACGTCCTCCTGCTGATGGACTCGCTGACCCGTTTTGCCCAGGCCCAGCGGGAAATCGCCCTGGCTATCGGCGAGCCACCTGCCACCAAGGGCTATCCGCCCTCTGTTTTCGCCAAGCTGCCCAAGCTGGTCGAGCGGGCCGGCAATGCCGAGGCCGGGGGCGGCTCGATCACCGCGTTCTATACGGTGTTGTCCGAAGGCGACGACCAGCAGGACCCGATCGCCGACTCGGCACGGGGTGTACTCGATGGCCACATCGTGCTGTCGCGGCGCCTGGCCGAAGAAGGGCATTACCCGGCCATCGATATCGAAGCGTCGATCAGCCGGGTGATGCCCAGCGTGGTCAGCCCCCAGCATCTGGCCCAGGCCCAGCAGTTCAAGCAGCTGTGGTCGCGCTACCAGCAGAGCCGTGACTTGATCAGCGTCGGTGCCTACGTGGCCGGCGGCGATCGCGAGACCGACCTGGCCATTGCCCTTCAGCCGCAACTGGTGCGCTACCTGCGCCAGGGTCTGAACGACAATGAGAGCCTGCAGGCCAGCGCCGAGCGCCTGGCGGCAGTGTTCACGCCCGTGGCACCGGGGTAAGCGACCATGGCGATGAGTCGTGCGGCGCGCCTGGCGCCCGTGGTGGAAATGGCCGAAAGCACCGAGCGCAAGGCTGCCCAGCGGCTGGGGCATTTCCAGGGTCAGGTGAGCCTGGCCGAAGCCAAGCTGGCCGAGCTCGAACGCTTCCGCAACGACTACCAGCAACAGTGGATCAGCAACGGCAGTCGTGGCGTGTCCGGGCAATGGCTGTTGAACTATCAGCGCTTTCTCAACCAGTTGGAAACGGCCGTCGGCCAGCAGAAACAGAGCCTTGCGTGGCATCAGAACAACTTGAACAATGCGCGCGCCACCTGGCAACAGGCCTATGCTCGAGTGGAAGGGCTGCGCAAGCTGGTGCAGCGCTATATCCTCGAGGCCAGGCAGCTGGAGGACAAGCGGGAACAGCGGCTGCTCGACGAGTTGTCGCAACGCCTGCCCAGGCACGAGAACTTTTAGCCGGAATTTGTCAGTACCCCGTTGAACGCTCTGCAGAGCGGTGCTACATCTGGCCTGCAAGGCACACCCAAGGAGCATTACTACATGGCTGTAACCCAGAGTTCTGTCACCCAGACCTTCGACCCTGAAAGCAATACGTCATCGGTGGCCATTTCGGGCCGGTTCGATTTCAGCCTGCACCAGCAGTTTCGCGAAGCCTACGAGGACGAGCGTGCCGGTAAGCCCAGCCGTTATGTCATCGACCTGAAGAACACTACCTACATGGATAGCTCAGCCCTGGGCATGCTGCTGTTGTTGCGCGACCACGCCGGGGGCGACAACGCCGACATCGCACTGATGAACATTTCTCCCGACGTGCGCAAGATCCTGGCGATCTCCAATTTCGACAAGTTGTTCAAGATCTCCTGATGCAGCCAGCCAACGAGGAAGCGCTGACGGTCCTGATCGCCGACGACAACATGACCGACCGCATGCTGCTGTCCAGCATCGTGCGACGTCAGGGGCATGCGGTGATCACGGCCAGCAACGGCCAGGAGGCGGTCGAAGTGTTCCGCCAGCAGCGTCCGCAGTTGGTGCTGCTCGATGCCATGATGCCGGTCATGGACGGCTTCGAGGCTGCGCGTGCCATCAAGCAGCTGGCCGGTGAGGCCCTGGTGCCGGTGATCTTCCTGACCTCGCTGACCGAAGAACAGGCGCTGGTGCGTTGTCTGGACGCCGGTGGCGACGATTTTCTGGCCAAGCCCTACAACCAGGTGATCCTGGCCGCCAAGATCAAGGCAATGGATCGCCTGCGCCGCTTGCAGGCCACGGTGCTCGAGCAGCGAGACCTGATCACCCGCCATCATGACTACCTGCTCAACGAGCAGCGCGTGGCCAAGGCGGTGTTCGACCAGATCGCCCATTCCGGATGCCTCGACGCTCCCAACGTGCGTTACCTGCAGTCGCCCTATGCGCTGTTCAATGGCGACCTGCTGCTGGCTGCCTACACGCCTTCGGGCGACATGCATGTGCTGCTCGGTGATTTCACCGGGCACGGGCTGCCGGCGGCGGTGGGCGCGATGCCCTTGGCCGAGGTGTTCTATGGCATGACGGCGAAGGGCTACGGGCTCAACGAGATTCTTCGCGAGATGAACGCCAAGCTCAAGCGGATCCTGCCGGTGGACATGTTCTGCTGCGCCACCATGTTGCGCCTGAGCTTCCAGCGTTGCACGGTCGAAGTCTGGAACGGCGGCATGCCCGACGGCTACCTGCACCGCCAGGATGGCTCGGCGCGTGTCGCGCTGGTGTCGCGTCATCTGCCGCTGGGCGTATTGCCGGCCACCCGTTTCGAGGACCAGACCGAGGTCTGGCCGCTGGCGCCTGGCGATCGAGTTCTGCTGCTGTCCGACGGCGTCATCGAAACCAGCAATGCGCAAGAGCAGTCTTTCGGCGTGGAGAGGCTCGAACGCGTCTTCGACACGCACAAGGACCCTGAGTCGCTGTTCGAAGGCATCCTGCAGGCTTTGCATGATTTCCGCGGTGAATCGCGCGACGATGTGAGCATGGTGCAGCTGGCATTGATCGACGCCGAGCGCCAGCCCCCGGCCAGCCTGATCTATTCCGACAGCGGCCAGTCGAGCCCGCTCGACTGGTCGGCCATGTTCGAGTTTCGTGCCGACACCTTGCGCCGCTTCAATCCCTTGCCGTACATCCTGCAATTGCTGCAGGAAATTCACGGCCTGCGTCCGCAGAGTGGAGAGCTGTACAGCGTGTTTGCCGAGTTATACTCCAACGCGCTGGAGCATGGCGTACTCGGCCTCGATTCCGCGCTCAAGTGCGATGCCACCGGATTCGCCCAGTACTACGCGTTGCGTAACGATCGCCTGGCGGCTTTGGAAGAGGGCTATATACGCATACACTTGCAGATACGCCCGCACGGGGTTGGCGGAGTCCTGAGAATCGTGGTCGAAGACAGCGGCAAGGGATTCGATCCGAAACAGGTCCTGGCGAAGCCGCCGAGCGTGCACGGACTGTCTGGGCGTGGTGTCAATCTGGTCCGCCAACTGAGCCACAGCGCGGGCTGGTCGGAAGACGGGCGCAGCGCGCACGTCGAATTTACCTGGGAGTCTCAAGCGTAATCGGCTTGATCAAGGAGCGAACAAGTGCCCATCGAACAATTGGCTGAAGAACAACTGGCTGAAGCACTGCAAAAGCCCCATGTAGACCCCACGGCCCTCGAGGCCCTGCAAGAGGTCATGGAGGATGAATACCCTCTGTTGCTCGACACCTTCCTGAGCGACTCGCAACTGCGCTTGAACGAACTGCACCGGTCCCACGATCTGGTCGAACTGGGCCATGCCGCCCACAGCTTCAAGGGCAGCAGCAGCAACATGGGCGCTCTGCGCCTGGCGCAGTTGTGCAGCGAGCTCGAGCAGTACTGCCGACAAGGTGCGCTGGAGGGTGTGGATGCTTATGTACAGCGGATCGACCGCGAATTCGTCCTGGTCCTTCAACTGTACTCGCAGGAGCGCGCGCGCTTTGCAGGTTGAGCGTCGTTGACGTTGCTGGTTCCTCGCTGGCCCGATACTTGCTTTCTCCATGGCAATCAGCGTTAACGCCACCGTATCGGGGAGATCTTCATGGCTGTCGCTTCAAACCCTTTGTTGCTGCAACTGGGCGCCGCTGCTCGCGCCACATCGGTCACCGGCGCGGCCAGGCCCAGTGCAGCGGACAACGATTCGGCGCCTCGTTTCGCCGATCTCTATGCCCGTCAAAACCACGAAGTCGCGGTCAAGCCGCGGACCGAGCCTGCGCCGAGTGCCCCACGGGAAACCGCCACGCCGCCGGCCTCGAAGGCGGCTGGCGCCAACCCGACGGTTGCCGATAGCGGCAAGAAGTTGCCAGTTGCCAAGGCCGACAAGCCTGAGAAGCTCGACAAGACCGACAAAACCGACAAAACCGACAAGCCCGCCGCCAAGGACGACGACAAGGTCAGCGATACCGCCGACAAGGACGATCCCAGCGTTGGCGCTGCTGCGGCACCGGTCGATCCTGCCGCGGTACCCATCCCGGCCGATCCCGCTGCCAATCCGGCACTGGCCCAGGTGCCGCCACCGGCAGTGGCCGCTCTCAGCCCGGCGGACAGCGATAGCGTCGGCGCTGGCGAGGATTTCGATCCAGCTCAAGACGTGCTTGCCGATTTGCCGGCGCTGCGCCTGGCCCTGGAGCAGACGGCCAAAAATAATGGCACTACCTCTGCACATGCCAGCCAAACGTCATCGGGCGATCCCTCGAAGGCAGGCGAGCAGGGTATAGAAGGCAATTTCGTCAATGGTCTGGCGGCCATGGTGAGCAAGGAGTCGGCAGGCGAAGCGGGTGAGGGCGGCGATGACGGTTTTGCTGGTTTGATCGGCGGGGGCTTGAAGGATGCCGACGCAACGGCCAGCGACAGCCGCCTCGATAACTTCGCCGACCGCCTGCAGGCCTTGACCCAGTCGACCACGGCCAAGACCGGCACTGCGGCGCCGCTGGCCAGCCCGCTGGGCCAGCCGTTGGCCATGCAGCAGTCAGGATGGACCGAAGGCCTGGTCAACCGGGTCATGTACCTGTCCAGCCAGAACTTGAAATCAGCCGACATCCAACTGACACCGGCGGAACTGGGGCGCCTGGACATTCGCGTCGACATCACCCCGGACCAGCAGACCCAAGTGACCTTCACCAGCGCCCATATCGGCGTGCGTGAGGCATTGGAGAGCCAGCAGCATCGGCTCAAGGACATGTTCAACCAGCAGGGCATGGGGCAGCTGGACGTCAACGTTTCCGATCAGTCCCGTCAGTCCCAAGGCGAGCAGCAGGCGCAACAGAGCCGCCGCACGGGTGGCGCACGCTCTGGTGCGGACGCGCTCGATTCCGCCGAGCCCGCCGTCGCGGCTGCGCAGCCCCTGACCTCCGGCACGGTGCTGGGGACCAGCGCTGTGGATTACTACGCCTGACAGTGCCTGAAGGGGTCGGTTGCCAGGCTCGAAATCGAGCCCGCAGGATTGTTGGCATAACCCTTGCTCCATCGTCGCCATGGGTACGCTTACCCCTCAATGGTGACGGATTATTGGCATGGCAAAGACCGAAGAAGCAAAGGAACCCGCAGCCAAGGAAGGCAAGGGCAAACTCAAGCTGATCATCCTGCTGGTCGTGGGCTTGCTGCTGGCCGTCGGCCTGTCGGTCGGGGCCACCTGGTTTCTCATGCACAAGCCCGCCGAAGCGCCTGCAGAGCAGGCGTCGGCCGATGCTGCCCATGCCAAGCCTGCGGCGATCTACGAGCCACTGACACCTGCGTTCGTGGTCAACTTCAAGCAGAACGGCCGTGATCGCTACATGCAGGTCAGCATCGTCTTGCAGGCGCGGGACAAGGCCGACATGGATGCTCTGAAGGTGCACACGCCGGTCATCCGCAATAATCTGGTCATGCTTTTTTCCGGGCAACCGTTCGAAACCTTGACCACGCCCATCGGCCAGGAAATGCTGCGCCAGAAAGCTACCGCGAGCGTTCAGGAAGTGGCGCAGAAAGAAGTGGGCAAGCCCGTGATCGACCAGGTGCTCTTCACTAACTTCGTATTGCAGTAGGAACAACTCATGGCCGTACAGGACCTGCTGTCCCAGGACGAGATCGATGCGCTGCTGCATGGCGTCGACGATGGCCTGGTGCAAACCGAAGGCAATGGCGAGCCCGGGGGGATCAGAAGCTACGACCTGACCACTCAGGATCGCATCGTGCGTGGGCGCATGCCGACGCTGGAAATGATCAACGAGCGCTTCGCTCGCTACACCCGCATCAGCATGTTCAATCTGTTGCGTCGTTCTGCCGATGTGGCGGTAGGTGGCGTGCAGGTGATGAAGTTCGGCGAGTACGTGCATTCGCTGTACGTACCGACCAGTCTCAACCTGGTGAAGATCAAGCCGCTGCGCGGCACTGGCCTGTTCATTCTGGATGCCAAGCTGGTGTTCAAGCTGGTCGACAATTTCTTCGGCGGTGACGGCCGCCACGCCAAGATCGAGGGGCGCGAGTTCACCCCTACCGAGCTGCGCGTGGTACGCATGGTGCTGGACCAGGCTTTTCTCGACATGAAGGAAGCCTGGCAGGCCATCATGGAAGTCAACTTCGAGTACATCAACTCGGAGGTCAACCCGGCCATGGCCAACATCGTCGGTCCCAGCGAGGCGGTCGTGGTATCCACCTTCCACATCGAACTCGATGGCGGCGGTGGCGACCTGCACGTGACCATGCCGTACTCGATGATCGAGCCCGTGCGCGAGATGCTCGATGCCGGCTTCCAGTCCGACCTGGACGACCAGGACGAGCGCTGGAGCAAGGCCCTGCGCGAAGATGTCCTGGATGTCAGCGTTCCCTTGAGCGCCACCGTGGCGCGGCGTCAGCTCAAGCTGCGCGATATTCTCCACATGCAGCCCGGTGACGTGATCCCGGTGGAACTGCCGGAAGAGTTGATCCTGCGTGCCAATGGCGTGCCTTCGTTCAAAGCCAAGCTTGGCTCGCACAAAGGCAACCTGGCTTTACAAGTTATCGAACCGATCGAGCGTCGCTGATCGGTTTGACCTGATGATTTAGATGCCCGTCGAGGACCACTGATGGCTGATCAAGATGAGACAATTTCTGCCGAAGACCAGGCGCTCGCCGATGAATGGGCGGCGGCTCTGGATGAGTCCGGGGATGCCGGGCAGGACGATATCGACGCGCTGTTGGCCGCCGATACGCGCGGCAGTTCGAGTTCCTCCCGCCTGCCGATGGAAGAGTTCGGCAGTTCGCCCAAGTCGGGTAACGGCCCGGTCACGCTCGAGGGCCCGAACCTCGACGTGATCCTGGATATCCCGGTGACCATTTCCATGGAGGTTGGGGCGACCGATATCAGCATCCGCAATTTGCTGCAGCTCAACCAGGGCTCGGTGATCGAGCTCGACCGTCTGGCCGGCGAGGCGTTGGACGTGCTGGTCAACGGCACCTTGATCGCCCACGGCGAAGTGGTGGTGGTCAACGAGAAGTTCGGCATTCGCCTGACCGACGTGATCAGCCCCAGCGAACGCATCAAGAAGCTGCGGTGATGGGCCGGTTCCTGTGGGCCTTGCTGCTCTTGCCCGTGGTCGCCCTGGCAGCGCCGGAAGTGGCCCCTGCTGCGGCGCCGGTGGTGGCGTCGGGAGGCACTGGCCTGGCCGGTCAGTTGACCCAGACCGTGCTGGGGCTGCTGGCGGTGGTGGCCTTGATCTTCGCCTTGGCGTGGCTGATGCGGCGCGTGCAGCAGGCGGCGCCGCGCCAGGGCCAGGTCATCGACGTGATTGGCGCCAAGGCGCTGGGGCCACGTGATCGGCTGGTGCTGGTGCAGGTGGGCGAGGAGCAGATCCTGCTGGGTGTCAGCCCGGGGCGCATCAGCGCGCTGCACGTGATGAGCGCGCCGGTGCAGCCACCCGACCGAACCACCCAGGCCACACCCGAATTCGCCCAGCGCCTGATGGAACTGCTGGGCAAGGACCAGAAGGATAAGAAGTGATGGGTGTGTTGCGCACTGTCCTGCCACTGGGCCTGCTGTTGGTGGCGCCCCTGGCCATGGCCGCCGATCCGCTGCAGATTCCGGCATTGACCATGACCAGCGGTGCCAACGGCCAGCAGGAGTATTCGGTCAATCTGCAGATCCTGTTGATCATGACGGCGCTGAGTTTCATTCCGGCGTTCGTCATGTTGATGACCAGCTTCACACGTATCATCATCGTGTTTTCCATCCTGCGCCAGGCACTGGGTCTGCAACAGACGCCGTCCAACCAGCTGTTGACCGGCATGGCGCTGTTTCTGACCATGTTCATCATGGCGCCGGTGTTCGACAAGGTGAACCAGCAGGCCCTGCAACCCTATCTGAGTGAACAGCTCAGCGCCCAGGATGCCGTGGCACGTGCCGAGGGCCCGATCAAGGACTTCATGCTGGCTCAGACCCGGCAGAGCGACCTGGAGCTGTTCATGCGGCTGTCCAAGCGCACCGACATCGCCAGCGCCGACCAGGCGCCGCTGACCATCCTGGTGCCGGCGTTCGTCACCTCCGAGCTGAAAACGGCGTTCCAGATCGGCTTCATGATCTTCATTCCGTTCCTGATCATCGACCTGGTGGTCGCCAGTGTGCTGATGGCCATGGGTATGATGATGCTGTCGCCGCTGATCATCTCGCTGCCGTTCAAGATCATGCTGTTCGTGCTGGTCGATGGCTGGGCGCTGATCATCGGGACCCTGGCCGGGAGTTTCGGTGGTGTATGACATTGCCTTTCACAGGAGCGTGAATCCATGACCCCGGAAGTCGCCGTCGACCTGTTCCGCGAAGCACTGTGGCTGACCACCGTGATGGTCGCGATCCTGGTTTTGCCGAGCCTGATCGTCGGCCTGATCATCGCCATGTTCCAGGCCGCCACGCAGATCAACGAACAGACCCTGAGCTTCCTTCCGCGCCTGCTGGTCATGCTGGTGACGCTGATCGTCATCGGGCCATGGATGGTGCGCACCTTCATGGAGTACATCACTACCCTGTACTCCAATATTCCGCAGGTGATCGGCTGATGCAGCCGCTGCTGCAATTGACCGATGCGCAGATCGGCGGCTGGGTGGCCAGCTTCATCCTGCCGCTGTTCCGCGTGGCCTCGATGCTGATGACCATGCCGATCTTCGGCACCCAGGTACTGCCGCAGCGCGTGCGCCTGTACGTGGCCGTGGCCATTACCGTGGTCATCGTGCCGGGATTGCCGCCAGCGCCCACGGTGGATGCGATCAGCGGCCAGGCGCTGCTGCTGGTGGCCGAACAGATCATCATCGGCGCGCTGTTCGGTTTCTCGCTGCAGTTCCTGTTCCAGGCCTTTACCGTTGCCGGGCAGATTCTCGCGATCCAGATGGGCATGGCCTTCGCGTCCATGGTCGACCCCACCAACGGCGTGTCCGTGGCCGTGATCGGCCAGTTCTTCAGCATGCTGGTGACCCTGGTGTTCCTGTCCATGAACGGCCATCTGGTGGTGTTCGAGGTGCTCACCGAGAGCTTCACCACGCTGCCCATCGGCGGCGGCCTGCTGACCGCGCACTACTGGGACGTGGTGCTGCGCATGGGCTGGGTGCTGGGCGCCGGGGTGTTGCTGGTGCTGCCTGCCATCACAGCCTTGCTGGTGGTCAACATTGCCTTCGGCGTGATGACCCGCGCGGCGCCTCAACTGAACATCTTTTCCATCGGTTTCCCGCTGACCCTGGTGCTGGGGATGTTCATCCTGTGGGTCAGCCTGGGCGACATTCTCAACCAGTATCAGCCGCTGGCGGCCAACGCCTTGCAGTGGCTGCGCGAATTGGCGCGAGCGGAGTAGGCAATGGCCGAAAGCGAAAGCGGTGCGGACAAGACAGAAGACCCCACGGACAAGCGCAAGAAGGATTCGCGCGAGAAGGGCGAGATCGCCCGTTCCAAGGAGCTCAACACGCTGGCAGTGATGGTCGCCGGGTGCGGCGCGCTGCTGGCGTTCGGCGGCCATCTGGCGCAAAGCCTGCTGGAACTGATGCGCAGCAACTTCACCTTGAGCCGCGAGGTGTTGCTCGATGAGCGCTACATGGGCATTTTTCTGCTGCAGTCGGGCAAGGTGGCGATTCTGGCGACCCAGCCGATTCTGCTGACCTTGCTGCTGGCGGCGCTGATCGGCCCGGTCGCGCTGGGCGGCTGGTTGTTCGCCGCCAGCTCCATGGCGCCCAAGTTCAGCCGCATGAACCCGGCCGCCGGCCTCAAGCGCATGTTCTCCATGCATGCATTGACCGAATTGCTGAAGGCGCTGGCCAAGTTCGCCATCACCCTGATCGTTGCCATGATGGTGCTGGCCAAAGACCGTACCGACCTGCTTGCGATTGCCAACGAGCCGCTGGAAATGGCGATCATCCACAGCGTGCAGCTGGTCGGCTGGAGCGCCTTGTGGATGTCCTGCGGACTGGCGTTGATTGCCGCCGTGGACGTGCCGTTCCAGCTCTACAGCAGCAAACAGAAGCTGATGATGACCAAGCAGGAGGTCAAGGACGAGCACAAGGACTCCGAAGGCCGGCCCGAGGTAAAGGGGCGGGTACGCCAGTTGCAGCGCGAAATGTCGCAGCGCCGGATGATGACGGCGATTCCCGAAGCGGACGTGATCATCACCAACCCGACTCACTACGCGGTGGCGTTGAAATACGATCCGGAGAAGGGCAATGCGCCGGTATTGCTGGCCAAGGGCTCGGACTTCATTGCCTTGAAAATTCGCGAGATCGGCAACGAGCATCGCATCCAGGTGCTGGAGTCACCGGCCCTGGCGCGTTCGATCTTCTATTCCACCGAGATCGAACAGCAGATTCCTGCGGGGTTGTACCTGGCGGTGGCGCAGGTGCTTGCCTATGTCTACCAGATCCGCCAGTACCAGGCCGGGCGAGGCAAGCGTCCCGATCCGTTGCAGGACCTGCCGATCCCGCCGGATCTACAGCGGGACAGTTAGGCCGCGGCGAGCCCCCTGTGGGAGCGGGCTCTGCCCGCGAAGGCCGCGCCCCCGATAGATCGATTTCACTCCATCTCGGCAGCCCTTCAATAATCTTTAACCCCCTCCGGCAAAAGTTGGACCCCTTCTTGCACTACCCCTTGGCAAGACGCCTGGCGCGTCAAAAGTTCGCTTGGGGAAGTGGGGAATGTCGGTGGATCGCTCTCAATTAATCAACACCGCTCGCAGCAACATCGTTGGCCTTGGCCGCGGCAACCTTGGCGTGCCGCTGCTGTTGCTGGTGATGCTGGCGATGATGATGCTGCCGATCCCGGCACTGCTGCTGGACGTGTTCTTCACCTTCAACATCGCCTTGTCCATCGTCGTGCTGCTGGTGTGCGTGTACGCGCTGCGTCCGCTGGACTTCGCCGTGTTCCCGACCATCCTGCTGGTGGCCACGCTGCTGCGCCTTGCGCTCAACGTGGCGTCGACGCGGGTGATCATGCTGCACGGCCAGGAAGGCCATGCCGCCGCAGGTAAAGTGGTTCAGGCATTCGGTGAGGTGGTGATCGGCGGTAACTACATCGTCGGTATCGTGGTGTTCGCCATCCTCATGATCATCAACTTCGTGGTGGTCACCAAGGGCGCCGGGCGCATCTCCGAAGTGAGCGCGCGGTTCACCCTGGATGCCATGCCCGGCAAGCAGATGGCCATCGACGCCGACCTCAACGCCGGCCTCATCGATCAGAACCAGGCCAAGGCGCGTCGGACCGAAGTGGCCGCCGAAGCCGAGTTCTACGGCTCGATGGACGGTGCCAGCAAATTCGTCCGTGGCGACGCCATCGCCGGTCTGCTGATCCTGTTCATCAACCTGATCGGCGGCATGCTGGTGGGCATGCTGCAACACAACATGCCATTCGCCGAGGCAGGCAAGGTGTACGCCCTGTTGACCATCGGTGACGGCCTGGTCGCTCAGTTGCCATCGCTGTTGCTGTCCACCGCGGCAGCCATCATGGTGACCCGTGCTTCGGGCTCCGAGGAGATGGGCAAGCAGATCCAGCGGCAGATGTTCGCTTCGCCCAAGGCACTGGCCGTCTCCGGCGCGCTGATGGTGATCATGGGCATGGTGCCCGGAATGCCGCACATGGCCTTTATCACCCTAGGTGCCATCGCCGGTGGTGGTGCCTACCTTTTGTGGAAAAAGCAGAACGACGTCAAGGTCCAGGCCCAGGCCGAAGTGCAGCGCCAACAAGAGCTGCTGCCTTCACCGACGCGCACCCAGGAAACCAAGGAACTGGGCTGGGATGACGTGACGCCCATCGACATGATCGGCCTGGAAGTTGGCTACCGTTTGATTCCGCTGGTGGACCGCAATCAAGGCGGCCAATTGCTGGCGCGGATCAAGGGCGTACGCAAGAAGCTGTCCCAGGACCTGGGCTTCCTGATGCCTACCGTGCATATTCGCGACAACCTCGACCTGGCGCCCAGCGCCTATCGTTTGACGCTCATGGGGGTGATCCTCGCCGAAGCCGAGATCTACCCGGATCGCGAGCTGGCAATCAACCCCGGGCAGGTGTTCGGCTCGTTGAACGGCATCACCGCCAAGGATCCGGCGTTTGGTCTGGACGCGGTCTGGATCGACGTCAACCTGCGCAGCCAGGCCCAGTCGCTGGGCTACACGGTGGTCGATGCCAGTACGGTAGTGGCCACGCACTTGAACCAGATTCTGCAGAAGCATGCCCATGAGCTGATCGGCCACGAAGAAGTGCAACAATTGCTGCAAGTTCTGGCAAAAGGATCGCCCAAGCTGGCCGAAGAGCTGGTTCCAGGCATCCTTTCGCTGTCTTCGCTGCTCAAGGTCCTGCAGGCCCTGCTGGCTGAGCAGGTACCCGTACGCGACATCCGCAGCATCGCAGAAGCCATCGCCAACAACGGGCATCGGAGTCAAGATACCGCCGCGCTGGTTCAGGCCGTCAGGGTCGGTTTGTCCCGCGCAATCGTGCAAAGCATTGTAGGCATTGAGTCGGAGCTGCCTGTCATCACGCTGGAACCAAGGTTGGAACAGATATTGCTAAATAGTCTTCAGAAGGCTGGTCAGGGTCAGGAAGAAGGCGTTTTGCTGGAACCGAGCATGGCGGAAAAACTGCAGAGATCCCTGATCGATGCGGCGCAGCGGCAGGAGATGCAGGGCCAACCGGTGATACTGCTGGTAGCCGGTCCGGTCCGCGCGATGCTGTCACGCTTCGGTCGCCTGGCGATCCCCAACCTTCACGTACTGGCCTATCAGGAAATCCCTGATAACAAGCAAGTCACCATCGTTGCGACAGTAGGGCCCAACGGCTGAGGTAGTGGGTTATGCAAGTGAAGCGATTTTTCGCCGCCGACATGCGTCAGGCCATGAAATTGGTCCGCGATGAGCTGGGCGCCGACGCTGCCATCATTGGCAACCGTCGCATCGCCGGCGGCGTCGAGCTGACCGCAGCGCTGGACTACAAGCTGTCGGCCCTGGCGCCGCGCGTGCCCAACCTGGAGTTGGAAGAAGAGCTGCGCAAGACCCAATCGCGGATCGTTTCGGCCCAGGCCGAGCTGAGCACCCGTGGCGAGAGCGATGCGGCTACCAACCGCCAGCTGGTTGCCGGCCTGCCGTTGACCGCCGCCGAGCCGCTGGTCGAGCCGCGTCGCGAAGAGCCCCCGCGTGTGCAGGTGGCCCCCGCGCCACAGCCTGCCGTCGACCAACGTCTTTTCGATTCCATGCGTTCCGAACTCAACGGTTTGCGCCAACTGCTGGAAGTGCAGCTGGGCTCCCTGGCCTGGACCCAGCTGCAAGGCAGCAAGCCGGCGCAGGCGAATCTGTGGCGTCGTTTGCAGCGCATCGGCTTGTCCGGCCCGATCGCTCGCGAGCTGCTCAGCCTGACCAGCGAAATCAACGAACCTCGGCAGGCATGGCGGATGCTGCTGGCGCACTTGGCGCGTATGATCCGTACACCGGAAGTGGAACCGCTCGAAGAAGGTGGCGTGATCGCCATGGTCGGCCCGGCTGGCATGGGCAAGACCACCACTCTGGCCAAGCTGGCGGCCCGTTATGTGCTCAAGTACGGTTCCCAGAGCGTGGCGCTGGTGAGCATGGACAGCTTTCGCATCGGTGCCCAGGAACAACTCAAGACCCTGGGCCGCATTCTCAATGTATCGGTGACTCAGGTCGATCCGGGCCAGTCATTGGTACAGGCCCTGGAACCCCTGCTGCGCAAGCGCGTGGTATTGATCGACACCGCTGGCCTGCAAGCCAGCGATCCGGCCCTGCGCATGCAGCTCGAAAGCCTGGCCGGACGCGGGATCAATGCGCGCAATTACCTCGTGCTGGCTACTACCAGCCAGAAGCAGGTGCTCAGCGCGGCGTACCATAGCTACAAGCGTTGCGGTCTGGCCGGGTGCATCCTGACCAAACTGGATGAAACGGCCTGTCTCGGCGAAGTGCTGAGCCTGGCCATCACTCAGGAACTGCCGATTGCCTATCTTACCGATGGGCCGCGCATTCCCGATGACTTGCATTTGCCGCGCCGGCACCAGTTGGTCAGCCGCGCAGTGAGCGTGCAAATGCAAGAAGAGCCCAGCGAAGAGGCCATGGCCGATATGTTCGCGGGTCTCTACCACAGCCCCGACAAGCGAGTTGGCTGAGGTGAAGAACGTTATGCAAACACACTCTTCCTGCATCGTAGGGTTGCCAGGAAACACTCGAGCAATCGAACTGGCAGCCACTCGTGTGGCCTCGGTCTAGACAAGGTAAAGAACAAACATGGGCAGCATGCATCCCGTACAGGTGATCGCGGTGACCGGCGGCAAAGGTGGCGTCGGCAAGACTAATGTGTCAGTGAACTTGTCCCTGGCGTTGGCCGAGCTCGGCCGCCGGGTCATGTTGCTGGACGCCGACCTTGGCCTGGCCAACGTCGACGTGTTGCTGGGCCTGACCCCCAAGCGCACCCTGGCCGATGTGATCGAAGGTCGCTGCGAACTGCGCGACGTGATGTTGCAGGGCCCCGGCGGCATCCGTGTCGTGCCGGCAGCCTCGGGTACCCAGAGCATGGTGCAGTTGAGCCCGGCCCAGCATGCCGGCCTGATCCAGGCCTTCAGCGATGTGGGCGACAACCTCGACGTACTGATCATCGACACCGCCGCCGGTATCGGCGAATCGGTAGTGAGCTTTGTCCGCGCCGCCCAGGAAGTCCTGCTGGTGGTATGCGACGAGCCTACCTCGATCACCGATGCCTACGCCTTGATCAAGCTGCTCAACCGCGATTACGGCATGAACCGCTTCCGGGTCCTGGCCAACATGGCGCAGAGCCCCCAGGAAGGGCGCAATCTGTTCGCCAAGCTGACCAAGGTGACCGATCGCTTCCTCGACGTTGCCCTGCAGTACGTCGGCGCCGTGCCCTACGATGAGTCGGTGCGCAAGGCCGTGCAGAAGCAGCGCGCCGTGTACGAGGCGTTCCCCCGTTCCAAATGCTCGCTGGCCTTCAAGGCGATCGCGCAGAAAGTAGACACCTGGCCTTTGCCGGCCAACCCCCGTGGCCACCTGGAGTTCTTCGTCGAACGCCTGGTCCAGCAAACCAGCGCAGGGCCCGTATCATGAGTGCCAGCGGATACCGTATGTACAGCAAGGCGTCGCGCGACTCGCAGCAGCATCAGCTGATCGAGCAATACGCGCCGCTGGTCAAGCGTATCGCCTATCACCTGCTGGCGCGTCTGCCAGCCAGCGTGCAGGTGGAAGACCTGATCCAGGCCGGCATGATCGGTCTGCTGGAGGTCTCGACCAAGTACGACTCGAGCAAGGGGGCCAGTTTCGAGACCTACGCCGGTATTCGTATCCGCGGCGCCATGCTCGACGAAGTGCGCAAGGGCGACTGGGCGCCGCGTTCGGTGCACCGCAATACCCGCATGGTCAGTGATGCCATTCGCCGAATCGAGTCGAAAACCGGTCGCGACGCTAAAGATCACGAGATCGCTGCCGAACTTAGTCTGAGTCTGGATGATTACTACGGGATCCTGAACGATACCTTGGGCAGCCGCTTGTTCAGCTTCGACGATCTGCTGCAGGACGGTGAGCACGAGGGCCTGCACGAAGACGGCGCCAGCGGTTCGCTGGAGCCCTCGCGGGATCTCGAGGACGAACGCTTTCAAGGCGCGCTGGCCGAGGCCATCGCCAACCTGCCCGAGCGCGAGAAGCTGGTCCTGTCGTTGTATTACGACGAAGAGCTGAACCTCAAGGAAATCGGCGAGGTACTGGGTGTCAGCGAGTCGCGGGTAAGCCAGTTGCACAGCCAGTGCGCGGCGCGACTTCGCGGGCGCCTGGGGGAATGGCGGGCACGCTGAAGGAACGGCAAGACCGGTGCGGGCTTTGTCGCGGGCAGAGCCCGCTCCCACACAGGTCGAGACCGTGGAAGCGGGCTCTGTCCGTGAAGAGGCCCGCTGGCGTAGCGCGGGTAGGCGATCTGCAGCGGCAAGTGGTTCAGGCGAATTCGATTGTTATGCACGTCCAGGGGCTGGGCGTGTTCAAGACTGCTGGAGGTCTAATTGGACAAGAACATGAAAATCCTCATCGTCGACGATTTCTCGACGATGCGGCGCATCATCAAGAACCTGCTGCGTGACCTGGGCTTCACCAACACCGCCGAGGCCGATGATGGCAACACCGCCTTGCCGATGTTGCACAGCGGCAACTTCGATTTTCTCGTCACCGACTGGAACATGCCTGGCATGTCCGGCATCGACCTGCTGCGCCAGGTGCGCGCCGACGATCGCCTCAAGCACCTCCCGGTGCTGATGGTCACCGCCGAGGCCAAGCGCGAGCAGATCATCGAAGCCGCCCAGGCCGGGGTCAACGGGTATGTGGTCAAGCCTTTCACTGCGCAAGTGCTGAAAGAAAAAATCGAAAAGATTTTCGAGCGCGTCAATAGCTGAAGTCTGCAATGGGGGCGCAATGGACCACAAACAAAGCACGTTGGGGGACTTCGAGTCGACCCTGAAAAAACACGCAGTGGAGCTGGTCGACAGCCTTGAAAAAGGCCGTTTCGGCGACGCGGTGCAATTGATCCACGAACTGAACCAGACCCGCGATCGCGGCCTGTATCAGGAAGTGGGCAAGCTTACGCGCGAGCTGCACAGCGCAATCGTCAGTTTCCAGATTGATCCGAACATCCCCCAGGCCGAAGAGGTTTCGCAGATCACCGACGCGACCGAACGTCTGTCGTATGTGGTACGCCTGACCGAAAACGCGGCCAATCGCACCATGGATCTGGTCGAGCAGAGCACCCCGGTGCTCAATACGCTGAGTGCCGAAGCCAGTGCCTTGAGCGCCGACTGGCAGCGCTTCATGCGCCGCGAAGTGGCCGCCGACGAGTTCCGCGAACTGGCGCGCCGGGTCGACAGCTTCCTGACCCGCAGCGAGCAGGGCAATCGCGAAGTCGCCAGCCACCTCAACGACATCGTGCTGGCCCAGGATTATCAGGACCTCACCGGCCAGGTCATCAAGCGTGTCACCGCGCTGGTCACCGAAGTGGAGAGCAACCTGCTCAAACTGGTCCTGATGGCCAGCCAGGTCGATCGCTTCGCCGGCATCCAGCATGATCACGAACAGCTCCGCGCCGAAAAAGATCAAGAAAAACATCCCGCCAAGGGTGAAGGTCCGCAGATCCATGCCGATAAACGTGAAGACGTCGTATCCGGTCAGGACGATGTCGACGATCTGCTGTCCAGTCTGGGCTTCTAGGCCATCGCCTGCGCCTGACTGTGTTGACCGTTAATCACGTATTCCAGGGAGCATCCACATGAGCTTCGGCGCCGACGAAGAAATCCTTCAGGATTTCCTGGTAGAGGCCGGCGAAATTCTCGAGCAACTGTCCGAACAACTGGTCGAGCTGGAAAGCCGTCCCGATGATGCCGACTTGCTCAATGCAATTTTTCGCGGTTTTCACACTGTAAAAGGCGGCGCCGGCTTCCTCCAGCTCAACGAGCTGGTGGAGTGCTGCCATATCGCCGAGAACGTCTTCGACATCTTGCGCAAAGGTGAGCGCCGGGTCGACGCCGAACTCATGGATGTCGTTCTCGAAGCGCTGGACGCGGTCAACGGCATGTTCACCGAGGTGCGTGAACGCTCTCCGGTCACGCCGGCCAGCCCCCAGTTGCTCGATGCCCTGGCGCGCCTGGCCGAACCGGCTGCGGCGGTCGTTGCGCCGTCCGTGGCGGTGCCCGTTGCGGCGCCAGCCTCGACGCCGGGCGAAGACATCACCGACAGCGAGTTCGAGCAATTGCTCGATTCCTTGAGCGCGGCCAAAGCGCAGGCCGCCGCGCCCACCGCGTCCGCTGCTGCACAGCACGGTGCGGCCAGCGACGATATCACCGACGACGAATTCGAGTCGCTGCTCGACCAGCTGCACGGCAAGGGTCAGTTCGCGGTCGATGCGCTGGCGCCGGCTGCGGCATCGCCAGCCGCTTCGGCGCAGGCTGCCGTGGGTGCGTCTGGCGACGAGATCACCGACGACGAGTTCGAGGCGCTGCTCGACCAGTTGCATGGCAAGGGTACGTTCACTGCCGATGCGGTCACGCCACCGCCTGCCCAGGCGCAGGCGCAGGCTCCCACGAGCGACCAGATCACCGACGACGAGTTCGAATCACTGCTCGACCAACTGCATGGCAAGGGCAAGTTCAGCGATGTCGCCAGCCTGCCCGAGACGCAGCCGGCTCCGGCCGCGCCCGCGCCGGTGGCGGCACCGCGCAAGGTCGAGGCAGCCCCTGCACGTGCACCGGTGGCCGAGAAGCCGGTTGCCAGCGAAGCCGAGACGACCGTACGCGTCGATACCGCGCGCCTGGACGAAATCATGAACATGGTCGGCGAGCTGGTGCTGGTGCGTAACCGCCTGGTGCGCCTGGGCGCCAACAGCAGCGACGAAGCCATGTCCAAGGCAGTCTCGAACCTCGACGTGGTGACGGCCGACCTGCAGACGGCCGTCATGAAGACGCGCATGCAGCCGATCAAGAAGGTCTTCGGGCGTTTCCCGCGGCTGGTCCGCGACTTGGCCCGGCAGTTGAAGAAGGAAATCAACCTGGAACTGGTCGGTGAAGAAACCGACCTGGACAAGAATCTGGTCGAGGCCCTGGCCGACCCGTTGGTGCACTTGGTGCGCAACGCCGTCGACCACGGCATCGAGACGCCGGAAGAGCGCGAACGCAACGGCAAGGCGCGCGGTGGGCGCGTGGTGTTGTCGGCGGAGCAGGAAGGCGACCATATCCTCTTGTCGATCAGCGATGACGGCAAGGGCATGGACCCTGCGGTCCTGCGCGCCAAGGCCGTGGAAAAGGGCCTGATGGACCGCGACGCCGCCGACCGCCTCAGCGAGTCCGACTGCTACAACCTGATTTTCGCGCCGGGCTTTTCCACCAAGACGGAAATTTCCGACGTGTCGGGCCGCGGCGTCGGCATGGACGTGGTCAAGACCAAGATCAGCCAGCTGAACGGCTCGATCAACATCTACTCGGCCAAGGACCAGGGCTCGAAGATCGTCATCAAGGTGCCGCTGACCCTGGCAATTATGCCGACGCTGATGGTGATGCTGGGCAACCAGGCGTTCGCCTTCCCGCTGGTCAACGTCAACGAGATCTTCCACCTGGACCTCTCGCGCACCAACGTCGTCGATGGCCAGGAAGTGGTCATCGTGCGCGACAAGGCGCTGCCGTTGTTCTACCTCAAGCGCTGGCTGGTCAAGTCGGCGGCCCACGAGGAGCAGGGCGAGGGCCACGTGGTCATCCTGTCGGTCGGCACCCAACGCATCGGTTTCGTGGTCGACCAACTGGTCGGGCAGGAAGAAGTGGTGATCAAGCCGCTGGGCAAGATGCTGCAGGGCACGCCCGGCATGTCCGGCGCGACCATCACCGGTGACGGCCGAATCGCCTTGATCCTCGATGTACCGAGCATGCTCAAGCGCTACGCCGCACGGCGTATCTGATCGTAGTGGAGTGTTTATGGCAGTCAAGGTCCTGGTGGTGGATGATTCCGGTTTTTTCCGCCGCCGCGTCTCGGAAATTCTTTCGTCGGACCCCACCATCCAGGTGGTCGGGACCGCTACCAATGGCCGCGAAGCGATCGATCAGGCCCTGGCGCTCAAACCCGATGTGATCACCATGGACTACGAGATGCCGATGATGGACGGCATCACTGCCGTGCGTCATATCATGCAGCGCTGTCCCACCCCAGTCCTGATGTTTTCCTCCCTCACCCACGAGGGCGCGCGGGTAACCCTCGACGCCCTCGACGCGGGGGCGGTGGATTACCTGCCGAAGAATTTCGAAGACATTTCTCGCAACCCCGAGAAGGTCAAACAGATGCTCTGCGAGAAGATCCACACACTCTCGCGCAGCAACCGCCGGCTGGGTGCGCACATGGCCACGCCCGCTCCGGCGCTCGCGGCCGCGGCCTCTACAGCCGCCCTGACACCGTCGCGGCCCGTGCCAACGCGTACGCCCGCACCGGTGACGCCGGTGCGGGCGCCGGCGCCGACCGCCAGCAGTGCGACGCCGCGGCGCAAGCCTTACAAACTGGTGGCCATCGGCACTTCCACCGGAGGGCCGGTGGCGCTTCAGCGCGTGCTGACCCAGCTGCCGGCACATTTTCCAACGCCGATCGTGCTCGTCCAGCACATGCCGGCCGCCTTCACTCGCGCGTTCGCCGAGCGCCTCGACAAGCTGTGCCGGATCAGCGTCAAGGAAGCCGAGGACGGCGACGTGCTGCGTCCCGGGCTGGCATTGCTGGCGCCCGGCGGCAAGCAGATGATGATCGACGGCCGCGGCGCGGTGAAGATTCTGCCCGGTGACGAGCGCCTGAACTACAAACCCTGCGTGGACATCACGTTTGGTTCGGCGGCCAAGTCCTACGGCGACAAGGTACTGGCGGTGGTGCTTACCGGCATGGGCGCCGACGGTCGAGAAGGCGCGCGCCTGCTCAAGCAGGGCGGCAGTCACATCTGGGCCCAGGACGAAGCAAGCTGCGTGATCTACGGCATGCCCATGGCGATCGTCAAGGCTGGCCTGGCCGACGCCATCTACAGCCTCGACGACATTGGCCGGCACCTGGTCGAGGCGTGCGGCTGATGGATGTACTCAGCCTGATCGGGATCATCCTCGCGTTCGTTGCCATCATCGGTGGCAATTTTCTCGAGGGTGGCCACCTGTCGGCGCTGCTCAATGGTCCTGCTGCGCTGATCGTGGTTGGCGGCACGCTGGCAGCGGCGCTGATCCAGTCGCCCATGAGTGCGTTCAAGCGCGCGCTGCACAATGTGCGCTGGATTCTTTTCCCGCCCAGGATCGACATGGCCGGCGGTATCGATCGTGTGGTGAACTGGAGCCTGGTCTCGCGCAAGGAAGGCTTGCTGGGGCTGGAAGCCAGTGCCGAAGCCGAGCCCGACGACTATGCGCGAAAGGGGCTGCAGTTGCTGGTCGATGGCGCCGAGGCAGCGGCCATCCGCAGCGTGCTAGAAGTCGATCTGTACAACCGCGAAACCCGTGACCTGCAGGCAGCCAAGGTGTTCGAAAGCATGGGTGGCTATGCGCCCACCATCGGCATCATCGGTGCGGTGATGGGCTTGATCCACGTCATGGGCAACCTGGCCGACCCGAGCCAGCTGGGCAACGGCATCGCGGTGGCGTTCGTGGCGACCATCTACGGTGTAGCCAGCGCCAACCTGCTTTTGCTGCCGGTGGCGCACAAGCTCAAGGCGCTCGCTCAGCGTCAGGCGGCCTATCGGGAAATGCTGCTCGAAGGGCTGCTGTCCATCGCCGAAGGTGAGAACCCACGCTCGATCGAAATGAAGCTGCAAGGCTACCTCGACTAGGAGAGCATGGCATGGCCCGTCGTCGTCGCCTCGAAGAGCCGGAAAACCACGAACGCTGGTTGGTGTCCTACGCCGATTTCATCACCCTGCTGTTCGCTTTCTTCGTGGTGATGTATTCGATCTCGTCGGTCAACGAAGGCAAGTACAAGGTCTTGTCGCAGGCGCTGGTCGGGGTGTTCAGCGACCCGGACCGTAGCGTCAGGCCCATCCCGATCGGCGAGGAGCGACCCTTGACCACCCGTCCTGTGCAGCCGCTGGTCACCGACAGCGAGCAATCGGAAGCGGCCATCGGCGAGGCGGTCGACCCATTGCAGACCATTGCCGACAATGTCCGTCAGGCGTTCGGCGACCTGATTGCCTCGGATCAACTGACCGTGCGCGGCAACGAGCTGTGGATCGAGATCGAACTCAAGTCCAGCCTGCTGTTCGGCAGTGGCGATGCCATGCCCAGCGACATGGCGTTCGCCATCGTCGACAAGGTGGCGGGCATTCTCAAGCCTTTCGACAATCCGGTTCATGTCGAGGGTTTCACCGACAACCTGCCCATCAGCACTGCGCAGTTCCCGACCAACTGGGAGCTGTCGACCGCTCGGGCAGCGAGCATCGTGCGCATGATGGCCATGGAAGGCATCGACCCGCGGCGCATGGCGGCCGTCGGTTATGGAGAGTTCCAGCCGGTGGCCGACAACGCCAGCGCCGATGGACGGGGGCGCAACCGTCGGGTGGTGCTGGTCATTTCGCGCAACCTTGACGTGCGTCGCAGCATCACCAGTTCTGGCAGCGCCAACGCCCAGCCGGATGCAGCATTGCGCCGGGCTGGCACACAAACTGCAAAGACGCCCTTAACCGTGCCGTCCGCGCCTGGGTCTGTCAAAAGTCCGCCGCCCGGCCCATAACCCGAAAGCTTCACTATCTCGGTAGTGCGCCGTTTACCGAGGGGAAACCATCACCATGAGAGTCTGGGCAGTAGCCAATCAAAAAGGCGGGGTAGGCAAGACCACGACTTCGATCGCCTTGGCCGGTTTGCTCGCCGAGGCGGGCAAGCGCGTGGTCATGGTCGATCTCGATCCGCATGGCTCGATGACCAGTTATTTCGGGCACAACCCCGATGAACTGGCGCACAGCTGTTACGACCTGTTCCTGCACAAGGGCGCCGTGCCGCCAGGCCTGGCTCATCAACTGCTGCTGCCGACCGGCGAGGCCAACGTCTCGTTGCTGCCTTCGAGCACCGCACTGGCGACGCTGGAGCGCCAGCAACCTGGGCAGAGCGGCCTGGGCCTGGTGATTGCCAAGACCCTGGCGCAACTGTGGCAGGATTTCGACTACGCCGTGATCGACAGCCCGCCGCTGCTGGGCGTGCTCATGGTCAATGCATTGGCGGCGAGCCAGCAACTGGTGATCCCGGTACAGACCGAGCACCTGGCAGTCAAAGGCCTGGAGCGCATGGTCAGCACCTTGACCATGATCAACCGTTCGCGCCGTCAGGCCCTGCCATACAGCATCGTTCCGACGTTGTTCGACCGTCGTACCCAAGCGTCGCTGAGCACCCTGCGCACCTTGCGCGACGATTACCCGCAGCACATATGGCCGGGTTACATCCCGGTCGACACGCGTCTGCGCGACGCCAGCCGGGCCGGACAGACACCCTCGCGCTTCGACGGCAAAAGCCGCGCCGTGGTCGCCTACCGGGCCTTGCTCAAGCATTTGCTGGCCCAACAACTCGTCGCGCAGGTAGCCTGATGAACCGTCCCGTCGATATTGCCCAACGGCCCCAGGTGGCCTTGCAGTCCTACCTGGACAGCCTGTTGCATGAAGCCACCGAGGCGTTCGAAGCGCTGGATCTCGACGCCGGCCTGGACAGACTCGACGAGTTCCAGGCAGCCGTGCTCGAGGAACAGGTGCGCGATGCTGCAAGCCTGCAGCCGGTACCAGTGCCAGTGCCAGTGCCAGTGCTTTCGCCGCCGGTGCAGGGGCAGGTGCCCACGCCCATTGCCGATTCAATCCCGTCAGCCGAGTCGGCGCTGGTCGCACCGGTGGTCGATGTCCATCTGCCGTCGGCAAGTCTGCAGCCGCTCTCGGCAACCGTAGATGGTCGCCCCAGCTGGGCCGCCGAGCCGTTCGAGTGCCTGCTGTTCGACGTTGCCGGGCTGACCCTGGCCGTGCCGCTGGTGTGCCTGGGTTCGATCTATGCATTGGCTGGCCAGACCCTGACGCCGCTGTTCGGCCAGCCCGACTGGTTTCTCGGCATCCTGCCCAGCAACAGTGGCAACCTGAAAGTGCTCGACACCGCGCGTTGGGTGATGCCCGATCGCTACCGCGATGATTTCCGCCAGGGGTTGCAGTACGTGATTTCGGTGCAGGGCTACGAGTGGGGTCTGGCCGTGCACCAGGTCAGCCGATCGCTGCGCCTGGACCCCAACGAGATCAAGTGGCGCAGTCAGCGCGGCCAGCGGCCATGGCTGGCGGGAACCGTCATCGAACACATGTGCGCGCTGCTGGACGTCGCCGAACTGGCCGAGCTGATCGCCAGTGGCGGCGCACGCCATCTGCGTCCAGTCGCCTCGGCGCCAGGCAAGCCTGCCGCCACCACCGCTATCGTCAAGAATTGAATGAACACGCCGCCGTCATGGCATTTGAGGGGTTAGTAGCATGAAGAAGTCGTCCGCCCAAGGTTCCGAAGATCCGATCCTGCAGTGGGTCACCTTCCGTCTGGACAATGAAACCTATGGCATCAATGTGATGCAGGTGCAGGAAGTGTTGCGCTACACCGAAATCGCACCGGTGCCGGGTGCGCCCAGCTACGTGCTGGGTATCATCAACCTGCGCGGTAACGTGGTCACGGTGATCGATACGCGTCAGCGCTTCGGTCTGGATTCCAGCGATGTCAGCGACAATACGCGCATCGTCATCATCGAGGCCGACAAGCAGGTGGTAGGGATTCTGGTCGACAGCGTGGCCGAGGTGGTCTACCTGCGCCAGTCCGAAGTCGAAACGGCGCCCAACGTCGGTAACGACGAGTCGGCCAAGTTCATTCAGGGCGTGTGCAACAAGAATGGCGAACTGCTGATTCTTGTCGAGCTGGACAAGATGATGTCCGAAGAAGAGTGGTCCGAGCTGGAGAATATCTGATTGATCTTCGAGGTTGCAGTCGTCCTGCTGGCGGTGCTGTGGGTTGGAACGGTCTCGCTGTTCCTGTCCTACCAGAAAAGCCAGCGCCTGCTGGCTGCTGAACAGGCGGCAGGCGATGCGCTGCGCGATCAGCGGCTGCGCGAGCTGACCAAGCGCCTGGACGATTACCAGAATCTCAACGTGCGCCTGGGCGAAGCACTGCACGAGTTGCGCGCGGTGGTTGGGCCATTGCCGGAGAAGCTGGCCCAGCTCGAGCAACGCGACCCCGGCAGCCTGTCGTTTGCCCAGGCGGGCAAGTTGGTGGCCATGGGCGCGTCGGTGGATGAGCTGACCCAGGCCTGCGGCCTCACCCAGGCCGAGGCCGAGCTGATGAGCAAACTGCACCGCGGCTGAGCGCCCAGCGCCTGTTGCTCGTCAGCATCCGGCGGTGTCACTCAGGTGTGGGTCCAGCTCAGGCTGCTGCCTACCCGCGAAAAGCGGTTGAGTGGCGTGAGTGTCTGATACGCATCGTTGAATCCCGACCAGTCGAGGACGCCGTTGATGTCACGGATCGGCAACGCCGCCAGGTTCCACGCCTCGCGGTACTGCGCCAGCTCAAGCAACCGCTGGCTGATGGTGTGGTTGAGTGCACCGGGCCCGCTGATGTGGTTCAAGGTAATGGCATAACGCTGGAAGCCTTCGGGATCGGTCGCCCGATCCGGACGGCTATCGTAGAACCGTGGCTGCGCCTCGAAGCGCTCCAGCATCGTTTGCGACACTGCATCCAGGGTCGGATTGCCCGCGTGGCTGCCGATCATGCTGTTGCCGAACTGGATGTTCATGCCCAGGGTTTCATTGGACAGGGGCACCGAAAGGATCAGGCCTCGGTCCGACGTGCGCAGCGGTACGCTGTCGATGGGCTCGGCCAGCTGCCCCATGGGGGTTTTCTCTCCGGGTGCGAGGATGCTGTCGTCCATATCCATGTACAGGCCGCCTTCGCTTTTCAGAATTCGATAGCGCAGCACGTCGGATGCCGAAGCGTAGTTGGTGGCGATGCCGCCGTTGCCTTCGATGGCCGCCTGGTATTGCCGGAAATAGCGACTGCGTTTGAACGCCGTGTACAGCGGATGCGGTTCGAGCGGGATGACCCGCAGCGAGGGCGCATGCTGGGCCAACAGCTCGACGTTGCGCGCATAGGCTTGCGGTGAGGTCGTGGAAAGGAACAGGCGGTATTGGTAACTGCTGTCGCGCAGCAGGGCGGCATTGCGTCCTACGTTTTCCAGCAAGGCAGCGCTGATGACCTTGTCGCCGACCCACAGGCAGGAGATTTTCTTCGCAATGGCTTTCATGACCGGTGGGCGCAGTTCGCCAAGGCTCAGCGGCAGTGTCAGATCGACCCCCAGCGCCCGCAGGGTTTGCACGCGCTGGGCGTCGGTGACGGGCCGCGCGACGTTCGGCAACCGCGACAGCGAGCGCCCGCCAGGCTGCGGCGCCACGTAGCACGGCGGATCGATCTCGTTGAGGTCGGTGCTCTGGACGAAGGCGTCGCGCTCCACATCGTAGTGAACGGCAGCGACGTATCCGTCTATTTCACATTCCAGAAGGTCGTGCCTGCCACTGTAGCTGGGCACGCGAATAATGGCATCGCCAAGCGCCTGGTCCGCCCCGGCCACGGGTTGTACCGATTGCGGCAGGCTGAAGGCGGTCTCCAGAACTGGCTCCAGGGCCGCAAGGTGCGGAGCCTGCACCGGGCTCAGCGGGTAGCCGAGCTGGCCGTTGATGCGTGCCGGGATGACGAACTCGGCACGCTTGAAGCGGAAGATTGCCGGTCTTTGGGGAATCTGCAGGTGCAGCAGTGGTGTTGCATTGAGCATCCCCCAGACCGCATCGTCGGCGCCGGCGGCGCGCTGCTCCAGGTTTTTGCCGTTGATTGCCCGATCCAGCCCAAGGCCTAGTTGAGCAAGGCCGCCCAAGGCAAAGATTGGCGCCAGTTCCGGCACCACCATCGCGATCGGGGCCAGGGTGTTGATAGCCGAAGTGAAGTAGCCGCGCCACTTTTCCTGGGTTACCGAGCTGTCGGTGTCGATGATGAACGCGGCGTCCTGCTCGCTGCGTTTCTTCTGTTGGCGGGCCATGGCCATGAACAGGTCGCCTTCGATGGGCGGGCTGTAGTGGCTCGTCCGGTAGTTGACCGTATCCTCGGGTACCCACAAACCGCTGGTGGCGAAACCGGGATGTCTGTCGGGATCGAAATGGTGGTAGGCGGGGTACAGGCCCAGACCCGTAAGCGCGGTGGCGAGGCCACTGAAACCCAGCGTGTCGGCCTCGTCGCCGGGTGGAAAGTGCGCTTCGAGCGCTTGACGGGTGTGTGGGTGCCTGCAGTGCTTGGCCACCCACCGCTTCATCGACGATTCGTCGGTGAATTCGTGGAACGGCGAGCTGTTGCCGGGTATGTACAGCACCGTCAGCCCGGTCGCAGTGTTTTTCAGGCACAGCAGATTGGTCGCTGCATAGCCGTAGATATTCAGGCAGGCGACGTGTACGGCATGGGGCCGCGGCAGCAGGCCTGCAATCTGCCAGGCCAGAATCCGACCGGCATCGCTCAGGCTCGCGTGGCTCGTCTGCCTGTTGCAGGCCGCGATGAAATTGACTTTGGCCGCGTCGCGGTAGGCTTGCAGTCCGTTTTTCCAGTAGCCCTTGAGCATGTGCTTGTAGGGCGTCTGGAAGTCCATGTGCCAGATGAAGCGTTGAAACTCTTCGGCAGGAAGGCGTACGTGGTTGGCCGGGTCGTAGCCCGCCGACGATGTCTGCCGGTACAGGCCGTTGTACACCAGGTACTCGCTGCCATAGTCGAACAAACCCTTTTCATCCAGATGGTCGACCAGGGTGATCGGGTAGGGCGGCGGGGTGCCGGCCCAGGCAGCATGCAGGGCGGCGCCGATCAGATCATTGTTCGATTCGCCCTGCCAGTTCGACAGCAGCGCCTGGGTCATGGTCAGCTTGCGCACGACCTTGGCGATGCAGCGCTGGCCTTTGAATTGATAGTGCAGGGTAACGGCGTCGACCTTGTCCGGATTCAGCTCCAGGCCCTGTTTCGACGCCCACTTGCGTACCGCATCGGCAGCGGCGCGATCGGGCCTGGGGTAATCCTGGAGGGCGTCGCGGACGGCTTGCACACCCTGCGGGCTGATGAATCGGGAAGTCATGGCGGTATTCCTTTCAGAGCACGGAAAGTCGTGCCAGGCCATGATTCGTTCGGCGCATCGGGGGGACGTGGTAACTATTTAGGGCGGTTTAGGGCGGCCGCCGCCGGTGCCGATAGCAAACCGGCCCGGTAAAGGCTATCGACGCGATCGCCGTAGACTCGATTCGAGGGGTGGAAAAAGCCTTCTGGCCCAGGCGCTACAAGGCCTTGGGCGTGATGTCTCGCTCGGCCGGCGCAGGCGCCAGTTCGAAGCCGGAAGGGGTCTTGCCTTGCAGGTGCCAGGCAAAGGCGATGATCTCTGCGATGGTCAGGTACAACTCGTGGGGGATGCTGTCGCCCAGTTCCATGCGTGCCAGCATCTTCACCAGCTCGGCATTTTCATACACCGGTACTTCGTATTCGCGCGCCATGGCCAGGATCGCTTCAGCCAGCTCATCGTCGCCCTTGGCGGTGAGGGTAGGTGCCTTCTGGCCGTCGTAGCGCAGGGCGATGGCTTGGCGTGGGGCTCGTTCGTTCATGCGGTTTCATCCACCCAGCGTTGTTCCAGACGCGTACGGGCGCCTTGCGGAGCGGTGCCTTGGTGGCACTGCAGGTCAGCGACGTTCAAGCCGCTGGCCTGCAGGCGCTGCCGCAGATTGTCCAGTTGGTTCTCGATGAGCAGGGCGGTGGCTGGCCGTTGCGCCCATAACTGGCTGGAGAGGCTGCCGTGGGCCAGTTGCGCCTGCACCTGCAGCGGGCCCAGTGCATCCAGATCGAAAGCCAGGTCCAGGCGCCAGATCTTTTCCTGGGCGGGCCTGGGCTCGTTCTTGTCGTGGGGCTGTTGGTCCGGTGGTGGGTCTTCGCGTTGCACCTTGACCTGCAGCGGGATGAAATCGTGCAGGTGGCGCATGGGGATCTCCAGTTGCCAGGTGGTCTGCGTGGCGCCATCTGGGGTACGCCCGGTCTGTTCCAGTCCCGCGAGCTGATGACTCTGCAGGCGCGCCACCGCCGCGCGGGCCAGGCGCAGCAGGTGTTCGAGATCGTCTTCGCCTTCGCTTTTCTGCGCCGTGCGGGCGGGCAGGGGAAAGCTTGCCGGGACGATTTTTTCGCTGACCTGCCCCCAGGCATTCAGGGCATTGCGCACGCGCCCCGGCAGCACCTGAGCGAGCACATTGGCCGCCACCGCCGGTTGCGCCGCCGGATTGGGCACCGCAGCAGGCGCGATCTGCGCCATCAGGCGCAGCAGCGCCGACTTGAGATCGGGTGCCGGTTGGCCGTTGAGCAGATTGGCTTCCAGGAATGCGCCGCTGGCGACCACGGCCTGTGCAACGGTTTTCGGGTCGGCCATTTGCTGCATGTCCGGCAAGCTGGCCAACAGACGCTCCAGGCCCGCCCGCGTCGGCGGCGCGAGTTCCGGGTTCTGCCGCAGGCTCTGCACCGCGCTCAGGAGGCTGTCCAAGGAACCCTGCCGAGCTTGCTGGGCGCCCAATTGCTGGGCCACGGCCAGTTGGTCCATGCGCCCGCTCAAGGGCACGAAATTCAGGCTGCGGTCGCTCATCACCTGGGCGCTGAGCAGGCTGCCCAGGCGCAGCGGCTGAGGGCTCTCGATGGCCAGGATATTGCCCGCCTGAGCGGTGTTGAGCAGGGTCACCATGGCCCGATACACCGCCGGCTGCCCGGCGATCTGCGGCAACATCTGGCTGCTGCTGACCTTGCCCTGCAACAGCGTGCCCACCGGCAATGCCTGGGTGTCTATGCGGGTCAGGGTCAGCGGGGCGCCGTTGCCGCGCTCCTGGGTGGCGACCAGGGCCGCGCCGCCGGCCAGGTGCGAAACCAGCAATGCAGTGCCCTGGGGCAGCGGTTGCAGGCTGCTGGCGGTGATCGTCGCCACCCCGCCACCGGCCAGGCT
This sequence comes from Pseudomonas sp. CFBP 13602, assembly GCF_014842725.1. Classification (NCBI taxonomy): domain Bacteria; kingdom Pseudomonadati; phylum Pseudomonadota; class Gammaproteobacteria; order Pseudomonadales; family Pseudomonadaceae; genus Pseudomonas; species Pseudomonas sp. CFBP 13602. The sequence goes on along the minus strand of NZ_JACYVT010000002.1, from coordinate 7,472 downwards.
CAGGCGCAGCAGCAGTTGAAAGTCCTGGGCGCCGGCCTTGACCGACACCACCTCGGCGTCGACTGTCTCGCCCAGGGCCAGCAGGTTGTCCAGTGGCTGGGTGATCTTCACCATCTCGGTGTTCGAGGCACTGGCGCGCGCGGCTCCGCTGGCAGACGGCAGCGCGGCTAGGTTGCTGATCAGGTCAGGCATGGATGAAACCTGTGTCGGTTGCGCCCTTGGGCGTGAGCTGCGCATGTATAATGCGCGGCCACTGCGGCCGGCTCTGCTATACAGTGCCATGGAAGTATAGCGGCCATGCCCTGCAGAACTTGAACACGGCTCGACGCCGTGACGTGCGATCCGATTTCATAAGGCCGAGTCTTGACCCCATACCTGCACGCCATCGATCTATCCTGCGAGCGCGATGGGCGGCTGCTGTTCGAGCGTCTGCAGGTACAGGTGGCAGCCGGCGACATGCTTCAGGTGTGCGGCCCCAACGGCTGTGGCAAGACCAGCCTGCTGCGCCTGCTGGCCGGGTTGATGCAGCCCGCTGAAGGGCAGGTCGCGCTGACGGCGCAGACGCAGACCGCACACCGGCGCGAACGTGGCTGTCCGCTGGTATGGATCGGCCACGCGCCCGGCATCAACGAGACACTCAGCGCCGAGGAAAACCTGGCCTGGCTCTGCGCGCTGCACACCCCGGCCAGTCGCGAGCGCATCTGGGCGGCATTGGCGGCGATCGGCCTGCGCGGTTTCGAAGACGTGCCGTGTCACCGGCTTTCAGCCGGCCAGCGGCGCCGCGTGGCGCTTGCTCGTCTGCATCTGCCCGGCCCGCCGCTGTGGATTCTCGACGAGCCGTTCACTGCACTCGATGCACAGGCAGTGGAGCAGTTGGAACGGCACCTGGTCGGACACTGCGAGCGAGGCGGCATGGTCGTGCTGACCACCCACCATCTGCTGGCGCAGACCCCCGGCAGCTACCGGCGGCTGGAACTGGACGCGCAGGCGGCATGAGTGTTTTCGTCCTGTTGCTCAAGCGCGAAGCACGGCTGCTGTGTCGACGGCCCGCCGAGCTGGCCAACCCGCTGGTGTTTTTCGCCCTCGTCATCGCGCTGTTCCCGCTGGCCGTGGGTCCGCAGATGCAAGTGCTGCAAGGTCTTTCCCCCGGCCTGGTATGGGTAGCGGCACTGCTGGCCGTGCTGCTGTCACTCGACGGCCTGTTTCGCAGCGATCTGGAGGACGGTTCGCTGGAACAATGGATATTGTCCGAACATCCACTGCCCTTGCTGGTGCTGGCCAAGGTGCTGGTGCACTGGCTGTTTTCCGGGCTGGCGCTGGTGCTCGTCTCCCCGCTGCTGGCGCTGATGCTCGGGCTGCCCGAGCGCTGCCTGCCGGTGCTGTTGCTGTCGTTGCTGCTCGGCACCCCGGTGCTCAGCCTGCTCGGCGCAGTGGGGGCGGCGTTGACGGTCGGGCTCAAGCGCGGCGGCCTGCTGTTGGCGCTGCTGACGCTGCCGTTGTACATCCCGGTGCTGATTCTGGGCAGTGGCGCCCTGCAGGCGTCGTTGCAGCAGCTGCCAGCCACGGGTTACCTGTTGTGGCTGGGCAGCCTGACAGCGTTGTCGGTGACCTTGGCGCCTTTCGCCATCGCGGCGGGGCTGAAGATCAGTGTCGGCGAATGAACGGGCCAGGCCGCGTGTGCGTCTGGCTCATGCTTTTGGATACGGGGTCATGAAGAACAAGGTGATGAACTGGACGTGGTTTCACAAGCTCGGCTCGCCCAAGGCATTCCATGCCCTGAGCGGACGCCTGCTGCCGTGGTTGAGCGCGGCGGCGGCACTGCTGATCGGCACGGGCGTTGTCTGGGGGCTGGCTTTCGCGCCGCCGGATTACCAGCAGGGCAACAGTTTTCGCATCATCTACATTCACGTGCCAGCAGCCATGCTTGCCCAGTCCTGCTACGTGATGATGGCGCTGGCCGGCGTGGTCGGGCTGGTGTGGAAGATGAAGATCGCCGACATCGCGCTGCAATGCGCTGCGCCGGTGGGCGCCTGGATGACCGTGTTGGCGCTGGCCACGGGGGCCATCTGGGGCAAACCGACCTGGGGCAGTTGGTGGGTCTGGGATGCGCGCCTGACCTCCATGCTCATCCTGCTGTTTCTCTACCTGGGACTGCTTGCTCTGGGGCAGGCCATCGGCAACCGCGAGAACGCGGCCAAGGCCTGTGCGGTACTGGCCATCGTCGGCGTGGTCAACATTCCGATCATCAAGTATTCGGTGCAGTGGTGGAACACCCTGCATCAGGGCGCCACGTTCAGCCTGACCGAAAAACCGGCGATGCCCGCGCAGATGTGGTTGCCGCTGCTGCTCACGGTGCTCGGCTTCTACTGTTTCTTCGGCGCCGTGCTGTTGTTGCGCATGCGCCTGGAGGTGCTCAGACGCGAAGCTCGCAGCCGCTGGGTCCGGGAGTACCTGGCCGGTGCCTTGAAAACGAAGGCCGCGCCATGAGCTTCGATTCGTTCGGCGAGTTTCTGAGCATGGGGCGCCACGGCGTCTACGTCTGGTCGGCCTATGGCCTGTGCCTGCTGGTGCTGGTGGTCAACGTGGCCGGGCCGCTGCTGGCCCGGCGGCGTCACCTGCAACAGGAAGCGCGACGTCTGCGTCGGGAGGGTCGACCGTGAATCCGCTACGCAAAAAACGCCTGACGCTCATCCTCGCCCTGGTGGCAGGTGTCGCGCTTGCCGTGGGCCTGGCCCTGGGTGCATTGCAGCAGAACATCAACCTGTTCTACACGCCGACCCAGATCGCCAATGGCGAGGCGCCGGTGGGCACGCGCATTCGCGCCGGCGGCATGGTCGAGCGGGGCTCGCTGCAGCGCTCCGGCGACTCGCTGGATGTCCGCTTCGTGGTTACCGACTTCCAGCGCAGCGTCACCATCACCTACCGCGGCATCCTCCCCGACCTGTTTCGCGAGGGTCAGGGCATCGTCGCCCTCGGCACCCTGAACGCTGCCGGCGTGGTGCAGGCGGACGAGGTACTGGCCAAGCACGACGAGAAATACATGCCCCCGGAAGTCACCAAAGCCTTGAAAGACTCTGGCCGAATGGAAGCTTCGCCATGATCGCTGCGCTGCTGGTGCCCGAACTGGGCCAATTGTCGATGATCCTGGCGCTGTGTCTGGCTCTGGTGCAGGCCAGTGTGCCGTTGGTTGGTGCCTGGCGCGGCGACCGGCTGTGGATGGGCCTGGCGCGGCCAGCTGCGTGGGGCCAGTTCACGTTCTTGGTGCTGGCGTTCGCCTGCCTGGCCGCAAGCTTCCTCAACGACGACTTTTCCGTGCGCTACGTGGCCGAAAACTCCAACAGCGCCTTGCCCTGGTACTACAAGTTCAGCGCGGTATGGGGTGCCCACGAGGGCTCGTTGCTGCTGTGGGCGCTGATCCTGGGCGGCTGGACCTTCGCCGTGTCGATCGGCTCGCGGCAGTTGCCGCAGGTGATGCTGGCGCGGGTGCTGGCAGTGATGGGCATGATCAGCGTCGGCTTCCTGCTGTTCCTGATCCTGACGTCCAATCCCTTCGCTCGGGTGCTGCCGCAGATTCCCGCCAACGGCCGCGATCTCAACCCTTTGCTGCAGGACATTGGCCTGATCGTTCACCCGCCCATGCTGTACATGGGCTACGTCGGTTTTTCGGTGGCCTTTGCCTTCGCCATTGCCGCGCTGCTGGGCGGCAAGCTGGACGCGGCCTGGGCACGCTGGTCACGTCCATGGACGATGGTGGCGTGGAGCTTTCTGGGTATCGGCATCACCCTGGGCTCATGGTGGGCGTACTACGAACTGGGCTGGGGCGGGTGGTGGTTCTGGGACCCGGTGGAGAACGCCTCGTTCATGCCCTGGCTGGTGGGTACCGCGCTGATCCATTCGCTGGCGGTCACCGAGAAGCGCGGCGTGTTCAAGAGCTGGACGGTGCTGCTGGCCATCGCCGCGTTTTCCCTGAGCCTGCTGGGAACCTTCCTGGTGCGCTCGGGCGTGCTGACCTCGGTGCACGCGTTCGCTTCCGACCCAACGCGCGGGGTGTTCATCCTGATCTTCCTGTTGTTCGTGGTGGGTGGTTCGCTGACCCTGTTCGCGCTGCGCGCGCCGGTGGTCAAGAGTCACGTGGGCTTCGGCCTGTGGTCGCGCGAAACCCTGCTGCTGGGCAATAACCTGATTCTGCTGGTAGCCGCCTCCATGATTCTGCTGGGTACGTTGTATCCGCTGGCCCTGGATGCCCTGACCGGCGCCAAGCTGTCGGTCGGCCCACCCTATTTCAATGCGCTGTTCGTGCCCTTGATGGCGCTGCTGATGCTGACCATGGCGGTCGGTGTGCTGGTGCGCTGGAAACACACGCCAACGGCCTGGCTGCGCGGCATGCTGGTGCCAGTACTGATTGGCAGTGCCTTGCTGGCGCCGCTGGCAGCGTGGTGCCTGGGGGATTTTGCCTGGCCGGTATTGACCATCTTTGCCCTGGCTGCCTGGGTGCTGCTGGCCGGTGCCCGCGACCTGCACGACAAGACCCGTCACACGGGCTTTCGCCGAGGCCTGGCTGGCTTGCCGCGCAGCTACTGGGGCATGCAACTGGCCCACTTGGGCATCGCCGTCTGTGCCTTGGGCGTGGTGCTGTCTAGCCACGACAGTGCCCAGCGCGACCTGCGCATGGCACCGGGCGATGCAGTGGAACTGGGTGGCTATCAATTCATCTTCAACGGTGCCGAGTCTCATCGCGGGCCGAATTTCACCGCTCAGCGTGGCAGCATCCAGGTCCTGCGCGAGGGTATACAGGTCAGCTTGCTGCATCCCGAAAAGCGTTTGTACACCGTTCAGCAATCGGTGATGACCGAGGCAGGCATCGACGCCGGTTTTACCCGCGACCTCTACGTTGCCCTGGGTGAACCGCTGGAAAACGGTGCGTGGGCCGTACGCATCCACGTCAAGCCGTTCGTGCGCTGGATCTGGCTGGGCGGGTTGCTGACGGGGCTGGGGGGATTGCTCGCCGCGCTGGACAAGCGCTATCGGCTCAAGGTCAAAGCGCGCGTGCGTGACGTACTCGGCAAAGGAGCCCCGGCATGAAGCGTTGGCTGCTGGCGCTGCCCTTGGGCGCATTCCTGATAGTGGCGGTGCTGCTGTATCGCGGCCTCCACCTGGACCCGGCACAGCTGCCGTCGGCGCTGATCGGCAAGCCGTTTCCCGCGTTCAGCCTGGCCGATACCCAGGGCGGACGGACATTGACCCGCGCCGACCTGCTGGGCAAACCCGCACTGGTCAATGTCTGGGGCACCTGGTGCGTAGCCTGCCGGGTCGAGCATCCGCTGCTCAACACGCTGGCCCGGCAGGGCGTGCTGATCTACGGCATCAACTACAAGGATGACAACGCAGCCGCGCGCCGCTGGTTGGCGGACTATCACAACCCCTACGCGCTGGACATCAATGACAAGGACGGCACTCTGGGCCTTGATCTGGGCGTTTACGGCGCGCCGGAGACCTTTCTTATCGACGCCCGCGGGGTGATTCGCCACAAGTGGGTGGGTGTCATCGACCAGACCGTATGGCGCGAGCAGTTGGCGCCGCTGTACCAGGCGCTGCTCGACGAGGCCCGACCATGAACCTGAAACGCTGGCTGCTGACCTGCGTGCTGCTGTCGAGCCTGGCCGGAGCGGCGCACGCCGCCATCGACACCTATAGGTTCGCCAATGACGACTTGCGCGAGCGCTTTCACCAGTTGACTCAGCAGTTGCGTTGTCCGAAGTGCCAGAACCAGGACATCGCCGATTCCAACGCGCCCATTGCCGGCGACCTGCGCCGCGAGATTCATCGGCTGTTGACCGAAGGCAAGAGCGACGAGCAGATCATCGAGTTCATGGTCGACCGCTATGGCGAATTCGTCCGCTACAGACCGGCGCTGACCGCGCGCACCGGGCTGCTCTGGTTCGGCCCGGCGGCCTTGCTCGTGGCTGGCCTGGGCGTGATCGCGGTGACGGTGCGCCGCCGACGTCGGCAACCGGCCACCAGCCCGCGCGATCTCGACCCGGGCGAGCGGGCACGCCTGGCTGACTTGCTTGCCCAAAAACCGCTGGATGAAGACCGCCCATGATCGATTTCTGGCTCGCTGCCGGGCTGTTGCTGCTGGTTGCACTGAGTTTCGTGCTGGTGCCGTTGCTGCGGGCTCGTCGCGAGCAGCCCGAGCAAGACCGTACGGCACTCAACGTGGCGCTGTACCAAGAGCGACTGGCCGAGCTGAACACCCAGCAAAGGGCCGGTGTGCTGACTCCCGCACAGCTGGAAAGCGGCCAGGCGGAAGCGGCCCGTGAGCTGCTTACCGATACCGACGGCAGCCAGACGGCGTCGGATGTCCGCCTGGGCCGCGCGGTACCGCTGGCCGCGGCGCTGCTGGTGCCGGTCGTGGGGCTGGTGCTGTACCTGCATTACGGCGCCAGCGACCAGGTCGAGTTGAGCCGCGAGTTCGCCGTGCCGCCCACGTCCGTGGCGCAGATGACGGCGCGCCTGGAGCAGGCGGTGCAGATGCAGCCAGAGGCCGTAGAGGGCATTTACATCCTGGGACGAACCTACATGGCGCAGAATCGCCCAGCGCAAGCAGCCGCGCTGTTCGAGCGTGCGGCGTCCCTGACCGGGCGGCAGCCCGAGGTTTTGGGGCAGTGGGCGCAGGCGCTGTATTTTGCTGCGGGCAAGCAGTGGTCCGAACCCATCCAGGCGTTGACCGACGAAGCACTGCTGGGCGATCCGAAGGAGCCAACCAGCCTTGGCTTGCTCGGCATCGCCGCCTTCGAGAGCCAGCGCTTCGAACAAGCCATCGGCTACTGGGAGCGGCTGCTGGCAACGTTGCCGGATGCGGACCCGGCACGCACGGCATTGCAGGCTGGAATCGCGCGCGCTCGTAGCCAACTGGCGTCCGCCGACACACCGCCAGCCTCCCGGCCCACGCCAGCACGCGCCGGGTTGAAGGTGCGGGTGACGCTGGCGCCCGCGCTGGTCGCCAAGGTGCAGCCGGGTGACAGCGTGTTCGTCTTTGCTCGCGCGGTGTCCGGGCCACCGATGCCGCTGGCGGTCAAGCGCCTGACGGTCGCTGACCTCCCGGCGCAGGTCGAGCTGGCGGACAGCGACGCGATGATGCCACAGCTGAAACTGTCGAACTTTGCCGAAGTCAAACTCATCGCCCGGATATCCAGGGCCGGCCAGCCCACTCAGGGCGAATGGCTGGCACGCGGTGCGCCGATTGCCAGTGACAGCGCCGCCGTGCAGCAATTGCTGATCGACAGTCCCGACCTTTAGAGAGATGCCATGAACCGTTTAGCTCGAATGGCCGTGATCGGCCTGGCCCTGGGCATGAGTGCCTGCGCCGTGCAGCGCCCGTCCGAACCGGAGCCCCGGCCGCCGGTGCAGACCCTGCCACCAGCCGGACCGAGCACGGCGCCGACCCCGCCTGCGCCGCCCGCACCGCCTGC